>CANPDU010000056.1 GCA_947573135.1 uncultured Bacteroidales bacterium | reverse complement strand
GAATCCGACGCTCTAACCAACTGAGCTATCCCGCCGTTTTGCGAGTGCAAAGTTACTACCTTTTCTTGAAACTGCAAACTTTTATTCGCTTTTTTAATCAATATTTTTCCCGTTCGAAAACAAAAGCGGCTAAGAACGCTCAAAAACAACGTTCACAACAGGATTTCGGCATTATGTCATTTTTTTTTAGTAACTTTGTGCATTAAAAACTATACATCGGATAATGGACGTCAATAAAGTACTATTCATATCTCAGGAAATTACACCTTACCTCGCAGAGAATGACCTTTCGCTTTTCGGCCGCGATCTGCCACAGGCTATTCAGGAAGCAGGAACAGAAGTCAGAACATTCATGCCTCGCTACGGCATTATAAACGAACGCCGTAACCAGCTGCACGAAGTCATACGGCTTTCGGGATTAAATATCGTTATTGACGATACCGATCACCCTCTGATTATCAAAGTGGCCACACTGCAGCCTTCACGCATGCAAGTTTATTTCATCGACAACGATGACTACTTTCTGCGCCACACAACTCAAGGACTTGAAACTGACCTTTCGCCTCAGGATAATGACGAGCGTATAATTTTCTTTGTTCAAGGAGTCGTCGAGACCGTGAAAAAACTACGCTGGGAGCCGTCAGTGATACACTGCACAGGATGGGTCACAGCACTGACGCCTCTTTTCCTCAAGCGCGTCTATGCCGACGATCCGTCGTTTGCGGGGACTCGTATAGTTTACTCATTGTATGACAAGAATTTCGAAGGCACACTCGATGCCAGGATGGTCGAAAAGCTCCGCATGGACGGCTTTTCTGATGATGACCTCAAATCTTTGCTTGGAGGAGATGTCGACTATAAGAAACTCAATAAGATAGCTATAGATTATGCCGACGCCATCGTTCAAAGTTCGCCCGACATTGATCCTGAGCTCATCGAATACGCTAAAAATTCCGGCAAACCCTTTCTGCCCTACCCCGGAACAGAAAATTATGCCAAAGCATATCTCGATTTCTACCTTTCACTTTAATTAACCAACCGATCTACAATCATCTGCTAAAAAATTCGTTATTCAGTCGATAAAAATTCATAAGCAACCGACATGAAATTTAAATCAGCCATTGCCTGCGTATTCGCAATCACAACAATATTTGTCACATCATGCGACGACAACGAATCAAATATCGGATCATCGATCGTCGAAGACCGAATATCAATCACCGTTGACTCTACTTTCACTATTACAGGTCGGTCGGTGGCTAACTCTGCCGTGCAGTCAAGAACGCTGCTACAGCTTCTCGGACGCATAGATGCCGCCGGCTACGGATCTCTCTCAAGCGACGTGGTGACACAGTTCATGCCATCGTCTTCGCTCGACACTGCAGGAGTTACAGTCAATTCCATAGATTCGCTCAAACTTATGATGGCCGTTTACCACGGCAACTTCGTCGGAGACTCTGTCACGCCGATGGGCATCGAGGTCTACCGTCTCAACCGCGACCTCCCCTCGCCTATCTACAGCAATTTTGATCCCACAGGTTACTACGACCCATCACAAAAGATCGGATCTCTAATATACAACACTTCCACGCTCGGAGAATCCGACTCGCTGAAAAATGCGTCCTACCACACAATATCAGTGAAACTTCCACGCGAACTCGCCCAGGAATTTTTCACTGCCTATAAAAACAATCCGTCAAATTTCTCATCCCCATCGGCTTTCATAAACAACGTATTCAAAGGTATATATATCCGCAACTCATACGGGAACGGACGCCTGACTCTAGTATCAAACACTTTAATGCGAGCCTACTATCGGCGCACGACAAAAAAAGATGACGGCACTGACACCATACAGTCAGCCATGGCCAACTATTTTGCCGTCACCCCGGAAATAGTCACCAATAACAATATCGGCCTCAATCTGGCACCTACAGTTACAGACCTCATAGCTAACGGAGATAATCTTGTAGTATCTCCTACAGGTTATGACGTCGAATTCGAATTCCCCTTACGCGACATCATTTCCTCATACAAAGCAAATAAAGGCGACGAATCAGCCATCAACACCCTCACTTTCTCACTCCCGGTCGACTCTGTGCCAAATGATTTTGGTTTTGGACCTGCTCCAAGCATGTTGCTAATACTCAAAAACAAAAAAGCTGAGTTTTTCCAAAATAACAATCTGCCTGACAATATAACATCGTTTTCAGCCGACTACGACTCCGCCAACAAACGTTACTACTTCGGCAGCCTGCGCAGCTACCTTATGAGCATGATTGACAAAGAAGACATCACCCCCGATGACTACACATTCGTCCTTACTCCGGTATATATATCTGTCGAGACAAGCGGAGATTATTATTACGGCACGACAACAACCGTAACCGCAGTCACGCCTTATATTTCCGCGCCATCAATGACAAAAATATTGTTCGACAAGGCAAAAATTAAATTCACCTATAGCAATCAAATGATAAATTATTAGTAACTTTGCACCGCAAATTTACATCAGGCCGCAATAGCTCAGTCGGTAGAGCATTTCATTCGTAACGAAAAGGTCGTGGGT
>CANPDU010000055.1 GCA_947573135.1 uncultured Bacteroidales bacterium | reverse complement strand
TACGCGTCTGGGGGGCGTGAGGTCGCTAGTTCGAGTCTAGTCACCCCGACAAAATAAAAGCATCGGCGGTCTGACTTTTAAGTCAGACCGCTTTTTTGTGTCTCCTTAAAACATATGTAATCTGCGGCAGTGGCAAAATGGGAGTATTAGATGAAAATTTATTGCAAAATGTTTTTAATATTTGCTTAAAGTGTGTACCTTTGCGATTGCAAGGCATTATTGGCTTGCAGTAGGATTAAATAACAACATTCAATAAATTTCGAAAAATATGAGGGAGCTAATTAAATTTGCAGCCGCATCGGCGGTTATTTTGTTTTCTGCAGAAGCATATGCCGCCGGTCCGTCACGTCTGATGACTAACAATGGTCAGACAGTGTTTACAAAGACTGTCAGCCCCGGTGGAATAAAACTTGATGTTGCCTCTCCGCAGGCGTCGCCGGCCGGATCTGTCGCTATGAAGGCGGATGAAAGCACTGAATCTTTCGAGGTGACTATAACCGTTGACCCCGACAACGAGGGTAAAAACAAAATTCCTCAGGGGGTATGGCTGATCAAAGACGAATATGTATCATATCAGTCAATGCGCAAGGCTGTAAATAAATTCACAGTTCCTGCAGGTGACTATATCGCTCAGATAATTTTCACAAACAATGACTATGTCGGTTCGATACTGTTTGTGCCTGACATCAAGGTCGACGGCCCTAAGGACATACATGTCAACGCTTCGATGGCTGACAAAAAAATCACTACCGCTTTCACGCTCCCTTCTGGTGAAAAAGCCGTGCTCCCCGAGGATAACGGTCTGGGTGGTGTGGCAGACAAACCCTATAATATTGCGACCATCACTGCTGACATTCACCTGACTTTCGACGGCATATCGAAAGGTTCTGTTCAGAGTGTGATCGGCATGGGCGGTGAAAAATATTCTGATCTGCTGACTCTCAGAACCAATGTCGACAGTCCGCGCGGTGAAGTGTCGTATGTTGTAAAAGCTGACGCACCCGGCAGCGACGGCGCAAAATACTTCTATCTTGGGGCGACTACGATGGATAAGGTCGGTGATGAGATCGTGTTGACTAATAATGTCCGGGACTTTCATAAGGTTTCCGACATTGAGATCGCGCATTCTCCGGCATACGGTACCAACGGCAACGACAATAAAACACTTGGCATTGACTTTTACGCCTACAGCGCCGCTTCGTCATTGGTCGGTGCTGTCAGCGCTGAAATCGAAGGCGCCAATGATCTGTATATATGCACTCCGGCTGTCGATTTTTCGAATCTGCATGCATTGGCCAAAATGTATGTCGTTGACTATGCCGACGAGGATGAGTGGATATTTGATGGCATAACGACTCCGTATTTTGCATATAACGGCTCAGACTTCGAATTTTATGCAACAGCTGAGGATAACTCTTACTCCAGTGACGAACCGGGTTGGGAGAAAGTGAAATGTAATCCTGCTCTTACCTTTGCAAATGCTGCAGGAATAAAGTTCGGCGATAATTTTGCAGCCTGCGTGACTGCCGTTCAGACTGATCCCTGGGCTGATGTACCGTTCTCATATATTGCACCTGACTGTTATTATGGCAACTATGGAGAGGTTCGCGGTGTCGACCTTGATTTATTTGAATTTTCGGTGAAGCATAATGGTACTCCGCTTGAGGTCACTGAAGGTCAAAGTCTCTATGACTGGTCGGAGAAATGGGCTGCAACTGACCACGAACCTGGTGTGATGACCTATACATTCACCAATCGCAATCTGATTGTTGACGGCATTCAGGGACAGAACATTTGTGAAGTATCGTTTGATGAGAATGCCGATGATACTATGCCGCCTACGCTTCAGCGTGTTATGATCCGTGATGCTAACGGTAATGTCACCAACAGATTTGCGTCTCCCGAGGGAGCCACAATTGCTGTTATGGGTGCTGATTTTGAAAAGCATCAGGAGTCGCGCGATACAGGCGCGTGGCCAACAACGTTCACCTATTATTCGTCGCTCGAAGCCGCCTGTCTGATTGAATATGCGGCTCACGGCAGTTCAGACTTCCACGAATTCATAGTCGAAAATGATTTCCAAAAGGCCTTTTCGCCGGGTTTCGGTAATTATTTCAGCGGCTCGCTTGATCAGATCGACGTGCAGAGCGCCGATAACTGGTATGATCTGAGGATAACCTTTACCGATCAGGCCGAAAATACTCAGACTCAGACCATATCGCCCGCATTCAAGATTGACAGACTTACATCGGGTATCAGCGATATAGAAACACACGACAATGGTTTTGAAGTCGCAGGCAATGCTATTCATGCGGCCGATGGATCAGCCGTAAGAGTATATACACTTAGCGGTGCCGAGGTTCCTAACTCTGATCTCAGATCCGGTCTTTATATAGCAGTATCGGCTGAACACAGTGCGAAAATAGCCGTTCGATAATTCATCACATAGCAGAGTGAGGGTGTATCAAAGTACTTAATTTTGATTCACCCTCACTGCTTATTAAACTACTGACCTACAGTTGTTTTTGCAACTTTGCGCATGCGATGATAACTCCTATGGAAGGCGCAGCCCCTGATACTCACGATCGCTTCTGATTATTGATGATACGCTTTATCATATCGGAGCTTCCATAAAGGATCTTGGCAAGAAGCTTTTTGCCTTTTCGAAATGAAGACTTCGCCGGCTACAATTCATGACAGACTCTAAAGCGCGGCACCGGACTCGGTGCGGATTGGTGCCTCAGCTAAACAAAAAAGGGGTCAGCGGATTTTTCCGGTTGGTGAGCGATGATGTCAGGCGTATAGTGTCGCC
>CANPDU010000054.1 GCA_947573135.1 uncultured Bacteroidales bacterium | reverse complement strand
CAATGAGTGAATATTTATAGAATTTCATAATTTCTTTGTGATTTTATTGTTGAAAGTCTTACCGGATTACTGAGCGATCGGAGTCGGACGTGAGCCGGACTCGTTGTTGTCCTTAACGGAAATCTGAGGATTGGCGGTAATTTCGCTCTGCGGTATGCAGTAGATGCGGACTTTGCTGTCAGCCGGGATCTGATAGTTATAACCGTCGGGGAAGTATCCGCCTACGCGGTCAACCGGTTTGGCGAGACGCTGAAGGTCGAAGTATGCGAGACCTTCACCCCAGAACTCGATGCGGCGCTGATGCCATACCTCGTCCTGGAAGGCAGTCTGATCGGTAGCCGTGCAGGTATAGGCGGGATCGCGGTAAGCCTTGACAAACTTTTCGAGGATTGCAATACCGTCGGCCGCAGTCTTGCTCATGCCGGTAGCTTCGGCAAGGATATAATACATTTCTTCGATACGCATAAGGGGAACGTCGAAAGCTCCGACATATTCGCCGAGCGGACCGTTGAAGAGACCGTGCTTGACGTTGGTGTAAGGACGAAGACCTGAAGCGCCGTCGGCAGTAGTAGGTGTTCCGTCGGAGTTGATATACTCGTTAAGGAATTCCTGCAGAGTTGCCGAGAGGTGATCAGACTGGTAGTTTTCGTCGAGCCACCAGCCTTTACGTGCGTCGGTAGCGGGGATTGACTCCCAGAGGAGCTTGTTACACCATCTCCAGCAGTCGCCTGCGAGAGGATAGCCGAAGCAGAACGATCCGAACTGAGCGCCAAAGTTACAGAGGCCTGACGTGATGGGTCGGTCAGTAGATGCAAGGCAGATAGCCCACATCCATGCATGGTTGGCGGTGTCGAAGCCGGGCACGCTGATTTCAGCGGCAGTCATAGGCGAGCCGTTGAAGGAGTCGATGGCAGACTGAGCGTCGGCTGCAGCCTCGGCATATTTATGCATTGTCAGATAGACACGTGCGCGGAGACCATAGGCAACGGCGAGAGAAACCATCTGCTTGGGATTGCCGGCAGCCACGCGCTCGGGAGTGAGGCCTGACTTGGTGATAAGAGAGATGGCATTGTCGAGGTCGCTCAGAATCTGGTCATAGACTTCCTGAACGGTAGCACGTGGAGCGCCGTTGGCGGCAACTTCGTCAGCGTTGACATCAGTGATGATGGGCACACAGGGCGACTGTTCGTGACCTACATAGTTGAACTGATAGAGCTGGGCGAGCAACCAGTAATCAAACGCGCGCACTGTAAGACCCTGAGCGAGCGAGAACTGCAGCTCGGCTACATCAGTGTCGAGACTGATAGTGGAGATAAGTGAGTTGGTGACGCTTATCTGCTTATAGGTCTCAAGCCATGTCATGCCGGTAGGACTACCCTCCTGATTAGGAGAGGCATATGAAGACCAGGAATCAAACCAGTTGTAGTCGGTATTAGGAACCGCAACATCGGCAGTCTGCTGATCGAGGCCGATCATAATAGCCGGATAACCGAAGTCATATTGTTGGGTTGATCCGCCATATTGACCCTGATAAGCGCCAAACTGGGTGAAGACAGCCGAGACGGCCGCGTCGGCCAGATCGGGATTGCTCTCGAGAGCACTCTGCTTCTGGGCGTCGGTCACGTATGAGCCATAGTACTGTGTATCGAGATCAGCGCACGATGACACACCGGCAGCGGCCAGAGCAATAAGAAATATTTTATTAAGATTTTTCATTTCTGTGAGGTTTAATCAATTGTAATAAATATTGATTAGAAGCTTACGCGGATACCGCCCGAGATTGAACGTATCGGCGAGTAGGAAATCGTGCTGCTCGACATGAAAGCCTGACGGGGGTCAAGACCCTTGCGTGCCGACCAAAGAGCAACGTTTTCAGCCGAACCATAGACACGGATGCTTTCGATCTGCAGCTTTTCGGTCCACTTTTTAGGCAGAGTGTAGCCGAGAGTGATGTTGTTGAGCGCAAGATAGTTGCTTGAGGTCAGGAAGCGGTCGCTGATAGAATTGGCGTAAGCGTATTCAGAAGAAGAGAAGAGACCGGGGATATCGGAGTCGGTGTGCTCGGGAGTCCAAGCGCCGAGGATGTCCTTGTGGAGAGCATCGCCGGGGGTGTCGCCGATGGCCATAAGGTTGGCATAGCCGTTGTCATAGATCTGGCCGCCGAACTGATAAGAGAAGGCTAACGCGAGATCAAAACCGTAGGCATTCAGGTTGACACCGAAACCACCATAGGCGAGAGGCAGCATATTGCCCATCTCACACTGGTTGGTGTTGAAGGCCTCACTCCAGTCGGGAGTTTTGTATTCTTCACCGGCAGCAGTCACAACGTTTCCGTTAGCGTCTTTTATGTCTTTCTCGGCCTTGGCCCAGTAGAGAGCATAACCGCTTTCGCTGTCAACGCCGGCATATTTGGGCATATACCAATGGTACATCGACTCGCCTTCTTTCATCCAGCGGTAGCTGTTATATTTCCAGTAGCCGTTGTCATTAAGGATTTCGGGAGCGAGCTTGAGCACCTTGTTCCACTGGAAAGTAATGTTGGCAAACACATCAAGGGTGATGTCGCGGGTTGCGATCGGACGATAGTTGAGATCGACTTCAAAACCGTTGTTGCGCATCGAGCCGACGTTCATAGGCAGCGAAGAGTAACCGAGCGAAGGCTGCACGGGGATGTTGAAGAGCATATCTGTTGTCTGGCGGTTGTAGTACTCTACAGTACCGGATAGCATGCCCTTCCAGAAGCTGAAGTCAAAACCGGTGTTGAACGAGTTTGATTTCTCCCAGGTGATGTCGGGATTGCCTTTATAGTAGCGTGTGCCGTCAGACCAGACGCCGTCGGCGCCGTTAAGAGTGTACTGGTCGGCGTAGGCTATGTAGTTTGCACCGATGTTGTCATTACCGTTCTGACCGTAAGAAATCTTGAATTTGAGCATATCGACGTTCTGTGAGAAGTCGAGCATGAAATTCTCTTTAGAGATGTCCCAGCCGGCGGAAGCAGACCAGAATGTACCCCAGCGTTTGTCGGGAGCGAAGCGTGAAGAGGCACCCCGGCGCACAGACCCGGAAACGTAATATTTTCCGTCGAAGTTATAGCGGGCGCGGGCGATGAAAGCGCGGTGGCTGAGGTTGGCCGAAGCACCGTAGCCGCGTTTGTCTTTAGAAGTGTTGTTGACAAACGGAACCAGCGGCTGATAGAGAACCGATCCGAGAGCCTGAGTGTATTCGGTGTTCAGAGATTCGCTTTCGTAACCGACCATGACGTTGACATTGTGGAGATCGGCAAAAGTCTTGTTATAGTCGGCGAGTGCCTGGAATGTGTTGACGCGGACGCGCTCAGCAACCTGTTGAACCTGACCGCCCGTGTTGCCCGACTGACCGTAGAGGGGGTTAGCGAGATGGTGGTTGCGGGTGTTGTCGATATACATGCCTGCGTTGCCGGTGATTGTAAGGCCGTCGACCGGAGTAAGGATGGCATACCACTTGGCGTCGAGTATATCGCTCAGGTAATCTTCCTGGTCATACTGGAGCGAACCGGTAGCATTGCCCTGAGGCATGCGGTTGAACGACTTGAGGCCGTTGCCGTAGTCCTTGACGTCACCGTAGTCATAGACGGGTTTGCCATACTGCTTGTTGTACATGATCGAGCCGTCGGCGTTGCGGATATACATCGGGTAGACGGGAGCCATAAGGTCGGTGAACATGAACACAGAGCCTGATGATCCGGTTTCAGCCTGTTCGTCGGGATAACCGGAATTGGTGTAAGAATACATTATGTTGGTTCCGATCTTGAGCCAGTCCTTAGCCTGATAGTCGATAGAGGCGCGTGAAGAGAAGCGTTTGAAGTGCGAACCGTAGATGATACCTTCGTCGCCGAGGTAGCTGCCTGAAACGTAGTAGTTGAGGCGGCTTGTACCGCCGGTGATCGACATATTGTACTCCTGACGGAGACCGTGGATGAGAGATTCCTTGCTCCAGTCGTCGGCGATATAGTAGTAGCGACCGTCGGTGTAGCCGGGGGTAGCATAAGGATTGAACTTACCGTTATTGTCGAAGAAACTCTGTCCGGCGGGGACAGTCCAGGTCTGATAGCCGATCACGCCGAATGTGTTGGCGTTGGCGTAAGCGCGTGCTGCAGCCTCGCCGCCGTCGGGATTGATAAACTTGAACTGTGCGTTGTAGAGCGACTGGTTGATCATCTCTAAATGCTGGCGCGGATCCTTGATAGTCTCATAGTAGGGAACTGCACGAGAGTTCGAGCCCCACTTCATGTCGACTGTGATCTTGGCCTGACCTTCGGTGCCTTTCTTGGTGGTGATGAGGATCACACCGTTGGCGCCGCGTTCGCCGTAGAGCGCTGTTGAGGCGGCGTCCTTCAGGACGGTAAGAGCCTCGATATCTGTAGTCGGGATAGCCGAGATGTCGCCGCTGTAGGGCATGCCGTCGACAACGTAGAGGGGTGAGCCACCGGCGTTGATAGTGCCGACACCGCGGATGAGCACTGATGCGCCCACGCCGGGCTGACCGTTGGCGCTTTGGGTCTGGACACCTGACATACGGCCTGAGAGGGCGTTGGTAACGTTAGCTACCTGAACATTCTCAAGCTGGTCGGCCTTTACGACCGATGCCGAGCCGGTGTACTCTGATTTCTTGATCGTACCGTAGGCTATGGCCATCACTTCATCGAGATTAGTGGTGGCGGAGGTCATCTTCACGATCATCTCGCCCTTGGCCGGTATGGCCATCTCGACAGGCTTGTAGCCGACATAGGAGAAAGTAAGCTTGCTTGCTTTAGCGGGAACGTTGATGGCGAAGACGCCGTCGATGTCGGTGACCGCACCATAGTTGGATCCTGCTGAAACCGAGACGCCGGGCAACGGTTCTTCGTTGTCCACGTCGAGGACAATACCGCGGACCGTGCGCATCTGAGCCGACGCACACATGCCGATCGCGAATACCGTCATAAGTAGAAGAAACAGCTTTTTCATACTTAAAAACAATTAGACATAAAAATTAATTAAAACAGTTGATAGTTCTACAGTTAAAGATAGCATCTCTTGTATAGAGAAGCTAATTAATGCGCAAAGATAATAAAAAAACTTTAACCGATAAACAAATGAAAGGCTTTTTTCTCCGATATTAACACTTATCCTTTCTGTAAAGTGGCAAAAATCGGGTAAAGTGGTA
>CANPDU010000053.1 GCA_947573135.1 uncultured Bacteroidales bacterium | reverse complement strand
TCCGATATTAACACTTATCCTTTCTGTAAAGTGGCAAAAATCGGGTAAAGTGGTAGAAAAGTGCTGAAAGAAATGACAAAATGACAAAACGCTATCGCGCGCGTACAATAATATAATAGGGCTAATAAGACAGCGGCATCTCTATACAAGAGATGCTATCACTAACTGTAGAACTATCAACTGTTTTAATTAATTTTTATGTCTAATTGTTTTTAAGTATGAAAAAGCTGTTTCTTCTACTTATGACGGTATTCGCGATCGGCATGTGTGCGTCGGCTCAGATGCGCACGGTCCGCGGTATTGTCCTCGACGTGGACAACGAAGAGCCGTTGCCCGGCGTCTCGGTTTCAGCAGGCTCCAACTATGGTGCGATCACCGACATCGACGGTGTGTTTGCCATCAACGTTCCGGCCAAAGCAAACAAGCTCACTTTCTCCTATGTCGGCTACAAGCCTGTTGAGATGGCGATTCCGGCCAAAGGCGAGATGATCGTGAAGATGACCTCGGCCTCAACTACTCTCGACGAATTCATCGCCGTAGCCTATGGTCAGGTTAAGAAATCTGAATACACCGGTTCGGCATCAGTCGTTAAGGCCGACCAGCTCGAGAACGTACAGGTAGCTAACGTTGCCAACGCTCTCTCAGGCCGTATGTCAGGTGTCCAGACCCAGAGCTCGACAGGTCAGCCGGGTTCACAGGCAAGTGTCATTATCCGCGGTGTCGGTACGATCAACGCCGGAGCAAGTCCGCTCTACGTTGTTGACGGTATTCCTTACAACGGTGATGTTTCCGCTATCTCTACGACTGATATCGAGGCTGTCACTGTGCTTAAGGACGCTGCCTCGACCGCCCTTTACGGCGAACGCGGCGCCAACGGTGTTATCCTTATCACGACCAAGAAAGGCACCGAAGGCCAGGCTAAGATCACAGTCGACATGAAGTGGGGCTCGAACTCACGCTCACTGCCTGCCTATGACATGATCAAAGACCAGCGCCAGTATCTTGAACTCATCAACCAGTCGCTGTATAATTCACAGCTGATGTTTGTCAATCCGGCCGGCGGCGAGGCTGCAGCCCGCGCATACGCCAACGCCAATGTGTTCAATACCATCGGCTATCAGACATGGTCGGTTCCCGAAGGCCAGAGCTTCTTCGACAGCAAGGGTAAGTTCAATCCCTATGCAACGCCGGGCTACAGCAACGGCCGCTATTATTTTATTGCTGACGACTGGACCAAGGAGGCCCTTATCCACGGTCTCCGTCAGGAGTACAATATGTCGATCACCGGCGGCACACGTAACCTCAACTACTATCTGTCGGGCAGCTACCTCGGCGACGAAGGCATCATCTACGGCTCGCACTTCAAACGCTTCTCAACCCGTGCGTCAGTCGACTATCAGGCAAAATCATGGCTGAAGGTCGGAGCCAACCTCATGTACACCTATTATAATATGGGTCAGCCTGACAATCAAGGCAACGACGGCGAGTCGTCAGGCAACGTATTCTACTTTGTCAACACTATTGCGCCTATCTACCCGATGTATATCCGCAATGTTGACGGCTCAATCATGTATGACAAAACCTACAACAGACCTATCTATGACTACGGTGACGGTGCAAACTACGGCAACGGCGTGACCGGTGCGACACGTTCGATCGGTAACCCGACCAGCGACCTCATCTATAACAAGGAAGACTACCTGAGCGACATCCTCGACGCAAAATGGTATGCCGTTCTCACACCGGTAGAAGGTCTTACTGTAACAGGCAATGCGAGCATGTACATCGACAACACACGCAATCATATGCTTGCCAATGCACTCTATGGCCAGCAGGCCGCATCGGGCGGTCAGGCACTGCAGCAACACCAGCGTATCCGTGTCAATACATTCCAGGCTCTTGCCGACTATAACAAGACATTCGCTGATGTCCACAATATTGATGTGATGGCCGGTTATGAAAGCGAAGCTCTCAATTCAGAGGTTGTCTACGCAATCGGTTCGGGTCTCTATCAGCCGCTCGTCGAGTATGTCAACAACACCTCGAAAGACAAACGCGGCTACGGATATGCTGCCAATCTCTCTCACCGCGCATTAATCGCACGCGCACGCTATAACTACGACAGCAAATATTATGTTTCGGGTTCTGTGCGCCGCGGCGCTTCTTCGCGCTTCGCTCCCGACAAACGCTGGGGTACATTCTGGTCAGCTTCCGCCGGCTGGGATATCTCGAAGGAGAATTTCATGCTCGACTTCTCGCAGAATGTCGACATGCTTAAGTTCAAGATTTCGTTCGGTCAGAACGGTAACGATAATATCGGCGCACGCTATCTGGCATATGCCGACCAGTATCGTCTCGTAGGTTCTGACGGCGTATGGTCTGACGGCACACTCGCATATAAAGGCAATCCCGACATCACATGGGAGAAATCAAACTCATTCAACACCGGTTTCGACTTCAGCTTCTGGAAAGGCAAACTCTCGGGTACGGCCGAGTATTACAACCGTCAGACTTCCGATATGATCTTCAACATCCCGGTAGCCGAGTCTCTCGGTTTCAGCTCAATGCCCAAGAATATCGGCTCGATGCGTAACAACGGTTTTGAACTCGATCTCAACTTCCAGGCATTCAATACCAAAGATATAACATGGGACATTTTCGCCAACATTACTTTCCAGTGGAACAAAATCCTCAAACTCGCTCCCGAGCTTATCGACAAGACCGGCTACTGGAAGAGTTCAACATATCAGTGGTACAAAGAAGGCGAATCAATGTATCAGCTCTATCTCCCGAAATACGCAGGCGTAGATCCCAAGACCGGCTATGCTCTTTACTGGGCCAAGTTTACCGAAGACACCGACAGCGAATTTGCACCTACAGACGCTCAGATCGGTGACGAATACAAGACTCCGGAATATATGGACGCCCGCAACTCCAATCAGGTGTGCACCGGCAGTCTGCTCCCCAAAGCATTCGGCGGTTTCGGCACTACGATCAACGCCTACGGCATCGACTTCTCAGTGTCGTTCGCATATCAGTTCGGAGGCAAACTTCTTGACTATGGTTATATGAACCTCATGTCTGACGGATCAGGTCAGGGCGTCGCTCTTCACAAAGACATCGTCAACGCATGGACTCCCGAACACACCGAGACTGACGTGCCGGGTCTCTTCAACAGCGCAGAATACAGCTATGCCAGCGCAACCAGCGACCGCTTCCTGACATCAAGCAACTATCTGTCGCTCAACAATATCACGCTTGGCTACACCCTGCCTAAGAAATGGACCGAGAAACTTCAGATCGAAAGCATCCGCGTCTACGGTTCGGCTGAAAACGTTGCTCTTTGGTCGGCACGCAAGGGTCTTGACCCGCGTCAGGGCTTCCTGTCGTCAGAAAACATGACTTACTCTCCCATCCGCACTATCTCGGGCGGCATCCGCGTAAGCTTCTAATCAATAAATTTATAATTGATTAAACATTACAGAAATGAAAAATATAAATAGAATACTCGTAATCGCGCTTGCCGCAGCCGGTGTATCATCATGCGCCGATCTCGACACCCAGTATTATGGCGATTATGTCACTACCGATCAAAAAGAGGCCGCAATCGAGGCTAATCCCGATCTGGCGAATGCTGCTGTATCGGCTGTCTTCACTCAGTTTGGATCGCTCTACGGTCAGACTTTTGATGCACACTTCGATTTCGGATATCCGGCTATCATGATCGGTCTTGACTCTCAGACCGCAGATTTCCACTCACGCTATAGTGGCGCCAATCACTTCCGTTATTGGGAAGGATATCTGTCACCGACCTCGACCGGCACGCCGACCCGCATGACCTGGCGCGAGACCTACAAGCAGATCAAGACCGCCAATTCGCTGATCGCTACGATCAGTGTCGACACAGAGGTGCCCGAACTTCAGTTCTCACTCGCTCAGGGTCTGGCAGTGCGCGCATTTGACTACTGGTTGCTCGCCCAGCTCTATCAGTTCAATTATGTAGGTCATGAACAGTCGCTCTGTGTGCCCTTAATCACTGATGTCAATGAGGCGCAAGCCGCCACAAACGGCGCTCCCCGCGCTACTGTACAGGAAGTGTATGACCAGATCCTCAGCGACCTCAATACTGCTGTAACTCTTCTTTCGAAGACCACCAAAACACCCGAGTCGATGATCGACAGCAAACCAAAGCGTATGGTGTCACTTGCTGTTGCTTACGGTCTCCGTGCGCGCGTCTACATGACAATGCATAAATATGCTGAGGCTGCCGCCGACGCCCAGGCTGCGATCGACGCCTTCAACGGCCGTCCTTATTCGATGGATGAAGTGCGTGTCCCGGGCTTCAATAATTCAGACGACGCTTCATGGATGTGGTCAATCGTAGTTGCCTCGACTGACCGTCCTGTGACAACCGGTATCTGCAACTGGCCTTCGATGATGGGCCCGTTCAACTACGGCTATGTCACCATCGGTGCATGGCGCTGGTGCTCGAAGACTCTTTATGAATCAGTTCCTGCTTCAGATGCACGTAAAGGCTGGTGGCTCGACGAAAACTACACTTCCGATCACCTTTCAGCTCAGCAACAGGCATATCTCAACCAGTATATCGATCCCGAAAACGCTGTGCCCGCACTTTCGAGCCAGACTTCATTCCTGATGCCCTACACTCAGGTTAAATACGGTCTGTTCGGTGGTTCGATCGGCGAATACTGCTCGGCATATGAAGTGCCCCTGATGCGTGTCGAGGAAATGTATCTCATTCTCGCCGAAGCTACAGGCATGAGCAAGAGCGCTGCCGAAGGTGCTGCCATACTTCAGAATTTGATCAAGAACTATCGCGATCCCGAGTATGTATGCTCTGCTGCTTCACAGGAAGAATTTCAGACTGAGGTTATCCGTCAGCGCCGCATCGAACTTTGGGGCGAAGGTCTCGCATTCTTCGATGTCATGCGTCTTAACCTTGGTGTGAACCGTGTCGGGACCAACGCTGCCGACCGTTTCAATTACGATCTCAAGCCTGACGATCCCGTCCTGATCTATTGTATTCCCGATATAGAGACGAACTCCAATCCTCTGATCGACGAGAAAAACAATAATAAGCCTTCTTCGTCTCCGACTCCGGTCGCACAGTAATCCGGTAAGATTTTCAACAATAAAATCACAAAGAAATTATGAAATTCTATAAATATTCACTCATTG
>CANPDU010000052.1 GCA_947573135.1 uncultured Bacteroidales bacterium | reverse complement strand
CGCGCCACGTTCGGGACGTGGAGGTCGGAAGTTCGAGTCTTCTCACCCCGACAAACAGGACAACCTTTCAGACCATTTGGCCTGTAAGGTTGTTATTGTTTTTATAACTAAACTACTCGGCTCTCTTATGAAACTGATCGAACACAATATCGAGAGTATCATTGAACTTTGCAAAAGATTTCATGTCCGCAGACTCTGGGTCTTCGGCTCAATCCTGACGGATCGCTTCAACGATAATAGCGATGTGGATTTGTGTGTCGATTTTGATTGGAAGAATATTCCCCTGATGGATGCTGCCGATAATTTTTTTGATTTTCAATACGCTCTTGAAGATATTTTCGGTCGTAAGGTCGATATAACCGACGATTCAGCTGTACGCAATAAATATTTCCGTCAGGAACTTAACGAAACCCGCCGCCTGATATATGGAGGTGAAAACCTTGCTTGACGAAGCAGATGAAAAGTAAAGGCGTACGATCCTTATAACTTAACGCAAAATACACTGACGACCTTGCATATGGAGAAATTTCCTTGCAAGGCCGTCAGTTTTATGTCGTGCTGAATTTTTACTCCATCAGTTTGCGGTAGCGGCGGCGAGTAGGTTCCTTGCCGTCGTTATGGGCTCGTTTGAATTCCTCGTAATCGGAATACGATCCTTCATAGTACACAACCTTACCGTCGCCTTCGAACGACAGGATATGCGTGCAGATGCGGTCGAGGAACCAGCGGTCGTGGCTGACGACGACAGCACATCCCGCGAAATCGTCGAGGCCTTCCTCGAGCGCGCGCAGAGTGTTGACGTCGATGTCGTTGGTAGGTTCGTCGAGCAGCAGCACATTACCCTCCTCTTTCAGCGCCATGGCCAGATGCAGACGGTTGCGTTCGCCGCCCGACAGCACACCGATTTTCTTCTCCTGATCGGCACCGGTGAAATTAAATTTCGACAGATATGCGCGGGCATTGATGTCGCGGCCGCCCATGCGGAAACTCTCCACACCCTGAGAGATAACCTCATAGACCGTCTTTTCGGGGAGCAGATCATGGTGAGTCTGATCGACATAAGCCACTTTGACTGTCTCGCCGACGTCGAACGATCCGGCGTCGGGTTTTTCCTGCCCCATGATCAGACGGAACAGCGTTGTCTTGCCGGCGCCGTTGGGACCGATCACTCCGACGATGCCTGCCGGAGGCAATGTAAAGTCAAGATCTTTGAAAAGTTGTTTCTTGCCGAAGGCTTTGGCGAGTCCGTGTGCCTCGATCACCTTGTTGCCCAGACGGGGACCGTTGGGTATGAATATTTCGAGACGCTCTTCCTTCTGTTTCTGATCTTCGTTGAGCAGACGGTCATAGCTCGACAGACGCGCTTTGCCCTTGGCCTGACGTGCTTTGGGCGCCATGCGTACCCATTCGAGCTCGCGTTCGAGAGTCTTGCGGCGCTTCGACGCCTGTTTTTCCTCGAGAGCCATGCGTTTGGTTTTCTGTTCGAGCCACGATGAATAGTTACCTTTCCAGGGTATGCCTTCGCCGCGGTCGAGTTCGAGGATCCATCCTGCCACATGATCGAGGAAGTAGCGGTCGTGGGTGATGGCGATGACAGTGCCGGGATATTGCTGCAGATGCTGTTCGAGCCAGTCGATCGACTCGGCGTCGAGGTGGTTGGTGGGCTCGTCGAGCAGCAGCACATCAGGCTGCTGGAGCAACAGACGGCAGAGCGCCACGCGGCGGCGTTCGCCTCCGGACAGCGTAGTCACGGGCTGGTCGTCGGGCGGACACTGCAGGGCGTCCATGGCGCGCTCGAGCTTAGAATCGATGTTCCACGCGTCGGCGGCGTCGAGCTTGTCCTGAAGCTCAGCCTGACGCGCAATGAGGGCGTCCATCTTGTCGGGATCCTCAAGCACGTCGGGATCGGCGAAACTCTCGTTGACTTTGTCAAACTCTGCGAGAAGATCCATGATCGGCTGCACACCCTCGCGCACAACCTCAATAACAGTCTTCGACGGATCGAGCTGCGGATCCTGCTCGAGATAGCCCACAGAGTAGCCGGGCGAGAACACTACCTCGCCCTGAAAGCTCTTGTCGATGCCGGCTATAATCTTGAGGAGCGATGACTTACCGGAACCGTTGAGACCGATAATGCCAATCTTCGCGCCGTAGAAGAATGATAGATAGATATTCTTGAGAACTTGTTTCTGGGGAGGATAGGTCTTTGACACCCCCACCATCGAAAATATTATTTTTTTGTCGTCTGCCATGTCTATTTCTTTTTGGGTGCGTATTTTACAGGATAGTCACAGCGGGTGCGTCCGCTGATGATATTGTTGAGCTTGCCTTTGATCAGCTGCTTGCGTATCGGCGATATGTGGTCGATGTAAAGCTTGCCGATAAGGTGATCATACTCGTGCTGCACTAAGCGGGCCAGAAAGCCCGATATCTCTTCCTCGTGGGGCTGGAAATCACCGTCGAGCCAGCGGAGACGGATATGCTCCGTGCGAGGCACGTTTTCCGACAGTCCGGGCAGGCTCAGACAGCCCTCGGCCCTGACCTCTTTAGGCCCGTCAAGCACTTCAAGCTCAGGATTGACGAGAGTCATGCGGCGACCGGCGCATTCGGGGAAATCTTCGCCCAGCGGCGACGCATCGATGACAATCAACTTTATGTTACGGCCGATCTGAGGGGCGGCCAGACCGATTCCATCGCTCTCATACATACAGGCATACATGTCGTCGATAAGCTGACTGAGATCGGGATAGTCTTTGCCGACAGGCTCCGACAGCTTGCGCAACACGGGGTGACCATAAAGATAAACAGGTAGTTTCATATAGTTATAGAATTTTTATTTTTCGTTTGCAGTGAACTCGGAGTAGAGACGGCTCTGCAGAAAATCGTTAAGTATTATCGATGCAGAGATCTCGTCGACTATGGCTTTGTCGCGCCGGTCCATTTTTTTCATGCCGCCGTCGAGCATCGCTCTGTGGGCGAGAACCGACGTGAAACGCTCGTCAAAAAAAATCACAGGCACCGGAGCAATTTCTTTTTTCAGACGATTGATGACCGGAGTCAGATAACGCACTGACTCAGACGGATCGCCGTGCATATCACGCGGATAGCCTACGACAACAGCGTCGACAGGCTCAGCGGCGATATAACGCTTGACAAAGTCGGTCAGCGACGCAGTTTCTACCGTCGTCACTCCATTGGCTATGATGCGCAGAATATCGGTCGCCGCAATTCCGCAGCGACGGCGGCCAAAATCTATTGACATCAGTCTGCCCATGGTTATTGAGTGCAAAGATAATAAAAAACGATGATTTTACCGCCGGAGCCCGATGCAAAACGTATTAAATGTTCTGATTACCAAAAATAATTTTGAATTTCAAATAGTTTTTTGTTAGTTTGCAGTATAAAAATCGCAAATTGTCCATATACCGCTAAATGACACAATATATATTACGTCTGAAACTGACCGTCTGCCTGCTTGTTTCGTCAGTCTGCATTCATGCGTTGCCGTCGATAGAGAGCCTTCGCGACGAGCTGAGATATAAGACCACATCGTCAGACAGTCTCGAACTGCTGTTTGACATATACGATCTGACCTCATATGACAAACGCGAGCCCATCCTGGAAGAGCTGTTCGCGACTGCCACTCGCGCCAACAGCGAGCAGGCGTGTCTTGACGCTCTGTCTCTGATGGCAGGGGCTTATGAGGACAATGATTCTCTGCAGGCGATACTCCTGAAACGCATCGCTTCCATGCCCGCGACAGACGAACAGAAAAGTACCATGCTCTATATCAAAGTGCGCGACGCATCACGAAAGATCAGGAGTATGTCCGAAAAAGAGAGACAGGAAAAAATGGTCAATTACATGACACAATACAGCGAAATACGCAACATGGACATCTATGACCGTATCGAATACCTGTTCTACCTCTGTACCTATCTGCGCAATGCCGCCGACGGCGAACTGCTGATGAACTATATGCGCGAGCTAAGCCATGCGATAGATCTTTTGCCTTCACGCGATATGTTGATCAGGGCATTGTTCTACAACCAGGCTTCAATGAGCTTCCTGAACAGCAAACTTTATAAAGAGGCCGCCGCAGTCAACAAAAAAATGCTCGATGTCCAGAAAGAACTGGAAAAACGCCACAGGGCTTCCGGGCGTAAGTATCCCTATTACTCCGGCGCCACATATTTATGTTACCATCAGCTGCTGATGTGCAGCGAGGTTCTCGAGCCCGAAGAAATAGACATTTATTACAACCGGGCCCTTGAACTCATAAAGACGACCAAACGACTTCAGGAAAGCCCTGATCTCCGTGAACGCACAAGGATATATTATCTGATGGCAAAAGAACGCTATGACGAAGCGTTGCCACTGATCAAATCACAACTTAAAAAAAACACCAATCCCGAAGAATACAACAATCTCGTCGAGGCTCTGATCAAAGCCGCAAAAGCGCTCAACAACAAGGGTGACATGCTTTATGCCTTAGAGCTGTACACCGATATTCTTGAAAAACGCATTCTGGCCAAATCTGACGCCAGTCTGCGAGAGATGGAAATCATCTATGAGGTCAATAACCTGAAAGCCAAAAACGACAGTCTGATGATCGCCAATCGCGAACGCATCAACGAAAAGCACCGCACACAGATGACACTGGCTGTGATCAGCCTGATTGTGCTTGTGATCATGGTTATCGTACTGGTCGTTATGTTCAGACGCACAAAAAAACTGATCCGTAACGTAGAGCAATCCAACAATCTGCTGATGAAAGAGCGCGACAGTCTCAGACGCACGCAGAAAGATTTGGTCAAGGCCCGAGACCAGTCAAAAAAATCTGAAAGTATCAAATCGGATTTTGTCAACAACATGAGCCGCGAACTGCTCACTCCGCTAAGCGCCATTGTCGAGTACTCAAATCTTATCGCCGACTGCGTAGACGATGAAAGGCACAGCTACGTCAAGCGTTTTGCCGATCTCGTGTCTCTCAACAGCGATCTGCTGCTGACACTGGTCAACGATGTGCTCGAACTGCCGTCTCTCGAAAGTTCGAAACTGTCTATAAACCTTGTCCCGACCTCGCTGAAAGAGATCTGTCAGGTGTCGCTCGACGCCACGCAGAAGCATATTAATCCGGGGGTCAGTCTTGTCTTTGCTAATGAAAACGACAGCGACACGACAATCCGCACCGATCCTCACCGCGTCGAGCAAGTGCTGATCCATATACTCAACAATGCAGCCAAATTCACCGAAAAGGGATCTATCATCTTTGAATACAGGATCGCCGAAGACCGGAAGACCATGACGTTCACTGTCACCGATACCGGTATCGGCATCCCGAAAGGGAAGGAAGACGTCATATTCTCCCGTTTCGAAAAAGTTGATTCTTCGACTCAGGGCAACGGTCTCGGACTATACATAAGCCGACTGCTCGCCTCTCTGCTTAAAGGCGAACTGATACTCGACCAAAGCTACCGGACAGGCGCAAGATTCATATTTACTATTCCGATCGAATAAGACCCCGTTTCCCAATATTTGTCAACACCGGGGTCTTAGATTAACGCGACGCGTACGACAGCACGGTCGGCGACTCGACATCGACGCCGAATTCTTTGGCACGGGCCACTATAGCCCTGGCAAGCCGCGGCTTCAGATCTTCGGGACAATAGCGGAAATATGCCTCAGCCGCTCTGACGTGGGCTGCATCGGGCATAGGATATTCTCTGCGTTCGGGCAGACCGAAAACCGAATCGGGCAGCTCCTTCTTTTCTTCATATGACAATCTGTCGTCCATAATCATTATCTTTATTTATTATAGTATTATCTCAACGTATCCCCCGGTAGTGTTGTTCACCCCGAGTGTATAACCGACCTTGTCCGAGACCCGATTTCGAAGGGGCAAATGTTAAAGTCAAAAAAATCTTATTTTTTAAATGGCTTTGTGCCAGCGTAAT
>CANPDU010000051.1 GCA_947573135.1 uncultured Bacteroidales bacterium | reverse complement strand
ACTCTTTCTCAAATCGGATAGTTAATAACCCGTCCAACTTTTGGGGGTCACTTCAAATTATACGAACCTCTTAATCATAAATGATGCACAGATCTACTGTATATTATAGCCGAGCTGGACGAAGGGCATGTCGAGGAGTGACAGGCGACTCAATGTATTGTCGGATGAGATAAACAGCAGTGAATAAAAACTTTTCGCTGAAATGACGTGTTAAAATATTGTGGAGATCAAAAACGTTTACTATCTTTGTATCCACAAAGGGTAGTTTCCCCTTGAAAGAAATACTTCGCTTGCGCAAGCAACGATTTTAGGGATCGGTTTTGCCCGGTCGGAAAGAGCAGTCGTAAGGCTGCTCTTTTTTATTTAATGCGGTATAACTTTCTGTCCCAATAGCACTCCATTGTCTTGAAAAATATTGTGCTTTACAGCTTCGTATGATGGATTCTGTCTTTCGGGGTGAAGCAGGTGGATGGTAACCGGGTATGCTATGCAAATATGACAAAAAATTGCAGACAGCCGATTATCAGCTAACTGCAATTTTAAGAAGTGGACTTGGAAGATTATTAGACTGTGGGGCGGTCAGCGGCCGGCGGCTGATGACTGGTCGACGTTGGCGTCGGCGTTGACAAGTTTCTGAGCGCTGCGTTTCTGATGCCCCCACTGTATATTATAGCCGAGCTGGACGAAGGGCATGCGCATATCGAGGCGCATATGCTGCTCGTTGGTGTTCCATTTGCTCAACATGCGTGAACCCTGGTCGTAACGGCCGAATGGCATTATCATGCCCGCTCCGAACTGCCAGTCTTTCCAGTCATAGTAGAGCGCGACGACAGAAAGATTTTCGCCCCAGCTGATTTTCTCGCCCCAGAGATCGTGCTGGGCACGGATATACTGGCCGGTCAGGACGAAGCCCCAGTGCATGAGCTGGAGGCTGGCATTGCCGCTCCAGTTATGGTTGTAGAGGGTGTAGCCTGTGCCGCGCATGCGTTCGGCCCGATACTGGAGATGGCCGCTTACGGTTAGCCACGACGGCACGATCTCAATCTGCGGCGAAACGAAAAATGACAGGTTCTGCAGACCCCGGCTGTTTTCATAAGATGTGACCAACCGGCCGTCGTACCAGTAGAGAACGGGAGTGATGGCGTCGGGCGAAGTGAATGCTCTGACGCCGAATGATCCGGCAACGCGCGGGAAGTTGAAGCCGTAGCGGAAGGTGAGCATATAGGAGTTGGACGTTTTAAGGTCGGGATTGCCTATGCGCCACTGGAAACCGTCGACCTGCTGCGGAGCGATGTTTGTCTCGGACAGAGAGGGAGCCGACTGCCACGAAGTGAAATTGAGCCGGAACTGATGGCGGCAGTCAGGAGAATATGTGACTGTGGCCTGAGGACGAAGGTTCCATGAATGATTGCCCTGGCCTGTCTCTCTGAAGAGGAAGTCAGTGTACTGCGCGCCGAGTCCGGCCGTGAGAGTGAATTTGCCGAGTCTCCGGAAATATTCGGCGAAGAAATAGATTTTATCCTGACGCTGATGAAAAATCTCGCCGCCGAGGTTTTCATAGACCGAGCGGTTGCGGTTGGCCGACCAGGAAGCTCCGGCAGTGAGGCGCGACGAGTCCCAGTTTTTGATGTAGTCGGCTTCGACGGCATAGGCCTGATTGCGGTCTCTGATGAGAGTGTGGATGTCTGTGAGCGGGGTAGCGCCGGCAGCAGGGCGCTCGACGTAGTCAGAGCTGGAGTGTCCGCTGTAGAACGAAGCGTTGAAATCGACAACGAGAGTCTGACGGCGCGGCAGATGTTGCTCAATGTAGGCCGAGAGCCGCGGAGTCGTGCCTTTGTCGCCGCGGGTGTCGTCGAGGAGAATGTCGTCGGTGCCGTCGCTGAGCGAGAGCAAACCGCGGTAGTTGAAACGGTCAGTCAATTTGCTGTAGGCCGAGGCCTCGATAAAGATGACTGTAGTGTCGGGGATTATATAACTGTACGAAGCCCATGCGTTGCCCATGGAGTTGTCCATCGTGCCTCCGCGCGATATCTCGTTGCGGGTCAGCGACGTGCCGTCCTCGAAGGTGAAAGTTTCGGTGTAGTCGCGGTGGGTTTTGATCTTGTTAGTGAGTTTGAAGTTGGCTCCGACTTCAAACTGTGAGCGGCCGGTGTTGAACTTGGCGTCACCGAAGTAGAAGCCCCAGGCCTGATTGACAGCGGGCCGGGCCATCGACTGCAGCGAACCGCCGACCGTCGGATTGGCGACGATGAAGTTGAGAACGCTTTCGGCGCCGTTATACCTGAGGCCGGGATTGTCGATCCACTCCACGCGTCTGATCGTCGACGGCAGCAAGGCGCGTACCTGATCGACCGTGGCGACGCGGCCGTTGATGCGCAGCTGGACACTTTTGCCCCCTGAGGTCACCGAACCGAGCACATCGTTGACTGTAAGCGAGGGTATCATGATGTTGGTGAGGAGCTGCATGCCGTTTTTAGCATTGTCGACCGCACTTTTTGAAGGGTGGTAGACATCCATGTCGGCTTTGCGTATCACTTTGGGCGCCTCAATGACGATTTCGTCGAGATTGTGAACTGATGTCGAGTCAGCAGCGGCATTGACTTGCGCACGGACTCCGGGAGTCAGTGCGCAGGCGCCTAATAGCAGAAGAAGTTTTCTCATTGTTGATAGTGTAGATTATTATATGTCAGATGTAGATTACCGAGGGTGACGCAGGCGCGTCGGTGACGGCCGTGCATTATTATGACACAAAGTTCGGTAATTTGTGACACAAAATTATCAACAAATGTTGATAAATTACCCCCCCCTATTAAAAAATGTTAAGGCGCTGATTTAGTTTTTCAGCGTCCCGGCCGGCACTACAATCACACCATCAGTGCGCTTATAAGCATAATCTCCGATGGCGTGGCTTATGGCCTGATAGACAGATGTTTGGGTGATGCCGTTTCCAAACTTGGCGCGATTTTGTTTCCAAACTTGGCGCGATTTTGTTTCCAAACTTGGCACATATAATCCGGCAGGCGGAGTTTTTATTAAGCAAGTTCTAATTTTTGAGTTTCAGGCGGTGGAGGGCGTTATCCATTTCTTTTTCAACACCTATGTTTGCGGTCGTTTCCCAGAACGATTTATTCTCATCGACAAGTGCGAGAGTACTTACGATCCATGATTGTATCCATCCCGACAGGGTTGACCACGCGCCCCAGCCGTGATCGGCGTTTGATGCCCAATAATCCCAGCGCCTGTAATCGAAGGCCCTCATCCATGCTCCGTCGATATCGGGATGGGCGGTGCTTTGCGCCTGAATTTTAACAAGGAAGTCGCCGAGTTTTGTAACAGCATCTTTATACTCGCCGGTGGCATGATATGCCTCATTCAGAGCAAAGAATGCAAAATTACAAGTGTAGAGCATATCGGCAACAGGATCACCGTTGCGACTGATGAGGGGAGCTTCGCGGACACCGTAATCGCGGTTTGAGGTTGCTTTGCCAAACATGCCGAGGCTGTCATCGCCGAGTTCCTCGCGGATGGCGCCGCATTCATCCTGATTTTCAAGCAACTTGCCTACGACCATATCAAGCCACTGACGGTGGAGCGGAGTGTCGTCCACACGCACGAGCCACGCGAGAGGAAGTATCATGCGTGCGCGTTCCTGCTGGATGCCGTTGGTCCACTGCCATTTGTCGGGATAGGCGTCCATAGTGACTGCGATCGCTCTGCGGGCCTTTTCAAGAAGCGGTGTGTAGCCCGTTTTGTCATACAGCCACAGATAGCAGGCCCACATCCAGGATTCGAAATGGGGATGAGGCAGAACGAGATCGCTTTCGGCGTAATAGACCCGTCCTTTCTCGGCAAGCTGGGGCTCTTCGAAACGGTCCGGAAGGAAGCCGTTGCTGTTGCAGAGACTGAAATTGGCCATTATATTATCGACGATGAACTTGTTCCACCGCTGGTTGTCCATCAGAGATGAGGCGCCGATGGCTCCGAGCATACAACGGGCGTTGTCATCGTTATAATAGACGTAGTCGTGGGTCTGTGCCCAGCCGATAAGACCGTAGGAATCGCTTTCGGGATCTTTCTTTGAACCGCGAATGAAATCACCGCTGTAGAAAAGATAGTCGAGAATGTTCTCTGATATGTCGGAGAATTCCTTTATGCCGGTCGCACGGGCTGCCGAGGCCATCAGGAAGGCTACTTCGCCCTGAACGTCGGCGCGAAGCCAATAGCGGTAGTTCTGCTTGCCGTTGAAATCAATAGACGAACCGTGTCCTTCAAGAACACCGCACGATCCGTTGCCTAAGATAAAATCCTCGTTCACCGACGGTCCCCATGGTGCGACACCGTCGCCCTGATATTTATACAGCGTGTCGCGCCAAGACGGATGGAGCAGAAGACGGGCATTGCCGATCCAACGGGCTCCTTTTTCGACGGCACGGCGGCGGTCTGCGCTTGTGATCTGTGTGTCGGCATCGAATGACGGACGCGGATCGGCGGGCCACTCGTCGATGGTAAGGCTGTTGTCTCTGCAGAGCCAGCGCAGCAGGCCGGTCCAGATGCTTTGCCATGCGTCGAGAGGTCCCTGACGGGCGGTGACAAAGTTTGTAAGGCAACTCTGAGCTATCATATTATTGCCGTCGCGCCATAGCAAAGGGTAGACTTCGGTGTCTGTGAGCCCGAATGTGGCGGTGTCGAATCCTGCCAGTCTGGCAAAGCCCAGAACGGGCTTTTTTATTTTGGCAGGGAAGATATGACAGTCGTTGATTCCGAAAAGAGACATGGGCTTCAGAGAAGAACCGAAAAAATCCGATGCGACGACTCCACGTTCGATAGTGCCGATAAAAGCCGTATCGCTAATTTCGACACCGGGATAGCTGCTGACATATTCGGCGTAGACGCGCAGACCTTTGGACGCCGCATCTTTAAGAAGCTGTTCTGACAGTTCTACGGATTTCTGCGGATAGTCAGAGGCGCTTATGATTACACCGTCTCCTTTTTCGGCATTTACGATTGCCGATGAGGCATCAGGGCAGAGCTTTACATCGAAGTTCTCGGATTTAAGCAGCCGGTAGAGATCGTTGTCGGGTGATCCTGAAAAGATTATGCCGCGAGCATGGCCTGTAAATACGCTTGCTGTCAGCAAAAGGGCCGATAAAATGTGATGCAGATATGTTCGGTTCATGAAACGAATAATTATGATTCTGATTTTTGAGTTATGCAAATATAAAGGTAATTAGTGAGAAGACGAATAGTCGCGTGGATTAGATTTTACATTTTCAAAAAAATTAGCTAAGTTTGCATATACATTATCGTTATAATACGTTGATAAGATATGCAGCATCCTGAAAATGATAAACAATATATCGGACTGACGGTTAACAGCGGAGTCGCACAGCCCCCGTCGGTCAATCCTTATCTCCACAAGCGTCCCAAACGCAAGCCGTTGCCTAACGCATCGGAGCTTGTCGAAGGCATACTGAAAGGTGATGTGACGGTGCTGAGCCGGGCAGTGACGCTTGTCGAAAGCCTTGTGGCTGATCATCAGTCAATAGCTCAGGAGGTGATCGAAAAGTGTCTGCCGCATTCAGGCAACTCGAGAAGGATAGGCATCACCGGCGTACCCGGTGCAGGCAAAAGCACATCGATCGATGTGTTCGGACTGCATGTGCTCCGTGACGGCGGAAAACTCGCGGTGCTTGCCATCGACCCGTCGAGTGAGCGTACCAAGGGATCGATACTCGGCGACAAGACCAGGATGGAGAAACTCGCCGTACATCCGTCGGCTTTCATCCGTCCCAGTCCGTCGGCGGGGTCGCTCGGCGGTGTGGCACGCAAGACACGCGAGACGATAGTGCTCTGTGAGGCTGCCGGCTACAATAATATTTTTGTCGAGACGGTCGGAGTGGGGCAGAGTGAGACGGCCGTGCATTCGATGGTCGACTTCTTTCTGCTGATACAGCTTGCCGGAACAGGCGACGAACTGCAGGGCATCAAACGCGGCATTATGGAGATGGCCGACGGGATTGTGATCAACAAGGCCGACGGTGACAACATAGACCGCGCGCGTCTGGCTCAGGCGCAGTTCCGCAGTGCTCTCCATCTTTTTCCGCCTACAGCGTCGGGATGGTCTCCCGAGGTGCTGACCTATTCGGGCTACTTCGAACTCGGCATAGCGGAAGTGTGGGACATGATCGACCGTTATTTCGAATTTGTGAAGTCAAACGGTTATTTTGACCGCCGCCGCAGCGAGCAGGCCCGATACTGGATGTATGAGACCATCAACGAACAGTTGCGCGCCCATTTCTACAATGATCCCGAGATTGCGGCGCGTCTGAGGGCGGAAGAAGCCGATGTGCTCGCCAACCGCCGCAGTTCGTTTGTGGCTGCAAAAGATGTGCTCGACTATTATTTCAAGAAACATTAATATTACGCTCCAAACAGAAATGAAACATCTCTTTTTTCTCCTCGTGGCAATTCTGGTGTCTGTCGGCAGTATGTCGGCAGCTGACAACAGGGACATCGAATTTGCCGAAACTGCTTTTGATTTCGGAACGGTCAGCGCATCGCATGAGCCCATCGTTCATGAATACGTTTTTACTAACACGTCTGATGTGCCGCTGACAGTGGTGTCGGCTTCGGCAAGCTGCGGCTGCACAAGGGCAAAGTACACCAACGAACCCGTCCGCCCCGGCGACACCGGGACAGTGAGAGTAACATTCTATCCCAAGGGACAGAAAGGTTATATCAGTAAGAATGTTAAGGTGAGATATAAACTGCCAGGAAAAAAGGTGCGTAACGTGAGCCTTAAACTGACAGGTAATGTCACTCCGGAGTAACAACAGATATAAAAACCAACGTGGAGATGCCTCCCGGTATCTCCACGTTAGATAATAAACCAATCATTATCACATTTCTTGCAATGGAAAAAGTAATTTTGC
>CANPDU010000050.1 GCA_947573135.1 uncultured Bacteroidales bacterium | reverse complement strand
CAGCCGTAATGGCCAAGGGATTTTAAGTCCCTCGTGTCTACCATTCCACCATTCGGGCAACCTTAGTAGATAGCGCAAAGTTAGCGACTTTTTCGCAAATCGACAAATTCTTTTCAATAACCTTTTTGAGGTTTTGTTAAGAGCTTGTTTAAAAATATATGTTATCATCAATGCCGGTGCCGGATGTTCACGTTTCCGAACGTACCGTATTAGTATGGTTGGCAGGAGACAACATCTCGTCTATTATTGTAGGTATCGCTTAAAATTATTACCTTTGTATTGCGTAAAAATTAGCAATCCACTGCGTAAAATGTAACGATATGTATAAACGTTCTGAATATAAGGTGATTAAATCGCGACTTGAAGAACCCAGACGTTTTATTCAAGTCATCGTCGGCCCACGTCAGATAGGGAAATCAACTGTTGTAAAACAAGTGCTTCGCGACATCGAGGCACCCTATCTTTTCTATTCCGCTGATGACGTTCCCGCCTCTAACCGAGCGTGGATTGCCGATTGCTGGGCGGCCGCAAGAAGTGTGAAAGAGAGCCGGAAACACTCTGAGTTTATCCTTGTCATCGATGAAATCCAGAAAATATCCAATTGGAGTGAAGTCATCAAGAAGGAATGGGATTCCGACACATTTAACGGCTGCGATATAAAGGTTCTGCTGCTTGGCAGCAGTCGGGTATTGTTAGAAAAAGGGTTGTCGGAATCACTGGCAGGGAGATTTGAGGAAATCCGCATGACCCATTGGAGTTATAAGGAAATGAAAGAGGCGTTTGGACTTTCGTTGTCAGAATACCTGTATTACGGCGCATACCCCGGAGCTGTACCCCTTATTGGTGATTATGAGCGGTTTCAGCAATATATCCAGGCGGCTATCATTGATTCGACCATTAATAAGGATATCCTTATGGACTCGCCGGTTGGGAAACCCGCACTGTTAAGACAAACTTTTGAATTGGGAGCCGCATATTCAGGAGAATTGCTTTCGCTCAATAAGATGCTGGGAATGCTGCAGGATGTCGGAAATACATCGACATTGATGTCATATCTGAATCTTCTTAATGACAGCGGGTTATTATGCGGATTGCAAAAATTCAGCATTGACATGGCAAGACGAAAAGCGAGTATACCTAAATTGCAGGTCTACAACAATGCCTTGAAACTCGCATATCTTAACACTTCGTTTGACAACGCGTTGACCGACCGATGTCTGTGGGGAAGGATCTTTGAATCGGGAATCGGCACATACTTGATAAATCAGGCATTCAAGCATCGTTTCGATGTGTTTTATTGGCGCGATCGCAATTTGGAGGTAGATTACATTCTGAAAAAGGGAAATTCAGTCGTTGCCATAGAGGTAAAAAGCAATTCTTTACAACGGACAGAAGGACTAGATATGTTCAGGCAAAAGTTTTCGCCAAAGACAGCTTTCATAGTCGGTGACGGTGGTATAGCGCCTGAAGATTTTATGACAATGGATGTCAACACATTATTTTAATATTCATCCTCCTTTCCGCTTGCGAAAAAGAAGATGAACCCGTGCCGGGTCCGCAGACTGTGGAACGCACCGTGATGGTATGGCCTGCCCGAGACAACAATCTATACTCCGAAGCGGCGCATAAACAGAGGGTTTCAGGAACGCAGCGAGCATCATGCGTATTGTCACCGTCGAGGCCGTTCCTCTGATCATCAATGCCGGGACCGGATGACGTATCACCCGATCCGCGGCAGAGAATTAAAGAATGATTTTATATAACTTTTTTAAAGAAGCGCCTGAGACGGATACCAGGTAGACTCCTGCGGTGAGATTTTCGGCCACGATGCCTTTGGTCATTTCCGCCTTTTGTGAGATGACGGCTCCGGCAATATTAATGATTCTTACGTCGACAGGCTCGGGCGAATAGATGAGCTCAACGGTCTTGTTGTTACACGATAGTTCTATAACGTCATTTTCGGCATTACTCACGCCGGCCGGTCCGTAGATGTTGTCTGGCGAAACTTGGTCGGGAGCAAGGTATTCGACGTTCATTGTCTCATTTTTTGTGTTGACAGAAATCCGATAGTGACCGTCTTTGTTAATTGTCCATTTGGAGTCCTCGCCGTCGGTGGTTCTTATCGGGAGAGTGCCTTCGGCAGGTGTGTCTGCAATATATGGATGATAGTTTTCAGAGTTCCAGTCTTTGTCTGTAAGAATTTTGAAACGGTTTGGTTCGGGCGCTGTGTTCACCCATCCGATTCTGAGTTCGCCTTCCCATATCAGAATGTCAGGATTTTCAGGATCGGGAGCAAAAGCACAGACTTCATCATGAACGTAATCCCACGGATATTCGCAGCAGCCGCCGGTTATATACAGCGCTTTGCGTGGAACGTGTTTACGGCCGATGTATGTATTGTTTTTGCATGAAATATACAATATATAATCGCCCGGAACCGAAACGCTCCAACCACGGGTGCCGGCATCGGTTGTCACACCTAACTTCGAGGCATAGCCTTTGCCGAAGGCCAGATCGACATCTTCAAACACGGGAGTGAAATACCTGGTGTTTTCTCCTTTGACAGGAGTATCCATCAGGATTATATTTCCGGCTTTGCAGGCCAGAGTCTGTTTGAATTCGAAATTTTCGATTTTGTTGAGCTCTATCACCTGATTGTCGAGAGCGGAACCGGTGACGTAATATTTGTCGGGATAGGTCTGGGCGGGCAGCGGTCGGGCTAAAGTTACGCACATGTTGCGCAAGTCGACCGTCAGAACATATTCGCCGGTCTTGTCAACCCTGAATTTGTTGTCGAGCGCGTCGGGAAGCTGCCAGTTGGCGTAGAAGTCGAGATGGTGGATTTCGCCTTCTTTGATCAGCTCGTCTTTTGTTGTCGCAACAATGTGTTTATGCCAGCCGTCGTTTGAGTTCATGAACTTGAACGGTTCGCCGGCAGTAATGGTGCCTGTCCAGGTAAAGACGCCGTTGTCGATCCTGCTCATAGGAGTCGCGTTGTAGTCCCAGCCGCCTTTGACTGCGGAACCTACGATATACAGCTGTTTGTACTCTATTGAGTTGGACATGCCGGCAAAAAGCGGCAGACTGCAGATAAAAACCAGTATTAATAATGTTATTTTTTTCATGGCGACAGACTATTTTGAAATTTTTTCAACAAAAACTTGATTATCAGTCACGATCCTGCATACATACATGTTTGAAGCCGGAAGCATCTCCAACTTCTCGGAAAAACCGGAGATATCCCGGTATTTTCGGTTCATACATTCGGCGCCCGCCAGATTGAACATCGCTAGTTCAACAGATTGTCTGTTTTGCCCGAGTTCTGCAGTCAGTGTATCGGATGACCTGTCGTAGAATACTCGAGTTTTGGCGATGCTGAGGTCATTCAAGCCGGCCGTCGCTTCTTCAATCTCGACACTTGCACCGGACGAGCATGGAGTGAGGGGCACTTCAACTGTCGTGCATCTGTTCTCTGAGTCATAAGAGAACTCAGTCGTGGCCTCACCGTTGACCTTAACAGAAAGGGGGGCGTTGGTATTATATGCTTTGACGGTGTAGGATTTCGAGGCAGGGAGTCCGTCGGCAGAGCCTTCGCGAGGGCTGATTGTCAAAGTGGTCTTGTTGCCGTTTTTTAATTGAGAGAAAGCCGTTGAGGCATAGACCGTAGCATAATCGGGGTTGTCGCCGTCGTCTTCGTAGAGCGACGCATTTCCGTCTTTGCCGGCAATAACATTGAGAATCAGATGCTCGGGATGTTCGGTGACGTTTTTAACGCTTGCGGGGTTGAGTGGTACAATAGAGCCTTGACGGAAGAAGTATGGAATATCTGTTGCCGAGAACTTCATTGTCATGGTGCAAGGGCCTTCGATAAGCTCGTTAGTCGCCGCGCTCCACCAATTGCCTTCGGGGAACCATATGGTTTTGGTGCTGACACCGTCTTTCGCAGCCTCGACGATTGGAGCTACAATAATGTCATCGCCAAAGAAATATTCGTCCTCATATTTGTATGCTTCCTCGACGTCGGGATATTCGTAGTAGAGCGGGTGGCATATAGAGATGCCAGTCTCGTAGGTGCGTCGAGCCATAGTATAAATATAGGGGAACAGGGCGTAGCGGAGATTGACAGCCTCACGCATATCGGGGAAATTGGGGAATTTCCAAATCTGACGTTCGATTCGTGGGTCGTTAGTGGCGTGTGTCCTGAATATCGGAGAGAATACGCCGTACTGAAGCCAGCGCAGCACAAGTTCGGGGTCATTGACTATTTTTTCGTCAGTGACGGCATGGCCTCCGAGATCATGTCCCCAGTAGCCGTATCCCACGTTTGACGCAGTGGCCGTGAAATATGGCTGGAATGCGAGAGTGGGGAAGTTGATGCATGCGTCGCCTGAGAAACCGATCTGATATCTGTGGCTGCCGAGACCGCCCCAGCGGTGGAATATCAAAGGACGGTGTTCGGGACGGTTCTTTGCCATGTCGTTGAAGAATACATGGTTGCACCAGAAGGTCTGCCCCATGCCGTTGGTGTAAGGGCTTGTCAGATGCTGCTGCCAGTCAAGCCACCAGAAATCGACGCCTTCGCTCTCGTGCTCACGGATTATTGTGCTGAAGAATGCGTTGGTGAAGTCGGTATAATCGAGATACCAGGGGATTGTCTTGCCTGAAGAACTTTTAACATCATATTTGCCGCGGAGAGTCTTATTCATATTGTCGAAAAACTCGGGCGACTCTATGCTGTTGACACCGTCTGCCGGATGCAGATTCAGGGCCGTCTTGAGATTGCGGTCATGAATTTCTTTAAGCAGGCCTACGGGGTCGGGGATAAGGTTGGTGTTCCACGACCATCCGGTCCAGCCTCCTCGCCCGGCCGACATACTGTAGTCGTTACCGTTCCAGTGCCAGTCCATGTCGAGAATCAGGACGTCGGTATGGATATCGTTAGACTGCAGGCTGTTCATGATTTCGCGGTAGTCATCGGCGGAGTACGATGAATACTTACTGTACCAGTATCCGAATACATATGACGGGGGAAGGGGAATTTTGCCGGCAACCAGGGTGAAGTCGTGCAGAGCCTTTTTATAGTTGTTCCCGTAGCCGAGGAAGTAGACGTCCATGGCATGGGGATCTTTTCGTTCAGCCCACCAGTCATAACCGACCGTCTCATCGGGCTCTAAGGCAAATGAGCGGCTGCCGTCAGGTCTGGCTGATGTCCACGAGTCTTCGATTACAGCCCAGCCGGAGCGTGAGATAAGACCGTTTTCGAGGTCTGCTCTCTTATTGGATCCGTTGCTGCCGTCGAGAGTGCGGCATGTTCCCTTGAGGTTCATGGGATCCGGTTTTCCCGGGTACCACAATACCTGACGTCCGTTATGGTTCATTGTTATCGAGAGATTGGCCGACGAAGCGGGCAGCGTGAGAGGATTTGTGCCCTTGCGGTATTTCAACTGCAGTTTGTCTGTTTCGATATACAGGAATTCGGCGTCTTCCGAGGTTGTGAACTGAGGCACCTCGAGAAGACGGTTTATGATTGTAAATGTAGCACGGTCTTCGAAGATGCCCTTATCACTGTATTCGATACGTAGCATCTCGGGGGTCAGTACGGTGAATCTCGCGTTGCCGCTTGTTATGACAGCTCTAGAGTCCGCCTTAGGATCACAAGTGTTCTCGCCTTTAAGCGCTGTTCCGCCCGAAAAGACAAAAAACAGAAGATAGATAACAATGAATTTTATTTTCATGATCAGTGGGTATAAATATCTCCCGGATAGCGATTAGCCGCATATCCGGGAGATGTCCGGTTAAATTAGAATATTACCTTAGAAACTTTGTCGCCGGCTTTCTTGATGTATATGCCGTTGGTCGGTTCTTTAACTACGATTCCCTGAAGGTTGTAGTAGACGGGAGCGTCTTCGCAATCCTCGACAATGTTCTCGATACCGCTTGACTGCGATTTGGTGATCGAGATCGAACCTTTGAGAAGGTCGACGTTGATGTCGTAAGTGCCTGCTTCGGCGATCTTCCATTTGCGGTCGTTTGTTCCGTCAGCGACAATCTTTGTATAATCTATGTTGCCTTCATCGTCAACACCGGCAAATAACCAGGGACCGTCCCAACCGTCGTTGTAGATGTTTGTGTCGTATTTGAACTCGCCTTCTGTCAGGTCTCCGGTCCATGTGAATTTGAACGGATCTGCTTCTCCGCCCCAATTCATGGCAGTACCTTTAGGGATGCTCCAGCCGCCGGGGGTGGCATTTCCGACCATATATAGGGCATTGAAACGGATTGGGTTGTCCTGATATTCGGCCTTAGTAACTTTGACTGTCATGCAGTTGAGGTCGCAGACGATGTGGTAGTTGGCGCTCTCTTTCACCTTGAATTTCCAATCATCGCCTCCCTGATTGAGGAATTCGACGCTATACGGATCGTTTGTGGCGTTGCGATACTCGTTGTTTGTACCCCAGTCGCGATCGCTGAGAAATTTGAACTCTTCGTCAGCCTTGAGGTAGCCGATGCAGCTGAATACGTTTTCATTTTCGGGGTCGGGGAGCATCAGGATACCGTCAACGATATTCCAACCACCGGGTGTGGCAGCGCCGACAACATTGAGGTGATTGACTGCTGAGGCGCCGAAGGCGGTTGACAGCATAACGATGGACGCAAGTGCAGATTTGGTAAAATTGTTCATAAGCTACTTGATTTAAAGTTTTGATGGTTATTGAATGATAATAATTGTTATGAAATTTGGTATTGCAAAACTACGCATCGTAAAATCGTTTTAAAAGTGAAATGGAGCAAATGTATCGAAAAAGTAGTGATTTTTAGATGTTGTTCAATGTAAAAGATTGACGTGTAGGGCTATATAAATAGCAGGCTGATCGGAAAAAGTAGCGGATTTTATGGGCTTTTTATAATTAATTTGTGTCTTTAGACGCCGGAAATGAGTGAATGTTTGACGGTGTTATATAAAAATAGTGTCGGGGGGCTCACAAATGAGTCCCCCGCCGGGGGGGTAATTTGGTGTTTTTACATTTTTATAGGTGGTTA
>CANPDU010000049.1 GCA_947573135.1 uncultured Bacteroidales bacterium | reverse complement strand
AGGTGAATGAGTATTTCTCAACTCAAAGTTTTGCACTTCGATTTGGAATCTTCAGGGGTAGGGTCTTTAAGGACTTTAAGGTCTTTAGGGTCTGATAGGGTCTATAGGGACTTTAGGGTCTTTAAGGTTTTTGGAATTTTGCCTGGCGGCGGAGGATGCGGCGGTCGCGGCGCGAGAGCCTGCGGCGTGGGTGTCCCGGCTCGGACGGCTCGGACGGCTCGGACGAGTCGGACTTGGCGGGCTCGGAGGAGTCGGACTGGTCGGACTGGTCGGACTGGTCGGCGGGGGTGATTGTGAGGCCGGTGTCGGCGAGGGTCAGGAGGGCGCGGTCGGTGGATTTTGTGGTGTCGTGGGCAATTATCATCAGTGAGAGGCGCAGACGGAGCTGAAGGGCTACGAGGCGCTTCATGACGTAGGCTGCCGAGGCGTTGCGTCCGAAGGATAGGGCGGCTATGCGCGAGACGGAGTCGATGGTGAATGTGCGGATGCCGGTTTCGGCGACGATTTCCTCGATGGAGGCGATGACGAGATCTGCGTAATCGCGGGTGTCGTCGGGTGAATCGTATGCGGGCGTGAATACGGCAAGGCCGTCGATGGCAGCAACGCGTTCGGCGTGAGCGTCGAGCGATGATGCGGTGTTGATGTAGACGACTTTGCGGCCGGCGGCAGAAACTTCCTCTATGATGTCGAGTGCTTTTGCTGTCTTATCAACAGACTGAGGCGCGTGAATCAGCAGGGTGGTGTGCTCTTTCCAGAGGTTACGGACGAGATAGACAGTGTTTTTGACTGCATTTGCGAAGTCAGATGCGGAAACGAGAAGGTTTTTCATAAAGATGAGTTGTTTTAAAAGTGAATTATGGTGCAAATATACAACTGATATTTTGAATACGCAAATATTATATTGAAAAATATTTAATAAAATTGCAATGAGGCATTAAAAAAAGTCCAGATCCAATGTCGGATCCGGACTTGAATAGTGTTAAAAGAAATATTATCGGCTTGGTTTTTAGCGAACTGCCACTTTGGCCGTGAAGCCGGAATCGGTTGCCACCAGGTAGAGTCCTGGAGCGGGCAGACTTATTGTCGTCTGTCCGGCAGGAGCCGCAATGTCGGCGACTTTGAGTCCGCTGACACCGTAAACGCTGAGCATACAGGCTTCCGGCATGTCAATGACAAGTTTGAGACCGTCTGCAGAGACTTTAATCCTGTCGCTGTCAATGAGTGCATCGTCAATACCGGCGCTTTGGCTGACATGCATTGCCGCATCTGAAAGGGAGAAAATACGTGAGCCGTAGAAATCGCGGTAGGCGAACACCCGATAAGCGAAGCTCTCGTTGTCGGCAGCTTTGAGTCCGTCGAAGGAAACAGACGAAGCCTGCCGGTCATCGACAGTTTTTATTTCTGTCTCGGTGAAAATCTGCTGGCCTTTCTTGAGTCGCTGAGAAACGACTATCTCGTCAATGTAGAAAGGTCTGCCGCCATAACTATATATGAGCAGCGGCATAGCATCCTCACCGCAGTCAAAGTCGAATATCATTTCGAGAGGCTTGGAACTCTCGCTGATCAGAGAGCGCTTGAAGACACTGGGGCCGGCCTGAACGACAAGCGAGTCCCCGACAGCGTCGGTGTCGCCGACAATAAGAAGCCTGACCTTAAACCGTCCATCGTCGGCGCTGAGATTTAGCGCAGGTGTCTGTATGCTGCCCTGAGCGGTGAAGTAAGACCGTGTGCCGAGCATGCCTTTGACAAGGTAAGTGCAGAGCCCGAGCCATCCGGGTGTCGAAGTGTACTCGTCGAGAGAAAGAGGACGGTAAGTGTTATATAGTCCTACCGGCGCCGACAGAGAACCTTTGGTTACTTTGTCGAAGTTTTCATAAAGGATGTTCACTTCCTGATCTTCGGGCGCCGTGAAGACGCGATAGTTGGAGACCATATAGCCGTCGGCTTTAGGAGACGGAGACCAACGTGCGGTGTAAGAAACATCGGTTACGTCCGCGGGGAGCGAGAGTTGCGGCGATGCGAGACCGAGAGCCATCATGTCGGCTGACGGAGCTGAGGTGAAGCGTGAGTTCACGGCCTTGACGGTGTATGAATAGTCAGTGTCGGGGTCAAGTCCGTCGAATACGGCGGAAGTGTCGCTTACACTTCTGTCGACGATGACAGGCGTGGCCTCGGGATCTGTCATCAGGCGTATATTGTCGATAACGATGCTTATGTCCTTGCCCATGTCGTTGGCGGTGTTTTTATTGAAAATCATCTGTATCTGGGTTGTGCCGTCGGGCAACCTGGACGACAGATCGATGTGTTCGCCGTTTTTGTCAATGCGCTCAATGTCAATGTTGCCAATAGCTACCCATGTAGAACCGACAAGACAAGAGAAGCGAATCTGGCTGAAGCAGGCCACGCCTGACGGGTGTGCGGCATAAAAAGAGAAGTCACGTATGGAACGTTCGAAAACCGGAGTTCTGAAACCGTCGCCAGTGCCGGCGAACACCATGCCTGTCGAACCGTCAGCCCCGCCATCAGAGACATGGCGCTTCACCCCGTTGCCGTAGGCGAACGTCCATCCTTCGGGCAGGCCGGAGTTTTCGCTGACGATCTGCTTGCCGTCTTCAGTGAGATTGAGAGACTCAAAGTCGACAATACTTGTCGCCTTGCGAGAGTCACGTTCGTAAAGGGTGACTGCATAGCTCTCGGCCTCTGCCGTAGGAGCCCAGTTAGCGGTGAAGCCGTCAGCAGAGAAATCGCTCGCTGAGAGTGCTACCGGGGCCGGAATAGAGGTCTGAACCGAAGTTATCACCATGTCGTCGATAAGGACTTTTTCCTTTAGCATCGATATCTCGAAAAGACAGTCGGAGAAGAGTCCCTCTTTAAATTCGAGAGAGAAATTCTGCCATTGGGGGGTAACGTCTACGGTGCGCGCTTCGAGGCGTCCGGCCGGACTGTTGAGAATAACGGCCATGACATCGGACGTGGCGTCGGCAGCCAGAAGACGCGCTCTGAACGACACAGTCACCGCGCCTGCATAGTCACCCATCGGCGTGCGCAGGAAGCCGGTGTCCTCGTAGGGGCCGTCATCGCCCGAATACTTTCCGGTTAAAATTGCACATATGCCTCCTGCCTGATAGACAGCGGCTCCTGTCCAGCCCGGGACAGCAGTGTATTTGCTGTCAATGACGCCTGTACGCAGATTGGCGATATTGACGGAATCGGGAGTTTCTTCGGATCCGGCCGCAAAACCGGAGAAATCTTCACTAATGATTGTGCGAGACTCTTCAGCATCTGCCTGAGCCGCCTGCATGAAAAATGACGAGCCGACAGGTGTGAGTCCAACGGCCTGAGACTGTAGCGGCAGGGATGCGGCTAAAACAGTTGCAATCGATAGATTTTTAAAATTAAGCATAAAAAAGGATGATATATTGTACGGGGGCAAAGGTATACATTTGCTCATGATTTTGAAACTTTTTTATGTTAAATCTTCGGGTGTGATGGAAAAATGGCAAAAATTGCCGGGATTTTGTGCCGGGCGCACAAGCCGGGCAAGTCGGACGGGTCGGACTTGTCGGACAGGTCGGACAAGCCGGACGAGGCTTTTCGGGCGAAAAAATAAAGAAGGACAACTATTTTTCGTCAATTCGTGTTATATTTGCAGAACGAAGTTTTTCAACAAGAGACTTCGCCAATCATGTTAAACGTGTTTCAACTATAAATTATGAGGCTACAAAGCATTCTGGCAGTACTCAGCATATCGGTCGCTGCGAGCGCGCAGATCCCGTCGGGGGTTGTGTCGCTTGATTCATGCCGGTCGATGGCATTGTCGAGCAACAAGCAACTAATGATGTCGCGTCAGGCAATCAAGACCGCCCATTATCAGAACCGTGAGGCTTTTGCGGCATATCTGCCGGCTCTTGATTTAAACGGGGGCTATGTCTACAATCAGAAAGATATTTCGATTTTCTCCAAGGACCAGTATCTTCCGGTCAAGACGTTTGATCCGGCCAAAGGCAGCTATGAGTTCTCGCTGGTGACCAATCCGGCCACCGGTATGCCAGTGCAGGGTCCCGACGGGCAGTATATACCCAAAGACGTGGCCTATCTGCCCAAAGACGCTATGACCTATGACATACACAATGTGTTTTTCGGTGCGGTCACACTCACGCAGCCGATATTCATGGGCGGCAAGATCGTGGCAATGAACAAGATCACGCGCTATGCGGAGCATCTGGCCGAGCAGCTCAACAACAGCGAGGCCGAGAACGTTGTCTATGCTGTCGACGCCGCCTATTGGATGGTTGTGTCGCTCAAGGCCAAGCAGAAACTGGCGCGCAGCTTCGTCAATCTGCTTGACACGCTGCAGCATAATGTCAGCCTGATGGTCGACGAAGGCGTGGCGACACGCAGCGATCTGCTGAGTGTCGACGTGAAACTAAATTCGGCACAAGTCGATCTTGTCAAGGTCGACAACGGACTTTCGCTCGCCAGGATGGCGCTCGCACAGGTGTGCGGTCTGCCGGTCAACACAGTCTTCACTCTTGAAGACGAGGATCTTGACGAGGCTACGGTCAATTCGGAGATCGCACGACAATATAATATGGAAGAAGTCTACAGCCGCCGGCCCGATCTGAGGGCTCTCGAACTGGGCGTCAGCATAGCCGGACAGCAGGCCAAAGTGGCTATGTCGGACATGTTGCCCAAAGTGGCCGTCATAGGTGCCTACGGTTTTTCGAATCCAAATATGTTCGACGGTTTCGCCAAACGGTTTAACGGAGCCTTTTCGGTAGGCGCTACGGTTTCGATTCCGATCTGGCACTGGGGCGGCAACTATAATAAATACCGCGCCGCCAAAAGCGAGGAGACGATCATGAAGCTGCGTCTCAGCGACGCCCGCGACATGATAGACCTGCAGGTTAATCAGGCATCGTACAAGGCGCAAGAGGCTCTGAAGACCTACGACATGACCTCGACCAATCTGTCCAAGGCCGACGACAATCTCCGCACGGCAACGTTGGCATTCCGCGAGGGCGTGGCGACGACCGACAACGTGATGGAAGCGCAGACAGCGTGGCTCAAAGCCCACTCCGAACAAATAGACGCCATGATCGACGTGCATCTCTGCGACACATATCTGAGCAAGGCGCTCGGCACCCTACAATATCAGTACCAACAACCCAGGCAAGATAAATAAATCAATTAACACTCCATAAAGATGGCAACCAACGATACAACAAACACAAAGAAAACCGAACGCACATTGCTACTGACGATGGCTATCGTGGTGGCGGTAGTTGCCGTAATCGCCATTATCGGTTTTGTATTCATGAACAAGCCTGACGATATCATCGAAGGTCAGGTCGAAGGTACAACTGTGCGGATATCGGGCAAGCTCCCCGGCCGCGTAGTGGAATTTTTTGTAGAAGAGGGTGACACCGTACACGCCGGAGACACACTCGTCCATATCCATTCGTCGCTTGTCGACGCGCAACTGACCCAGGCCGAGGCTATGGAAGAAGTGGCAAAAGCTCAGAACCGCAAGGTAGACGCCGGCACGAGATCTCAGATCATCAAGGCCGCCTATGATCTGCTGCAGCAAGCTAATGCAGCCGTTACGATAACAGAGAAGACATACCGGCGCATGGAAAATCTCTACAAAGAGGGTGTAATGTCTGAACAGAAACGCGACGAGGCCAAGGCCGCATACGACGCAGCCGTGGCAGCGCAGGGCGCAGCCGAAAGCCAGTACTCGCTCGCCAAAGCCGGCGCTCAGAAAGAAGACAAAGAGTCGACAGCCGCGCTTGTGTCGGCAGCCGGCGGCGGAGTGGCCCAAGTGCAGGCTGTGCTTGAAGACAGCTATCTGACAGCGCCGTTCGACGGCACGATCGATCAGGTATATCCCCAGGAAGGCGAACTTGTGGCTCTCGGCACTCCGATCATGTCGCTTCTGCGCAAAGACAAACGCTGGATCACCTTCAATGTCCGCGAGGAACTGCTCAACGATCTGACCATGGGCAAGAAGATCAAAGTGATGGTGCCAGCTCTCAATAAAAAGGAAATCGAGGCTGAGATCTACTATATCCGCGACATGGGATCGTATGCGACATGGCATTCGACCAAAGCGTCGGGCAGCTGGGACAGCCGGACATTCGAGATCAAGGCGCGGCCGACCGAAGATGTCGCCGGTCTGCGTCCGGGCATGTCGATAGTCTATGAATAAATACTCAGGGTCATAAATAAAAAAACTATACACTCCAAAGCAATGTCAATCGGTCTGAAAGCAACGATGCGCCGCGAGGTCGGCAGGCTCTCGTCGAGAAGAATCTATCTTTTCTCGATGGTGCTTGTGCCTGTGCTTATGGCACTCTTCTTTGTCGATCTGCTGGGACCGGGTCTGCCGCTTAAGATACCGTCGGCGATAGTCGATCTCGACCATTCGCCGATGTCGCGCTCGATTTCGCGTTCGATCAATTCGACCGAACTGATCGACATCACTCAGAAGCTTGAAAGCTATGATGCGGCAATGGACGCGACCCGCAAAGGAGAAATTTTCGGATTTTTCATCATTCCGGCCAATTTCCAGAGCGACGCCATCGCAGGACGCACTCCGACGCTCGAATATTACACCAATATGACCTACTTCGTGCCCGGCACACTGGCCTACAAGGGTTTCAAGACCGTGGCCGTCGGCACGGCCGGATCAATGGTCAGGACGACGCTTGTCAGCGCGGGAGCCGATCCGGCGACTGTCGGATCTCTCATACAGCCGCTTAGTGTCGACATACATCCGATCGGCAATCCGTGGACAAACTATTCCTACTATCTGACGCCGTCGTTTCTTGCCGGTCTCTTTGCGCTGATGATCATGCTCGTGACGACATTCTCGATCACGACGGAGATAAAATACGGTACATCGGCCGACTGGCTGGCAACCGCCCGCGGCCGCATGTCGGTGGCTCTGTTCGGCAAGCTCATACCGCAATTTGTCATCTGGGTTGTAGCGTCGATGTTTATGCTGTCGCTGCTCTACGGCTACAGGCATTTCCCGATGAACGGGAGCATGTGGTCGATGGTGGCCGCAACGTCGCTTTTTGTCGTGGCAAGTCAGGCGATGGGTGTGCTGTTCGCATCGATAGTTCCCAATCCGCGTCTGTCGATGACGCTGGCCGCGCTGACGGGCATACTGTCGTTTTCGTTCGTGGGCTTCTCGTTTCCGGTGCAGAGCATGTACGGGGCGATAGCGATATTCAGCTATTTGATGCCGGTGCGTTATTATTTCCTGATTTATATCAACGAGGCGCTCAACGGTGTGCCGCTCTATTATTCGCGGTGGTTCTTTGTCGCTCTGATCGCATTTCCGTTTGTATGTTCGATGCTGATCGGACGTCTTAAGAAGGCGTGTCTGCAGCCGGTGTATGTACCATAAAATATATCGCTGATCATGAAAAAGGTATTCAAAAAAATATGGACATGGCTCAGTGACATGACCGCAGTGTTCTGCAACGAATGGAAGATTGTAGGCCATGATGCGGGGGCGTTATTGTTCTTTCTGGCGTTGCCGTTGCTTTATCCAATTACATATACTCTGATCTATAATCCGGAAGTGGTGCAGCAGGTGCCTGTGGCTGTCGTTGACGAGAGCCGGTCGCCGGCCTCGCGTCAGTTTGTGCGCGACGCCAGTGCTGCTCCGGCAGTCGATGTAGCCGGTTATGCCGCCAATATGAACGAAGCCCGACGGTGGATGGCCGAGGGCAAGGTCTACGGCATCCTGCGTATACCGTCGGACTATGCGTCGAATATTGCCTCGGGCCGTCAGTCGACAATAGAGTTCTACGCCGATATGAGCCTGCTGTTGCGCTACAGGGCGTTGCTGTCGGCAGTGACCGATCTGCAACTCAAACAGACAGCTGATATCACGGCGGGAAGACTTGACGCTACGGGTCTGTCGGCCACAGGCATGGCTAAAATGCCTATCGACAGCCATCATTCGTTTCTCGGTGATCCCGAGCAGGGGTTCGCGTCGTTTGTTATGCCGGGTATAGTGATTCTGATTCTTCAGCAGAGTATGCTGCTGGGCATCTGTCTGATCGGCGGTACATCGCGCGAACGCAGAGTGCGCAACGGCGGTATCGATCCGCTGATGATCGACAGCGCTCCGGCTACGGCAAGCATCTGGGGCAAGACACTGTGTTATGTAGTGCTTTATATCCCGATGACGATGTATGTCACGACGTGCATACCCGAAATGTTCAATCTTCCCCATTACGGCAGCGCTACGCAGTATCTGCCCTTCCTTCTGCCGATGCTTTTGGCGACTGCGTTTCTCGGACAGGCATTGCTGCCTATAATGAAAGAACGAGAGTCGGCGTTTCTGATCATTGTGTTCACGTCGGTGGTGTTCCTGTTTATATCGGGTCTGACCTGGCCTCGATATGCAATGAACGGTCTTTGGACATGGATAGGCAATATCATTCCGGCAACATGGGGCGTCGAGGGTTTTATCCGGATCAACAGTAACGGGGCGTCGCTGTCGGAGAATGCTCATCCTTTTATGGCGCTGTGGATTCTATCGGCGGTTTATTTTCTGTGTGCATGGTGGGCATCTGTATGGATCCGTGTGCGTACGGCGCGCAGTTAATCAGGGCGTTACTATGCGACCTTGCCTGTCTCGATTTCGGACTTGAGAAACTGGAAGATATAGACGGCTCCCTGATAGTAGAGGCCACATCCGGGGTCGTTGAGTTTGGCGAAAGTGGCTGATGAATATAATTCGTCAAGAGCGCGGTGTATATCCCAGTTGTATTCCGTCATGAGCATTTCAGCAAGTTCAGCCGTAAGGCATTCTATTTGAAACTGTATGTCTTGTGTCATAATTCGGTGTGTTTTAAGAGTTCTACAGCTTTTGGGGAGCCAAAGAAGGATTCTTTATAGCTTACTGATTATTATATATTGATGTCAGATACAAATTTATAAATATTTTTTGAGTTGACAATCTCTGGCCGGAGATATTGTGATCTCTGTCAGGCGTGTGTGAAAAGAAATTCCTGACACCGGATGTCGGGTGCGCGAGGGAGGCGGAGAAGGGTAGGGTATTAAACAACAAAGGCTGTCGCGGATTGACCGGACAGCCTTTATTGCGCTTCAAGATGGACTCGAACCAACGACCCTCTGATTAACAGTCAGATGC
>CANPDU010000048.1 GCA_947573135.1 uncultured Bacteroidales bacterium | reverse complement strand
CTCTTTCTCAAATCGGATAGTTAATAACCCGTCCAACTTTTGGGGGTCACTTCATATTTTGACACACCCTCTTTGCATTTTTTCGGTCAAAGAAGTTAAAAACGCCCGTTAATCGACCCTCGGGCTGTCAACCAATCAAAAAAAATCAAAAAATTTTGTAGTATCAAAAAAATAGCCTTAATTTGTACCGAATATTCACCAATCAAAACATATTGCCCGAGAACTGGCAGCAGGAAAAAGAAAAAAATTCATGAAATCTTCATCCTTTTTTAAATTTTTTGCCATATTTTTTATTGCGCTTTCAGCCTGCACGACCCAACACGACGAAGACAACCCTGTCGCACGCATGGCTCATAGACTTTTCCCACAACACGCTGATTCATTTATTTTTAATATCGAACCGGACTCAACAGGCACCGACCGTTTTGCCATAGAGTCGCGCGACGGCAAGATCTACATTTCGGGCAATAACAACAATTCGCTCGCCGTCGGACTCAACCACTACCTTAAAAACTATTGCGGTACGCGCGTGTCGTGGTATGCTGCCGACTCGGTCATGATGCCTGATGTTCTGCCGGAAGTTCCGGAGCGCATCGAGGCAACAGCCAACGTCGACAACCGCTTTTTCCTCAATTACTGCACTTTCGGCTATTCGATGCCCTACTGGAAATGGTCTGACTGGGAGCGCATGATCGACTGGATGGCTCTCAATGGCGTGACGATGCCGCTCGCCATCACCGGACAGGAATCTGTCTGGTATGAAGTCTGGCGCGAAATGGGCCTCACCGACGACCAGATACGCAACTACTTCACCGGCCCCGCCCATCTGCCCTGGCACCGCATGTCTAACGTCGACTACTGGCAGTCGCCGCTCCCTGAATCATGGCTCAAAGATCAGGCCGAGCTCCAGAAAAAAATACTCGACCGCGAACGCGAATTCGACATGACGCCCGTCCTCCCGGCATTCTCGGGCCACATTCCCGGCGAACTCAAAGAACTATATCCCGACGCCCGCATCCATCAGATGAGTCAGTGGGGCGGCTACGACGACAAATACCGCAGCCACTTCATCGAGCCGATGGACTCGCTCTATGGAGTCATCCAGCAGAAATTTCTCAAAAAACAGACCGAGATGTACGGCACCGACCACATCTACGGCATAGACCCCTTCAACGAAGTTGACTCTCCCGACTGGAACGAGCAGTTCCTCGCCGAAGTCTCCAAACGCATCTACGGCTCGATCGCCGAAATCGACCCCGAGGCCACATGGCTTCAGATGACATGGATGTTCTACCATTCGAAAGACAAATGGACTCAGCCGCGCATCGAAGCCTTCCTCACTGCTGTTCCCGACGGCAAACTGATCCTCCTCGACTACTACTGCGACAACACTGAGATCTGGCGTCAGACCGACCGCTACTACGGAGCGCCCTACATTTGGTGCTACCTCGGCAACTTCGGCGGCAACACCATGCTCGCCGGCGACATCGACGAGACCGACAACCGCATCGACGGCGTTCTTGCCGGCGGCGGCGACAATGTCACAGGCCTCGGCATAACACTCGAAGGCATCGACGTCAACCCCCATATGTATGAACTCGTATTCGACAAGGCATGGTCTGACTTCCCCGGCACAGACGTCTGGGTAGACACATGGGCACGTTCGCGCGGCGGCGATCAGGATCCGCTCGTCATCTCGGCGTGGCGCACACTCCACGACAGCATCTATAATCACGGCGCGACATGCGGTCAGGCAGTCCTGATCAACGCCCGTCCGATGCTCGTCGGCACCGACAGCTGGAACACCTACCCCGACATCTTCTACGACAACGCCACTCTGTGGTCAGTTTGGCAGACTCTTCTCGCCGCTGAGGTCGATCAGGCAAACCCGGGTCACAACTACGACATGGTCAACGTCGGCCGTCAGGTGCTCGGCAACCTCTTCTCTCAGTTCCGCGACAACTTCACAGCCGCCTACAACGCCCGCGACATCGAAGCCATGAAACTGTGGGCCTCACGTATGGATCAGCTGATCGCAGACTCTGACCGTCTTCTCGCAACCGATCAGGCCTTCTCGCTCGGAAAATGGATCTCCGACGCACGCGATTTCGGCACAACTCCCGAAGAAAAAGACTACTACGAAGAAAATGCCCGGTGCATACTCACCGTCTGGGGGCAGAAAGCAACTCAGCTCAACGACTATGCAAACCGCGGATGGGCCGGTCTGACCGACGATTTCTACGGTCACCGCTGGCGCGCCTTCACCGACGCCGTCATCGCTGCCGCCGAGGCCGGCAAAGCCTACGACGCGAAGGCCTACTACGACTATATTACCGACTGGGAAGAACAGTGGACGCGCGACCACAAAACCTACCCCGTCGTCTCCGGTGAAAACCCCGTCGAGGTCGGACGCGAACTCGCGGAAAAGTATCAGCCGTTTTTTAACTAACTCTATTATTCACTTCTAAACACAATTTTTTCTCCTTAAAATCAACAGTTAACCTCTCAGAACTATTTTTTCATTAATCAATCCTCAAACAATCAAACTCCTCACTCTCATGACAGTAATATTTTGAATACCTACTTAAAATCAATAAACTAAAAAAATCTTATGCAAAAACGTCAGTGCTTTATTAAGTTATGGAGCCTCGTCGCTGTTCTGTGCCTCTCTTCAGGCAATCTATACGCAGCCGACGCTCCTGCGCCTCAGGCATCTGCAAGCAAAGTTCAGGGTGCGACCGTTAAGGTCTCCGGTACTGTGCTCGATGAGCTTGGCGAAGGCATCCCCGGTGCCTCTGTCAAACTTAAAGGTGGATCCAAGGGTGCTATCACCGACATCGACGGTTCATTCGTTATTGATGTTCCAAAGGGGTCGAAGCTCGAAATCACCTATATCGGCTACACCCCCGAGACCATCAGTGTCGGCGACCAGAAGTCTTATTCCGTTCAGCTCAAACCTCAGAGCGAGATGCTTGACGAAGTCGTCTCGGTTGCGTTCGGCAAGCAGCGCAAAGAGTCAGTCGTCGGCGCGATCTCGACCATCGACGCAAGCTCGCTCAAAGTGCCCGTCGGCAACCTTTCGTCGGCAATCGCCGGTAAGATCGCCGGTGCGGTCGTTATGCAGCGCACTGCCGAGCCGGGTTCGTCGGCCGACTTCTGGATCCGCGGTATCTCGTCTTTCGGCGCCAACAACCGCCCGCTTATCCTCGTCGACGGCATCGAACGCTCGATGGACCTTGTCGACCCTGAGGACATCCAGTCTTTCTCGATCCTCAAGGACGCTACCGCTACCGCACTCTACGGTGTGCGCGGTGCAAATGGTATCGTACTCATCACCACAAAACGCGGTTCTGAGTCCAAGCCCAAAGTCAGCGCCAAAGTCGAATACGGTTTCACCGACCCTGTAAAGATCCCCGAACTCGCCAACGCCGAACAGTGGATCGACTTCTACAATGACGTCACCCTCGACGCTTCAGGCCAGCTCGCATTCGACCCGGAGACTAAGGCCAAATACCTTAACGGTACCGACCCCGACCTCTACCCTAATGTCGACTGGGTTAAAACTATGTTCAAGGATCGTGCTTCTACCACTCGCGTCAACGTCAGCGTGACAGGAGGTAACCAGAGTGTCCGTTACTACGTCGGCGGTTCGTTCTACACCGAGGGTTCTATCCTCAACGTTCAGAAATCCGACACCTACGACGCCAACATGCGATACAGCAAGTATAACTTCCGTGCAAACGTCGACATCAACATCACCAAGTCGACCGAACTCAGTCTTTCACTTGCCAACCTCTATTCGACAAAAAACCGTCCCGGCACTACGCTTCAGGATCTTTACGTCAACACAATGCGTATTACTCCTGTCGCTACTCCGATTGTATTCTCTGACGGCACTCTCGCATTCCCGCGAAACGGTAACAACCCCTGGTGGCAGATGAACAAGACCGGCTACTCACAGGACTTCTCCAACACTTCCCAGTCTCTTATTTCTTTGACTCAGGACTTCTCCGATATTATCACCAAGGGACTTAAAGTCAACGTCAAATTCGCTTGGGACGCAGCGACCGGAACAACCCTCGACCGCAAAAAAGCGCCCGCAGTCTACAGCGCCCTTGGCCGTGACGAAGAAGGCAATCTGATCCTCGAACGCCGTAATCCGGGCAGCAGCGACTACATGACTCTCGCTCGCTCTATCTGGAGTAACAGAAGTACATCTCTCGAAGCTTCGGCTGTTTACGACAATATCTTCAACGACGTTCACTACGTCAGCGCTATGTTCAACTTCAACATGCGCAGCTACACCAACAACTGGCCTGGTGACTACATCTCGGCATTCGCAAATAAGAACACCGGTATCGCCGGTCGTGCTACTTACAACTACGACAACCGTTACTTCGTCGAGTTCAACTTCGGCTACAACGGTTCCGAGAACTTCTCGCCGAAAAAACGTTTCGGTTTCTTCCCCTCTTATGCTATCGGTTACCTCATCTCTAACGAAAAATTCTGGGAACCCATCTCACCTTATGTCAACCTTCTCAAATTCAAGGCTTCTTACGGTGAGATCGGTAACGACCAGATCGGCGGCAACCGTCGTTTCGCCTTCAACACAACGATGAAATACAGCCACGGCTTCTACTGGGGCACCAACCCTGTTCATGGCAACCCCGCAGGTTCAGGTGTCACCACCGGTGACGTCGGCAACGACAACGTTTCTTGGGAAACAGCAATCAAGAAGAATATCGGTTTCGAGCTCGGTCTCTTCAACTCCGCTTTCTCTCTCCAGGCTGACTACTTCTACGAGAAGCGCTCGGGCATCTTCATCCTTCAGGAGTCTGTGCCTACTGTTGTCGGCAACAACGTCAAGCAGTATGTCAACCTCGGCCGCATGCGCAACCAGGGTATCGACCTCACGGCCGAATTTAACAAACCTTTCGGCGACTGGTTCGTTTCTGCCCGCGGTACTTTCACTTACAACCGCAACCGCAAGGTCTACGACGACAAACCTACTCCAGTCTATCCCTACCTCTCTGAAGCCGGCTTCACCTATCGCCAGCAGCGCGGTCTCGTGGCTCTCGGCCTCTTCGAGTCTGAGGAAGACATCGCCAACAGCCCGCTTCAGACTTTCGGCGCAATCGTGCGCCCCGGTGACATCAAATACAAAGATATCAACGGCGACAACATCATCGATGCTAACGACATGATCGCCATCGGTTACTCCGACATCCCCGAAATCAGCTATGGCTTCGGCGCGTCTGTAACCTGGAAAGGCATCGATTTCTCTGTATTCTTCCAGGGCGTAGGACACATCACTCGCATACTCAGCGGCTCTACATTCTGGGGAGCCGGTCTCAACATGCTCCAGCAAGGTCAGATCTATTCAGAGGTCGCTGACAACCGCTGGTCTCTTTCTAACCCCGATCCCAACGCTATGTATCCCCGTCTTGCCACTGACAAGATCGAAAATAACCAGCAGGCGTCTACCTTCTGGCAGCGCGATTGCAGCTTCATCCGTCTCAAAAATGCCGAAATCGGCTATACGTTCCCAAAGAAATGGTTCGCAAAAGCAGGCATCACCAATGTCCGTCTTTACGTTTCCGGCAACAACCTCCTTACCTGGAGCAAATTCAAACTTTGGGACCCCGAGCTTGAATCTTCAAGCGGCGAGAAATATCCTCAGATGCGTACCGCTGCAGTCGGACTTAATGTTAACTTCTAATCCTAAAACTGACTATGAACAAGATAAAACTTTTAGGTCTGGCTCTCGTCACCGCTGCCGCTTCACTCTCTTCGTGCAGCGACTACCTCGAGGTGAAACTCGACGACCAGCTTTCTCTTGACGAAGTATTCAGCAAACGTACAACTACTCTGCAGTATCTTCGTCACATCTACAGCTTCCTTCCCTACGAATGCCAGTTCCAGATGGAGAACGCTGTGTGGGAATATCGCGACGCTGACGGCGCTGCAGTTCCTCTCAGCGATGAAGCTCACTTCTCATGGACCATGTGGGTGCCTCATCTTAACTTCACTACCGGCGACTTCGGCCCGACTACCAAAAACTGGAACAACTGGCCGTCGATGTACACCGGTATCGAACAGGCTGGCATCTTCATGGAGAATGTAGGCCGTTGCCCCGAGTTCACCGACGAAGAAAAGAGAGTGGCTATCGCCGAGGCTCGTTTCCTCCGCGCTTACTGCTACTTCCAGCTTTTCCGCCGCTTCGGTCCCGTATTCATATGGGGTGACCGTCGCTCCGAACAGACAATACCCCCGTCCTCGATCGACCGTAATACAGTCGACGAAAACCTCGATTTCATGATTTCTGAAATCGACCGTGCCATTGAAGATCTTCCTCTTACAATCGACAACGGCATCCAGTTCGACGGCCGTATCACCAAAGGTGCTGCCATGGCTGCAAAATCACGTATTCTTCTTTATGCTGCCAGCCCACTTTACAACGGTTGCGACCTTTACAAAGGCAAACTCATGAACAAGGACGGCAAGTACCTCTTCCCCCAGACTCCAGATCCCGAAAAATGGACAAAAGCCGCTGCTGCAGCAAAAGCCGTTATCGATCTCGGCATGTACAGCCTCAACGTCGACAATTCCGAGACTGATCCCTTCCTTAAGGCCATCAAGTCTTATCAGGGAGTTCAGTTCAACGCATGGAACAGCGAGATCATCTGGGGTTACTGGCCGCGCAGTTGTCCTTATTCTGCTTCTGTAGGCCTTTACCCGGCATATATGAACGGTGCTCGTTATTGCCCGACAAACATCATAGCACAGGGATGCTCTGGTTATTGCCCATCGCTTAAACTTGTCGACTCTTATCCTATGGCTGAAACAGGTCGTTATCCTGTTACTGGTTACGATTCTAACGGCGATCCAATCGTCGATCCTCAGTCCGGCTATGTCGCTTCAGGCTTCACCAACGACTGGGAGCATCCCATCGAAGGTCCGAAATTTGGCGGCGTGAGAGCCCACAATTCCGTTATCGGACGCGACGCTCGTTTCTATGCCTCTGTATTCTGCAACGGTTTCTACTGGGTCAACGAGTTCACCAAGCCCGAAATCGGCGGTAAAGTCATCGTGACATTCCATAAAACCGGTAATTCACCCTACACTAACCTGACCGCCGATAACACTAAGGTCGGTTATCTCTGGCGCCGTTTCCTCAAGCCCGATCAGGACTATCAGAACAACCAGTGGGGCGAATTCTTCTGGTTCTACTATCGTCTCGCAGAAATTTACCTCAACTACGCCGAGGCATGCAATGAGAAACCTTCTCGCGAACCGGCTGAGTCGCTCAAATATATCAATCTGATACGCGAGCGCGCAGGTCTCAACAAACTCGAGGAGGCTTATCCCGAAATCAACTTCCTTTCTGATCAGGAGGCTCTGCGCCAGATGATCCGCAAGGAGCGTATGATCGAACTCGCTTTCGAAGGTCACCGCTACTACGACTGCCGCCGTTGGATGATCGCCGAAAAAGAGATGAATTACATGCCCAAGACTCTCAATGTTGCAGCTACGACTTTCGATGCTTCATGGGAGCGCACCTACAACATCTGGAACCGTGCGATGGTATTCGAACCTAAGAACTACTTCATGCCTATCAACCAGGAGCAGCTCAACGAAATGGTTAATATCACACAGAACTACGGTTGGTAATCTCATTTTTAATGACAGACAACAATGAAAAATAATCTTTATATCGCACTCTTTGCCGCTTCCGCTTTGGCTTTCTCTTCTTGCGAAAGCGACATTGACAACTACATGGTCGACGACACCGTAGGCTTCCTTAATTCGGGTCTCGTTGAGACTGAAGTTTATCTCGGCACTGACGATCCCACAAAGGTATACGCCATAAAAGCCGGCAAAGGCTTTCAGAGTGCCCAGGCCTCAATCACTGTTGACGACAATGTCCTGACGGCTTACAACGAGCTGACATCTACTACCGTCAAACTCGATCCGCTGCCCGCCGACTGCTACACAATTTCTGTCGCTTCGGTGACTCTCACAAACGATGACTATCGCATGCCTTTTGAAATCTCCTGGAACCGCGATCGTCTCGAAGCCGCACTTGCAGAGAATCCCAATCAGGCGATCCCTCTGGCTATGACAGTCAACACCACTGCAACTGTTGCAGAAAACCGTCTGACATGTCTGATCAAACCTTCGGTTGCCGTTCCCTATGTCTCGTTCGACAAATCCGGTCTGGTGAAAGCTGAAGTCCCCACTCGCGAATCTTCTTCTGTCAGCGAGCTCTACTTCAAGGTCAACGCCAACTTCATCGCTCAGCGCGACATCAATTATACTCTTGAGATCGATCCCACTCTGATTTCAGATTATAATGAAAAGAATGGTACAAACTTCGAAATCCTGCCCGAGGAAGCTTATGAACTTGAACTCGAAGGCAATGCTATCAAGCAGTATCTCAGCAGCGGCATGTTCAAGCTGACTTTCCATCGCGACTACCTTGTACCCGATAAGGCTCCGTCGAAATTCGGCAGCTACATGCTGCCGGTACGCCTCAAATCTCTTTCGTCTTCAAACATTGACCCCGAAAAGAACTATATGCTCTACGCTATTTCGGTTGAGGCTCTCGAAGTAAGCAAATCCAAGTGGTCGATTGTCGAATGTAACTCCGACATCAACGACGATCCCGATGCTACCGATGCCGAAAAGGCTGCCAACGGCCCTGACGCCCTCATCGACGGCACGACAAGCAAGTGGTGGCGTTCGATCTACCGCTACAGTCAGGATATGCCCTACTACGCTGTCATCGACTTCGGTTACAAAACAACCGTAGCCAAAGTTGGCTTCCAGATCCCGGCAAGCTCAAACCGCCGTTACGCTAACTCTAAGGCCGGACACGTCGAATTCAGTATCGACGGCCAGACCTGGACCAACGGAGGCACTTGGGAATCCCCCTCGGCCGCTACACAGTCCGTCGAATTTGAAGTTACGCCCGTCGAAGCTCGCTATATGAAATTCGTCATCGACACGCCTTTCAAAAACGCTGTGTCAGGTGCGATCAAAAACCCCAATGCTACCGCCATCGGCGAAATCAACGTTTGGGGCGAGGCAGTAACCTGGGAAGATTAATACCAAAACCATCCATACGCTCGAGAGGCGGATCGCATAAGCGACCCGCCTCTCCTATTTTAATCTGTAATCAAAAAAATCCGACTCGTCCGACAAGTCCGACCCGTCTCCTATCTCAAAAGCTAAAAAAAGCCAGCGGCAGTGTCGATCTCACCGACGGCAGCACATAGATCGCCCGCGATCCGACCAGTATAACCTCCACATTCTGCTTAGCAAGCGTCTCATACTCTAATAGCGCCTGACGGCAGGCACCGCAAGGCGCAACAGGCTCTACGATCTCATTATTGTCTGTTCCCACTGCGGCAATGGCGATAGCCTTAAAATGCGCATCAGGATATGACGCATGCGCATAATATGCCGCTGTCCTTTCGGCACACGTTCCGGACGGGAAGGCAGCATTCTCTTGATTTGCTCCGGTGACAATTTCACCATTATCCAACTCTATTGCAGCTCCTACCCGGAACTTACTATAAGGTGCATAAGCCCGCTTCGTGGCCTCACGCGCCATATCGACCAGCCGCCGCTGCGACTCACTGAGCTCATCATACCCAAGCTCAACAATCGGTATAACAATATCCTTTTCCTTCATAGCTCACAATTAAAATAATATCACGACATAAAACAAAAAATGACAAAAAATCCCGCAACTCTTGATTTCTCAATAAGTCTCGGGATCTCACAGTGCCCAGAACAGGACTCGAACCTGCACGCCTCGCAGCACTCGCACCTGAA
>CANPDU010000047.1 GCA_947573135.1 uncultured Bacteroidales bacterium | reverse complement strand
CGCCCCTTCTACCGGAAGCCGGATGACAGAAATGTCACCCGGCTTTCTTGATTCTTACAGTCAGAGTTATTATAAACTTATTGTTAACTTTAGTGCTGTATGTATTTTTGTCGTTGCAATTTATTATTTTTGCGTCATCCAATAGTTAATATATGAATTCTACCAGTCAGTATCATATTTTAGTAGTCGACGATGAAGAAACTTTGTGTGAGGCTCTGAGGTTTAATCTCGAAGCAGAAGGTTATAAGGTCGATGTTGCATATAGCGCCGAAGAAGCATTGGCATTGCCACTCAATAATTTTTCGCTTATTCTGCTTGATATAATGATGGGGGCGATAAGTGGAATCCAATTTGCAAGGATACTAAAATCGCGAAGCGATACGTCAACGATACCGGTTATTTTTTGTACCGCCAAGGATGCCGAGGATGATATGATCGACGGGCTCGATCTCGGCGCGGATGATTATATTACCAAACCATATTCTATCAGAAACGTTTTGGCGAGAGTGCGTACTGTATTGCGAAGATACAATGGAGAAGCTGCCGCACATGACAATGTATTGTCGTATCAGGGTGTCTCGCTCGACATAAATAGCAAACTGTGTTCTGTCGACTCCTTGGAGGTGCGTCTCCCCAAGAAGGAATATGAGCTGTTACAGTTTTTCCTTGAAAACAGAGGCACAATTTTTTCCCGTGACGAATTGCTCAAACGAGTATGGGCCGATGACGTATTTGTCATTGACAGGGTTATTGATGTCCATATAAACCGGTTGCGCCGTAAACTCGGACCATACGGAAAGCATATAGTCACACGCTCCGGCTACGGTTATGGCTTCATTGAATAAGGCGTCATATGCACACCGTCTTTTTCTCTGGCTCGTATTATATTCGTGCCTTTTGGGCGGCTGTCTTATAATTTTCCAGTATTTCAGGGAAAAAAAGTATAAGGCCGACGAATTCAACGAGGCTCTTCAGGTTGTGAACAACCATATTCTTAGTGGATATGGTACAGGACTGGCTGTAGATTTCGCAAAAGAATATTCAATTGACAATTTGAGAGTGAGTATCATAGATTTGAACGGTAATGTCCTTTATGATAATTCGCTCGACTCACTGCCATACACCGACCACCGTCAGCGCGAAGAAATAGCCTCAGCTCTGTCGACCGGCACCGGTTATTCGGTCAGACGTGTCAGCGACACGACAGGCGATACTTATTTTTATTCGGCGAGGCGTGAGGGCGATTTTATCGTGCGAACGGCAGTCCCATATTCGGTCACTTTGCTTGAACTGCTTACTGCCGATATGAGCTTCCTCTGGATTATGTTTGCGATCATTGCCGGAATGTGTGTAATCGGATATTTTGCGACGCGACGCTTAGGTCTTCATGTCAGCCGTCTGAAGGCTTTCGCGGCTAAGGCTGAGCGCGGAGAGCGCATCTATGACACAACTTCATTCCCGCATGACGAGTTAGGCGATATATCAAGCACCATCGTGCGTCTGTATGCGAAACTTCAGCAGGCTAATGCCGATAGGGACAAGGAGCATGCCGCCGCTCTTCGTGAGGCGCATGGTAAAATTGAGATCAAACGGCGACTGACAAATAATATCAACCATGAGCTGAAGACGCCGCTTGCATCTATGAGCGTATGTCTTGAATCTATTATAACACATAAAAATATGCCGCCAGAGAAGCAGCGTGATTTTATCGAACGTTGTTACAGTAATTGTGAGCGTCTGCGCAAATTGCTCGATGACGCTTCGCTTATCACCAGACTTGATGAAGGCGGTGAAATCATTGCCAAAGACGAGACCGATATTGCGGAGATAGTATCTGAAGTCTGCGACGATATGGCGGCGATCGCTTCCGAACGCGGGTTCGAACTGATAAATCGTCTTGACGGCTCACTCATGATATCGGGCAATCGCATGATCATATCATCAATATTCTATAATCTAATTTCAAATGCAATATCTTATTCGGGCGGTTCGGTCATAGAGATAATTCCCGGCGATGTGACTCCGCAGAAGATTACCATAATATTCCGTGACAATGGCTACGGAGTAGGTGATGAACATATCGATCATATTTTCGAGCGCTTCTACCGTGTGGACAAAGGCCGGTCGCGCAGACTCGGCGGCACAGGTCTCGGCCTCTCGATAGTGAAAAACGGCATTGCCTTTCATCACGGAACTATCTCAGCTGAAAATCTGCGTTCAGGCGGCCTGCAGTTTACTATGACTTTTGGCCGGAATTGATATTTTTTTTAGATTTTCGAAACAATTATGATATAACAAAGGGTTTATTTTGTACAGGAATTTTAAGTAATGCTTGTATGGATTATATCTTTTTGTGTATTATCGTATTTCTTTTTGTCCTCGCAGTGTTTGATCTTGTCGTTGGAGTAAGCAACGACGCAGTCAACTTCATGACCTCGGCTATCGGCTCGCGGGCTGCGACGTTCAAGCGTGTGGTAATTGTTGCTTCGATCGGAGTCTTTATCGGAGCCGTAATGAGCAACGGCATGATGGATATTGCCCGGCACGGTATATTCCGTCCCGAGCAATTTTCGTTCTACGAGCTGTTGTGTATCTTCGTAGCGGTGATGATCACCGACATCATACTGCTCGATGTATTCAACACGCTGGGAATGCCGACATCTACCACCGTGTCGCTGGTATTTGAATTGTTGGGAGCTACGTTTGTCGTATCATTGATAAAAATGTCGTCGGCAGCCGGTGACTTGTCGTTTAACGATCTACTTAACACAGAGAAGGCATTATCGGTTACGCTCGGCATCTTTCTCTCTGTCGCGATTGCATTTGTGTTCGGCACGCTGGTCCAGTTTCTGGCGCGCATGATATTCTCGTTCAATTACAAGCCGGGGCTGAAGTGGAAGATCGGTATATACGGCGGCTTGTGTTCGACCGCCATAATCTATTTTCTCCTGATCAAAGGAGCTAAAAATTCGGCATTCATGACTCCGGAGATCCAGTCATGGATCGATGCTCATACATGGCTTGTCATAGCAGGTTGTTTTGTGTTCTTCAGTGTGCTTATGCAGCTGCTGTATCTGCTGAAGGTGAATGTCATGAAAGTCATTGTGCTGATGGGTACATTTGCGCTGGCAATGGCATTCTCCGGTAATGACCTCGTCAACTTCATCGGCGTTCCGCTGACAGGCTTTTCAGCTTTTCAGGATTATATGGCCAATGGCGGCGGTGACGCCGGATCTTACATGATGGGCTCGCTCAACTCACCGGCCGATACACCGTTCTATTTCCTTCTCGGAGCGGGCGCCGTAATGGTCGTGGCGCTTGCAACGTCAAAAAAAGCCCGTAATGTCACCCGTACGGAAATCGGTTTGGGCAGCCAGAGCGGCGGCGACGAGATGTTCGGATCGTCGCGTCTCGGTCGTCGGCTCGTCCGCTGGTCGCTGTCGCTGGTGATGTGGGTGCGTCAGGTTGTGCCGCCGCGTGTGCTCGCATGGTTTGACCGCCGTTTTAATGTCAATGACATCGACACTGACGCCGGGGCGTCGTTTGATCTTGTGCGCGGCTCGGTCAATCTCGTTCTGGCCGGCGCACTGATCGCGATCGGAACATCGATGAAACTTCCGCTGTCGACGACTTTCGTGACTTTTATGGTCGCGATGGGCACATCGCTTTCCGACCGCGCGTGGGGACGCGAGAGCGCCGTGTTCCGTATCACCGGAGTGATATCCGTGATCGGCGGATGGTTCATTACTGCCGGTGTCGCCTTTATCGGCGCGGGTGTCATGGTCTCGGTCATATACTGGGGCGGACACTGGACCATGATACTGCTCGGCATACTTACGGTCATACTGCTTATACGCAGCAACCGGCGTTTCAGTGCCAAGAATGCTGATAACGCGGGCGATACGCTTTTCAACGCCATAGTGACAGCCGAGGACAAGTCTGCGACATGGCCGCTGCTTCATGTATATATTGTTGAGAACCAGCGTCGGTTTATGACTTTTGTATCAGAGATGTATTCGGTGGTTACCGAGGCCTTTATAAAGGAAGATGCCCGTCAGCTCTATAAAGCGGAAAACCGTCTGGCCAAAGAAAAATCTGTTCTCAAAAGCGAACGTCGCAAGGAGACACTCTGTCTGCGCAATGTCACGCGCGAGACGGCTATTGCCAAAAGCGCATGGTTTCATCTCGGCAACAACTGCTGCATGTCGATGCTCTATAACCTGCGGCGTATCAATGAAGTGTGCCGCGAGCATGTGGCCAACAACTTCAATCCTCTCCCGACGGCTTACGTCAGCGGTTTTGAAGGTATTGCCGGGCGTGTTTCCGACCTTTTCGGGGAGACTATAGCCGTGATGGACACATCGTATGTCGCCGATGTCAGAGATCTGCGCCGACGCTGTGACATGGTCAAGGATGATATCTCGACCGCCTATCATGGCATTCAGGACCGTATACGCGAAGGCGATGCTTCCGAACTCACGGTGCTCTATGTCTATATGAACGTTCTGCAGGAGACCCAGGAGATGGTGTCAGGCATACGCAAATATCTCCGTGCATATAGCCGTCTCTCCGAGTCTTAACAACGTAGTGATATTATTTTGTTATTTATGATTTAAGGATTAAATTTGCGAATGATATGCATTTAATCCTTAAATCATAATGAAATTTTATCTTAAAATACTGTTTATAGCGATTGTGTTTGTGCTTCCGTCAAGTGCTTCCGAGCCTGACGTAAGAACCCAAATTATGGCAGATCTGACAGACACACTCAAGATAATTGACCGACCCGATATTGTTAAGCCATACTTTGATGAGTGTCTGAGAGATACGATATACAAGCTTAATCTGCCTTTGGTCTCGCTTAAAAAGGAGAAATTAAAAAGTAAATTGTCGGCTTTAATTTCTGAGGATTTTGAAGATATTGATGCCCAATTTTTAGTCTATAATAAAAAGTACAAAGATTACACTCTAATACCGTTAATTCCTTGTTGCGGACTAAGGGGTATTGATGAATGGTCAATCGGATATTGTCAGATTGATTCCACTTATGTAATAATTGACGAGTCAGCAAAATCATGTGTAAAGCAAATCAAAGGGTTCGATAAAGAATTTATTCTTCGATTTTACATAGAGTGCGATCCTTTTAATTTTGATCCGCCAAGGTTTAGGATTGATTAAGCGATCTTAGCATGAAGTTATAATTTAAATCATTTGTAAGAAATGGAGCATCCAAATTATCAGACCATTATTTCTAAAGTGATGAAATTCAGCGACCTTGGACTTGAAAGATCGGAAGTTACTGGGGCTATAAAAATAGGCAGGGCCCCTCATGTGGCACCTTTAGCCGTAATTAATTGCTTATATCAGCCTATAGAAGATAAAGATGTAAGGTTTATTGAAAAAGAAACCGGCTTAAAAATACCTTCGGCTTATAAATATTTCTTAACTCATATTTCCAACGGTCTGAATTTATTTGTGGACACGTTGTCATTATATGGATTAAGACGGTTTAATGGCAGATCATTGGATTTCGCATGGCAACCATATAGCATTATAGAATATAATACATCTGAACTACCAAAAAAAATTACTAATGATATGTTTATTATCGGGAGTTATGATTACGACGGTTCTCGTCTTTATATGACTCACGATAACAAGGTGCATTATTGCAAGCCGAATGATGCGACAAGTCTGCTGACTTGGCCGTCTTTGGAGGAAATGCTGGAAAGTGAAATAACGCGCTTATATAAATTGTTTGATGACAAAGGCGTCATGTATGACGAATCGGCCTCTACGCTGCCAGTCGTATAGCATTATGGGCTTGTACTGACAATGATAATTAAACAAATTATGATGAATATAAAATTGATTTTTTGTTGTATAGGATTGTTGTCAATCTTTTTGGTTAGTTGTACACATAAGACTGAGTCTTTATCTGAAGATGATACGATTATGATTGAACCCGGCATCAACCAGCTTGATTCAATTACTACACAAAAGATACTTGAGACTGCATTAATCAATGGTTATATTGATATTGAAAGATGGCAAGAACACTATGGATATGACATAAAATTATATTTCAAAGCTGATCTTGGTTATCTGCCTTATTATATGCTGACTTTCCGGCATCCTGACCGAATCCCGTTAGGATCAACGGAGTTCATAGAGGAATATATCTCTATGGGAGTTGATGCTATTGATGATCCCAAACTTTTCAATCTTATCAAAGAGGATGTGACTGCTCTGAATGATTATTTGGAAAAACATACGTTTGAAGAGTCTAATGATAGTTCACAGCATTTAAAAAGAACAATATACGAATATCCTGATTCTTTTATAGGCGGAGATGCACTTTTTAGTGGCTATTATCTGGATTCGTTCACCTGCAACGAAACAGATACACTGCGGGTTCGTGCAGTTGTCCATAACGACCGCGAGGCGTTGGCCGCATTGGAAAAGTATTATCGAGACAATGGTGACGATAAGGGCATTGCTATCTATTATAAGGTGATGCTCGGGTATGAGGGTAACGGTGATCTTGCAGAGCGGTTCTACCGTGTACTCGAACCGTATTTCAATGAGACTCCCAAGTTTCGGACTGCGGTCCGGGAGGTGCTTCTGCGGGCGGCATTGTGTGACCATAACAAGCGGGCGCAAGAACTCTGCGACTCGCTCGGCTTCTCGCTCTGCGACTATCGTATTACTTTGCCCGGAAAATGACAATAATATACGGGCGGATTGCGATATTTGCGGAGCAGGGGTAAAACATAACGAAAAAATATGTAATTTTGTGGTTTAAAACAAGTATTGTTAAACCACTCCGGCATTCAGCGGCCGTCAGTCATCGCATTTGCCGGGAAAAAGATATTGTCAGGCTTATGGAAACTAATTATAAGCGTACGCTTGTCACAACCGCACTCCCTTATGCCAACGGACCGGTTCATATCGGTCACCTTGCCGGCGTCTATGTGCCGGCTGATATTTATGCCCGTTATCTGCGTCTGCAGGGACGCGATGTGACGCTCGTCGGCGGCAGCGACGAGCATGGTGTGCCTATCACGATCAAGGCCCGCAACGAAGGCGTTACGCCGCAGGATATCGTCGACCGCTATCATAAGATCATCAAGGACTCGTTTGAGGAGCTCGGCATATCGTTCGATGTGTATTCGCGCACGACTTCCGACATCCACCGCGCGACGGCGTCGGAGTTTTTCACCCGTCTGCACGACCGCGGAGAGTTTGTCGAGAAAACATCGCTGCAGCTTTATGACGAGAAAGCCAACCAGTTTCTTGCCGACCGCTATGTGACTGGCGAATGTCCCCACTGCCACAATCCGCGCGCTTACGGCGATCAGTGCGAGGCCTGCGGAACGTCGCTCAACGCAACGGATCTTATCAATCCGAAGAGCGCCATCACGGGCGAGACACCCGTGCTGCGCGAGACTCATCACTGGTTTCTGCCGCTCGACCGCTGGGAGTCGAAACTTCGTGAATGGATACTCGAGGGTCACAAGGAATGGAAAACCAATGTCTACGGCCAGTGCAAATCGTGGCTCGATCTCGGCCTGCAGCCGCGTGCGGTGACGCGCGATCTCGAATGGGGTGTGCCTGTGCCGCTGAAAGAGGCCGAGGGCAAGGTGCTCTATGTGTGGTTCGACGCTCCGATCGGCTATATATCCAACACCAAGGAGATCTATCCCGACAGCTGGGAGAAATGGTGGAAAGACCCTGAGACGCGTATCGTCAACTTTATCGGCAAGGACAATATCGTGTTCCACTGCATTGTCTTCCCTGCCATGCTTATGGCCTACGGCGACAACTATCAGCTGCCTGACAATGTGCCTGCCAACGAGTTCCTAAACCTCGAGGGCGACAAGATCTCGACGTCGCGCAACTGGGCAGTGTGGCTTCATGAATATCTGCGCGATTTCCCCGGCAAGCAGGATGTGCTCCGATATGTGCTGACAGCCAACGCTCCTGAGACAAAGGACAACGATTTCACGTGGCGCGACTTCCAGACCCGCAACAACAGTGAGCTCGTCGCCATTCTCGGCAATTTTGTCAACCGCGTGATCGTGCTGACTCACAAATATTTCGACGGCGAAGTGCCGGCCGCCGGCGAGTTGGCCGACATCGACCGCGCATTGTTCGACGAGATAGACTCTATCAAACAGTCTCTTACCGACAATATCGAGACCTTCCACTTCCGCGAAGCTCTCAAAGATGCGATGAACATTGCCCGCGCCGGAAACAAATATCTGCAGGAGACAGAGCCGTGGAAAGTGGCCAAGACCGACATGGCGCGCGTCGCTACGATACTCAACACAGCCCTGCAGATCTGTGCCGACATCGCAATAGCGTTCGAGCCGTTCATGCCGTTCATGAGCCGGCGTCTGGCGGATACGCTCCATATGGGCAAGCTCACTTGGGCTACTTTGGGCGAACGCGATATCATAAAGGCCGGCGAGCGCGTCGACTCTCCCGAGCTGCTGTTTGAGAAAATCGACGACGAGCCCATCAACGCCCAGATCGAACGCCTCGCACGCATAAAGCGTGAAAACGAGCTAAAAAATTTCAAACCGGCCGAAGTGCAGCCGGCGACCGATTTCGAAACCTTCTCAAAGATCGACATCCGTGTCGGGACTGTAGTAAACTGCGAGAAAGTCAAGAAGTCGAAGAAGCTGCTCCGCTTTCTCATCGACGACGGCATCGGCCAGCGCACCATACTGTCGGGTATAGCAGAGCATTACCAACCTGAGGAACTGATCGGGCGTCAGGTCTGCTTCATTGCCAATTTCCCTCCGCGCCAGATGATGGGCATAGACTCCGAAGGCATGATTCTGTCAGCCATGAATGCCGATGGATCGCTGTCGGTGATAACTCCGTCGGTCAATGTCGTCAACGGAGCGCAGGTTAAATGATTAGTCAGGTAGTCCACGCTGAAATCATGAGACCACGAATTCTGATAATTTATACGGGCGGAACGATCGGCATGATCGAGGATCCTGACACTCATTCTCTCAAGCCTTTCGACTTCTCCCATCTGATGGAGAATGTGCCCAAAGTCAAGATGCTCAATTACGACATCGACAATATCCAGTTCAGGACTCCTATTGATTCGAGCGACATGAATCCGGCCCATTGGCAGGAGATAGCCCGTAGCGTCGCTGAGAATTATTATGATTATGACGGTTTTGTGGTGCTCCACGGCACCGACACCATGGCCTACACGGCTTCGGCTCTGTCGTTCATGCTCGATAATCTCCAGAAACCGGTGATCATCACCGGTTCGCAGCTGCCGATCGGCGAGGTGCGAACCGACGGTGAGGAAAACCTCATTACAGCACTACAGATCGCAGCGGCAACTGAAGCCGACGGCACCCCGATGGTTCAGGAAGTAGCAATCCTTTTTGAGGACTACCTTTGGCGTGGTAATCGTGCGACAAAGCGCAGCGCCGACAATTTCAATGCTTTCAAGAGCGGCAATTATCCCCATCTGGCCAAAGTCGGACTGAGTATCAATTTCTTCCGCGACGCTCTGATGCGTCATCAGTCGGCCGGAGGTCTTAATCCGCAGTATAATCTCGATCCGTCGGTCGCGGTGATAGATCTCTATCCGGGGCTGTCGGAGAAAGTGCTTCATCACATTTTGTCGGCTCCCGATATCAAGGGCATAGTTCTGCGTACTTATGGTGCCGGCAACGCGCCCACAGCGCCGTGGTTTATCGATATGATCAAGGAAACCGTCAACCGCGGCATAGTCATACTCAATGTGACCCAGTGTGCCTACGGAGGCGTACACACCAACCGCTATGTCGCCGGCGACGTTCTCGCCTCAACCGGCGTTATACCGGGCTATGACATAACATTCGAGGCAGCCGTTACGAAGATGATGTTTCTTTTCGGGCTCGGCCTCGATCCCAAACAGGTGAAATTCTATCTCGAGCGTCCGCTTGCGGGCGAAATGACAATTTCCTGATCTGACAGATGAAGGATTTGTCGAGACATATCAGACGCGTCGCTGTCGTTGTCGCTTTTGCGGCGGCGGCGTTCATGACTGAGGCCGCTCCCGCGTGGGAACGTGTAGCCGGTGTCTCGCAGGAAGTCAGTGAAAGCGTTGGCGCTGACTATTATGAGGTCAGAGTTGCAGACCGCGCGGTGATACTCACTGTTGTCCGCAAAACCAACGTCAAGGTCTTCACTATCCTCGGTCAGCTTGTAGCCGACAAGCAGCTTGAAGCCGGCACGTGGCGGCTGCCGCTTACTGACCGCGGCATTTACATTCTGAAAGTCGGGTCCTCGACCCGTCGCATTACACTCTGATGTCCGCAAAAGGTTAAACAGTGTTAAATTTTAGTGGCTAATCGGCAATAAGTCAATCAAAACCACTGAAAAACTGTAACTTTGGATCTGAAAAGTCAGAACGCCAGATTGGCGTATTATGCTATTCCGATTTTATCTATTCCAATTTCTTTCTGCTAATAAATTGAAGTAATTACTCTTCCCAATATGAAATTATCAACATTTTTTGCTTCATTGGTGGTGACCGCGCTGATTGGCGTCCCGGCCGCTGCTAATACCGGACAGACATTGCCCGGAAAAATTGTCTATCAAAGTAAGGCCATTAGTGTCCACTAAAAAATCATAAGAGTTCTTTGAAATTATTGAAATTCAAT
>CANPDU010000046.1 GCA_947573135.1 uncultured Bacteroidales bacterium | reverse complement strand
CATCGTCCGATTGGAAAGATAAAATATTCACTAATTTAATTCAACCAACAGGTAAATAATATTATTTGTTATGAGAATAAAGAAGAAACGGATTTTTTATTGTCCGGATCAAACGTATGATGAAAGTATTATCGGTCGTATCAGTCCTATGAGTCCTAATTATTTAATGAATTATTATGGATATAATGACAGACATCTGTATTGGGTGAATCGAGTTGTTTATAGCGGCCATATGTTTCCCGATTACAAGCCTTTGATAGGAGGAATGGTTCTTGCAAGAGCTGCCAAACCCGTGGATTTTATCAAACCGGCAAATTATTCTTATCCTCCGTTTTTAAGCAAAAAGGCAGTCGATAATCTGAGCATTCTCAATGTGGGGACTCATAAAATTTATCCAGCCCGAATTTATGTAAAAAAAAGACCGTTGCTGTATTTTTTAATCGCATTGATACCGTTTGGACAATATGACTACATTATATGGGATAAATGCCGTTTCAAAAAAGTGGAGCAGGACAACGACAGTACGGATCGTGTCTATTTTAAGAACCTTCATACAGAAGTCCCATTGTTCAAATCTATTGACGATTATTATATATTTGGCGCATTGCATACAATAAGAGCTGAGCGCATCGCGGTTAATGAACATTTCCCGATTGATTTGGATTGTTTTTGCTTTAATTACTCGAATCAGATTTACGTTAGTGAAAAGTTTGTTGAGGTTGTAAAAGTTAACGGACTTTCGGGTTTAGAATTTAAGAGAAAAGTCCAAATTGTGCAATATGGATGAGAAGTTCTTGATTATAGACTCCCGAGTTTCGGACGGCGGTCCGCGAGGTGCTTCTGCTGGCGGCGCTCTGTGACCATAACAAGCGGGCGCAAGAACTCTGCGACTATCGTATTCCTTTGCCCGGAAAATGAACAGACTATAATGCTAAACGTTAATTGCCAAATAAAAGTCCGAAAGATTTTTTTGCTTTTTTATTAATTTGTCATATCTTTGCGCTTGATTTGGTGACGGCGTAAGCCGTTTAAAAGGGAATCAGGTGCAAATCCTGAGCAATCCCGTTGCCGTAATCCTCGTCCGGGTATATTTTTACTTTGGAAAGGTTCTGCAAGAGTATTAATCCACTGTGCGGTGTAGCATCCGCATGGGAAGGATGCAGAATTCTTGAGGGAAGCCGGAAAACCTGCCGGATCGTTTTGCTGCATTTTATCTTGCGAGGACGAGATTGGCAGGCATACGGATTTGTAATCCCATCGCTGTGCGTTGGGAGATTTTTCGTTTCCTCTGTTCCCGTTTTTTACTTTATAATTTGCAGCGCATTTCAAAAGAACCCTAAACAATGCGCCATATGCAAAGACTTTTTTATTCATTCTTCTTTCTGCTGCTGCCCTTTCTCGGAATTGCGCAGCCTGAGTCTTTTCCGCAATCTGACGGAGATTCTCGTTCTGACTATAAAGATCCCTATCCGATCTCTCCCGGAAGTATAGACTTCGATGATATTCATTTTTGGGCCGGAAAAGGTGATAATCGTGCTGCTTTGGTAATACAATGGTCCGAACCACTTGCAAAATATGCCTATGTTTTCGGATATCGGTGGAGCTCTCATCTCGAAGTGAGTTCTATCGACATGATTAAAGCTGTCGTTGCTGCATGCAGACGGCTCTATGGCTGTTGGACTGATGGCGGCACATACGGATCAGTAGTCAACGGCTTCGGTTGGGATCCGGCCGCCGATGGAGATTTCTCCGTGACGCTTAGTAACGGTCAGACCGTGTTTCCGTCTGCCATGGGTGAAATCCCTGCTGACGCTCCTCAGCTTGATGGTTCATTGGCAACTAATCCGACTGACTGGTTTGAGGGCGGATGGTATGATGGATATTGGTCATTTTGGGTGATGGATGCCGGTGACAGTTCTATGTACTATTCGCAGGTCGGGGCGTCAAGTCGCTTTCTTTCTGACGGAAGTGTCGACGGTTGGATGTTTGCTCCGGAACTTGACACCGGATCATGGAAACCATGGGCGGCTGCGCCGCTTGATAATGAACCTGATCCGTCGACAGGCGAACTTAGCGCGTCAATAAGCGACATCGAAGCTGATCGGTCGTCCCCGGTTTATTATAACCTTCAGGGGCATCGCGTCTGCTGTCCGACCCGTGGTGTCTATATCGAACGTTGTGGGGCGGATGTTAGAAAAGTAATATTACCATAAACCAATCAATAATAGAATTATGAAACAAAAACTACTGCTTTTAATTATGTGTGTCTTGGCTGGATCGGCTCCGTCGTTCGCCACTCGAGTGACATTTCTTTTCGGAGAAGGTGTGTGCAAGCTGATCAACAAGGCCACTAAAGCCGAAACGCCTCTTTTGTTTGAGAACTATACGGCCACAGTTGATGTCGCCCCCGGTGAATATACTTATACTGAGAACAGTGTAGAGAAAGGATGGGGCGGCTTCGCCGACGGTTCCTTTGATTTTTCCATCGATGCCCCCGAAAACTATCCTGATTACTCTGAGGAATACGGGATTGAGATCTCTATTGGGGGTGCTTATTTTAGAGTTGGTTTTTCATCAGAAAAAGATGCAGACGGCAAGCCCGTTTACTGGAAGCGCGATATCGACTACACCGTTGAAAATCTCCGTCTGCTTGACAATAATGGCAATGAAGTTAGATTCGTTCCGGCAAAATCATTCAATAGTGATTTGGAAGAGGTTGAAACTGATCTCTATGTCCCGGGACTTGAAGGTTGGACTGCTGAAGTTGATTTCGTGCCTACGGAGCTTCATCCTAACCATGAAAAGGTGTCATATACTCAATCTCTTAGGCCTTTTGGCGGTAATCCCAACTATGTTGCTTTTGCAACTAAGATCAGTTTCGAGCTTTCTTTCCCCGATGATGCTACGGCAGAACTGTCTTATAAGAAAAGCGAGACTCACTACGTCGCTTTCCAGAAGATCGAACCAAATGAAAAATTACTTGTCGACGGCAAGTGGATTTATAAATACACAATGGGCAAGGATGCGAAGCAGTATTGTTATCGTGTAAGTCGTCCCGGCAACATGACCCGAGCCGGGATCTTCAGCCCAGATAAAGTTGATAAAATCGAAATTACCGACGAGACCCTCGCGTCCGAATCCGAACATTATTTCGACCACGAAGTATGGGGAAACGGCACACACTACTCAGATATTTTCCTGAACATTAACAAGCGTCATTTGCTGAGGCTCAAGAAAGACGATACATTCCAGATTGTCAATATCCGCACATGGCAGCTCACCAACAATGCTACAGCAAATTATTTTGTCGAGCCGGACTATAACTGGACGGTGCTCAACAGCGACTTTGAACCCGACAACAGTGTCATCGAGGTCAGCGATAATGGCGTGATTACTGCCAAAGCTCCGGGCACGGCAATCGTACAGGTACGCTACACCGCTCTCGGTCTTGGTGCTATGGGCGGAGACAAATGGAGCGAGCTGTGGGCCGAAAACACCGGTACTTTTGTTGTGACTGTGGATGCGGATGGTGATGCGGCTCCGGATGATAATATCCGTCTTGCATATAAGCCGGACGATGAACTCGATGCAGAGCACGATATCCTCTACTTCATGGAGGATGCCCCCGGCTATTATCTCACGTTCACTCCCGCCGTCGGTTCAACTGTAGCAGTGGCCAACCCTTCAGTTGATACCGAAAACAACACCGTGGCCTATCCCGATGCGTTTTCTGAGAACAATGTTACCGTCAATGCCGACGGGTCTGTTACCGCTCTTCTTACCTATGGACGTAATATCATCCGTACCACTGATGCTTCAGGCAACTCCAATTATCAGGTGCTTTCAGCCAAACCTATAACCGTCGAGCCTTTCACTGCAAGAACCGACAGCTATTTTCTGCCCGGTGACGATGTAAAGGTTCAGTTCAAGGGGCTATACCATGTCAGTGGCAAACTCGCCGGCATATATAACAATAACTGCCATTTGCATTTCAATGATTATACAGTATTCAAAGGCACGCTCATCGGAGCCGGACAGTACGATTTCGCCGGCAATGCGGTGGCTCAGCAATTTCCGTTTACATTTGCCGCTGATGCGACTGACGATTATGTGATGACCGGAGGTTGTCTTGTCCCCGAAGGCTATGGGGCGTCGCCCGGCGCTCACCGTGCTATCGATTATACGGTCGGTATCGATCCTAACTTCAATGCCGGTATAGTATCGGGAAATTTCGGTATTATTCCTGATCAGATAATCAAACTTACTCAGCTCAAAGATGCGGGTCGACTTGGTGTCACTCTTGAGATGGGATCTCGTGTGCTTCCTGTAAAAATGGACGCTATACATCACGCATTTGGCCAAAATGCCGGATGGGTAATGGACGAAGGCGGTGTGGCTCGTGTCGATAACGCCACAGGTGAAGTATTTCCCCTCAAGGGCGGTAAGACATCAATGAAGGTTGTCGCCAACATCGAAAATCCCGCTACTGAAGCCTTGCTCGTATGCGACATTGAGGTTGGAGCCAACGATGATTTTATTCCTGTTGACGGCATAAGTTTCCCCGACGGTGAACTGAAAGAAATTAAGATGAATTTCTCATGGGGCAACTGGGGAAATATGGGCAATAGTGTTTCCTGCAAGGTTACACCTGATAATGCAACAAACAAACGGGTAATCTTCACATCGTCCGCACCCGAATTCGTCGCTCTCACGAAACAAGGCGCCGCATCGGCTACAACCGGGGGCAGTACAAGCCTGTTCTGGAACGATGTTACCAGACTCCCCGGCGAATCGGTGATAACAGCTGAAACTGTCGACGGAGGTTATAAGGCTCAGATAGTAGTGCGCTGGCTCCGGGCCGCAGATAATATCAGTCTGAATGCATCCTCTATAGAACTTAAGAAAGGCGATATATTTGACCTTATCGCTTATGTTTCTCCCGATAATGTTGATGAAAGATACGTCCCGTCGTGGTCATCGAATGATGAAAAGGTGGCTACTGTCGATCAAGACGGTAAGGTTACGGCAGTCGGCATAGGTGAGGCGCGCATAACAGTGCGTATGCCCGGCTCAAGTTATGATGTCACTGCCTCTTGTACGGTCACTGTCTCTGAACTTTCGGGCATAGAGGATGTCGCTGCAGATAATGACGGTTTCGCCTTTTGGCCTAACCCCGCAGAATGTACACTTTATGTACGTTCGGCAGTAGCTGCACGGGCAGAGATTTATACTATTGGCGGCGGGCTCGTAATGACAGCCGATCTTGTTGCCGGAACCAATACCCTTGATGTGTCGGCACTTTCTACAGGTTGTTACATAATTCGTGTCGGAGACAAAGCCGAGCGCCTTATACGCCGTTGATCATTTCAAATCCGCTCTGAGGATCGTTTGACTGATATTTTTCAGACCTTAGCTAAACTTACCGTTGCATTTTTTGTAGCGGTAAGTTTTTTTATGCTTCACCCGATGCAATGCCGGTTGACTCCGCATTGTTTCATAGAGTTTAATTAAATTTGTTAATGTCAGGCGGTTTTCGTATCTTTGCATGATTTTACATGAAGAAAAATTATATTATAAACCAACATTTATGAATCCTATCAAAAAAACCATCGAGCTTGCAGACGGCCGCAAGATTACGCTTGAGACCGGCAAACTGGCAAAGCAGGCCGATGGAGCGGTTGAACTGCGCATGGGCAACACGATGCTCCTTGCGACAGTCGTTTCGGCCAAAGAGGCCGGTGAGGGAGTCGATTTTATGCCCCTCCAAGTAGAGTACAAAGAGAAATTTTCGTCTGCCGGCCGTTTCCCCGGCGGTTTCCTCAAACGCGAAGGCCGCGCCAGCGACTATGAAGTGCTGACCGCACGTCTGGTTGACCGTGTGCTTCGTCCGCTTTTCCCCGACAATTACCATGCCGACACATTTGTCAACATTACAATGTATTCAAGCGACGGTATCGACATGCCCGACGCTCTCGCCGGTCTCGCTGCTTCGGCTGCGATCGCAGTGAGCGATATTCCTTTCAACGGACCCATCTCTGAAGTCCGCGTCGCACGCATTGACGGCGAGTTTGTGATCAACCCGACATTCGAGCAGCTCGAGCGCGCTGACATGGAACTTATGGTAGGCGCTACCTATGACAATATCATGATGGTCGAAGGCGAGATGAACGAAGTTTCTGAAGCCGATCTTCTCGCTGCGCTCAAAGCGGCTCACGAGGCAATCAAAGACCAGTGCAAGGCCCAGATAGAGCTCGCCGAACTCGCCGGCAAGACAGTCAAACGTGAGTACTGCCACGAAGTCAACGACGAGGATCTTCGCGCCGATGTCAAGGCAAAATGCTATGACAAGGCATATGCCGTCGCCAAAGCCGGCTGCGCTGACAAACACTGGCGTCAGGACAGCTTCGACGCTATCTGCAACGAATATATCGAGTCGCTTCCCGAGGAGGAACGCGATGAAAAGACTCCTCTCGTAAAGCGTTACTACCACGACGTAGAAAAAGAGGCTGTGCGCCGTTGCATTCTTGACGAAGGCATCCGTCTCGACGGCCGTAAGACGACCGAGATCCGCCCCATCTGGTGCGAGGTTGATTATCTCCCCGGACCTCACGGATCGGCAATCTTCACCCGCGGCGAGACTCAGTCTCTCTCGACTGTTACGCTCGGCACCAAGCTCGACGAAAAGATCCTCGACGACGTGCTCAACCAGGGTCGCGAACGCTTCCTGCTCCACTACAATTTCCCTCCTTTCTCTACTGGTGAAGCAAAGGCTGTGCGTGGCATCGGCCGTCGTGAAATCGGTCACGGCAATCTCGCCCACCGTGCGCTCAAACGCATGTTCCCCGACGATTTCCCCTACGTTTGCCGCGTTGTCAGCGACATCCTCGAGTCGAACGGATCATCATCGATGGCTACTGTGTGCGCCGGCACTCTTGCACTTCTCGACGCAGGCGTGAAGATGAAGAAACCCGTCAGCGGCATTGCCATGGGTCTCATCACAGACACCGAAAGCCCCCAATATGCCATCCTCAGTGATATTCTCGGCGACGAGGATCACCTCGGCGACATGGACTTCAAGGTGACAGGTACTGTCGACGGCATCACAGCCACTCAGATGGATATCAAGTGTGACGGTCTCAGCTACGAGATCCTCGAAAAGGCTCTTATGCAGGCTCGCGACGGTCGTCTCCATATCCTCAATATCATCAACCAGACTATTCCCGCACCGCGTGAAGACTACAAGCCTCATGTGCCTCGCATCGTGACCATGACTATTCCGAAAGAGCTTATCGGAGCTGTCATAGGCCCGGGCGGAAAGATCATCCAGGGCATCCAGGAAGAGAGCGGCGCTACCGTTTCGATCGACGAAATCGACGATCACGGCTATATCGAAGTCGCTGCCGCCAACAAGGCTGCCATCGACAAGGCTCTCAGCATGATCAATGCAATCGTCGAACTTCCTGAAGAAGGCAAGACTTACAAAGGCAAAGTCGTCAACATTATGGACTTCGGTGCTTTCGTTCAGTTCATGCCTAACCGTGACGGTCTTCTTCATATTTCCGAGATTTCTTGGGATCGCCTCGACAACATGGAAGCGTCCGGCCTGAAAGAGGGCGATGAAGTGGAAGTCAAGCTAATCGAAATCGACAAGAAGACCGGTAAATTCCGTCTGTCGATGCGTGCGCTTCTTCCCAAACCCGAAGGCTGGGTAGAACCTCAGCGTGCTCCGCGCGGCGAACGTGGTCCCCGTCGTGAAGGTGGTGATCGTCCGCGTGGTGACCGCGGTCCTCGCCGTGAAGGCGGCAACCGCAACGGCGGTGCTCCCCGCAACTGATAATTATATAAAAATATATGATGGAAATGAAGGATTGCTAAAGCGGCAATCCTTCATTTTTTTTTCGCAGGTTTGCTGTCTGAACATATGTCTGCTGTCTCTGTTTATATGGTAAAAGAAAAAAATATGATACAGCAAAAAACAGATACGGCTCTGTTTCTGAAAGGCAATTTATTTATTCTTATCGCCACGATATTTTTCGGCGTCAACATTCCGGTGGTCAAACTGCTGATCCCTCATTGGATGAGCGCTATGGATGTGAGTGCGTTCCGCCTTTTCGGCGGGTGCGTACTGTTTTGGCTGGCGTCGCTCTTTGTCAGGACAGAACCTATTGCGAAGAAAGACTGGCTCAGCCTGATTTTAGGCGGAGCGGTAGGCTTGTTTTCGTTTATATATCTGTTTAATCTTTCGCTCAGCTATGCCGATCCGATCGATGTGTCGATCATAATGACGCTGCCTCCGGTTTTTGTCATCATTATCGGCGTGATATTCATGCACAGGCGTGTGTCGTGGCTTGAACTTCTCGGTGTCGCTATCGCATTTGCCGGAGCGATTGTCGTCATCGTCAGCGGCCGCGCGAAAGACAGCGACGGTTCTCATCTGTTCGGCGATCTGCTTGCGCTGGCGAGTGCATTGTGCTATGCCATCTATCTTGTCATCACCGAACGGCCGAGCAAGACCTATCGTCCGGTGACGATGCTGCGGTGGGTGTTTCTGTTTTCGGCAGTTCCGGCGGTTTTTCTGTTGCCCGCGCTGCCTCACGCTGAAATATTCCACGACATAAGTTTCCAACCGTGGGCTCTGATCGCTTTTGTGGTAATCTGTCCGACATTTCTGGCTTATTTTCTCGTGTCGCCGGCGATCAGATTAATAGGCAGTGAACTGGTCTCGATCTATCAGTATCTTGTGCCGGTCGTAGCCACGGTCGCGTCAGTCGCAATCGGCATTTGCGGCATCCACGCGGCGCAGATCGCCGCGATGGCAATAGTGATCGGAGGTATGGCTCTGACGACAATTGCGGCGCGAAAACGCCGTCGCAAGTCATAGAACAATAAAAGCCCGGATCTCATGACGAAATCCGGGCTTTAATGCTGATGTATAATCTTTATTATTCAGCGAATTTGGCTTTGATAAATTCGCGGTTAAGACGGGCGATGTTGCTCAACGGAATGTTCTTGGGGCACTCAGCAGCGCAAGCACCGGTGTTGGTGCAGTTGCCGAAACCGAGTTCGTCCATCTTCTTGACCATTGCGCGTGCACGGCGTTTGCGTTCAACCTGACCCTGGGGCAGGAGAGCAAACTGGCTGACCTTCGCAGAAACAAAGAGCATGGCCGATCCGTTCTTACAAGCTGCAACGCATGCGCCGCAGCCGATACAAGTTGCGGAGTCCATCGCAACGTCGGCGATTTCCTTTGAGATCGGTGTGCTGTTGGCATCCTGAGCGCCGCCGCAGTTGAACGACACGTAGCCTCCGGCCTGCTGGATCTGGTCGAATGCATTACGGTTGACCATAAGGTCGCGGATCACGGGGAAGGCAGCCGAGCGCCAGGGCTCGATGGTGATTGTGTCACCGTCGTTGAACTTGCGCATATGGAGCTGGCAGGTTGTGATGCTCTGCACGGGTCCGTGGGGATGTCCGTTGATGTAGAGCGAACACATGCCGCAGATGCCTTCGCGGCAGTCGTTGTCGAAAACGACAGGCTCCTGATTGTTTTCGACGAGCTGCTGGTTGAGCATGTCGAGCATCTCGAGGAAGCTGCTGTCGGTCGAAACGTTATCGAGGTGATAATTGACGAACTGGCCTTTTTCTTTCGGACCACGTTGACGCCAAATTTTCAGATTTACGCTGATAGTTTTTTCCATAATTTTATGAATTGGTATTTGGGACGCCGGTGGCGCGATTAAGATTTGTAGTTACGTGTTTGAACCTGAATAGCCTCATATTTGAGAGGTTCTTTGATCAGGATCGGTTTCTCGTTATCGCCGGTGTACTTCCAGCAGCTGACATACATATAGTCCTTGTCATTGCGGGCAGCCTCACCGTCGGCAGTCTGATACTCTTCGCGGAAGTGAGCGCCGCATGATTCGTTGCGGTTGAGAGCGTCGATAGCCATCATTTTTGCAATAACGAGGAAGTCCTCGAGGCGGAGAGCCTTTTCAAGCTCGGTGTTCAGATCGTCGGCCGAACCAACGATGCGGAGATCAGAGTAGAATTCTTTGCGAACTTCTTCGATTTCGTCGACAGCCTTTACAAGGCCCTGAAGTGTACGACCCATACCTACAAGGTTCCACATCACATGGCCAAGACGTTTGTGGATTTCGTCGGGCGACTTGGTGCCCTTGATAGCCATGAGTTTTGCGATGCGGTCGCGAACACCCTTTTCGGCAGCGTCGAATTCGGGGGTATCGGTGGTGAAGTGGGGCACTTTGATCTGATCGCTCAGATAGTTCTGCATAGTGTAGGGGAGCACGAAGTAGCCGTCGGCAAGACCCTGCATGAGAGCCGAAGCGCCGAGACGGTTTGCACCGTGGTCAGAGAAGTTGCATTCGCCGATTGCGAAGAGACCCTTGATCGAGGTCTGAAGTTCGTAGTCAACCCAGATGCCGCCCATGGTATAGTGGCTTGCAGGGAAGATCATCATCGGAGTATGGTAGGGATTATCATCAGAGATCATCTGATACATGTCGAAGAGGTTGCCGTAACGGTCGCGGACTACATCTTCACCGAGACGGTCGATTGCATATTTGAAATCGAGGTAGACAGCGTTGCCTGTACCGACGCCATAGCCGGCGTCGCAGCGCTCTTTGGCGGCGCGGCTTGCGATGTCACGCGGGCAGAGGTTACCGAATGCGGGATAGCGGCGTTCGAGATAGAAGTCGCGGTCTTCGTCGGGAATGTCAGTCGGTTTTTTCTTACCGGCGCGGATAGCCTCGGCGTCCTCTTTCTTTTTGGGCACCCAGATGCGGCCGTCGTTACGGAGCGATTCGCTCATTAGTGTGAGTTTAGACTGGTCTTCGCCGTGAACGGGAATACAAGTCGGGTGGATCTGAGTGAAGGCGAGGTTCGCAAGGTAAGCGCCTTTCTTGAATGCCTGGATTGCGGCAGAGCCGTTACAGCCCATAGCGTTGGTCGAAAGGAAGAATGCGCGCCCGTAGCCGCCTGTCGCGAGAACGACAGCGTGTGCGGCGTAGCGTTCGAGTTCGCCTGTCACGAGGTTACGCACTATGATGCCGCGTGCGCGGCCGTCGATCATGACGATGTCGAGCATTTCGCGACGGTTATAAGACTTGACGGTGCCTTTCTGAATCTGACGGTTGAGTGAAGCATATGCACCGAGGAGCAGCTGTTGTCCGGTCTGACCTTTAGCGTAGAATGTACGTGAAACCTGAGCGCCGCCGAACGAACGGTTGGCGAGGAGGCCGCCGTATTCGCGGGCGAAAGGAACGCCCTGCTGCACGCATTGGTCGATAATGTTGTTAGACACTTCTGCAAGACGGTATACGTTTGCTTCGCGAGAACGGAAGTCGCCGCCTTTGACAGTGTCATAGAACAGACGATAAACAGAGTCACCGTCGTTCTGATAATTTTTAGCTGCGTTGATACCGCCCTGAGCAGCGATAGAGTGTGCGCGGCGCGGGCTGTCCTGAATGCAGAAGTTTTTTACGTTGAAGCCCATTTCGCCAAGAGTCGAAGCAGCCGATGCACCGGCGAGACCTGTTCCGACGACTATGATATCGAGGTTTCGTTTGTTGGCGGGGTTTACGAGTTTCTGATGGGCTTTGTAGTTTGTCCATTTCTCAGCGATCGGTCCTTCGGGGATCTTAGAGTCGATCTGATACTCCGGAAGCTTTGAGGATTCGATATCGGCGAAGTCCTTCATGATGGGGCTTGAGTCGATCATGCCCTCGAGATTGGTTAGATTTGCCATATTTCTGAGAAATTATTTTTCTTGTTCGATGTTTTGGAGATTTTGTTCAAGGAAAGTCTTGAACTGCTCGAGTTCGCCGAGGGTCTCGACCTTGAGATCGGGACATTGTTTTTCAACACTGCTGATCACGGCATTAGCCTGTTCGATATAGCGCGGTGCGTTTTCCTTGAGGAAATCGGCCTGAGCAGCCTGAGCAGCGACGGGATTTGTCTGGTCAATGTTGGCGAAAACTTTCTGAACAGATGTTCTGAAATCTTCGACTATAGCCTGACTTTTTTCTTTCCAGAATTCGCCGTACTGTTCCTGAAGAGCGAGATCGTTAGTGTAGTAATTCTGGTTTGCGCGGACGGTGAATACGATAGCCTGGGCGATGAAGAGAGCGACAACGATTGATGTCCACCAGCATCCGATGGTTTTGAGGCGGTTGAGCCATATGCCGTTATCCCAGCCGATGGAGTGGAGCATCGACCAGAAACCGTGGTTCATGTGGAACCAGAGAGCGATGAAACCGATGATGTAGACGATCGGAGTCCATACTTCCTGGAATGCCATCTGGATGAAGAGTGTTCCGAAAGCCGGGGGCACGGGAGCGCCGTTGAGCTGAGGAAGCACGGCAAGTTCATGATGCATGAGTTCCTGCCATTGCATTTTGTGCCAGAACTGGATCAGGTGAACAACGAGGAACGCGAGGATCACGATGCCGAGAACGAGCATGTTCTTTGACGACCATTCAACCTGCGGTGGGCGAGAGTTGACCAGATAGCGGTCATTGCCGCGCGCACGACGGTTCTGAATTGTGAGCCAGCATGCATAGATAATGTGAATGATGAAGAGCAGGGCGAGGCCGGCTGAAGCGATCAGCGCATACCAGTTTGCGCCGAGGAACTCACAGACGAGATTGTAGGCTGTGGGCCAGATCAGGGCGACTGCGTTCATCAACACGTGAAAAGTTACGAATAGGACGAGGCACACGCCCGTGACAGCCATCACGAACTTCCTTCCTATAGATGAGCTTGTTAACCACATAAGATGATTGATTTAAAAATGATTATATGAAATTGTAATGATTATGCAAGTTATATTCACTGCAAAGGTAATGCAAAATCGCTTTGCCGCCAACAATTAAAGAAATAATTCTTTAAAAATGTAATTAATGCTGACAAAAAAGCCGCTGTCCGGTTGACGGGCAGCGGCTTTTGATATAGTGATGGTTGATGTTCTGTTTTATTTGAGTCTTAAGGTTGTGTCAGATGCGCGGTTGACGTCTTTTTTGCCGTTGTTGTTGCGTGCGAGTCTGAAACTAGACTCAAATCTGCGGTCGCTTCTTACAGAAGCCGAGATCTGTGCGCCGGCTGCAGCCTTGGCGACTCTTGCTCTGATCGAGTTGGGATCTTCGGGCTGCTCGGGATCTTCAGGCTGTTCGGGTTGCTGAGGTTCGGGTAGCATGATGTAGGATATTTCGCCTGCGTTATACGGACCGTAGCCGCTTGCGAAAGCAGAGCCTGTACCCCAGATCACGGGACCTGCGACAGTGATGATGCCGTCTTCGATAGTGGTCGAGATGAATTCCTTCTCGATAGCGAACTGCTTGTCATAGCCGAGGTCATAGATATAGCCCTCGAGGTTGAACGCGTAGACTGTGCCGAATGATTTGTAAGTCCATCCCGTGCTCTGCGGAGTGATGACGATGAATTCCGGATCTGAAGCGTCAACGTAGAGACAGGTATTGACAGATGTCGAGCTTGCAGAGCCGATAGGATTTGCAGCGCCCCATACGTTCTTGAATCTATACAGACCGGGGACATTTGCCGATTCCTGAGCAACAACGCCATAAGCTGAGTCAACTATATCACCGTCGGTTTCGGGATCGAAAGCAAATGCTCCGAATACCCAACCGTCGACTACCTGTGCCTCACCGAGATCGGTCCATGCATTGTCGTCGTTGGAGAATACTTCGATGTCGAAAGTCACGGCTGCCGAACCCTGAACCTCGCCGGCCTCGTCATAGACCACATATGCGACGGTGTATGTGCCGGTGGTGTAGACGGGCAGAGAGACAACCGGATCATTGACGTCGACATCAACAGCGGCATAAGTGCCGTCCTGAATTCCCTGAATGAGGGCTCCGGCATCCTGTGCGTTGACGATGCCGGCTTTAGCCGACGCAACGTCTTCGCCGAATGTAGCAGAGGCAATGGCCGAAATGACGCCGGTCGAAACATTGTTGAACTGTCCGACATATTCAGCTTCAACCGAGTAGTCGCCGGCTACAACACCGGGCATAACTACCATCTTGACAGCACCGCCGGAATTGCCATAATATATCGCACCGGGTTTTTCGGGG
>CANPDU010000045.1 GCA_947573135.1 uncultured Bacteroidales bacterium | reverse complement strand
TGAACCGAATTTATTTAATTTTTAACCCCGTCCATTTTTAGTGGACAGTAGTGGTATATTATAACAAAATGAAAGATCAAGTTATATCAACTCCTGTCAATGAGAAGGCTATTTTGGTTGGCCTTATAACACCTGCTCAAAACGAATTGAAAGCCAATGAATATCTTGCCGAACTGGCTTTTTTGGCAGATACTGCCGGAGCGGATACTGTACGGACATTCCTTCAGCGCCTCGATTACCCCAATCCCCGGACATTCGTGGGTAAAGGTAAACTCGATGAAATAAAAGCCTATGTCGTTGAAAATGATGTTTCGATGGTAATCTTTGATGATGATCTTACAGTCAAGCAGGTTGCCAATATAGAGCGTGAGCTTGGTATAAAGGTGCTTGACCGTACAAGTCTCATTCTTGATATTTTTGCAAAACGCGCACAGACTGCTAATGCCAAAACACAGGTTGAACTGGCGCAGTATCAGTATCTGTTGCCACGCTTAACACGAATGTGGACTCACCTTGAACGTCAGCGTGGCGGTATCGGAATGCGTGGTCCGGGTGAAACTCAGATCGAAACGGACCGTCGTATTATTCTTGATAAAATTTCGCGACTGAAAGCCGAGCTCGTGGCGATTGACAAACAGAAGTCAATGCAACGTAAAAATCGAGGCAAATTGACTCGTGTGGCTCTTGTGGGTTATACTAATGTCGGAAAGTCTACCTTGATGAATTTACTTAGCAAAAGCGATGTCTTTGCCGAGAATAAGCTGTTTGCGACTCTTGATACAACCGTGCGAAAAGTCATTATTGATAATCTTCCGTTTCTGTTGACTGATACTGTAGGTTTTATACGTAAATTGCCCACTCATCTTGTCGATTCTTTTAAATCGACACTTGATGAGGTACGTGACGCTGACTTGCTTGTACATGTCGTCGATATTTCTCACCCTAATTTTGAAGAGCAAATTGAAGTCGTAGACAAGACATTACGCGAAGTGTGCGATGGTGCTGACAAACCTATGATTCTTGTTTTCAATAAAATTGATGCGTTTGCATACAAACCTAAAGACGAAGATGATCTTACTCCTCGTACACGAGAAAATATCTCGCTTGATGAATTGAAAGCATCCTGGATGGCTAAAATGAATGATAATTGTGTGTTTATCTCGGCAAAAAAGAGCATCAATATAGATGAACTTAAGAGTAAAATCTATGAGAGAGCCCGTGAGATTCATGTTGCCCGTTTCCCCTATAATGATTTTTTGTTCCAAAAATATGGCGAAGAAGCTGATTGATGGCAATATACAACCTTAGAAAAGGAGCTTGGAATGGTATTTTATTAAAATTGTAGTTATTTTGGTGTCTTAAAATAAAAAAATTGCAAAACACGCTTTGCGGTTAGAGAAAATATGGCTATATTTGTAAGTTGAAATGTAATACGCTTTCGTATTGTGTTTTGGTGGTAGTTTTGCATTTTTTATTTTAATCCTAAGTATATTATAATTTTTTGCCCCATGAAAAAAATTCCGTTAGCGTTTGCCTCAGCCGCACTCCTTTCGTCAGCTGCTTACGCGGCGCTTCCTGAGTCTGTCGACCTGTTGGTAGTCGGTGGTGGTGCCAGTGGTGTCACTGCTGGTGTTCAGGCTGCCCGTATGGGTACTAATACATTAATTATAGAAGAACAACCGTGGTTAGGTGGTATGTTGACTTCGGCAGGTGTTACTTGTACCGACGGCAATTACAACATGAAAGGCGGCCTTTGGGGTGAGTTTCTCAAAGCGCTCGCTGATTATTATGGAGGGTTTGACGCTCTCAAAACGGGTTGGGTGAGCAATGTTCAGTTTGAACCGCATGTCGGCGAACAGATTTTCCGCAAGATGGTCAAGGCTGAAGATAACCTTCAGGTTGAAAACAATGTCATGATCATAGCAATAGGACGCGACCGAGGCCGGTGGATTGCGACTGTACGTGATAATGATGGCAAACTTAAGAATATTGAGGCCCGTATGGTAATCGATGCTACCGAACTTGGAGATGTTGCCAAGATGGCCGGAGTCAGATATGACATAGGTATGGAATCGCGTAACGTGACACATGAAGACATCGCTCCTGAATATGCTAATAATATTATTCAGGATTTAACATGGGTCGCTACGCTCAAAGACTTTGGCAAGGATGTGACTATTCCCCGTCCCGCGTCCTATAATCGTGAGGATTATGCATGCTGTTCGTTCAATGATCTTTGTACTGATCCCAAGGAGCCGGATCGTATGCGCGTTCCTGATGTCATGATCACTTATGGCAAGTTGCCTAACAACAAGTATATGATTAACTGGCCTGTGTCGGGTAATGATTATTATACCAATGTTATCGAACTCGACCGCGAAGGCCGCGAGGCTGAGTTTGCAAAAGCGCGTGAGTTTACTCTCGGCTTCATCTACTTTCTGCAGACCGAACTTGGTTTCAACAATCTTGCCCCGGCCGATGATGAATATCCTACCGATGACCGTCTCGCGCTAATACCCTATCATCGTGAAAGCCGTCGTATTCATGGACTCGTTCGTTATGATCTCAACGACATGACTGATCCTTATGGCCAGCCGGATGCACTTTATCGTACTGGTATAGCTGTCGGTGATTATCCCGTGGACCATCATCATGCGCGTTATAACGGTGCTGACTCTCTTCCTAATCTTTTCTTCCATGCAGTGCCTTCATTCAATTTGCCTATGGGCACTTTGATCCCGAAGGATGTTGATGATCTGATCGTGGCAGAGAAGTCTATCTCCGTTTCAAATATTGTAAATGGTGCTACACGTCTTCAGCCCGTTGTTCTACAGATCGGTCAGGCCGCAGGTGCGATAGCTTCGCTTGCTTTGGCTCAGGGTAAAGATGTCAAAGATGTCAAGGTCCGTGATGTTCAGCGTGTGATCCTCGATGCCGGGGGGTATATCCTTCCATATCTTGATGTCAAGAACGATCACTCTCTTTTCCGTCCGCTGCAGCGTATCGGCGCTACCGGACTCCTTCACTCTACAAGCAAGCGCGTTGACTGGTCCAACCAGACATGGCTCAATATAAATAATCCGCTTCTTGCTTCAGATCTGAAGCGGCTGTATGAATTCTATGACATGACATCTCCTTATGAAGGCTCGGCTGAAATGACTGTCGCTGATGCTCTTGACGCAGTTAAGGCTATTGCTGAGGTGCAGGGTTACAATGTGAAGAAGATTGACGCCACTGTCCGTCAGTTATGGAAAAAACATAATTTTGGCAAGTTTAATCGTAAGGCCAAGATCAATCGCGGCCAGTATGCCGCTATCGTCGATGAGATTCTCGATCCGTTTGATACTCGCGAAGTGACGATTACCGGCATGTTTGAGAACTAAGAAATGTTTTAACAGAAAATTAAAAATCATTATACACATTATATAATATGGAAAACCGTCGTGACTTTCTGAAAAAAGTGGCTGTAGGTGCTACAGCTGCGGTTGCGGCTCCGGCAATTCTTTCAAGTTGTCAGAAGACCAATGCTCAGGTAATGCATACCCGTAATAATCCGTCTCTTACAGCCACCGATATTACAGGCGAGCATGCCGAACTTCTCATCAAAGAGAAGGGACTGCCTATTACCGGAACATTCCTTGATGAGATTTCTCATGATATACCTCATCAGAACTGGGGTGAGGCTGAATGGGACAAGGACTTTCAGAATATGAAGGCCTTTGGCATTGACACTGTCATTACTTGTCGATGCGGATATCGCAAATTCGTAACCTATCCGTCTGAATATCTTTTAGGTAAGGGCTGCTATATGCCTTCGACCGATTTGCTTGACATGTTCTTGCGCCTTGCTGACAAGTACGGCATGAAGTACTATCATGGGCTTTATGATTCAGGTAAATATTGGGATACTGGCGATATGACCTGGGAAGTTGAGGATAACAAATACGTTATTGATGAAGTTTGGGAAAATTATGGGTCCAAGCATCCTTCATTCAGCGGATGGTATATTACAGGTGAGATAAGCCGTGCAACAAAAGGCGCGATAGATTCTTTCCGTACGATGGCCAAACAATGTAAGGATGTGTCCGGCAATATGCCGACATTCATCGCACCCTGGATCGACGGTAAGAAAGCCGTTGCCGCTGCCGGGGCTGCGCTTACTAAAGAAAATGGTGTATCTGTCGAACAGCATGAAAAAGAGTGGAATGAAATCTTCGATGGAATCCACGATGTAGTTGATGCATGCGCATTCCAAGACGGTCATATCGATTATGACGAACTTGACGCATTCTTCTCTGTTAATAAGAAGCTTGCCGATCGTTACGGCATGGAATGCTGGACTAATGCCGAGTCATTCGACCGCGACATGCCGATAAAATTCTTCCCCATTAAGTTTGATAAACTGCGCATGAAACTCGAGGCTGCGAAACGTCAGGGATATACCAAAGCTCTGACTTTTGAATTCAGCCACTTCCTTAGCCCTCAGTCTGCATATCTTCAGGCCGGGCATCTTAACGATCGTTACTGTGAATATTTCGGAATTGATCGTCCTAAATTTGTTTAATAATAACACATATATATAATACGCTATGAACAATCGTCGCGATTTTCTAAAAAAAATGATGGCCGGCACAGCTGCTGCTGTCGCCGCTCCTTCGATACTCGCCGCTGAGGCTGCTTCTTCTGCAGCACAGAAAGAGGCTCTTACCGGCGACTCTGCCGAGCTTTTAATCAAAGAACGCGGACTTCCCATTACCGGAGCTTTCCTTGATGAAATATCTCATGATATACCTCATCAGAATTGGGGTCTTGCCGAGTGGGATCAGGATTTTAAAAACATGAAGGCTATCGGCATTGATACTGTCATAATGATTCGTTCGGGTTATCGCAAATTCATTACTTTCCCTTCTGAGTATCTCCTGAAAAAAGGATGTTATATGCCGTCGGTCGATTTACTTGACATGTTCCTTACTCTTGCCGATAAATACAATATGAAGTTCTATTTTGGCCTTTATGATTCTGGTAAATACTGGGATACCGGCGATATGAGCTGGGAAGTCGAAGACAACAAATATGTCATTGATGAAGTATGGGAGAAATACGGATCGAAACACCCGAGTTTCCAGGGTTGGTATGTCAGCGGCGAGATAAGCCGTGCCACAAAGGGGGCTATTGATTCTTTCCATACTATGGCTAAACAGTGTAAGGACGTTTCGGGCGGTCTGCCTACATTTATCTCGCCGTGGATCGACGGAAAGAAAGCGGTTGCTGCCGCAGGAAGCTCTCTGTCTAAGGAAGATGGCGTTTCTGTTGAAGCTCACGAACGCGAATGGAATGAAATTTTCGACGGCATTCATGATGTGGTAGATGCATGTGCATTCCAGGATGGTCATATCGACTATGACGAACTTGATGCATTCTTTACTGTCAACAAGAAACTTGCTGATAAATATGGTATGCAGTGCTGGACAAACGCCGAATCGTTCGATCGCGACATGCCGATCAAGTTCCTCCCGATCAAGTTCGATAAACTTCGCATGAAACTCGAAGCTGCCCAGCGTGCCGGTTACGATAAGGCTATAACTTTTGAGTTCAGCCACTTTATGAGCCCGCAGTCTGCTTATCTTCAGGCCGGCCACTTATATGACCGTTACTGTGAATATTTCGGGATTAAACCTGATTTTGCATAATGATGACGACTGTAAAAAGACTTTGTACTGTATTAATGTTCGCGGCGTCGCTTGCTTTTGCATGCGCCGCCGCGCAGCGTAATGATAGTATCGCCGTGTCGGAACGTCCTAAATTGATGTGGATAGATCTTTCTGCCAATTGGAAAACTTTTTCTTCTCCGGATTCGATTGACTACTACGTACGCAAGTGCAAGGATGCAGGTTTCAACACTTTGGTCGTCGATGTTAAAGGCACGGGGAGTGCCGTCGCTTATCCGAGTGAGATTGCTCCGGTTCTCAAGGAATGGAAAGGGATTGTCCGTCCTGACGGCTATGATTTCCTTTCGCGTTTTATAGAGCAGGGTCACAAGCATGGCATGAAGGTCTATGCGTCTTTCAATGTCTTTTGCGAAGGGCATGGCATTTTTCATCGTGGCATAGTCTATGACGCCCGTCAGGACTGGCAGTCGCAGAATTATGTGCCCGGTCAAGGGATCATTCCGTCATCACAGATAAAAGGTAAAGCGACAGTGTTTGTCAATCCGGCCCTTCCTGAGGTTCAGGACTATGAACGGTCAATACTTGTAGAATGCGCGACAAAATACCCGGTTGACGGTATTATGGTAGACCGTACTCGTTACGACAATATACAGTCTGACTTTTCTGACTTCTCGCGCAAGCAGTTTGAAAAGTATATAGGCAAAAAAGTCAAGCACTGGCCCGAGGATATCTATGAGTGGGTTCCGGATGCAAAGGGCGGCTATGATCTTAAAGAAGGCAAATATTTCAAGCAGTGGATAGAATGGCGTGCAAGCATAATCCATAATTTCTTTTCTACTACACGCGATGCGTTGAAAGCAGCTCGTCCCGATGTGAATTTCGCTGCATATACCGGAGCGTGGTATCCGTCATATTATGAAGTGGGTGCCAATTGGGCTTCGTCCGAATATGATCCTGCGGCAGATTTCGACTGGGCTACGCCTCGTTACCGCGAATATGCTTACGGTGATTTGCTTGACCTCTACACCAATGGCAATTACTATAAGAACGTGACTCTTGACGAATACCGCCGTTCTAACGGTACCTATCTAAATGAAACGGACTCGCGGTTATCTAAAGGTGAACATCTTTGTGTTGAAGGAGCCTGTCTGTACTCTAGGAATCTACTTAAGAACAATGCTTTTTGCGGAGGCCTTTATGTGGAGGATTATGGTCAGGATGTCGGGCAGTTCAAGAAAGCTGTCCGCATGAACCTTAGAAAATCGGACGGACTAATGATTTTTGATATTGTTCATATTATCAACCGCGACTGGTGGCTCCCCCTTACTGCGGCTATTGCGGCTGAAGAAGCGTTGATGGAAACGTCTGAGATTGAATAGAATTGGTTTACTTTGTATAATTAAGCGCAACATCAATTCCGATGCTGCGCTTAATTTTATTGAGCGACAATAAGCTCGATACCGCGTTCTTCGAGACGGCGCCTTATCGCGTTGGGCACTCCTTCGTCGGTAATTATGAGATCGACTTCATTTATATCGGCGATTTTACTGAAACCCCGCCGCATAAACTTCGAAGAGTCGGCGAGTACGATAACTTTTTGAGCGGCCCGCATCATAACTTTGTTGAGCTCAGCCTCACGGATATCTGTTGTGGTTATGCCATAATCAGGATCGATGCCGTCGACGCCTAGAAAAAGCTTCGAACATGTGCAGTCTGCAAATGGTGCTTTGGCAAATTCGCCTACCACCGAAAGCGAACTGTGACGCAATATGCCGCCAAGTTGTATTATGTCGACGTCGTCAAGCGTACCCAGTATTTCTGTCGCTCTCAGGCATGCCGATATCGCTGTAAGGTGATGTTTGGGCCTGATGCAGCGGGCAAATGCATGTATTGTTGTGCCGGATGCGATGATTATCGAATCGTCTGCTGTGATAAGTTCGGCCGCTTTTGCCCCGATAAGCGTTTTTTGTGCCGGCATTAATTTCTCTTTTTCTATTACCGAACGATTGTTGATATATGGGTCTGTCTTTATTGCATGTCCGTGACTACGATACAATCGACCTTGCTTTTCAAGTTCGCTGAGATCCTTGCGGATGGTAACAGCCGAGACTTCAAGCATCTCAGACAGCTCTGACACTTGCACGCGTTCATATTTCATCAGGCTGTCGATAATTATTTCATGGCGCTCTTCTTTTGTCATGTTACGTTTTGAAAAGTTTGTCGCAAAGATAGTAAACTTTCTGATCTTACACCTTTATTACAATATGAAATTATTTTTGGATTAAAGATATTTGGTTTTAATCCATTGCGTATTAATGTGCTATCTGTTTTTGCTATGCTAAATATATCAGGCGCGTTTTTTCTGAAGTCCTAATCTATATCTTTCGTTACTTTACATTGGTGGATTTTGAATAACTTTCTTATCGCTTTCACATAGGATTGAGGGGAGAGATGAATTATTATTGTGTTAAGCTTATGAATTAAAATTTAGGCTCAATTACTTTGAAATTAAAATGCAATATATTACTTTTGTTGCGAAATCATGATTGAGCAAAACGAAAGTCATGCGCTGGTTGTTTGTCTGGATAATCATGATTCGAAACCGGACTTTAACGATATCAGATCAATGAAAGAACTCGACAGACACTATGATGTAATAGTGATAGGAGGTGGTGCGACAGGAGCCGGCACAGCTCGAGACTGTGCACTGCGTGGATTGAAAGTGCTCCTTGTCGAGCGTTTCGATTTTACTCACGGAGCTACAGGCCGCAATCATGGATTGCTTCATAGTGGTGCGCGTTACGCTGTGACTGACAGTGAATCTGCCCGGGAATGTATCGAAGAAAATATGATTCTTCGTCGTATTGCCGCCAACTGTGTCGAAGATACTGGAGGTCTCTTTATCACCTTGCCTGAAGATGATCTTGACTATCAGAATACATTTGTTAAGTCTTGTCTTGCAGCCGGCATCCAGGCCGAAGCAATAGATCCTGATTTGGCTCGACGTCTCGAACCCTCGGTCAATCCCGGACTTATAGGGGCGGTCAAAGTGCCTGACGGTTCGATTGATCCATTCCGCCTTACAATGGCCAATGTCTATGATGCGCGCATACATGGTGCCGATATTCTTACTTATCATGAAGTGACTGACTTTATCCGGTCCGGATCTCGTATCGAAGGTGTTGTCATGTGTGATCATCGTAATTCCGGACATGAAGTGCGTGCGACGGCAGATGTTGTTGTCAATGCTGCAGGTATATGGGGGCATCTTCTGGCTGAGAAAGCCGGCGTGTCTGTAAAAATGTTTCCGGCAAAAGGTGCTCTTCTTGTTTTCGGACACCGAGTGAATAATGTTGTGATCAATCGTTGCCGCAAACCTGCCAATGCAGATATACTTGTGCCGGGAGATACAGTTTGCGTTATTGGCACAACAAGTGATCGAGTCTCGTTTGATGAAGTCGACAGAATGGATGTTTCTCCCGAAGAAGTCGATGTTCTTTTGCGCGAAGGCATAAAGCTGGCTCCCTCGCTTGCGACCACACGAATCCTGCGGGCATATGCCGGTGTGCGGCCGCTTGTTGCTTCTGATGATGATCCTTCGGGTCGAAGCATTTCACGAGGAATCGTCTGTCTTGATCATGCTTCGCGTGATGGCCTTGAGGGTTTTGTGACTATTACGGGTGGCAAACTTATGACGTACAGGTTGATGGCCGAATGGGCTACTGATACAGTCTGTCGTAAGCTAGGGCGTGAGAGCGCCGGGTGCGTCACCGCTGAGCTACCGCTTCCCGGCAGTGAACCGATTGATGCTGAGGCTTCGCGTTCGACGGCAGGAGAAAAAGCTGCGGTCGGGCGTCACGGCACGCTTGCTTCGCGCATCCCTTCTGCTTATGCTTCTGACCGCGCGCTTGTATGTGAGTGTGAGGAAGTCAGTGTCGGAGAGGTGGAATATGCTGTCAATAATTTGAATGTCGACAATCTCCTTAATCTCCGTAGACGAACAAGGCTTGGTATGGGCACGTGTCAGGGGCAGTTATGTGTATGCAGGGCGGCTGCGATACTCGAAAAACATGATAATTGCACTGACCGACATCTGAATGGCATCAGACAGTTTGTCAACGAACGTTGGAAAGGTATGCGTCCGGTAGCTTGGGGCGATAATTTAGCTGAGTCTCAGCTTACAGCATGGCTCTACGGAAATGTTGCCGGACTTGATTCTCTTGATGATTCCGGCGAAATGAATTAAGCGCACGTAAATTTATATCAATCATGAAATTCGATACTGTCATTATAGGAGCCGGACTTGCCGGTATTACGGCTGCCATACGCCTGGCCGAAGAAGGGAAAAATGTGGGTTTGGTATCGGCCGGAAGGAGTTCGATGCATTTTAATTCCGGTGCGCTTGGACTGTTGGGATTTGATACAGATCATCATCCTGTTGATGATGTTCCGACGGCTCTTGTATCGCTGTTACCTGATCATCCTTACAGTAAGCTTGGAGATGCGTATGTAACGAGAGCTGCATCTGATGCGGCTGATCTCTTGCGTCGCGCAGGAGTCAGGACGGTCGGTTCAGCCGTTCATAATCACACGCGAATTTCGCCTCTGGGAATCTTGCGTCCGGCGTGGCTGACCCTTGACAATATTGCCACGCTTGATTCTCTTAAGTCATTGTCTGAGTCTTGTGTCGCTATTATTTCTTTAGCAGGTTTCCTTGATTTTTATCCACGCTTTATTGCTTCGTCTTTGGAAAAAGAAGGCTTTAGGTGTGAAATAATAACTATTGATACACCAGAATTGAAAGCACTGCGCTCGTCAGAGACTGAAATGCGAGCTGCAAACATTGCGCGCATCATGCAAGGCGATACACTACTAAGTTTTGCCCGAGCCATCCGTGAGGCAGTGCGGACTTCGGAAGCTACCGCTCTGATTATCCCGGCAGTTGTAAATTTCGATGGTGATGGAGAAGCCTTACGTCTGCGCAAGGCTGTAGGACGTCAATTATTTTATGCTCCGACTATGGGAGTTTCAGTCCCGGGTATTGCAATGCACACTCGGCTATTGCGTTACTTCCTTTCGCTTGGCGGACGACTGCTCAATGGTCATCGCGTGACTTCCGCAGATTTCGATGGCGACAAGCTTTCGGCTGTATATACAGATAAGTTTGACGGGGATGCTTTGAGGGCTGATAATTTTGTGTTTGCCGCAGGCAGTTTTTTCGGACGAGGAATTGTAGCGTTGCCTGATGCTGTTATCGAACCGTCGCTTGGCCTTGATACTTTCGCGCCGTCTGACACGTCACAGTGGCATAAACCCGATCTTTTCGACAGACAGCCGATTATGAAGGCGGGTATTGCCGTTGACGACCGTTTCCGTGCGTTGCGCAACGGCAGTCCCGTTACCAATCTGTTTGCTGCCGGAGCGGCACTTGCTGGCGCTGATTCTGTCCGCGAAGACTCGGGAGCTGGAGTTGCGATGCTTACAGCTCTGTACGTGGCGGATGAAATTTTAAATAATAATTGAGTTTTATGGACTTCCAGAATGAAAATATAAGCCGGTACAATTTCGAGCAGTGCACTAAGTGTACGGTCTGTACGGTTGTATGTCCGGTCACTCCGGTTAATCCGCGTTATCCCGGCCCGAAACAGGCCGGCCCGGATGGTGAGCGTTACAGACTTAAAGATAGCGTGTTTTTCGACGAGGCATTTAAATACTGTCTTAACTGCAAGCGCTGTGAAGTGGCTTGCCCGTCAGATGTACGCATCGGAGATATTATTCTGGCTGCACGTATCGCCCACACAAAATCACGTCCGTCGCTCCGCGATACCATGCTTGCCGAGACGGATCTGATGGGTTCGCTCGCCACCATTTGTGCTCCTGTCGTAAATACCACACTTGCGATGAAGCCGGTCAAATATATAATGGACCGGACTCTTGGCATCGACAGTCACAGGCGTTTCCCAAAATATGCCGGCACTAAATTTGTGACTTGGTTCCGTCGTAATGCTGAATCTCTGCAGGCTGATTATCCGCGTCAGGTAAGTTATTTCCACGGCTGTTATGTCAATTATAACTATCCGGATCTCGGCAAAGCGTTTGTTCGGCTGTTTAATGCTGTCGGCGTTGGAGTGCATTTGCTTGACCGTGAGCGCTGCTGTGGCGTGGCTAAGATTTCAAATCGGCTCGTCAAGGAGGCGACGCGCGACGCAAAGATAAATCTCGATGCTGTCAGAAAGGCAATTTCCGGCGGTAGTGAAGCTGTTTTGGCTACAAGTTCCACCTGCTGCTTCACTTTGCGTGACGAATACCCGCATATGCTGGGGCTCGATAATGCAGATGTGCGCCCGTCAATAACTCTTGCCGTCGCATATCTTGCACGTCTCATAGAGAGCGGAGATATAAAACTTGTTTTCCGGGATGATTACCGCCGTCGCATTGCCTATCACACTCCCTGCCATATGGAGCGTATGGGATATACACAGTATTCCATTGGCCTGCTGTCATCAATACCCGGCGTCGAACTTATAGTACTTAACCCCAACTGTTGCGGTATCGCCGGTACATACGGGTTCAAGAAAGAAAATTATCAGACTTCTCAGGCCATAGGAGCTCCGCTGTTTGAACAGATTGAACGAGTGCGTCCCGATTTTGTGGCTACCGATTGTGAGACATGTAAATGGCAGATCGAGATGTCGACTCTCCAGCGGGTCTACAATCCGATTGAAGTTCTTGCCGAAGCGTTGGATTTCGATGCTACACGCAAGGCAAACAATTTGAATATTTGAGATTTTAATGCTACTTTTACGAAAAATATCTAATTACCACTATCAATAGCAGATCACATTATGGCAAATAGTGCTTATGACGTTCTCGGAGCGTCGCGCAAAAGATTTCTTAACTGGCAGTTCCGCACGATACTTGTTTCTATGATCGGTTATGCCATTTATTATTTCGTCAGGAAAAACTTTTCGTTAGCTATGCCCGGACTAACGGCTCAGTATGGCATCAGCAACACGGATTTTGGTATCGTGATAGGTATAGGTTCACTTGTTTATGGCTTTTCACGCTTTATCAACGGTTTTGTCGTCGACCGTTGCAGTGCGCGTGCGGTGATGGCTATAGGTCTGCTGTTGTGTGCGCTTTCAAATTTTGCATTCGGATGCGGATATAATATCAGCGCCTGGCTCGTAGGCGCTGATCCTACAGCTTCGCAGGCTACTCCTGATCTCATTAATATGCTCGTGCTTGTCATGGCTGTGACTATTGTGTTGAATCAGGCTTTTCAAGGTGTGGGTTATCCCCCCTGTGCACGTTTGCTTCCCTGTTGGATACACCCCTCTGAACTCGCCACAAAAATGTCGATCTGGAATACGTCCCATTCTATCGGGGCGGCTGCCGCCGTCGTTGTCTGCGGTTATATCATGGGATCTATGGGACAGGACCTCAGCAACAATCCTGATGTTATCAATACTATAGCCACTAACTTGAAGCTCGATCCTTCGTCAGCCGAAGGCATGAATAAGATTATGCAGTATGCTCAGCATTGGGGTGCCTGGAAATGGTGTTTCTGGTTGCCGGCAGGTTTTGCGGTGCTTGGTGCTGTCTGGATTTATTTTGGCTTGCGTGATGATCCGCGTTCCGTCGGGCTTCCGGAACTTCCCGGCACAAATACCGGTAAGTCTGATCAGGCGAAACCGACATCGTCTTCTCGTTCTGCATTTCTTCGCGTTATGGTCTGGACTAACCGATGGATCTGGACTCTTTGCGTCGCAAACGTATTTGTTTACGTAATGCGCATGGGTATACTTGACTGGGGACCGAAGTTCCTGACCGAGGCCCGCGGCATGACAATTGAGGATGCTGCATGGTCCGTGGCGGCATTCGAAATTTTTGCTATCATAGGAACGATTTTTGCCGGTTGGGCAACTGATCATATTTTCAAGGGCAAGGCTCACCGTATGTGCTTTATCTGTATGGTGGCCGCATCTTTATTCATGTCGATATTCATATTTCTCCCCGGACTCCCTATGATAATCTCTATACTTGCGCTCGCAATGGCCGGTTTCTTCATTTATGGTCCTCAGGCTCTTATCGGTATCGCTTCGGCCAATCAGGCTACGAAAGAGGCGTCTGCTACGGCCAACGGTCTTGCCGGAATTTTCGGTTATGTCGGCTCGTTCCTGTCGGCTATAGGTGTTGGTATTGTGGCTGACCATTGGGGATGGAATGTTGTATTTTATCTGATTATAGGTATCGGTATTCTCGGAGCTATTACATTTATCACTATGTGGGCTGCTCCTCGCGACGGTTATGCACGCTCACAGAAATTCTATTCTTCAAAACAATCCTGATAAATCATGACTTTCGATAAATATATGTCGCCTATGAGCGACACTCAGCTCAAGGAGGCTTGTCGCCGCATCCGTCATGTCGCTCTTGACATGGATGGTACAATCTATCTTGGATCTCAGTTATTTCCTTGGACGAAAGGTTTCTTGCAGAAGCTTACCGATAATGGCATCGGCTATTCGTTCCTGACCAACAATCCGACGCGTTCGCTCGACGACTATGTGAAGAAACTCCGGGGCATGAGTATTGAGGCTACCCGTGAAGAGGTATACACGACTGCTGTAGCGACCATCGACTATATAAAGACTCATTATCCTCAAGCTCGTCGCCTCTTTGTGCTCGGCACTCCAAGTATGATCGGTGAATTTGAGGCTGCCGGATTTGAAATGTGTGCCGACGATCCTGCCGATCGCCCGGATGTGCTTGTTGTGGCTTTTGACACTACGCTTGTCTATCCCCGGCTTTGTCGTGCCTCTTGGTGGGCATCGCAGGGTGTGCCGTATATCGCTACAAATCCCGATCGTGTCTGTCCGACAGATCAGCCGGTGATATTGGTCGATTGCGGCAGCATTTGCGCTTGTATCGAACATGCCGTCGGCCGCAAGCCCGATATAGTCATTGGCAAGCCTAATCCTGATATGCTACGCGGCATCATGGACCGTTATGGATATCGTCCTGATGAAATTGCCATGTGCGGTGACCGCATATATACAGATGTCGCTATGGCACGCAATGCCGGAGCGCTCGGTGTTCTTGTGCTTTCGGGTGAGACTACGCTCGACACTGCCGTCAATTCGGATCCTCAGCCGCCGATAACCGCTGATAATGTCGACACCTTTGCCGATCTTCTGATTGCTTCGAAATAAAATTTGGCGGCAGATTACCGCAAATAGCGCCATATGCTCTTTAATTCTATAGAGTTTGTCGTATTTTTGCCCTTGGTATTCGTGCTATACTGGAAAGTATTCGGACGAAAGCTGAGATTGCAGAATGCTTTTGTGGTATTGGCGAGTTATGTTTTCTACGGGTGGTGGGACTGGCGATTTCTTATACTCATTGCAGTAACCACTTTCTGTAGTTTTTATAGCGGTATTTTATTGGGCAAATCTTGTAGCCGTTTATATCTACGGGCATAAAAACGAAGCGAGCAACGGTGTGAATGTCGGTCGGTGGCTTAAT
>CANPDU010000044.1 GCA_947573135.1 uncultured Bacteroidales bacterium | reverse complement strand
GGTGCTGTCAAGATGATCGTGATGCCCGGTGTTGTTGCCGGCGACTACGCAGCTGAAGCTCAGTACCTCGGACAGTTCACAAATAATAACACCGGCGAAACTCTCGCTATCGGAACATTCTCGTTCGGCGAAGATGTTGTCGCTGCAAAAGCAGGCATCGTATGGGCTGCAACCGGCACATCGGTTGTACAGGGTATCACAGACGGCACATATACCGGTGCTGTCGACATTGATCTCAATGATCCGACCGCAAGCTTCCCCGTTTACGCTGCGGGAACTCATACAATCGCTGTCGTTACTTACAACGAAAGTGGCGAAGTTGCCGAAAGCTCTGAAGTTACGTTCAGTTGTCAGCTTTATAACGATGAGAATGCATGGAATACCCTCGGCGAAGCTGCTTTTGCCGACGGCTGGATCCTCGGCAGCTTCTTCCGTCTGCAGGATGGCGACATTTATGACTACGCTTATCCTGTCGTAGCTCAGGAATCAAAGAGCAAGCCCGGTCTCTACCGCTTCAAGGATGTATGGGGTCCCAACTCTCCCGTTGGCGGCAATAACCTGACCCCGGACAACAGCACTGATCTCTATATCGATGCTTCCGACCCTGAGTTCATCATGATCATTCCTCAGTTCTCCGGTGTTACATTCAGCGAAAACGGAACTGTCACCGTTACAAACTACGAAGGCTATTACTTCAACAGCGGCAACAGCAAGGAGGCCATTCTCAGTCAGATCGGCCAGTCTACCACACTCAAAGACGGTATCTTCACAGTCGATCCTCCGCTGTTCATGATTTCAGCTGCTCCCGGCAAACTCTACGGCGGTCAGAATCCCGCTATGATCCAGCTCCCCGAACCTGAGAATGCAGGCGATGAAAACGCTGACGCACAGGTTACGGCAAAAGCTGTCAAGGCTTCGCGGCTGAGCACATTCAAGTCGAGATTTGTCATTAACCGCAACGCCGGTCTGGTTTCTGATAAAAACAACGGCAGTCATCATCTTGTAAAGGCTAACAAAGCCAACATCCAAGTGATAAAATAAACTGACTGCAATATCTTATTTCAAAAGCCGCTGTCTTATTCCCGGACAGCGGCTTTTTTATATTGTCATAGCACATTGCGCAAATAATTGTGCATATTTTTGCATTTTTCTTTATTTGCACTTAAATTTGCTGTCGATATGTCAATTGTAGATTTTGTTTAGGTAAAAAAGAGCATCCGATGGTATATAAAATTCCCCTTCGCAGTGACATAAGTTTCAAGGGTCGTAGAATGGCCGGAGCCAGAGCTCTCTGGCGCGCAAACGGCATGACCGAACAGCAATTTGGCAAACCTGTGATTGCCATAGTTAATTCATTCACTCAGTTTGTGCCGGGACATACACATCTTCACGGCATCGGTCAGCGCATTAAATCTAAGATCGCTGAACTCGGGCTTTTTGCTGCAGAATTCAATACAATTGCTGTCGACGACGGTATTGCCATGGGGCACGGCGGGATGCTGTATTCGCTGCCGTCACGCGATCTTATCGCAGACTCTGTCGAGTATATGGTCAAAGCCCACTGCGCAGACGCTATGATATGTATTTCCAATTGTGATAAAGTCACTCCCGGTATGCTGCTCGCCGCCATGAGACTCAACATTCCGACCGTGTTTGTAAGCGGCGGCCCGATGGAAGCCGGCGACGTCGGCGGACGCGGCGTCGATCTCGTCGATATCATGGTGGAGTCAGCCGATCCTTCGGTCAGTGATGATGCTGTCGCCGTACTTGAGCGGCGCGGCTGTCCGACCTGCGGTTCATGCTCAGGCATGTTCACCGCAAATTCGATGAACTCTCTCAACGAGGCTATCGGGCTCGCGTTGCCGGGCAACGGTTCTGTTCTCGCCACATCGCGTGAGCGTCTTGCGCTCTTCGACCGTGCGGCCTGTCAGATTGTTGAAAACGCATGGCGTTATTATCGTGACGGCGATGACTCTGTGCTTCCGCGCGCGATTGCCTCGCGTCAGGCCATGCTCAATGCCATGACCCTTGACATCGCTATGGGGGGGTCGACAAATACTGTTCTTCATCTCCTCGCCGTTGCCAATGAGGCCGGCGCCGATTTCACGATAGATGATATCGACATGCTGTCGCGCCGCACACCTGTCCTGTGCAAAGTGGCTCCAAGTTCTGACTTTCATATGCAGGACGTCAACCGTGCAGGTGGCATATTGACAATTATGAGGCACCTCGCCGATGCCGGTTGTCTTGATCTCGATGTGCGCCGTGTCGACGGCCTGACGCTCGGCGAGGCTATCGGCCGTTACGCTCTCGGCGCGCCGGATTATTGCGCCGAGGCCGACAGAATGTGGCATAGCGCTCCCGGTGGCGTGCGCACCGTCGATCCCGGCACGTCAGATGCTGTCTATGACACGCTCGACGATGATTGCGTATCCGGTTGTATCCGCGATGTTGCCCATGCCTATTCGCCTGACGGCGGTCTCGCCGTTCTTCATGGCAATATAGCTCCCGACGGATGTGTCGTAAAGACGGCCGGTGTCGACAGTTCGATACTGAAGTTTTCCGGACCGGCGCGTGTGTTCGAGTCGCAGGACGAGGCTGTTGAGGCCATCCTCAGTGACCGTATCAAAGCCGGCGACGTCGTAGTGATTATCTACGAAGGTCCTAAAGGCGGACCGGGAATGCAGGAAATGCTTTATCCTACAAGTTATATAAAGGCAAAACATCTAGGCCGGCAGTGCGCCCTCATTACTGACGGACGCTTTTCCGGCGGCACGTCAGGTCTGTCGGTCGGACATGTCTCTCCCGAGGCTGCCGCCGGAGGCAACATCGCTCTCGTCCGCGACGGCGATATTATCGACATCGACATTCCCTCGCGCACTGTCAGCCTGAGAGTTTCAGACGATGAACTTGCCATCCGTCGTACTGAAGAACTTGCCCGTGGTGACAAAGCATTCACTCCTCACCGTCGTTGTCGCGAAGTGTCAAAGGCTCTTAAGGCATATGCGGCCTCTGTCACGTCGGCCGATAAAGGTGGTGTAAGATTATAATAGATTTTCATGAAACAAGACAACATAACTAACCAACGTATCAGCGGAGCCGAGGCGCTTGTGCGATCCCTGCTCGAAGCCGGAGCCGATACTGTGTTCGGCTATCCAGGAGGTGCGATATTGCCCGTTTATGATTGCTTATACGATTATGCTGATCGGCTGCGACATATTTTGGTGCGCCACGAGCAGGGTGCTGTTCATGCTGCGCAGGGCTTCGCCCGTGTCAGCGGGCGAACGGGAGTCGTAATCGTAACTTCCGGTCCCGGAGCAGCTAATGTGATCACAGGTCTGAGCGATGCGATGGCCGACTCTACGCCGCTGGTGGTCGTAACCGGACAGGTCGGTCAGCAATATCTCGGCAGCGATGCCTTTCAGGAAACCGACGTTGTCGGCATAACTCAGCCTATCACCAAGTGGGCTTATCAGGTGCGTCGCGCCGAAGATATTCCGGCAGCCGTCGCAAGAGCATTCTATATTGCGTCGACAGGACGCCCGGGACCTGTTGTGCTCGACATAGCCAAAGATGCACAGATCGGAACTCTTGACTGGCTATACGAGCCGGTAAACTTCATACGCAGCTATAATCCCAGTCCTGAGATCGACACTAAGCTGATAGCTGAAGCCGCTGAAATTATCAATGCTGCAACTCGGCCGATGATACTTGTTGGGCAGGGTGTTACGATTTCAGGAGCCGAAGATGCTCTTCGCAATTTGGCTGAGAAAGCTTCGATACCTGTATGCTCAACTTTGCTTGGCCTGTCGGCTCTGCCGTCTGATCACAGACTGATGAAGGGCATGCTTGGCATGCATGGCAATCTCGGACCGAATATTAATACTAATCGTGCAGATGTGATTGTGGCTGTCGGGATGCGTTTTGACGATCGTGTAACCGGAAATACCGAACTTTATGCTCCTGACGCGAAGATAATACATATTGATATAGATCAGTCGGAATTTGACAAAACGGTTCGTTCGACTGTTGCTGTTCATGCCGATGCGCGCGAGGCTCTTGAGGCTCTTCTGCCTTTGGTCACTGATGCTGGCCACAACGAGTGGATCGATTCTTTTGACCGACATAACCGTGTCGAGGATCGCGAGGTAGCAGCTGTTGAACTCAACCGTCCCGAAGGCTCAAAGCTGACTATGGGAGAAGTGATTTCACGTGTGAGCGAGGCTATAGGCGACAGAGCGGTCGCGGTCACCGATGTCGGACAGAACCAGATGATGTCAGCACGCTATTTCAGATTTACCCGGCCGCGCAGTTTCATCACTTCGGGCGGTCTCGGCACGATGGGCTTCGGTCTCCCTGCCGCAATAGGAGCGAAAATCGCTGCGCCACATCGTCAGGTTTGTCTTTTCTGTGGCGACGGCGGTTTTCAGATGACGATTCAGGAACTCGGTACAATAATGCAGTACGGCGTGGGAGTGAAAATGATTATTCTCAACAATAATTTTCTCGGCAATGTCCGACAGTGGCAGAACCTTTTCTATAACCGACGTTTTTCCCAGACGCCGATGTTAAATCCCGATTTCGTCAGAATTGCAGCTGCCTATGGCATCTGCGGCGAGGATGTCAGTGAGCGTGAGCAGCTCGATGCGGCTATCGGACGTATGCTGGCCGACGACCGTCCCTATCTGCTTAACGTCCGCATCGACGAGACCGACATGGTTTTCCCGATGATTCCCGCCGGAAGTGCTGTCGACCGCATTTTCCTCTCCGAAGGCCGTATTTATAACCCCGATAATTGGTCAGAACAGTAATGTTACCTCCCGAAAGACAACTATTCACAGTGACGGTCTACTCAGAGAACTGTGTAGGCCTCCTCAATCAGGTGTCGGTGATTTTCACACGCCGCTGCCTCAACATTGAAGATGTATCGGCGAGCGCCTCGTCTGTTCCCGATATACATAAACTGACACTCACCACCTGGGCCGACCGTCCGACGATGGAAAAAGTCGTGCGCCAGATTGAGAAACGCGTCGATGTGATACGTGCGTTTCTTTACACTGACGACGACATCGTCTATCAGGAAGTGGCCCTTTATAAGGTGCCAACGCCTCGTCTGCTCGAATCAGCCGCTGTCGAGGATATTGTGCGTCATCACGGCGCCCGAATACTCGAAATGACTCCCGACTATACGGTAATCGAAAAATCGGGTCATCCCTGGGAGACCGAAGCGCTGCTCAATCGTCTCCGTAGCCTCGACATCCGTCAGTTTGTCCGCAGCGGCAGAGTCGCAGTCACCAAATCACCTGTCGAACATGTTGATATTTATCTCGAACAGCAGCGTCGGCGCCAGCTTAAATTGAAAGACAAATGAACACCGGTAACCCGCAGATTTTTTCACAGACTTTTTTTCTCACAGCCGGCGAATGTAACGCCGAGGGCCGTATTCCGCTGACACTTCTTATTTCCCGCATAATTGAAGTGGCGACAAACCATGCCAACAGTCTCGGCATCGGTTACGCCACTCTTGTTAAAATCGATCTTGCTTGGGTGCTTAGTCGTGTCAGCGTCGAAATCGCTTCACTCCCTGGTATCAATGACACATATGTTCTCAACACATGGATCGAGAGTACCAACCGTTTGTTCAGCGAACGTTGTTTCACGATTACCGATTCCGAAGGACGTATTTATGTTCATGCACGAACTACATGGGCTGCTATTTCCATCTCGACTCGCCGTGCGGCCAATCCCGGACAGCTCGGCGCAGTTATGTTTCCGGCCGAGCCTCCGCATTGTCCCGTCGCTACGGCAAAGCGCACACCGGCGCTCCCCGACACGGCCGAAAGCGGTGAATACACCTTCCGCTACTGCGACATAGATTTCAACCGTCATGTCAATACAGTCAGATATATTGGTCTTATCCTTGATCGTTGGACGCTTGATTGGTATGACAGGAACGAGATCGGACGCTTCGATATCGCTTTCCATCATGAGTGTCACTTCGGGGAGACTGTTGAGTTGCGGACATTTACTGACGATGACCGTCTGTCGGCCTGCGAACTGCTTCTCAACGGCAACCGCATGGTTAGCGCCAACATTTATTGGCGCGAAAAAAATATTTAAAACAAACGACTAAAAATACATTATTATGGCAAAACTGAATTTTGGCGGTGTCGAAGAGACCGTCGTGACCCGAGAAGAATTTCCTATTGAAAAAGCCCGTGAAGTGTTAAAAGACGAGACCATTGCCGTCATTGGATATGGCGTTCAGGGCCCCGGCCAGAGCCTGAACCTCCGCGATAACGGTTTTAATGTCATCGTAGGTCAGCGTGAAGGTAAGACCTTCGACAAGGCTGTAGCCGACGGCTGGGTTCCCGGTGAGTCTTTATTCAGTATTGAGGAGGCATGCCGTCGAGGCACAATCATACTCTGTCTCCTCTCCGACGCAGCCGTACTCAGCGTTTGGCCGGTTATCAAAGCCAATCTCAAGACCGGCAACGCGCTTTATTTCAGCCACGGTTTCGCTATCACCTGGAGCGACCGCACTGGCGTAGTGCCTCCTGCCGATGTCGATGTGATAATGGTAGCTCCGAAGGGGTCGGGCACAACAGTGCGCTCGCTCTTCCTCGAAGGCCGCGGCATCAATGCATCATATGCAGTCGAACAGGATTATACCGGCCATGCTCTTGAACGCACTCTCGCACTCGGCATCGGCATCGGATCAGGATATCTGTTCGAGACCACAATCCGACGCGAGGCTATAAGTGACCTTACAGGCGAGCGCGGAGCGCTGATGGGAGCTATTCAGGGACTGTTTGCCGCTCAGTATGAAGTGCTTCGCGAACATGGTCACACTCCGTCCGAAGCCTTCAACGAAACTGTCGAGGAACTTACCCAGTCGCTCATGCCGCTTTTCGCTGCAAAAGGCATGGACTGGATGTATGCCAACTGTTCAACGACCGCACAGCGTGGTGCTCTCGACTGGAAAGATCCTTTCCACGATGCGATAAAGCCCGTTGTCGAGCGTCTGTATGAAAGTGTAGAGAGCGGCGTCGAGGCTCAGAAATCCATAGATTCGAATTCAAAGCCCGGATATCGCGAAGGTCTCGAGAAAGAATTGAAAGAATTGCGCGAAAGCGAACTTTGGCGTGCTGCCGAGACCGTTCGTCGTCTTCGTCCCGAAAATAAATAATCATAAATCCGTCGGAAGCATCAGTCTTGCTGCGTGTCGGGCGCCTTTGCCTAAAAGACGTGTGACATAATAGCATATCCGGGCTTTCAGCGGATTGAACCCGTCGCATGGAGCGGCCGCAAGCAGGCGCGAAGCCTCACCGGCCGCTCCTTCGCGTGCATACATCCCTGCCAGAACCGCGCGTCTGTAGCCGATCCAGCATTGTGCTTCGGGATATTTGTCTTTCAATACGATCTCCATCCGGTCAAGCGCGCGCTCCCATTTTTCAGGAGTAGGGGAGAACAGTCTTCCCGTGATGGACTCTTCGGTGAATTTGGGGCATACAAGTGCCGGCTCGGCATCGTTGTCAAGCTTGGCCATCCTGGGTTTCGCAGACAGAAGTCTTGCTCCTAACTCAAAATCGTCCCAGCCGGTCAGATCAGCGTTCCACCCTCCTGATTTTCTGATGAAATCGGTTTTCACCGCATAATGCTCTGTTGCGAGTATTACGCGCGTGAGGTGATTATAAACCGGACGCTCGGTTGTGAATGTTGTCAGATGTGTTTTCCCCGACGGCAGCTGGTAAAGTACATTCCACCCGAGAATATCGGCTTCATTATAAGTCTGTATGCCGTTGATAAGCCGCTCGAGGTGCCCTTGCAGCATTTCGTCGTCCGAATCGAAGAACATCACATAGGGGGTCCGGGTCAGCTCCAGTCCTCTGTTGCGGGCAATCGCGGCGCCCTGGCGGCTCTCTGAGGTCAGCAGCAGATCGACAGCCTGATGCTTGCGTTGCCATTCTTTAATGGCAACGTCCGATTCGTCGGTTGAATTGTTGTCGACGACGATGATCGAATACATTTCTATCCCGCGTTGTGTCGATATAGAGTCGAGACAGCGCACGATTGTTGAAGCGCGATTATATACCGGAACAATAATGCTTACAAGTTTTTTCGTCGTCATATATCTTCAACGACTCTATTCTTGGCATTATTGTTTTTGTCGAGAAATTTCGTAACTTTGTAGTGCCGCCAGTATGGCTTTTTTATTCATCATGACAGAATCAGACGACACACTTTTCGACAACAATGGCGCTCCGGCCGACGGAAGTGCCATGTATAACGAGGACGACATCAAGACGCTCGACTGGAAAGAGCATATCCGGCGCCGTCCGGGCATGTATATTGGTAAGCTTGGCGACGGTTCCAATTCCGACGACGGCATCTATGTGCTTCTCAAAGAGGTGCTCGACAACTCTATCGACGAGTATATGATGGGGTTCGGCAAGTCTATTGTTGTCGATGTTAGCGACTCTATGGTCACTGTCAGGGACTATGGACGCGGTGTGCCTCTCGGCAAACTCGTCGACGTCGCCTCCAGAATGAACACCGGCGGTAAATACGACTCTAAGGCATTCAAAAAGTCGGTCGGGCTTAATGGTGTCGGCATCAAGGCTGTCAATGCTCTGTCTACCGGCTTCGAGATCCGGTCGGTGCGCGACGGTCAGATGAAAAGCGCTCGTTTTTCTTGCGGAGAACTTGTCGAGGAAAGCCCCGTTGTCGCGACTGATGAGCCTAATGGCACCTTTGTCGCCTTTACTCCCGACGCGTCGATTTTTCGCGACTATCATTTCCGCGATGAGTTTATCGTTCCTCTTGTCAAAAACTACACCTTCCTTAATACCGGACTGACTATTGTCTTCAACGGACAGAAATTCATGTCGCGTCACGGTCTTCTCGATCTTTTGCGTGAGAACATGACCCAGGATCCTCTCTACGATATAATCCATATCAAGGACGATGACATTGAGATCGCGATTACCCATGTCAACCAATACGGTGAAGAATATTACTCGTTTGTCAACGGTCAGCACACTACTCAGGGCGGAACTCACCTGAGCGCGTTCAAAGAGGCTGTGTCGCGTACGTTGAAAGAATATTTCAATCGTAGTTTCGAATATTCGGATATTCGCAACGGTATGGTGGCGGCCGTCGCCATTAAGGTCGAGGAGCCTGTGTTCGAATCTCAGACCAAAACCAAGCTCGGTTCGCGCGACATGGGTCCAGACGGGCCGACTGTGGCTAAATTCATTGGCGATTTTATCAAAAAGGAACTTGACAACTATCTTCACCGCGAACTCGACACTGCCGAAATAATTCTGAAAAAGATACAGGAGAGCGAGCGCGACCGCAAAGCTATGGCCGGCGTGGCCAAACTTGCCAGAGAGAAGGCTAAGAAAGTTAATCTTCACAACAAGAAGCTCCTTGACTGCCGCATACATCTCAACGACGTTAAATCTCCCGAAGACAAGAAACTCGCTTCGAGCATTTTTATCACCGAGGGTGACTCTGCGGCCGGATCTATCACCAAAATACGTAATGTTGAGACACAGGCTGTGTTCTCTCTCCGTGGCAAACCGCTTAACACATATGGCGTGACACAGAAAGTGCTCTACGAGAACGACGAGTTCAATCTGCTGCAGGCCGCGCTCAATATCGAGGACGGAATCGACGGCCTCCGATACAATAATGTGATCATAGCCACTGATGCCGATGTCGACGGCATGCACATCCGTCTCCTTATGATCACCTTCTTTCTCCAGTTCTTCCCTGATCTTATCAAGAAGGGTCATGTCTATGTGCTTCAGACCCCTCTCTTCCGTGTGCGCAACAAAAAGACCGCCAAACGCGGATCAAAGAAGGCTGCCGATGCTGAAACATATTATTGCTACAGCGACGATGAGCGCATAGAGGCTATAAATCGGCTCGGCGATAATGCGGAGATTACCCGATTCAAAGGACTCGGCGAAATTTCGCCCGAAGAGTTCCGCGGTTTTATCGGTGCCGATATGAGAGTTGACAGAGTCTCTCTGCGCAAGGAGGATGGAGTCGACGGACTTCTTGAATTTTACATGGGCAAGAATACCATGGAACGTCAGAATTTTATTATTGACAATCTTGTAATTGAAGATGACAGCAAAATCACTCAGCAATAATTCCAGGCGCATTGCATTCTTTGCCGGATCGTTTGATCCTTTTACCGTCGGACATGCTTCGGTCGTCGAGCGTGCTTTGGCTATTTTTGATGCTGTGATAATAGGTGTGGGTGTCAATTCGCTGAAGGCTGCTGTCATCGACGCCGGCCGACGCGCTAAGATCATTTCGGCTTTTTATGAGAGCAATCCCGATGTATCGGTAATGACTTACGAAGGGCTTACGGCGGATGCGGCTTTGAGCGTCGGAGCATGCTGTTTGCTGCGGGGTGTGCGTTCTGTAAAAGATTTTGAATACGAACGCGATATGGCTGACGTAAACCGTCAACTTTCCGGCCTTGAAACCGTTTTAATTTATAGCCTGCCCGAACATTCGGCTGTTTCGTCGTCTGTTGTCCGTGAGTTGCAGGCTTACGGTAAAGACATTTCGGCCTATTTGCCGCAAAAATAGAATTTGCGTTTCACTATATAATAAAAGATTATGATAAAAAAAATTATATCGGCTCTGGCCTTGATGTTGGTGTTTGTTTCCGCTGCCGCCCAGTCGGAAAAATCAGACAGACCCATGCTGACGCCGGATCAGAAATTGCGCATGGCCACTGCGCTTATCCAGAGTTATTATGTCGAGGATGTCGACGGACAGAAGATGGCCGATGAGGCTATTATAGCCATGCTCAAGACTCTTGATCCCCATTCGTCGTATTCAGACCCCGAGGAAACTAAAGAACTCACTCAGCCGCTTGAAGGAAAATTCAGCGGTATCGGCATCCAGTTCAATGCCGCTACCGACACCGTATATGTGATACAGACCATTGCCGGCGGCCCGTCTGAAAAGGTCGGCATTCGCCCCGGTGACCGTATAATTCAGGCCGATGACAGCATCATTGCCGGACGTAAGCTCCCCAATTCGGCAATTCTGAAGATCTTGCGTGGCGAAAAAGGTTCTAAAGTCAATCTGAAAGTCAAACGCGGAGGCCAACCCGAGCTTATTGATTTCGTAGTCGTGCGCGATGATATTCCGATTCATAGTGTTGATGCGGCTTATATGGCCAATGATTCGACAGGCTACATCCGTGTCAGCCGCTTTGCCGAGGATACGGCCGATGAGGTTGCCGAGGCTGTCGATCGTCTCCGCGCCAAAGGCATGAAAAACCTCATGCTTGACCTTCAGGACAATGGCGGTGGCTATCTCGGCGCAGCTGTCGAACTGGCGTCACAGTTCCTCTCGAAAGGCGATCCTGTCGTTTTCACTAAAGGTCTGCACAGCCAGCCGGCTTATTACAATCTTGATAAAGACGGCAATCTGCGTGACCTTAAGGTGGTTGTTCTTGTCAACCAGTATTCCGCTTCCGCTTCCGAGATTCTTTCCGGTGCGCTTCAGGATAATGACCGCGGACTCATCGTAGGGCGCCGCACTTTCGGCAAAGGCCTTGTCCAGCGGCCGTTCCCCTTCCCCGACGGCTCGATGATACGTCTTACGACTGCACGCTATTATACTCCCTCGGGCCGCTCGATCCAGAAACATTATGAAAAAGGTCAGGGTGAGGAATATATGCTTGACTTGCTCAATCGTTACAAAAGCGGTGAACTGTGGAGTGCCGATAGTATAAAGCTCGACGAATCATTGCGTTACGAAACCTTACGCAACCATCGCCCGGTCTATGGCGGCGGTGGTGTGATGCCTGATGTTTTTGTTCCTGTCGATACGACATATTTCAGCCCTTACTATCGTGATCTGATGGCAAAAGGCGTACTCAATCAGTTCTGTCTCAGCTATGTCGATGCCAACCGTTCAAAACTCTTGAAATCCTGGCCCGACGAAGATGCGTTCAGCGCCGGATTTGAGGTCTCCGATGATATGGAGCATAAGCTGATCGCTGCCGGTGAGAAGGAGGGTATAGAGTTCAACGAAGAGCAGTGGCAGCGTAGCCGGCCTTATGTCCTTGCTCTGATCAAAGGCCTTTTGGCTCGCGATCTTTATGAGGATAGTTCGGTATTCCGCTTCCTCAATCCGCTCTTGCCCGAATATCAGGAAGCTCTGCGTCTGATTAACGATACGCCGCGCTACCAATCGATTCTCCGCGGCGTAAAGTAGGGATGCTCAGACCGAGTGACCTGACCGGGGGGATTTCCTTTTCTTCATTCTCCGAATTCAAAATTAATTTGTACATTTGTGTGATATTTCTAATGTAAACAATGCGCGCTCCGGCGCGTCAATTAACTTATACCACACAAATGGCAAATTGGTTTGAATGTAAAGTGCGCTATGACAAGCTTCAGGAAAACGGCGCTGTTAAAAAAGTAAATGAACCCTATCTGGTCGATGCCCTTTCCTTTACCGAGGCTGAGGCTCGTATCATCGAGGAGCAGACTCCTTTTATTTCGGGAGATTTTTCTGTTTCGGCTGTTAAACGTACAAAAATATCTGAAATTTTCTGGAATGAGGGCGGCGACCGCTGGTACCTTGTCAAAGTCGCTTTCATCACGATTGACGAACGCAGCGGTGTCGAAAAACGCACTTCGACGCTGATCCTCGTTCAGGCATCCAACTTCAAAGAAGCTCTCGACAACTTCATCGAAGGCATGAAAGGTACAATGGCCGACTACGAGGTGGTTTCAATAGCCGAGACCCCACTGATGGATGTCTATAAAGTCAAGGTCCCGGGTGAGACTCCTGCTGCTCAACAGTAAAAGGTAATGTCTCAGGTATCCCGTAATCTCGCAGCTATTAAGTCGACGCTCCCCCTGGGCGTCGAACTTGTCGCTGTGTCGAAGTTTCATCCTGTTGAGGCGCTCCGCGAAGCTTATGATGCCGGCCAGCGATTGTTCGGCGAAAGCCGTGTGCAGGAACTTGTCGAAAAGATCCCACTCATGCCCGACGACACTTGCTGGCATTTTATTGGCCATCTTCAGACCAACAAACTGAAACAGCTTATCGGCCGTGTGTCGCTGATCGAGAGCGTCGATTCAATCCGCTTGCTCGACATGATTGACAGCCTGTCGGCCGAGCGCGGCGTTGTCAGTCGTGTACTGATGCAGGTTCATGTTGCCGCCGAGGAGACCAAATTCGGTTTTTTGCCTGACGAACTTGTAGCCTGGTTTGCTTCACGCGGCTTTGAATCTCTGAAAGCGACTCATATTTGCGGCATTATGGGCATGGCAACCAATACTGATGATTCTGAAAGAATTGCTGCCGATTTTCGGCTTATCGCCGATACTCGCCGGCGCATTCTCGACGCAGCTCCCGATCTGCGCGGCTTCGATATACTATCGATGGGCATGAGTGATGATTATCCTCTCGCCGTAGCCGCCGGCTCAAACCTCGTACGTGTGGGAACTGCGATTTTCGGCCCGCGTCAATATTGATTATTTAAAAAAAATAGTTAACTTTGTCTGTCCGTCACATTTTGATTTTTTTTACTAACATCAAATACCAACGAAAAAAATGAACCAACAATCACAGAAACGACCAATGGTCGCTATCATCACGATGTTCTTTCTATTCGCGATGATCGCTTTCGTAACTAACCTTGCCGCACCTCTTGGCACAATCTGGAAAAACCATTATTCGTGGGCAGGTATGCTCGGCAACATGATGAACTTCCTCGCCTATCTCTTTATGGGTATTCCGGCAGGCAATCTTCTTACAAAAATCGGTTACAAGAAGACCGCTCTTCTTGCAATGGTTATCGGTATTGTAGGTCTTATCCTTCAGTATCTTTCAAGCTGCTTCGGCGCTGATACAGCAGTGTTCACCGTCGACGGCGCTCCTGTCATGCTCAACTATGTGGTTTATCTGCTTGGCGCATTCATCTGCGGTTTCTGCGTATGTATGCTCAACGTTGTCGTTAACCCCATGCTCAACCTTCTCGGTGGTGGCGGTAACCGTGGCAACCAGTTCATCCAGATCGGCGGTTCTTGCAACTCTTGCGCCGGTACTCTGACCCCCCTCTTCGTGGGTATGCTTATCGGTCAGGTGACCGCTCAGACTGCGATGTCTGACGTTCTCCCTCTGATCTATATCGCGATCGGTGTATTCGTGCTTGCTTTCCTTATTATCGCAGCCGTCAATATTCCCGAACCTCACCTTGCTGCCGCAGGTAAAGTTCAGCCCAAATTTACTCACAGCCCCTGGAGCTTCCGTCATTTTGTTCTCGGTGCAGTAGGTATTTTCTTCTATGTAGGCATCGAAGTCGGCATTCCCGGCATCCTGATTTTCTACATCTCCAGCCTTGACATCGAGAATGCTACGGCTGTCGCCGGTGGTGTTGCTGCTGTTTACTGGCTGCTCATGTTCGTGGGCCGTCTTTTCTCAAGCGTTATTTCGGGTAAAGTTTCGAGCCGTATGCAGCTCCTCACTGTCAGCCTCGTCGGCATTGCTCTCGTTATCGGCGCCATCGTTCTTCCCTCTGATATCGTCGTTTCAGTTCCTTCTTACAGCGTTGAGGAAGGCTTCACCACAGCTCCCGTGCCTGCAAGCGCAATGCTTCTCGTGCTCTGCGGTCTCTGCACTTCTGTAATGTGGGGCGGTATTTTCAACCTCGCCGTTGAAGGTCTTGGCAAATACACTGCAAAAGCTTCGGGTATCTTCATGATGATGGTATTCGGCGGCGGTGTGATGCCGATGATACAGGAAGCCATCGGTCGCTCGGCCGGTTACATGGTTTCTTACTGGCTTGTTGTCGCTATGCTTGCTTACCTCTTCTTCTATGCCGTTTCAGGTTCGAAGAACGTCAACAAGGATATTCCCGTTGAAGAGGAAATGGATGCACGCAACGTTGCATAATTCCACTTTGATTTAAGAACTTTGAGCGTCTGTTGATCGTTGAATCAGCAGACGCTCTTTTTATGATTGTTCATATAAATATGCATTCGGCCGACGTCGATTATATTCGGTTGATAGATATAGATTTGCGTGATGAGTCATAAATATAGCCCGTCTAAATTTGCTAAGCACTTAAATTTGTAGTAATTTCGTGCTATGATTGCCGGCGACTGAGCCCTCGCAATCAAGTCGACTAACATAAAACATAAGTATATCTGTTATGAACGTAAAGCTTCTCAACCACGCTGCCGACAATATTCGCATTCTGTCCGCTTCTATGGTGGAAAAAGCTAATTCAGGCCATCCCGGCGGAGCCATGGGTGGCGCTGATTTTGTCAATGTACTTTATTCGCAATTTCTTGTCTGTGATCCCGATGATCCGACATGGTTTGCGCGTGACCGTTTCTTCCTTGATCCCGGTCATATGTCGCCGATGCTATATTCGGTGCTTGCGCTCATGGGCAACTACACTATTGCCGAGCTTCAGCAGTTCAGGCAGTGGGGCAGTGTGACGCCAGGCCATCCGGAGCTTGATCCGGCAAGAGGCGTTGAGAATACTTCCGGCCCTCTCGGTCAGGGTCACACTATGGCCGTCGGTTGTGCGATAGCCGAGCGTTTCCTGCAGGCTCGTTTCGGTGATGTCGTAGCTCATAAGACTTATGCTTATATTTCAGATGGCGGTATTCAGGAAGAGATATCTCAGGGAGCCGGACGTATCGCCGGCTATCTCGGTCTGTCAAACCTGATCATGTTCTACGATGCCAACACGATCCAGCTTTCGACAGAAGTGGATGCCGTCGACCGCGAGGACTATGCCGCAAAATATCGCGCATGGCACTGGAATGTCATCGAAATCGACGGAAACGATCCCGCTCAGATAGCTGACGCTCTTGAAAAAGCTAATAAGGAGACTTCAAAGCCGACAATAATCATCGGTAATACGGTCATGGGTAAAGGCGTTGTCAAGGCCGACGGTTCTTCGTTCGAAAATCAGTGCTCTACCCACGGTCAGCCGCTCAGCAAATCCGGCGCTGATGTCCGCGAGACCATAGCTAATCTTGGCGGTGATCCTGAAAATCCCTGGGTGGTCTTCGATGATGTCGAGGCTCTTTATAACGAGCGTCGCCGTCAGCTCAGAGCCATTGTCGCAGAGCGTCGCAAGGCTTACGACAAATGGGCCGAGGCAAATCCCGACAAGGCGCTTCTTCTGAAATCATATCTTGATGGTCAACTTCCTTATATCGACTACGCCGCTATACCTCATAAACCCAATGTCGCCACGCGCACAGCGTCAGCCGATGTCCTTTCGGTACTCGGTGAAAAGGTCGGCAATATGATCGTGTCTTCAGCCGATCTCGCCAACAGCGACAAGTCTGAGGCTTTCCTCAAGAAGACCGGTGCATTCACCCCCGGAGATTTTTCAGGTGCCTTCCTTCACGCCGGTGTGGCCGAACTGACTATGGCTACGATTATCAACGGCATTGCCCTTCACGGCGGAGTGATTGGAGCTTGCGCTACTTTCTTTGTATTCTCCGACTATATGAAACCTGCCATGCGTATGGCTGCGCTCATGGAGCTGCCTGTAAAATACATCTGGTCACACGATGCTTTCCGTGTCGGTGAGGACGGTCCTACACACGAACCTATCGAGCAGGAAGCCCAGTTGCGACTTCTCGAGGGAATCCGCAATTTCAGCGGCCATCCGTCTTTGCTCGCCATGCGTCCTGCTGACTCTGCAGAGACTACTGTCTGCTGGATGATGGCAATGAACAATCAGCATTCGCCGAGCGCGCTCGTCCTCACCCGTCAGGACGTTCACGATCTCCCTTCGGCGTCCGGCGACCGTTACCGCGACGCCCTTCAGGCTCAGAAAGGCGGTTACACAGTCATTGCCAATGACGATCCCGATATCATTCTTGTCGCCAATGGTTCGGAAGTGTCGCTTCTCTGCGACGTGTCTGTCGCTCTTGCGGCTGAAGGCATTAAGGCTAACGTCGTTTCGATGCCGTCTGTAGGATTGTTTAACACTCAGGATGAAAGCTATCGCGATAGCGTCCTTCCCGCCGGAGTCGCTCAGTTCGGCCTCACGGCCGGTCTGCCTCTGACCATACAGATGATCAAAGGCTTCAACGGCGAAGTGTACGGCATGGAGCGTTTCGGAGCGTCAGCCCCCTACAAAGTCCTCGACGAGAAATTCGGTTTCACCGTCTCCAACATTCTCGCCTGCATCAAGCAGATTTTGGGTTGATCTAACCATAGATATTCAATAAAGATGATAAGAGGGCGCGGTTGTGAACTGACCCCTAAAAGTTAGACAAAAAACTTTTAGGGGTCTTTTATATGAGCC
>CANPDU010000043.1 GCA_947573135.1 uncultured Bacteroidales bacterium | reverse complement strand
AGAGCATTTCATTCGTAACGAAAAGGTCGTGGGTTCGAGTCCCACTCGCGGCTCTGCAAAAAGCGTTGAGACATTATGCGTCGCAACGCTTTTTTTATTTTGCTTCGAATCGAACCATCGCAGCATGGCGAACGTTATAAAAACAAAATTAATCATCATTTAACAACGTTTCAACAACCATGCTACGCAAACTATTAATCTCACTTGCTTTGATCATTGCCGGCGCAACCGCTGCCAACGCTCAAAAGACTGAACTCTCTTTCTCATATGGCGCCTACACGCAAATGGATGCTTCCGACATGCACGACGGTTGGAAACACGTCAACAACGCGTGGGGAGCTCTAAACGTCGGAGTCAACTTCCGTGTAACTCCCAACATCTGGATCGGTCCGTCGTACACTTTCTCTAGCACAACCACCAAGGGCGGACCCGAACACAGCAGCATTGCCTACCACGCCGTGATGCTCAACGGACGCTATCATTACTACCGCAATTCGATCGTCACTCTCTACGGCAAACTCGGGCTCGGCGTTGAATTCTCACATATGCAGCCGCGAGGCGACGACAGCTACACAAAATCCTACTGCGCTTTCCAGATTGTGCCTGTCGGAGCAGAAGTCGGGATCAACCGCTCGCTCTCGATGTTCGGCGAACTCGGCTACGGCGCACAAGGCCTGCTGCAGGTCGGTCTAAAAATCAGACTCTGACCCTCAGTTGCCATATAGCCACAGCTGCGGCAGCCGCCACATTAAGCGAGTCTACCGCATGGCTCATCGGTATTTTGACCGTATAATCGGCCTCGGCGATCGTTCCGGCCGGCAGACCGTCACCCTCTGTTCCCATTATCATAGCGATGCGCGGCTCGTCAGCGAGGCGCGCATCGTCGATTCTCACCGACCGGTCGGTGAGCGCCAGCGCCGCAGTCTTGAAACCCATAGACCGCAATTCATTCTGGTAGTTCGATCCGACCCATGTCCACGGCACAAGAAATACCGATCCCATCGACACCCTCACTGCACGGCGGTTGAGCGGATCGCATGACGACTCCGTCACCACTACCCCGTCGGCTCCCAGAGCCGCCGCCGAACGGAAAATAGCCCCTACATTGGTCGAGTCGACAACGCCGTCGATCACAACCACTCGCCGGGCGCCGCAGCAGACATCGGCCAGAGAGCGCTCTGCCGGACGGCGCATAGCGCAAAGCACCCCGCGCGTAAGCTTATAGCCCGTGAGCGACGCTAACACAGAGCGCTCACCGGTATAAACAGGCATATCAGCCGCACAACGCGCTATTATCTCTGCCGCGTCGCCCGTCAGATGACGTCGCTCACAGAGCAACGACACCGGCTCATAGCCGCGGTCGAGCGCTACGTTGATCACCTTGGGACTCTCTACGATAAAAATACCGTCGGCTGCGTTCAGACGGTTGCGCAACTGCGCTTCAGTCAGCGATGCATACACCGCCACTCTCTCATCGCCGATATCAGTAATCTCCTGAATAACCATAGCTGAAATTTTATGACATGTCAGACCCGTCGGACATGTCAGACCCGTTGGGCTTGCCGGATCGGTCCGACCGGCCGTTCCGGCCCTGCATCGACCTCGCCTGCAGACGCGCGCGGGTCATCTGTTCACGCACACCGCCGTTGGCCAGAAACTGTTCCTGCTGACGCTCGATCAGCCGCCGCAGCAGAAAAGTCGCCTGATTGATCAGCGTTATTGACATATTGGCGAGCTCCTCGTCATCGAGCCTGGCCGCCAGCGTTTTATATTCCCGGTCAAAACGCTCGCTCTTAACATAAGACCTCATCGGTTCAACGCGAGGATGGCCGGCGTCCCAAAGCGGCAGATCACGCACACGCAGATAGTCCTCGTAGTCAAGCAGCAGCTCCTCAAGACTCGCCAGCGCAACATTTGTCAGCTTGATTTCAGTTTCGGCCGACGTTGTCGCAGCCTTACTGCCCTCGGCAATGTTCTGCTTGCCGCTGCGTGCAGCCTGAATCATCTGATCGACTGTGCGGTCACCCCGCACAAGATAACGACCGCAGAACACATAAGTAAGATCATAGATGATCTCAGCCACTTTATATGCCCTGAGCTTGCGATAACCGCCCTTCTGCTGTAGAAAACCGCCCATAACTCCACAAAAATAGCCAAAATCACCCACCACTGCAAATTAATCGCCAAAATAGTCAGAAAATTTCAGCCCGACACGCGCCGCCGACCAGTCCCAATGCATCCGACCTGTCAGACTTGTCAGACCTGTCAGACCACGGATCCGCCCATACGGGCAGATCCAGCGCACACGGCGGCATTCGCCGCCGAAACAACCTTATTTCACACACCTTATAAAGCACGCATCGGTATCTGTTTTATTCGAACCGTTTACTGAGTTATTTTCGAAACCCTCAAAGCCAAAAGTGTAATAATTGATATCAAAAGAACTTGACTTGCGAATATCGGAGTAACTTACCGGAACTTTATTTCCATTTTTATCAAGAGTAAAATTTCCGTCAGCATCTTTTTGATATACAGTGTTTCCATTCTGGTCTTTAACATAAATAGTTGGCAATGTCTGATACTCGCGACACCAATAAACCGCCCCAGGACGCTTATAGAGGTCATAAAACAACGGAGTACGAACTGCCGCGGTATTCGCAGCAATGCGAGTTGCGTAACGCAGGACTCCATCACCTTCTTTTATCCAGCTGAAATTAGCTTTTCTACGGCCATAACCGGTTCGGCCAATGGGCAAAAATATCTGCTTTGCAGTAGTTGAATTATAGACAATTACCCCTCTTGCTCCGTATGACGGTGTTTTTTCAGCAGTTTTGAATCCAGTTGCACCTTCTTCCGTGAACTGAGTCTCGGTAGCGCCATCATCATAAATCACGCCATAGGCTTTTTCAATAGGAAAGTCGAGACCATTATCGTCATCCGGCTGACACAGTGTGTAAAAATCGCCGATATCCGCTATTCTATAATTTCCATTGATTGCCCAAATATTATTATGCGAAGATGCTTTGAGATTACTCCAACTCAGGTCTATAGTTCGTTCTGCTGAATTAATAGCCTTGAAAGTTTTTGACCCGGGAATTTCAAAAGGCTTAAGACCTGCAGTCTCTCCATTTTCTGCCAGAATAGCAGTAAAACTACCTCGGCGGAAGAAAGAACCATCTTCGAGGGGAGAAGATGTCAGCACAGGTGTCTTACCTTCGTTGCTGATTGTACCGTTAGCCGCAATAGTAGCGCCTTTAAAATGATGCACATTATAGGATGACCATGATTTTCCATCACCTACGACATCAACATCATCATATTTGTCACCGGCACTTTTCCTGACAAAAATATCATGTTCACAGGTATAATCATTATATCTTACCCTGACAATCGCGAAACCAGGACTGCCGTTAAAATGAATCGTAAAATCAATCGGACATTCATCGGCACCTTCTATACGTCTTTGCTTAATCTGTGGTTTTGAATTTCCGCTACCCACAGTGGTTGTACTTAGCGTGACAATATTGTCTCCTTTATATACTTCAGCACTCCATTTGCCATGAGAAATAATTTTTTCAAAACCTCCGTCATATTCTCCGGGACGATAGGTCAGCACGGCATGAAAATCATTGTTGGTTTTATTTCGCCATACGGCTTTAGGATTTTCAATGCGGTTAACCTGAACGACATCCATATAAACATGTTTGACTTCAGCTTTACCTGTGGCCGGATTGATCAACGACGCAGAAAAACGAATTCTCATCTTTCGCGGATAAGCGGTATATGGATTATTTCCCGTAAAAGCGGTTTTAGTAATAAGTTCCTTTGCTCTGGTAAAGATAGGAATAGTGAGCAGACGATCGACTACTTTCTCTCCGCTGGCGCTCATTTGTCTGACAGTATAATATCCGTCAACATCGTCACCGTGAGTACCAGGATCAAGAATATATTCCATCCAACCGTTGTGTTTCTGATGCCAATAGTCACGGTTATAAGTTGTGTAATCAGGCGTAACGCGCGACGGAGCATTATGATAATAAGGATCGACTATCTTTGTCAGATTGGTTTTTCTTAACGACAGATATGAGTTCCATGGGCCATCATTAGGAACACTCCCCTTTTGATAGTCAATATTCACCGCCGGAAATTGCGCTGTTCCGTCGCCCCACGGGCGCCAGTACGTCTTATGAGAATTATTCTCATCCTGTGAATTTATTCCCTGTGTAGGAAAATCGGCCGGCACATCATCTGTTCCTATAATCGCAGCATACAAATACGGATGTGCAGGATCTATTTCCCCTGTTATGCGAACATTTATCAGCGTCTGTTTATTATAAAGATACGATATATATTGCGGCGAAATAATATTAAGTCCTATTGTATGAGGATATTCGATATGCCAGTCTGCATCGTTGCCGTAGCCCTTAAATTTAAGTGTAAGTTTATAATGGGAATTTCGCCGAGCATCATAGTTCGTATCAACGTCCTGTCCGAGCATAAATCGGTAAACAATATCGCCGCACGACATAGTTTCGCCAAATGCAGTAGACCTGTAATAGGCTTTAACCTCAACATAAGAGCCAAAAGCCTTGTTATCTTTCCATCCGTTGATCGTATCATTTTCTACCGGGTTCGGGAAATCTATTTTTGTGCCATCCTGTGATTGTTTTTTCGATTTACCTTTACCCTGCATATTTTCATAAAAGAACAGGCTATGCTCAGACGTATTCGCATGGTAAGTATCTAAAACGTCATCTGTATTTGATGTTTCCTCGCCCCTTCCGAGATGTGTATGTTTCGAATTGCAAACATGAAGATAACGTTCGGGAATAATCATATCTTTTGCTTCCGGCAATTCCTGATAAGTTATTGTCTTACCTTGTGAATAAAGGAGATTCTCGACATTTTCTTTTGTGGGTGCAATCCACGTTCCGTCAGATTGCTTGCCGGGCCAGTTTTCCTCGCCCAACGCACACGATTTTGGTATGTCTTTTATAGTTACAGATGTAACAAAAACCTGAACACCATCAACAAGGTCCGAACCATCAAACGCTACTGTAACTTTTGAAGCCAGCCGGCGCATCCAGCAGTGTAGTTTCTTTGAAGTTGCCGAAACAGTCACAGGTTTATCGTCTGTAGCCGCTCTGTCAGGAGTACCGACTGAATACACGCCAAACATTTGATTATTTGCCGCTGTATTCTCATTATCCCAATCGCATCTTATTGATTTCAGATCATCACGTTTAGAAATATTAAAGTCTGACAATGTCCCCATATTGGCAACCGCATAGATGAAATAATGCCCTGAAAAAAGTCTGAGACGGTAGTCAACACGGCCATTTGATGAGTCACCATTGACGGGCGTATTCTTCTCATCCTCAAGCCTGTTGTCCGACTTATTGTTGACAACTACGGCTGACACATCTTGGTGATGGGAATTTGGATCATCCGGATCAACGATAACATATTTTTCGTACAACGAACCGTCCTCTCTAAACACATACATCACAAGCGATTTTATTTCGTCAAGCAAAGTTCCGACGTCTCCGCCCGAAGCATCTCGGCTCGAAAGTACGACATCAGCCATTGATTCATATGATATATCAACATCAAGATCGGCCATACCCTCTACATATTCCTCTGAGACAGTCGGATTAAAGTCGTCCTTACAACCGCTTATCACCAATATTAAAAGGACAGACATAAAACCAAATATCGTTTTTACTAATTTCATAATACGTCTTTCATAATACGTCAAACATAGGGATTGTCTATCGGTTTTAAATCTTTATCGTAATATTGACCGGTAGATTCATCATAATAATACAAGACATTCCCGTCATCATCTCTGATTATTGTATAACCGGTGTTCGGATCTATACCGAGGTAAGGATTAGGAATTTCCTGATCTCGATTGTTTTTGTCATAATATTTACCTGTCACTCTGTTATAATAATACAACAGCTCGCCATTTTCATCATAAATCGGCACAAGATTCTTATCAACCTCGAGTCCAAAATCGGGAGTAAGGTTAACTCCGGCATAAGGCACCATCTGAACTTCGACATCATATATCGAGCCATTGAGAGTGATATTTATTTTGACATGGGTGTTGCGTGGGATGTCTTTGAGGTCGAGAGGCCTTGAGCCGAGCCAGTCTGAAAGATCCGGATTATCGAAAGACAGACGGAGCTGATAATTTCCTGTCGTCTTGGTCTCTGGCAGATAAATGTATGAATCAAATGTCAGTTCTTCTCCGGAATCAAGGTCATAATATGGCAGCACGGGGAAGTTACACTCCGTTGTGCCAAAGTTGGCGGGCATCTCATAAGAGGTTATATAACGGCCGCCAAGATTGTTGGTACTCGGCTGATCTTTAGGCGGATTGTAGACTGTGTTGCGCGGCAGATAGAACGAACTGCCGGCCAGCCCGGTAATAGATATACCGGTAAGATTGGTCTTAACTCCGTAAGGCACCGTATTTTTGACTGAAAAAGAAAATTTGATCAATGAGCGCGTGATAAAAAGCGTACGGCTTATATGTAGATCCTCCTCTCTTTCAGGCCGGTCTATCTTAACGTCGAAACACTCGCTCATCGGTATATAAGTGCGAGTCTGCGATGTCGGGCCGTTGTTTATCGGCGATGACGTTCCCGACACCCTTATAGTGACATTCTCAACCGCCTCAGTCGGAAATATCGATCCTTCGGGAATATTGCTTGACCGGAAATCATAATTAACTGCCGCTTCGTTACCGAAAAGATAGATTCGTTTGATTTCTCCCGACTTTACTTCGAATTCGAGATTATCGCTGATTATCTGACCGGTCGCAACGTCAAACTGCACGTAACGGTTGTGTTCGACCGTGCCGTCGGGACGGACAATGATCACACGCAGAGTTTTCAGCTTTTCATATTCAGTGGCCGGATTTTCAAATGTTCCGTCCTCGCTGCCGGCGAATGCCCGCGAACCTACGTTATTCTCCCCTGGTGTCTCACCGACAATGACATTAAGTCCAAGCACAACCATCCGGTCCTCGTCAGGCTCAATGACCGACGGGGCATCATAGTCCGACGAGCCGCACGCCTCAACAATAAGCGCGAGCACAGCAAACATAACCGAAATGTATTTGAACCTTTTAAACATTAACCGGCAGAGTCAGATATTAAGCGGTTGATTATTCTATTCAAAAATGATGTCGTTGACACGAACCTGATAATCGTTGATCATTATATAGACATCGAGCCAGATGCCGTCGGCAATAAAGAACATCATTTCCCACCGGCTTTCTCGGTCGAGAAATTCCTGAGTGTCAAGATAGTCGAAGTCATTGCTGCGCAAACGCTCAAGCACTTTGATCAGCGGAATATCGACGATTGTCGACATGTCGCTGCTGCGTTGGATGCGCAGACGCGCTTTACTGTCGGCCATCAGACGCGATGTGCTGATTTCGGCATAGGCAAATGTCGCTTCCGCACCGCCGTCATATTCACCGACAACCGATTGTCCCCATGTCCATGGACTATAAGTGACATCCGGCTGATCAACAACATTATTATCCCAGTCGAGCAGTGTGTTGTTGTCGGTAATCGAGAATACAAATTCGTCGCCGGAAATCGGAGTACCGTTTAGATTATTGAGTGTCAGACGTATATTATTGGTGTCTTTCATCATCTTGACGGTTCCGTCAACATAATCCATGCTCTCTTCGGGCACAGTAATGTCAAGCCGGCCGAAAAACAGCGGATGGAGACGATTGCCTCTCGGCGAAGTCAGCAGACCGGAATCGAGCATGACTTCAAGCGAGCGCAGCGGCTGCGACTGAGGATCAGCGTTAAACCGAAAACTCGACGACGTGCACGCCATGCCGCCCCATGCCTCGAATGTGTAATCGCCCGGATCCAAGGGCATCACCAGCCGCCAGTTCTCGTCTGAGAGCAGTTCGTCGGTCGTCTGAGTGAATGATTTCACATAGCGGCCTTCACCGTCATAGACCAAAAGCGTCAGACAGTCGACCTGCGAAGGGAATGCGTTGGCAAACTCCATGTTGTAGTCATAGACAAAGCGGAGTCTTACGCCCCGTGGACACGGATCGAGATCGTCATAGATCAGCGAGTCGCATGAAGGGTTTAAAATCGCCGCCATGGCCATGAAAGCCATGGCGGTGATTCTGATTAGTAAATTGTTTCGTCGTCGTTTCATCGACAGAAGCTGTTTAGAACTCGATATTGTTTACGCGTACAACCCAGGGAAGAACATAGGCTTCGACATCAATATAGACGTTTTCACTTTCGTCTTTGTAACCAGGTTCGGGACGCTCAGGGTCATTATCTGAAATACGCGGATGTCCAAGTCTCTTTATCTTAGTTACAGCGAGTTTATACACATTGTTGCGGACTACAGCGAATTCCATCGGTCCCATAACTCCGTCATTTCCGTTGTTGTTATGCTGATTCCAATAGTAATAGTAGCAATAATATCCCCACTTGTAATTGGGATCATAACTACGCTGATAAATAGTAAATCCGGCCTTAGTAACAGTTGTTTTGAATTTTGTGAGTACATCACCCTCTGAAGGTTTATCTGCTTTCTCCCATGCTGTCCAAGCTGCGTTGGCACACTCTTCATTCTCAGGTAAAAGATCGGTATACTCAACAGCCTCAGTTGTCTCTGTGCCATCCGGTTTTTTAACCGTGGCATTGAACTTGTATGTACCAAAACCGCCAGTTCCAAATACAGCAACATATAGACTATGCATTCTGTTAATTTCCTCAAGTCTCCAAGTACCTTTGCCCGTTGTTTCAAAATCTTCAGCGGGTACAAATACCATTTTAGGTTGGGCTGCATTAATAGCCGCCAGACGGACATTTTTCCAAGTCATGTAAAGACCACCTGCAAACTGATATAGAATTGGAGCTGTCCATGAATTCCCCAGATCAGCATCCTCATTATTGATCGTTTCTGCCATTGCTTTAATTGCAGGATCATCATTATTAAGAGCTTGTTCAGTAGCTTTCATCTTACCTTTGAATACTACTCCGGTAGTCACGCCGTTAGTCTGTCCTTCGACCGAAGGAATTGTATTTTCGGTTGCATAGCGCCAGATATGATAGTCTTTCGGAGTATCTAGAGTCCAGCCTTCAGTATTGTTTTCCTCTCCATTTACGACATCTGAGCAAAGCGATGTGGCCCAACGGTCATTGCTTATATTAGTATTGTCAATGTTTCCGTTTTTATCGAACAACGGATAGAGCAAATAATCTTCATATTTATTATTCAATGGGCCATTAACTGTTTTCCAACTATAATCGGCATCGAGGACATAATTTCCGGGGGTACCGGCAAGTTTACCGCTGAGATCAGTGAACCAAGGTTTTTCCGGTTTGCACAGACCACTGAGCAGTGAAGTTTCATCAATAGTGCCAATTGCTCCACCTGCTACACCATCAATCACATGAGGAAGAAAATAAAATTGACGGCCCACATTGACCAATGCCATTTTCTGAAGAGTAACGTCAATCAGCGGAATTTTATCAGCGACACTTTCTGTTTCTTCATCAATGTCTATGTTTGCATCTTCGTAAACTACATGATAGGTAAAAGCTCCAGCTCCATCATTGGCGCCGTCTCGGAAGTCGAAACGTGCTGCCAAACGCTCCACTTTAATCGCTCCTCTCCCACTATCAACTGAATTGTCTACTGTAGTTTCGATATTGTTATCAGACAGATGGAATGGCGTACTTTCTTTTGTATAGTTAGACCAAAGCTCTTTCGTTGCCGGCAGGTCTCGCTCAGCTATGAGAGCGTTAGACATTAAGAAATAGTTTTGGCTCCATATAGGAGAACTTGTATCAAGATTTCCTATACGGTTATACCACTTAACACCTTCTGTTTCTATAACATTACCGTCAGCATCGGCAAAGAATATATTACGGAGTTCTTGTGTCGGATTACAGAAGAGGAATACTCTGACTGTCACTGGACCTGATGGTCTGTCTGCGGGGAGAGCATCATAAAAGGCTTCTATTTGGGTCTTGGAAAACTTTGATTTTGCCGTATATTTTGATTTGTCTGCAGAATTGATCATAAGATCGCCTGCATTAATGCTTGCGGCTGCTATAAAATCATTATTATCCTTTTTAGCCAGGACAACTATAGCCTCCGTAATAATATTTTCGTAGTTCTTGCCAATTTCGTGTCCATTATTGCTGTTGCTGCCGTTATCATCCGGATCACCTGTGATGCTACGACCTCCAACTGCACTGGGCAGATTAATATTTACCGTAAAAAATACGCCATCACTGACATCATCAGAATTGTCGGCGCCGGGCTGATTGCCCATTTCCTTTCCAAGGTCGTCGCTACAAGCTGTCATCAGCATGAGCGATGCAACGCCGAGGAAAAATTTACTAATTTTTTTCATAAGATTTAAAAGTAATTATTAATGAAATATTTATGTTTATATACTATTTAGTTTCTTCTGATCGGATGGCATCGATCTGGCGGATGGCGTCGGCGGCAGGCTCGATGCCGCTGTCAAGGGCGCGCCCGAGCAGATTGCGGGCTGCATCATAGTTGCCTGTGAATGCCTCGTAGAGACCACGCGCATAGACTGCCTCGGGAGAGTCGCCGGCCTTGCGCAGATAGCCTGCGGCCGCGTCGAAGTTCGCCGTTTTCAGTGCCGCAATTGCAGCATTGAGGTTAGCCTCGGGACTGTCGGGATACATGCGCACGGCGATGGCATAAGCTTCGTCATACTCGGGTGTGCCCGGTTCCATAGTCGATGCCGCGGCAAACATTTCATTGAGGCTCAGCTTCTGAGGCGCCGAGAAGAGCACCTGCTTGATCTCGTCGATGTCCGTATAGTTGCGCACGACATATTCGACCGTATAGTCCGAATGACGCAGACCCGGATAGACTTCCTTGAGCAGGAAAGCGTATTCACGCGGGAAGCGCGCACGGAGGGCGTCGTTCTTCGGATCGGGAGCCATGTCCGAGTCGATGAGCGCCAGTATGGCCTCGCGGCTCGGAAGCGCCGATGACTCGACATAGCGGCGCAGTCCTTCCCAGTCCTCAGGCTCGTAGGAAGTAGAGATGACCGACGAGGGGAAATCGTACTGCCAGAGCACATAGTCTCTGAGCGTTGCCGTACGGCCTTTGGCCAGACGGATGTTATTGTCGTAGGGACCTTCGGGCGATGCATAGCCCTTGATGGTCATAGCCTTGAAGGTGACGTCTTTGTCGAGACGCACAGAGTCGATTGTAGCTCTGATTTTGGCAAGTTCCTGAGGATTGCGGCGATAGTCGGGATAGAGTTCGGTGCGGTTGACGGGAAAGTCGATATAGGCCGATCCGCGTATCTCGCGATGCTTCTCAAGCTCGGCCTTGGGCTGTATGAACACAAACTGCGGCATGAACATCATAGCCTCGCGCTCCGAGAAGTCGATCGTCGACATTGTGACGCCTGCGGCCGAGACCGGTGTGCCGCAGCAGCCGCGCGACTCGGCGTTGATGACAAGCTGCGATGTCTCCATCCATTTCTCATAAGCGACCGTAGCATTGTAATCTATGACTCCGGCGTCGGATGCGCGGCGGAGTGTGGCCGACGGCCATCTGTCGCTGCTCTGACGGAGCCAGTAGTAATAGCGCGAGCGGCCCGCTACTGTGACAGAGGGCAATGCAAGCGAATCGTCACCGCCGACTATGACAGGCGTGATTATTACCTCGCGGTTGCGCTCTAGTTGCCGGTAGGCACTGAGGTCGAGCGACATACGCACAAAAAGATTATTGTCAGTGTTGACTATATCGATACTGTCGGCCCTGAAAGCGTCGACAGGCACTTTTTCAGCAGAAGCGAAAGCCGCCGACACTCCGGCGAGCACAAAAGCGGCTGTATATAGAAATCGGACTAACATGATCAGAATACATAGATAAGGTTAAGCGCTGCTTTGGTCGGGCCTACATAGCTGCGCGACTTGTTTTCCTCGATCTTCGTGCCGCAATGGGCGCAGGGATAGACATCGTAGCGGCGGTAGACATATCCGAGCCCGATCTCGGCCTCGATGCTCCACCGGCGCGACAGTATCCATGTATAACCGTAAGCGATGCCGGCTCCGAGAAACCATCCCTGAAAGCGGCTGTCGCCCAGACGGCTGAGCTGCAGACCGAGAAAATCGTGATGGAGATGACGGATGCCGCCGACGTTATACTGGCCGCCGAGCAGATGTGCGCCGACGAAGTGGCCGCTGAAGCGGTCGCAGAACCAGTAGCGCGCCTCGGGCTGCACGAACCAGTGTTTCCACCGCATACCGTCGTTGAGCGTCCAGGCGTTGAGATTGCCGGTCAGCTCTACTGACCATCGGGGCGCCAGCCCAAGCTCTATTCCAATATTTGGAGATAGCGTCGCATCGTATAAAACATTGCTCTTAACAGCAAGTTGTGCCTGCATGGACATAGAACATCCAACCATAAGAAGCAATATTCGCAGTATTACTTTCATTTTACAATCTTTCTTTTTATCGTGTGTATATCAGCAATAAGTGTGATATAATATCAATAGATTACTATACTTGCTCAAATTTCTCCTGACAAAACCAAAAGTGTTTATAATAGATCGCATTAAGAACTGCAACTACGCAGTTTTGGATTTTGCATACAAAATTCACTATTTTATCAACCATGCGCAAATTATTTAACAGCAAAAAATGTTAAAAATATCTAACGGGGGGGGTAATTTGCTGACCACCTGGCATATAGAAGTGTTAAAATCTGTTTTTAATATTTATTAAACATATATTCTTGCAGAAATGAAGCGAACGACATGACTCATTCGTGTGACGCCGCATGGACAAAGGGAATACAGCCCTCTTGATCTGCATATATACCGATGGCAAAGTTATCGTATAATCGGCCGTACGACAAGCCAACAGCATGGACAGAACGATGGACAAGGCGCCATATCGCGCGTTCTGTCAATCGGAGAGACGGGAATTTTCGTAAATTTGTCTCTAAATTACAAATCAATTTATGAAATCGCTTTCTATAGTCACCGTTCTGTTCATGATACTTCTTTCGGCCGCATGCGGCCGAAAGGGGGAAACCGCAGATGGAAATGTCTGTTCCCTCAGCAGAGTGAAGCTACTTCACGACTCCGCGCGCAACGCGCGCATAAATAAAGCACCGTCTGATGTCTACATCAGTATTCAGAAAGAGGCGGTCGGCGAGGTGCGTAAAAGCCACGGAGACGGCATGGCGGTCGAAGTGCTGTCACAGATGGGATATTTCCTCTGCCGGACGGGAAACTACGCCGACGGTCTTATGTATCTGCAGGAGGCCATGGACTCGCTGCGCCGGGCTCCGGGCCGGACAGATCCGCGGGAAGAGGCAAAACTGCTCGGCAACACCGCCAATTTCTATTGCCGAGTGGGGCTCTACACCGAAGCTCTCGACCTCAACCGTCAGGCGATAGAAATGAGCCTCGGCTCAAAGTCGTCGATCGTCGCCGACCTCTGGCGCATGCGCTCGGCGATATTCGAAGACATGAACCGGGCGGATTCGATGTTCTATTGTCTCGACATATCACTGAAGGCGGCCGAAGTCATTGAAGACACGGTCATGGCCACAATTTGCCGCGTAATTGCGGAAAACCAGACTGCCGGACATATCATCGAACACCATGAGCAATATCCCGAACGTGTCGTCGACGCGACGAAAACACTGCAGAGAAACATATCGCCCGGCATGGCTATGAGGGAGTCGACCGACTCGCTGCTGATCGGACGCGGACTTTTTCTGACCGGAGACCGCAAAAAAGGTCTTCAAATCATGAACGCGGCCATCAACACCAAGCGCTCAAGCGGACTGGAAGATCTGCAGTGGGGACTCGACCTGCTTGCCCTGACACTGGTCGAAAACGAACTGTCGCCGCGGAGCCTCTCTATATATAAGGAATCGCGTAGACTCACCGATACAATCAACCATCAGAAAATGGCCGACGCGCTGCTCAACGCCGACTTCAAATACCGCACGTCGCAGCTAAAAAACGAGAAGCTCCTTCTCGAAGCCGAACAACGATACACCCGTCAGCAGATCATATCGTGGAGCGTGACCGCATCGCTTGTTATTTTGATTCTGATCTTGCTTGCTCTGCGGATCATAAATACCAAAAACCGTAAACTCAGAGAAAACAAACTCGCCATCGAACAATTGTTCGCCGCCCGCATCGAACTTAATCGCCAGATCGAACAACTCAATGACCGCATCGAAGAGCAAAAACAGTCATCGGGCTCCGAAACCGCGCCGGCTCCCGAACCGCAGATATTCAGTATTGCCATTCTGAAAAAAGAAGACGAAGCCCGTTTCCGTCAGTTGTTCTCGGCCGTGTATCCGGGCCTGATTGAAAAAATAAGAGCCAGCTATCCCGACATCTCACCTTCGGCCGAACTTATAATAATGCTGATCAGGCTGAAAAAATCAAACAACGAGATAGCATTTGCGCTCGGCATCAAGCGTGAAAGCGTGGCTAAAGCTCGCTACCGCCTGCGCACACTGTTCTCACTCGACAAAGAGACCGATCTCAACGAATATATACAATCGCTGTAACCTCCGGCTTTCAAATAAGCCGGCAATTGACTACCTTTGCAGCATCGTTAATGAACAACACTGCGCCCCGCAAAGTTGCGCATAAAAAAAGATGAACTCAAAAGTCAAAGGTTATATATTAGGTATACTGGCAGCTGCTACCTACGGCATGAATCCGCTCTTCGCGCTGCCGCTCTACGGTGAAGGTCTCGACGCCAATTCGGTGCTTCTGCTCCGCTATCTCGCCGCGTTGCCCATACTGTGGCTGATGATCGTGGTGCGGGGACGTTCGCTTAGGCTGAAACGCAATGAAATCATGCCGCTGATCGCATTGGGACTGCTTATGGGATTGTCGTCATACGGTCTTTTCGCGAGCTATACGTATATGGATGCCGGCATAGCGTCGACGCTGCTTTTCGTCTATCCGCTTATGGTGGCGCTGATGATGGCCGCCATATACCACGAACGGCTTTCGGCTCAGACGATTGTATGTCTGACGGTCGCTCTCGGCGGCATATGGCTGCTCAGCCGCAATAGCGCCGGTGTCACACTGTCGGCCGCCGGCACAGTCTGGGTCGCGGTGTCGGCTCTGTCTTATGCAATCTACATCGTAGCCGTGAACCGCATACCGTCGATGCGCAAAGTGCCGACACTTAAACTGACATTCTACGTTCTGATGTTCGGCATGACGATATTCATAATCAAAGCCGTGGCGGACCAAAGTCTCCAATTGCCGGCAAGCGGGGCCGGATGGTGCTATGTCGGCGCTCTCGCACTGCTTCCCACTGCCCTGTCACTGACGTTGACAACTGTTGCCATACAGCATATCGGATCTACGCCGACGGCAATACTCGGTGTGTTCGAGCCTGTGACGGCGGTGCTGTTCGGCATCACCGTCTTCGGCGAGCAGCTCACAGGCCGGCAGACAGTCGGGCTGATCATGATTCTTACTGCTGTGACGGTAGTTGTCGCAGGCGGCAATCTGACGCATCACCTCGTCAGGCTGAAAAAAATGTTTCCGCCATTGCGCGTCCGCAAAAAATAATTGCTATTTTTGCCGATACATCCAACTTCCAAAATTATAGACATGGACAGTATAGCTTCGGAGATCAGCCGTCTGCGCGACGATCTCAACCGCCACAACCATAAATACTACGTAGAGAACTCGCCTGAGATCAGCGACCGAGAGTTTGACGAGATGATGAAGTGTCTCGAGTCGCTCGAACACGAGCATCCCGAATACGATGACCCGCTTTCGCCGACTCACCGTGTCGGCTCAGACATAACCAAAGGCTTCGATCAGGTGCGTCATATCTACCCTATGCTGTCGCTCGGCAACACTTATTCGATCGAAGAGGTTGACGATTGGGTGAAGCGCACAGAGACTGCCCTGTCGGGGCAGACTGCCGTGATCGTCGGCGAAATGAAATTTGACGGCACAGGCATATCGCTCATCTACGAACACGGGCGTCTGGTGAGAGCCGTGACACGCGGCGACGGAGAGAAAGGCGACGTTGTGACGGACAATATAATGACCATTCGCAGCATTCCGTTGGTGCTCAATGGCAATGACTGGCCCGAAACGTTCGAGATCAGAGGCGAGATCGTTCTGCCGTGGAAAGCTTTCGACCGTCTGAACGCCGAGCGAGAGCGCAATGAAGAACCGCTGTTCGCCAATCCGCGCAATGCGGCCGCCGGTACTCTGAAGATGCAGAACTCGGCCATCGTCGCTTCGCGCGGTCTGGACGCTTACTTCTACTATCTGCTGGGCGAGTCTCTCCCCTACGACAATCACTATGACAACATGATGGCCGCGCGCCGCTGGGGCTTCAAGGTCTCCGACGCCATGACACTGCTCCGCGACATCTCGGAAGTTGACCGATATATCAATTACTGGGACACTGCGCGCAAACAACTGCCCGTGGCGACCGACGGTCTGGTGTTCAAGATCAATTCACTGCGCCAGCAGCTCAATCTCGGCTTCACAGCCAAGTCGCCGCGCTGGGCGATAGCCTACAAGTTTGCGGCCGAACGAGCGTTAACTCGTCTGCGTTATGTGTCGTTCGACGTAGGCCGTCTGGGATATATAACGCCGGTGGCCAATCTCGAACCTGTTCTGCTGAGCGGCACAATTGTCAAACGCGCCTCGCTCCACAACGAAGACATAATGCGCTCGCTCGACATCCACGACAACGATATGCTCTATGTCGAGAAAGGTGGAGAAATAATTCCTAAGATCACAGGAGTCGACAAGGATGCCCGTATGCCGGCTTCAAAACCGGTGAGTTTCGTCAGCCACTGCCCGGTCTGCGGTTCGCCGCTCGTAAGAGTCGACGGCGAGGCAGCCTGGATATGCCCCAACCATTATGGCTGTGCGCCGCAGATTATTGGCCGCATCGAACACTTTGTAAGCCGCCGCATGATGAACATCGACGGTATCGGCGACGAGACGGCTGCAGCGCTTTATGCAGCCGGTCTGGCACGTACGCCGGCCGATCTCTATGACCTGACGATACAGCAACTTATGACACTCGGAGGCTTCGGACGACGGAGTGCCGAACGTGTGATCGAAGGTCTCGAAGCGAGCCGCAGCGTGACATTCGACCGCGTGCTTTTCGCACTGTCGATACCATTTGTCGGAGAAACAACCGCCCGTAAGATTGCTCGTGCTGCAGGGTCGATCGACCGTCTGGCGTCGATGAGTCGCATTGAGCTTACCGGTATCGAGGATGTTGGAGAAAAGATTGCCGACAGCATTATCGAATACTTCGCCAATCAAATGAACCGAGACAATATCGAGCGTCTGCGCTCGGCCGGGATACAGCTCGAAATGTCATCCGCAGACGATGAGGGGCGCACGGATATCCTCGGAGGTAAATCGTTTGTGATCAGCGGAGTGTTCTCTCGATATAGCCGCGACGAGTATAAAAAGCTGATCGAGCTCAACGGCGGCAAGAATGTATCGTCGATATCTAAGAAGACCGACTTTGTCCTTGCCGGAGAAAACATGGGCCCGACCAAGCTTGAAAAGGCTACCGCTCTCGGCGTTCCCATCATCGACGAGAATCAATTTCTCGCAATGATAGGCCAATAAACAGCACGGCCAATACTGCGGGCAGCCACCACACTCTCCACGGCGCAGAGCCTGAGGATTTTAGTAACGAGTTTACCGACTTACGGTCAGTGCGAACTGACACAGAGTCGCTTGTCTCCGAATTCCCGACAAGTTTGTGTGTGTCGTCCAGTGTGAGTTCTGATGCACGGATCTCGACAAAAGCAGTATCCCCGGCCGAACAGTGGATCACGGATATCCTCGGCTCTTTCAAGGTTATCCCCAACGTTGCGGCAAACGAAAGAGTATCAGCCCGGCGCAGAGTTCGTTCGCCGGTATATATGACTGCCGAATTGCTGTCGGTAATGGTTTTGCGGCCGCATCCGGCAACTGCCGGCAACAAAACGGCGACGCATGCGGCCAGTGCCGCTCTTTTTACCCCGGTCACCATAACTCCTCCCTGACGTTAAAACACGGACATGCTTTCGCCGCAAATTCCCTGTGACCGTGAACGGTAGCTCCGGGATAACGCTTAACGAGCCGAGCGACAAGCGACTTCAAGGAGCGTTTCTGAGCATCTGTCCGTGTATCTGATGAATTGCCGTGGCTGTCAAGACCTCCGACATAAGCCACGCCGATCGAACGGTCGTTATGACCCAGACAATGCGCCCCGATATACTCGCACGGCCTACCCTGCTCTACGGTGCCGTCGAGCCTGATGAGATAGTGGTAACCGATCGTTTCGAAACCGCGCTGACGGTGATAACGTGTGATGTCGGCGACATTCAGATCGCGTCCCTGAGGTGTAGCCGTGCAATGAATGATAATCTCGCTGATTTGTTTGCTGAATTTTTTCATAGTCATAATATTTTAAATGTGAATCTGAGGCAAAATTACCGCTTAACGCCATGCCACATTTAGCAAAATCGAATAGTCGGCCGATTTAAGCTGTGTTAAACGCTCTGATAATCACGCCATCACGCGATAGATCAGTCGGATATGACATACAACCGGCCACGCACAGAATCATAAAGTTAAAATTTAATAGAACGCTTCAGAAAAAATATTTGCACAGTCCGAAAAAAAAGCCTACCTTTGCAACGCAAAAGCAACGACAGAGGCCGATTGCAGCATATTTTTGGAGAGATGGCAGAGTGGTCGATTGCGGCGGTCTTGAAAACCGTTGAGGG
>CANPDU010000042.1 GCA_947573135.1 uncultured Bacteroidales bacterium | reverse complement strand
AACTGAATTCTTCAAACAAATCGCTAATTTTGCACTTGCCAGTTGAACCTGCCAAAGGTCTCAGGATAATTCATAACTAAAAAAACTCATCGAACTTTTTGTCATATAATAATTACTTTGTAAATTTGTGACAAATTGGATTTTCCAATTGATAAAATTGTTAATAAGAGGCGTTATGCCCATCATCTTGTAGTAGAGAAGCGTCGGAAACTTACTCATGTATGCAAGAGTTGGCTTAACTGTCTCCACGCATATAGCGTGGAGCTGTTCATTCCACATCTTCATACAAAGGTATTCCGACCACCTTCTACTTAAGGCGTGGCATAGCAGTCCACGCTTCTTTTATCAATCAATCGGTCAAAAGGACTGCCTGACCTTAAAAATAATTTTATGAAAAAAGTTCAAAAGTATTTAATGATGTTATTTTTAACCTCATTAAGTTTAATCACTGCTTCTTGTAGTGGCAATGATGACAATGGCGACGAGCCAACGTTCCAAGACACACTCTCTGGACAATGGATCCATGAGAATATATCAATCGGATGCGATTTCATCATATATTTCGACCCAAATGGCTCTGGTTGGATGAAATGGACCAATGAAGATGATATCTATGATTTCGTTTATCAAGTTCATGGGAACCAAATATTGTTCTCTGACGAATATGATAGTTGGATATGTAACTTTGAATTTAAAAACACATCCCTTGTAGTATATGGTAATCTTTGGGGTGAGGATGATGACATAGATCTTCTTTATTTAAAACGTCTAAAATAAAAAACATATCACTTCATCAACTCATACTGACTACTTGACTTATTACCGGAGAGTGAACAAAGACATCAAGTTCGAATCAGATTAAAACGATTCAATCGAAAACAATAAAATATTTTATACAGAAATATAACTCAAATCAAAAGAGGTTGCAACGAGAATTTTAATCTCGAAGCAACCTCTTCTACAATTATAAGAATATCAATATTCTGCTTTGACAAAGTCGGCGCGACGCAGATAGTCGGCGTTCATCTTCATTCCGTCCATTATAGGATGTGAGCCGTCAGTGCCTTCCTGCTCGACAACAAAATTCTCAAGTCCGCCTGTCTCTGCGGCAGCTTTGAAAATCGGTTCGAAATTCACCATACCGCTCTGACCGAGTTCATACTGATCCTTGATGTGAAGCAGAGCAAAACGGCCGGGATATTTCTTGATATATTCGACCGGACTCTTGCCTGCCATCACGGCCCAATAGACGTCCATCTGCCAGAACATGTTTTCAGGAGCGATGTTCTCCATCATATATTCAATCCACATACGGTCGGTGTCGCCGATGTTCTTGAATTCGTGAGAATGCGTGTGATAGCCGTATTTCAGACCGGCCTCATTGCATTTCGCGCCGATAGCGTTGTGATAGTCGCAGAGCGTCTGAGCTTCCTCAAGCGTCTTGGGCACATTGCCCCACGGTGTCACCAGATAAGTCATTCCGGCAGCCTTGTGGGCAGCTATGGCCTCGTCCCACCATTTCATGGCTTCCGTGAAGTCATGATTGGCGAGTTCTTCCTCACTGAGTCCGCGCGTGGCGTGCGACGACAGCACCTTCAGACCGGCTGCTTCACAATCAGCCTTAAACTGCTCGGGACTTATGCCGTAAAACTTGCCGCTGTTATAGTTGGCAGCCTCAACAGCCGAGAAACCCATCTCACGCAACTGTTTGAGAACGGCTTCATGGTTGTCGGCATAGCGGGCAGAGTCTCCGACGAGTTCGCGTATCGAATAAAGCTGAAGTGCAATCTCCTTTTCAGGCAGACTCTCTTCAGTGGCCTGAGCCTGCCGGCAGCCGGCAAGGCTGCCGGCCATAGCTACGGCCAAAGTTAGCATTATTGTTTTGCGTCTCATTTTTCAGTCCGCTTATTCGAGTTCTTTCACACGGATGTTGCGGTACCATACATCATCGCCGTGATCCTGGAGACCGATATAACCTTCGTGGTTATCGCCGCCCATATTGATCATCAGTTTATATGCGCAGGGGAAGTCGCCGTCCTCGTTGAACTTGCTGTTCTTCAGCATCTCTTTCCATTTCGGAGTCCAGAGATGATATTCAAGCACGTTCTCGCCGTTCTGGCTGTGGATGACTGTGCCTTTGTAGACGGTGATCTTGGCCTTGTTCCACTCGCCGTAAGGTTTGGCGTTCTGAGGTTTGGCAGGGATCATGTCATAGAGCGAAGCTGACTGGCGGTTGCCGTCGACTCCGAGCTTGGCATCCTCATGGTTATCGTTGTCGAGAACCTGATACTCAGATGCCGACTGCCAGATTGGCAGATAGACGTCTTTGCCGTCCTCGTTGGCCGTAGCTTCCTGTGCGAGGTAGAAGATACCCGAGTTACCGCCTTTCGAAATCTTGTATTCGAGTTCGAGCTCAAAGTTTTTGAACTTGTGGGGGAAGATCAGGTCGCCCCCGCCTTCCATCTGAGCCTCGCCGGTTCCCGAACCGACGAGATGGATAGCGCCGTCGTCTACATTCCAGCTTGCAGGTGCGGCATCCATGCCGTAACCGCGCCAGCCGTCAAGTGTCTTGCCGTCGAACAACACTATATAGCCTTCCTCATCGACCGGATAGTTGGAGATGTCAGTCTGAGCCTTGTCAGCGATCTTGTATTCTCCGCGCGTTGCCTTAGCTGCGATAGCGGCCGAGTCCTGCGGGCAGATGCAGTCACCGCAGCCGCAAGAACACTTTTTGTTGTTGCCGCACGACGTCACGAGCATTGCGGCAGCGCCTATGATAAGAATTGTCTTTTTCATTTCTTTTTGCCGGACATTAAAGATTTTTTACACGGATATTCTTAAACCACACTTCGTCGCCGTGATTCTGGAAAGCAAAGAAACCGGGATGCTTGTCATTGAGCAGACGGAATGCGGCAGGAAGCTCTTTCTCATTGAATTTGCTGTTCTGAAGCATTTCAACCCATTCAGGAGTCCACATCTCATATTCAAGTACTTTCTCGCCGTTCTGATAATGAGCGACCTTACCGTTGTTGACTACTACACGGGCGGTGTTCCATTCGCCAAAAGGCTTTGAGTTCTGGGGGTTGGCCGGGATAAGGTCGTAGAGCGAAGCCGACTGGCGGTTACCGTCCACTCCGAGTTTGGCATCAGGATGGTTGGCGTTGTCGAGAATCTGATATTCAGGAGTCGAAACGAAGAGCCATTCAAGATTGCCCTCGTCGTTCTTATTCTCCTGACCCATATAGAAGAAGCCGGAATTGGCGCCTTCTGAGACTTTCCAGTCAAACTGCACGTCGAAGTTGGTGAAGTTGTGGGCAAAAATAATGTCAGCATCTTCGCCGCTACCTGGCACGAAATGGAGACAGCTGTCCTCTACATGCCACGATGTAGGCACATTTTCCCTTCCGTAACCGCGCCAGCCTGTGGTATCGGTTCCGTTGAAGATGACAATATAGCCTGCGCTGTCGACTGCAAATACAGCGGTATCGGTCTCTTCACCGAAGGGAACGGTTGAGAATGAAAGCTCGGCTGTAGCTTCGGCAGGAGCGGTTTCTGCGGCAGCCTGTTTCTTACCGCCGCACGATGCAACACCGGCAAGAACTAAAGCCAGTGATGTTCCAAAAATTACTGATTTTATCATGATAGTTATGTATTTTTATAATCTTATAAAACTGGCATTTCGGGGAGAACCCATCCTTCACGGTATACCGGCTTGATGAGCTGTTCGGCATATAGATTGGCATTGACCGGCTCGGTATAGGTACGGTCAAATGTCGGGTGGCCGTCGTGGATCTGGAATTTGTCTTCGATGACATTAGAGATTGTTGCATCGGCCGGGATGTTGGTGAAGCGCATATTCTCACCGTCCCAGTCAAGCCACTGATTGAGGCCCTGCAGACGCACTGCGGCAACACCCATGGTGATCATTTCGTTCAGAGGACCGGCGAATGCGAAATCCGATTCGCTCGGAACGCGCGATTCGGGGCTCTCCTTGCATGCGCGGATCCAGTCCTGCTGATGGTCGTCTCCTTTGACGACACGACAGAGTTCGGGTACAACAGGATCGCGGCCCGAGCAAAGGAAGGGATCATAACCGTAAGTGCTGACTACCATTGTGTCTTTCGTGCCGTAGAGTACAGCGACACCGTTCGGATCGAATTTTCTGCCTGCGGGCATATTGTCCGGAAGATTAGGCATCAGACCGCCGTCATACCAGGTCAGTTCTACTTCAGGGAGTGCAAGACGCGGCATATTGTCGCGCACCGGAAATTTGAATGTGATCTTTTCGGCCGACGGACATGAATCGCTCATCAACATTGTCGAGCTGCCGATAACCGCACTCGGATAACCGAGGTTCAGACCCTTGAACGGAACCTGAAGAATATGGTTGGCCATATCGCCGAGAGCGCCGGATCCGAAGTCCCACCATCCGCGGAAGTTCCACGGCGTGTAAGCGGCATTGTAAGGACGGAACTTGGCCGGACCGATAAATGCGTCCCAGTTAAGGGTCTTGGGCACCTTCATTGCTTCTTTCGGTGCAGGCATTCCCTGAGGCCAGATAGGTCGGTTGGTGAACGATTCGATGCGTGTCACTTCTCCGATTTCGCCGTTCTGCAGCCAGTTGATTGCTTTGCGTGATCCTGCGCTCGACGCACCCTGATTACCCATCTGCGTTGCAACCTTGTGCTTCTTGGCAAGATTTGTCAGAAGACGTGATTCATACGGATATAGAGTGAGCGGCTTCTCTACATAGACATGCTTGCCGGCCTCGATAGCCTGGGCGGCGATGATCGCATGCGTATGGTCGGCAGTGGCGACCATCACGGCATCGGCGTCTTTGAGCATGTCGTCATACATCCTGCGATAGTCATTGTAGCGCTTCGCTTTAGGATATTTGTCGAAGATATGCATTGCATACTTCCAGTCGCAGTCGCAGAGACCGATGATATTTTCAGTCTCCATTGCGGCAAGGTCAGCAGCGCCGCGTCCGCCGATTCCGACACCGAGTATGTTCAGTTTGTCACTGGGCGCTGTGTAGCCTGCGCTTTTACCGAGCACCGAAGCCGGCACAATAGTCGGAGCAACCATCATTCCGGCCAGTGCGATTCCGCTTTTTTTGAGAAAATCTCTTCTCGAAAGATCTGACATAAGATTAGTTAAGGTTAAATTATTGTTTATTATTAGTTTATCAATATGGTCGATTTTAAGTCTTACAAAGTTAATCCTAATATCTCTTTTTTCCAACAATGGCGTAACAATTTTTTAGAGCTTCTTTAAAAATAAATGTTACATGCAGGGCGGTCAGTCGCCGTGCAGATTTTTGGATGTGATGAGGGAGTTATGGGGTTCCATAACGACCGAAGAGCAGACGGAAATATGTCGGCGACCGGCCGCCGGGAGCTGATTCTTTTCATTTTATTGATATCGTTTTATTTGTTTTAATATCCTTTGGAAAGAGATTGATTGATTCAAAATTACCTTTGCTTCGCATATCTTGGGCGCAAAAAACGGCCGCCTATTCACATAGACAGCCGTCAATAAAATCTATTCTAATCATTTTATCGTGTTTATTTTCTGTAACTCTGTTTCACGAAATCGGCATTACGCAGATAGTCGGCGCTCATAGCGACTCCGTCCATTATTGTATAATCACCGCCGGGGCCTTCCTGTTCGACAACGGCATATTCAAGTCCCGATTTCTCGGCGGCTTCATATATGGGTTTCAGGTCGACCATACCGCTCTGACCGAGTTCATGTTTATCCTTGATATGAAGAAGAGCAAAACGTCCGGGATATTTTTTTATAAACTCAACCGGACTCTGGACGGCTTTGACAGCAAGATAGACGTCAAGCTGCCAGAACATGTTTTCGGGTGCGATATTCTCCATCATATAGTCGATCCACAATTTATCGCCGACTTTAGTTGTAAATTCATCTGAATGCGAGTGATAGCCATATTTTATTCCGGCAGCATTGCATTTTTTGCCTATGGCGTTATGATAGTCGCAGAGAGTCTGCGCCTCCTCGGGTGAGGACGGCGCTGCCATCCAAGGCGTAACGATATAACTCATTCCGGCGGCTTTGTGGGCGGCTATAGCGTCGTCCCACCATTTCATTGCCTCGGTGAAGTCATGACCGGCAAGCTCCTCGGCTGTCAGTTGGCGTGTCGAGTGTGCCGACAGCGGTTCGAGTCCGGCGGCCTCACAGTCGGCCTTAAACTGTTCGGGTGCGACGCCATAGAACTTGCCGTTGACGAAGTTGGCCGTCTCTACGGCGGTGTAGCCCATGTCATGAAGCCGTTTAAACACTTCCTCGTGATTAGCGGCATAAAGAGCCGAATCTCCGATCACCTCGCGGATCGAATAGAGCTGAAGTGCCATTTCTTTTTCCGGTGCTGATTTCTCCGCCGATTTGTCGGCCTGACATCCGGTCAGCGCCGCAGCTACCGCGGCAGCTATGATTATTGATCTATATTTCATCAGTGTATTATTTTAGATATTGTTATACCTCAGGCATTTCAGGCAGCGTCCAGCCTTCGCGATAGACCGGTTTGATCAGACGCGCGGCATATTCGCGTGCATTGACCGGCTCGGTAAACGTACGGTCGAATGTCGGGTGTCCGTCATGGATCTGAAACTTGTCTTCAATGACATTGGAGATCGTCGCGTCTTCGGGGATATTGGTGAACTCCATGTTTTCGCCGTCCCATTCGAGCCATTGGTTGAGTCCCTGCAGACGGACGGCGGCGACTCCCATTGTTATCATTTCATTCAATGGACCGGCTATTGAGAAATCGGATTCACATGGCACACGCGAATCCGGACTCTCTTTGCACGCGCGGATCCAGTCCTGCTGATGATTATTGTCCTTGACAACTCGGTAAAGCTCCGGAACTTTCGGATCGCGGCCCGAACATAGTATCGGATCAAAACCGCTGTTGCCTATCACAAGCGTATCTTTCGTTCCATAAAGCACAGCGGCCGAATTGATGTCTAATTTCTTACCTTCGGGCATATCGTCAGGCAGATTCGGCGTCAGGCCGCCGTCATACCACGTTAGTTCAACAGGAGGCAGGGCGAGACGTGGCAGATTGTCTCGACGGCCGAACTTGAATGTTATCTTCTCGGCGGTCGGACACGCATCGCTCATAAGCATTGTCGAACTGCCGATCACAGCCGAAGGATAGCCGAGATTGAGACCTCTGAACGGCACATGAAGGATATGATTGGCCATGTCACCGAGTGCGCCCGATCCGAAATCCCACCAGCCGCGGAAATTCCACGGCGTATAAGTTTCGTGATACGGCCGGAATTTGGCCGGACCGAGAAACGCTTCCCAATCAAGTGTTTTAGGCACCTTCATCACTTCCTTCGGAGTTGCCATGCCCTGAGGCCAGATAGGTCGGTTGGTGCAGGCCTCGATACGGGTAACCTCGCCGATCTCACCGTTGCGCAGCCAGTTGAGAGCCTTGCGGGTGTTGGCGTTCGACGTACTCTGGTTGCCCATTTGGGTTGCAACTTTATGCTTTTTGGCAAGCTTGGCCAACAGACGCGACTCGTACGGATAGAGAGTCAGAGGTTTTTCGACATAGACATGTTTGCCGGCCATCATAGCCTCGGCGGCAATGATCGCATGCGTATGGTCGGCAGTGGCGACCATGACGGCATCGGCGTCTTTAAGCATGTCGTCATACATGCGGCGATAGTCGCTGTAGCGTTTAGCCTTAGGATATTTGTCAAAAATCGGTTTGGCATATCTCCAGTCGCAGTCACAGAGACCGATGATATTTTCAGTCTCCATTTCGGCAAGGTCTGCCGCTCCACGTCCGCCGATTCCGACGCCCAGTATGTTGAGTTTGTCACTCGGCGCGGTGTAGCCTGCGCTCTTGCCGAGCACTTCAGGCGGCACGACGGTCGGGGCTATCATCATACCGGCAAGCGCGATACCGCTCTTTTTCAAAAAGTCTCTTCTCGAAAGATCTGACATAAGGATTAGTTCAAGGTTGATTGGTTTCTATGATTATCTCCCACAAAGATATATCAAAATTTTCTTACATCCAACCACCTTTAAAAGATTTTCAGTCCTTTCATCACGGCTCTTTCATTTAATTTCAAAATAAGGATAATATAATGTTATGCTGTAATCATCTTTAAGTCGAAAAACATAACACGACTTCTCAAAACGTCATCGTCTGATATTCCAAATGCAGCTTTTTCGCTTTGCTCAGTCTTATACAATGGTTTAAAGCCATTCTTAACTTAATAGTGCAATTGTAGAAACCGTATTGTATGCGTCAACGAGCATATATCTACAGGCTGCTTTATTATTTTCGTCTACAAACCAATATTTAAGTGCATTCATCAACTGAGTGCCGACATTCAGCCGTTGCCCTCGGAATAACTTATTGACTCCCAAACGGCCGATCAGAACGGCCGGATAACTGCGATGGCGTTTCTGTTGCGGTATTTTGCGCTGAAGCGAGTTGCGTGACGCTTCCTCTGTGAAGATTCGGGCATCTTCACCCCAAAGTTCGGGGGATATTTTAATTGGCATTGCCATTTTTTGTATCTCCTTTTTATAATATTGATTACACAGTTATAACAAATTTCTCACATAATCAGCTTAATAGAAAAAATTTTAATCATCGTTTGTTTTAACAAATCCGATGATATTTTATTTCTTTAAGCGCATCTGAACTGTCAGATGTATCTCAAAAATTTTATCTCGGACGAAAATTTTATAAGTTTTTTTGCTCGTATTGAAATACAATTGCTTATCTTTGTCTGTGATCTTCGTCTGCATCTTTCAGTTCTGATGCCTGCTGTGATAGCAGACGGTTTCATCACAAAAAACCTTAACTCCTGACATTAAAACTTTTATACCAGCAATAATCCTTATGTTCAAAAAAATCTTAGCTATTTTCCTGACGCTGGCAGCTATGAGCTGTTCGTCAGATGATCCTGTCGAACAGGGTGGCACTGTTCCTCCCCTACCCGGTAATGAAGACATTGTACGCGATCCTAAACCTAAAGCCATGTGGGTCGGCGGATCTGTTAACTACGCGTTACTCAGTGTGCAGGAGAGCGTCGACAAGTACCTGAAACTGATCAAAGCTACAGGCATCGACATTCTCTATATGGACGTCATGGGTCCCAATGCTACTGCGCTCTGCAATATTGACGCGATCAGACCTTACGAAGAAATGACATATGATATATTCGAATATGTCCTCACGAAATGTGACGAATTCGACATGCAGGTCATCGCTTCGGTGACGCCTCTTTGCGTCGGTAATCCGCGCACAAAAGCGGGGCCGTTCTTTGAAACTGACCGCTGGAACGGTAAAACCCAATGCCGCAAAGTGACAAAAGAAGGCGATATCGAACTGGTCGACATCAAAGACGATGTTAACGCCGACGCCGTGATGCTCGACCCGGCGATACCCGAAGTCAGAGCATATGCAGCCGAAATTTGCGGTCAGGTTGTCAAAAAGTATTGCCATCACAAATCATTCCGCGGTCTTAGCCTCGACTATGTACGTTACTCTAACGACACCGGCGATGCATCGTGGTTCGGCTATGGCGATGAATTTGTAAAGAATTTCGAAAACCGCATAGGCGTCAAGATTACTGACCAGAACGACTTCATTACTTCAGGAGGCGGTTTCGGAAAATATTTCACCGACTGGATCTACTTCCGTTCACTTGTTGTCGCCGAAACAATCAAAGCTATATCTGAGCGTGTCAAGGCCGATGATCCTGACTGTGAGCTCCATCTGTGGGCATCAGCCGAATGGAACAGCCGCTTTGTTGTCGGACAGAACTGGGCTACTACTGACTATGATCCCTATAATGATCCCGACGCAAAAGATCCGTCACACTGGCGCTACAATGAGAGATATCATGAAACTGGTTTTGCCGACTACCTCGATGTGTTCTCTCTCGGAGCGTATGCCACAGATGTCTATTCTGCCGGAAGTTCTAACCCTGTGTGGAATGTAGAAAACTTTGTCACTACTTATCAGAAATATATTCCTAAAAATCACAAATGCAAAGTTTGGGCTTCGGTTGCATCATATGCTTACGGCAACGATCCTGACAAGATGCGCGACGCTGTGACACTCTGCCTCAAACACACCGACGGTATGTCTGTGTTCGAACTCTACCACGTCAAGAACTTCAACCACTGGTCGCCGATCAAAAAAGGCATCGATAATTCCGGATATTGATCGTCATTATATTTCATGAAATAATCTGCGCCAAAACTTTTCATAAATGAAAATACAAAATATCAGGATATATAATACGTCAACAATGACGAGACCATTTTAAATGTCTCCCAATAAAAGACAATTCCTGATTAAGGGTTGTAAAACAAACAGACCGCGATGCCGATCAGCAACGCGGTCTGTTTGTTTTTATATTGATGAAAAATGATCAGTCGATATTGGGATTGAGACGGTGCCAGTCTGCAATAGGAGGAAGGATACCCATCTCGATCACTTCGTCGCGGAGTTTGCAGAGATGCTGATAGCTCTTCTCAAGCATCTTGTTCTCCTCGTGAGTTCCTTCAAAAGGTTTGCGTGTGATGCCGTCGGCGGTGATAGTCGTCTCGCATGCCATCATTATGTGTTTGAAACGGTCGTCGTTGACATATGTTCCGACAGGCCATGTAAACGGCTTACCTCCCATAGCTGCGGCAATCATCTCGATCGACACATATGCCGGACTCTGGAACGATGAACGGCCGCGCAGATCGATAATGTGCTTGCCGCCCTGAATAACTTTCTGCTGAATTTCGATCCAGTCCTTTTCGGGGAGTTTATCGGTGCCGATAAGTTTGGCGAGGGGTTTGCCGTCGACAGTAGTTGTCGATGCGAACACTGCCATCTGCTCGCCGTGACCGCCGTAAGTTCGGGTGTTGACAACCTTGTCGGGAGAAATTTTGAAATACAATGCGAGTTCGCTGCGCAGACGCGTGCTGTCGAGAGCTGCGAGCGTAGAAACCTGCGACGGTTTAAGACCTGAGTAAAGCAGTGTGATCAGACCGGTAATGTCGGCCGGATTGAAAATCACTACGACATGTTTTACGTCCGGGCAATATTCGCGAATTGCCTTGCCGAAGTCCTCGGCGATCTGAGCGTTGCCTTTGAGAAGATCCTCGCGGGTCATGCCTGCCTTACGGGCTGCGCCGCCTGAGCTGACAACATATTTGGCTCCCTTAAGAGCTTCGGCCATATCGGATGTATAGGTGAGATTTACGCCTTCGAATGCACAGTGGCGCAATTCCTCTACAACGCCCTCGAGTCCGGGAGCATAGGGATCATAAAGACAGATGTTAGGAGTCAGATGCATCATCAGTGCGGTCTGAGCCATGTTAGAACCGATCATGCCGGCTGCGCCGACGATCGTAAGTTTGTCTTGTGTTAGAAATTCCATAATTTGTATAGCTGTTAAAGTTATGTCTGCAAATATAACGCTTTTCCTACCATGAGTGTATCTGAAAATTAATTAAAAATATGTTTTAGGCCCCGTTTCCCAATATTTGTTAAGGCTGGGGAACGGGGTCTATTTCAGAATTGCCGATCCGGTGTCGGTTGATGTCTGTATTTCGTTGTCGCGTTTCACTTCCTTTCCATACGGCAATGTGTAGGCAAAGGTGAGCTGTACTGTTCTTGCGAGATCGTTGGCCATACGCCATCCGTGGGCTGAATACCGTTCCGAATCAAAGTCGGAATAATATTTATATTTGTCAAACCAGTTCCGGAACTGCAGCCCGGCTTTAAAATCTCCGGCTGAATAGTTTATTAAGACCCCATAAGTGCTTTTGTAACGGTAACGTACACCGTAATCAAACGGTGCGAGATTTTTATTTGGAGTCTGATAATAGAGTATGAAGGAAAAGTTTTTGAAATAGTAGTTGGCCTGAAGATTAGCATTAACAAGATTCAACGACTGGGCGTCGATACCGGAAGCCGTCATGCGCTGCACTCTGCCCGATGCACGCAGCGACAGTGAGTTGTCTAACAATTTGAGCGTGGCGGATATATAACCCGAAATATTATGAAAATCTCCGCTGTTTATCTCTTTGCGTACCAACCCGTCGTATCCTTGCAGCGAAAAATATTCATGGGCTGTCTTGTTCAGGAAACCGTAATATTCGGCCGCGGCCGACAATGTGAGCTTATTGGCCGGAATATGTGTATATGAAGCCGATGCCGTAACGAACGTTGTGTTGCGCAGATCCGGATTGCCCTGAAGCCAGAGCATTTCGTTACTTTGGACTATCGCAGAGTTGGACGACGCCGGTGTCGGATGATTATTTCCCCACCATCCTTCGACCGTCGCCGAGTTTTTATCATTGATCTTGTACTGCAGCTGCAGACCGAGGCGTGGATTCCATTGTTTCAGTGTATTCACTCCGTTCAGACGGCCAAGCACATAAGATACGCCAACCCGCGAATACATGCTCAGCCCGCTCTGCCAGTTCTGCATATATTCCAGAAACAACATATTTTCTGACGAAAGCAATTTCTGCAAACCATTGTACGAACCCTCATAATAAGTGCGATAAATGGAGTTGTAGCTCATTAAGGATGTCCTGAATGTATTGTCATGAGAAAATTTCCTGGAGTACTGCATGGTAAAGACAGGCGCATATGAAGTTTCCCTGTTGTTATTGACAATCGGCGTCTCCTGACCGAGCTGATATGACGAATTTCGCCTGAGCCTGCCGTAAACAAAACTCCACGATGCCAGAAATGACCGATTTTGAGGCAACTTAAAGTAATAATAGCCCCGCAGCCGGGAAGAAATTGTCTGATCTGATTCATCTGACAACGCTGACGATGCCTTAAAAATATCGTCGGAATAATTTACCTCCGACTGATTTCTCTCCGTCGGAGATGCGGCGCGGTTATATGATACTGAATGTATGATCTCGGTCGTCTTGCTTTCATACTGGGCGCGGAATGAAACTGACTGTGAATTGGTCTGCCGCAGATAATTGTCGCCGGAGTGTGATGTACGTCTTATTTCATCATAATATTGATCACCGACATATATATCACGGAAAGTCTCGACATTATAGCTGCCGTATTTATCCTGATGGGTCAGGTTCCCGGTCAGACCGGCGTCGAATGTCCACTTTTTATTCACAAACTTGGAATACAGACTGCCCTCTCCGCGGTCAGTGGTTAGTGTCGATCCGCTTGCGGTCAGCTTGGTGTAGCCGCCCCATTCATATTTACGCATTATGAAATTGACAACATTGGCCTGACCGCCGAACCGTGGATCCTCAGGATACTGCAACACCTCCACCCTAAGCACATCGTCGGGCCGCAGGCCCTGTAATTCTTCCTCGTCGGCGGCCTTATAATCGATAAACATTCCGACGTCTTTACCCGTGTAGGTTTTCACCGACATACTCCCGGGTATTATATCCAGCTGAGGGATATTCATCAATTCCAGCAGCCTGACGGCATCACCCGCCGACTTTTTGATTCTATTGGTCGGTATGTATTCGACACCGCGGTCTATGACCCGCTGTGTTCTGGCCTCTACAACAATCTCGTCAAGCTCGCTGACCTTGACTGAATCCGTAGCAGCAGACTGCGCCATTGAAACGAACGGCACAACGGCAATAATGTGAAAGAATAGCTTTTTCATATTTTTGTGTTAATTCATAACATATGACACAAAAACAGGTAAATTGTTACACCGTCTGCACAACAAAATGTAATCGAGAACGGCTCTATCAACATTCATAATACTAAAACGTAGCAGATAATTAACCGATTTTTCGTAATTTTGTATTTGAAATGACTAAGGATGAACTTGTAGCGAAGCTGCACGACATAGAATGGGAGGATTTTGAGGTTAAGACCGCAAAATCAGAACTACCGAAGAATGTATGGGAGAGCGTCAGCGCATTCTCAAACACCTCCGGCGGTTGGATTGTGCTCGGCGTAAGACAGACAGGAAAGACCTTCGAAATACAGGGAGTGGACAATATAGAAAAACTTGAACAGGATTTTCTCGGGACACTTCGTGGTGAGAAGTTCAATCAAAGGCTGACGGTTACCCCGAAGCGTTATAATATTGATGGGAAGAAACTACTTGCCTTCTATGTGCCCGAAGTAGATCTTAAGCCGGTTTACTATAACAATCCCATCAATACTTTCATCCGTATGGGCAGTGGAGATCAGAGAGCTACTGAGGGGGAAATCCGTGCGATGTTCCGCGACCAGTCTTTTGGCAAGAAGACAGAAGAGACCATTCCCGACACAAGTATTGAAATGCTTAATCTCAATACTTTGAGAAGTTATAGGTTTGCTCTTGGTCAGACACAGAATCTTGTAAATCTCCGTGAGACTGAGGATGCTGAATTTTGCGAACAGGTCAACATCACCCGTAACGGACTACTCACTTATGCCGGGCTTCTGATGTTCGGCAAAGCTCCGTATGTCCTGCGCTATGTTCCGACATTCTGCGTTGACTATATCGAGATTCCGGGTCCGACAATTCAGCAGGCAGAGGTAAGATATACTTACCGTATTCCTGAACAGGATAACATCTGGGAGGCCGTTCAGATTATTCTGCGTCGCTTCCGCACTCTTGTCGATGCCCCGATTCATATCAAGGACGATGGATTTGCAACCACAGATGAGAGTCAGTACAATGTTCTCCGCGAGGCACTGGCCAACATGGTGATGCACGCCGACCACTTTGACTCATTGCGCTCCTGCATCCGCGTCTATACCGACCATATCGAGTTTATGAATGGAGGCGCTTTCCCTCTCCCGGTAAAAGACATTCTCGGAAGGATTTATTCTAAACTGCGCAATCCGACGATTGCCAAACTATTCCGTTTTGTCGGCATTGCTGAAAACGCCGGCTACGGCATGAATAAGCTTGCAAGTTGGGAATCGCTGACTGGGACTCGCCCGTCTATAGAAAGCGACCGCACAAGCGCAGTCGTTTCTTTCCCTTTGAAATCTGCCATACAGAGAAAGTCGGAAAATAATGAGGGTAAAAATGGTGCTAAAAGTGGTGCTAAAAATGGTGCTAAAAATGGTGCTAAAACAACCCCTCGTCAAGATGCTATCATATCTCTTATGATAAATAACCCGGAAATTTCACTTGATGAAATCGCAAAAGAAATAGGAGTCGGGACCTCTACGGTTGACCGTGAAATAGCAAAAATGACTCATTTAGTAAGGCGCATTGGCTCCAGGAACGGCGGATATTGGGAGATCATAGAAGAATAGCATACACCGCGAAAGCGGCAAGAGGCTGGGCCGGACGCGGCTATTGTTTTGCTTCGACAGCTGACCAGCCTCCGCCAAGAACCTTGTATAGGTTGACAAGTGCGAAATATTCATCGCGCACGGCGTTGCTGAGGCTTACACGCGCGTCGAAATAACGCCTCTGGGCGTCGAGCACGTCAATATAGTTAAGCGTACCGGCGAGATACTGTACATTGGCCAGCTCGACATATTTCAGCGACACATCGCGGAGACTTGATCTCAATGCCGCAGTCTCGCGCAGCTTGCGGTATGTTATGACTGCATCATTGACCTCACGGAACGCATTGAGCACACACTGCTCATACTTATAACGAGCTTGTTCATAAGCGGCTATCGAAGCCTTATACTTACGTTTGTTTCGGCCGAAGTCAAAAATAGTGCCTGTGATATTGCCGAGCAGATAGCTGAACGGGGATCTGAACAGATCGGCTATTTCATCGTTTTCCCATCCTCCGGTGACTGCAATTCTCAATCGCGGAAATCGGTTGCTGTAGGCTACACCGCATGCTGCAAGCGCACTTTTGAGCTGCTGCTCGGCAGCTCTGATGTCGGGACGCCGCTCGAGAAGCGTCGACGGGAGTCCGACCGGCACACGGTCAGGCAAGCGCTCGTCGAGCGCAGCCTGCGACACATCGAATTCTTCACCCGGAAATGCGCCGACGAGAAGCGACAACGCATTCTTGGCAATCTCGATACGACGCTCGAGATCAGGGATTATGGCAGCCGTAGTCGCGTATTCGACCTGTGCCTGCTGGTAGACCGTCTCTGATGTCATGCCTCCCTCGAAACGCAGTTTGGCCTTGGCAAGCGCCTCGCTGCGGTTGGCAAGAGTCGTGCGGACGATATCCAGTTCCTTGTCGAGAGCCACAAGGTTGAAATAAGCTGTCGCGACTTCGGCGACAACAGTCATCTGCATGCCGCGCATGTTTTCTACCGACGCCATAAAAGCCGCGCCTGACTGCCGTTTCGCATAACTCAGTGCGCCCCACAGATCCACTTCCCAGCTGACCGTGCCTTTCACGCCCACTTCGGGATCATTCTTGAACTTTTCGCCATAATAGTCATTGGTTTCCTTAGTCGCGTTTGCGGCCGCAGTCACAGTCGGCATATAGTTGAGTTTCTGCACTCCGTAGAGCTGACGCAGCTCCTCGACCCGCGCCGCGGCTCCGAGCATGTCACGGTTGTTTTCGAGCGCGCGGCCGATAAGTGATTTCAGTGTCGGATCGGTATAATATTCCCACCATTGCATGTCGGCATACGACAGAGAGTCAGTGTAGCCTCTGACGGTTTCTGACGGTACGCTGAGCGACGGCTGTTTCAAGTTCCTGACACCGGAGCATGAACCCGTCAACATTGTCACACAGATGACAGCGGCCGCGCAGCTGATGATATATCGTGTTTTTGACATCATTGTTTTTTCACTTTTTTACGGTTGAACTTTTCTTTAGCCTTGAACACCGCCACAAAGAAGAACGGCACGAAAATGATGCCGACCGTGATAGCCACAACCATACCGAAGAACACGCCTGTGCCTATGTCGCGGCGCGCAGCCGAACCGGGGCCTGAGGCAAATACCAGCGGCAGCAGTCCGAGCATAAACGCCAGAGAGGTCATGACAATCGGTCTGAAGCGCAACTGCGACGCGTGGATGGCAGCCCTTGCGGCAGACATGCCGGCATCTACGCCTTCCTTCGCAAACTCGACGATAAGGATGGCGTTTTTTGCTACAAGACCGATCAGCATCACAAGTCCGATCTGGAAATAGATATTATTTTCGAGTCCGCATAACCAAATGCCGATATAAGCACCGACACCGGCGATCGGCAGAGACAGTATCACGGCCAGAGGCACGGCCCAGCTCTCATAGAGTGCCGCCAGCACAAGGAAGACAAATAGCAGAGCCAGTCCCAGCACGATGCCCGTGTTGCCGGACTCATGCTTTTCCTGATATGACAGTCCGCTCCACTCGACTCCGATATTGGCCGGCAGATGTTCGGCGGCTATCTCCTCAAGAGCGGCCATTGCCTCTCCTGTACTGTGACCTCTGGCTGCCTCGCCCGAAATCGTAGCCGAGTTAAACATGTTGAACCGTTTTATCGTACCGGGCCCGGTCGTGAAATATGTTGTGCCGAGCGACGTCACCGGTATCATCGATCCGGTCGCACTCCTCACAAAAAAGAGGTTGAGATTATCACGACTCGCGCGATAAGGCGCCTCTGCCTGGATATAGACGCGATAGATGCGGTTGAACATGTTGAAGTCGTTGATATACATCGAGCCGGTAAAAGCCTTCATTGTCGAAAAAATATCACTCAGCGGCACACCCTGCATCTGAGCCTTGTCGCGGTCGACGTCGAAGTAAAGCTGAGGAATGTCGCCCTGCATCGAACACGACAGATCGGAAAACTCGGGTCTTTCGGCCGCATAGGCCATCAGCGTGTCAACGGCCGCCTGCAGCTCTGCATATGTAGTCTCGCCGCGTGCTTCAAGCACCAGCTCAAATCCACCGGAAGTGCCGAGGCCGGGGATGATCGGAGGCGAAAAGATATAGACCTTGCTCTCGGGATAGAGCGACAGATCATGGCGTATGCGTTCACGGATCTTGCCGATGTCAGTAGTCTTGCGTTCGTCCCACGGTTTAAGAATCACCGTGAGGGTGCTTTTGCTCTGACTCGTACCGACTCGCGGCGATGAGCCGGTGACATTAAGCACATACTCTATATCGGGATCCTCGTTGAGATAGGCTATCGCGCGGTCGGTCACTTCGCGCGAACGCTCGATAGTAGCGCCTTCGGGCAGTTCGAGTTCTACGGTGAAATAACCCTGATCCTCGGGCGACATGAAGCTCTGAGGCATCAGCCTGTTCATAGCCCATATGGCCACAAGTGCCAGACCGAATGCGACATACATGCGCCGTGGCCGAGCAAGAGCGGCCGAAATACGTCCGCAATAATAGCGATTGCCACGGCTGAGCCACAGGTTGATATACCGAAACACCTTCGGTTTGCGTCTGCCGCTCTCACGACGCAGCAGCATCGAACACATCACCGGCGAGAGCGTGAGAGCCACAATTGTCGAAATGATCACCGACACGGCGATGGTGATGGTAAACTGACGATAAAGCTGTCCGGTGATGCCCGGCAGGAAACTTACCGGCACAAACACGGCACACAACACAAGCGACATAGCGACAAGAGCAGAGCCGAGATTCGACATGGCGAGCCGCGTCGCCTCATGCGGATCGACGTGCTCTTTGTTCATTATCCGGTCCACGTTCTCGACCACAACGATAGCATCGTCGACAACGATACCGATAGCGAGAATAAGGCCCAGCAGAGTCAGCATGTTGAGCGAGAAACCGAACACGAGCATGACACCGAAAGTTCCGATCAGCGAGATCGGCACTGCTATAACCGGAATCAGTGTCGCGCGCCAGTTCTGCAGTGAGAGGAAAACGACAAGAATCACGAGCAGGAGCGCCTCGAAGAATGTACGGTAGACATGGTGTATCGACTCCGAGATGTAAGTCGTCATGTCGAACGGTATATTATATGATATGCCTTCGGGAAAGGACTTGCTGATCTCTTCCATCGTCGCCTTGACGCGACCGGCCACGTCAATGGCGTTGGCTCCGGGCAGCATGGTTATGTTGAGCACGGCGGCATTACCTCCGTTGATACCGCTCTCAGTCGCATAGGATGAGGCTTCAAGCGAGACACGTGCAACGTCTTTCATGCGGATTATCGATCCGTCGTCGTTAGCGCGCAGCACAATATTCTCAAACTCGGCGACCGAAGACAGTCGGCCACGCGCCACAATCGGGACGGTGCGGTCGATGCCGCTGATCGGAGACTGGCCCAGCACACCGGCTGCAGACTCACGGTTCTGGTCTTTCAGAGCATTCTGAAGATCCTTCACAGTCAGCCCCATGTCGGCGAGTTTGTCGGGTTCGACCCAGATCTGCATAGCGTAATAACGGCCGCCGACGTTGCTGATGCTTCCGACACCCGGAATACGTCGCAAAAGGTCAAGCACATACAGCGTGGCGTAATTACTCAGATATATCTCGTCGAACTTAGGATCATCAGACATTATTGTTATGGTCATAAGCCTCGTGGCAGTCTCTTTCTCGACAGAGATGCCGTTTTGCACAACCTCGGCCGGCAGTCGGCTCTCAGCCTTTTTGATACGGTTCTGGATATCGACGGCCGCCAGTTCGGGATCGGTGGCGATGTCGAAGGTCACCAGCGCCGTAAACCCGCCGGCGTTGGAACTCGACGAAGACATATAGATCATGCCGGGGGTGCCGTTGAGTTCCTGCTCGATAGGCGTGGCCACCGCCTGAGTCACAGTCATGGCGTCGGCTCCGGGATAGCTTGCCGATATCTTTACGACCGGCGGCACTATCTGGGGATACTGGTCGACGGGCAGCATGAACAGACCGATTGCACCGACAACAGTGATCACGATCGACAGTACGATCGAGAAGACCGGATGATCGAGAAAAAAGTTGCGTTTCATGACTCGGATGTTTCAGATTCACTGACTGCATCAAGTTGCGTTCCGACAACTGTAGGCGCCACTTTCATGCCGTGCTTGAGCTTATGATATCCTTCGGTTACGATATACTCTCCCGGAGCAAGTCCGCGCTCGACAACGAAATTATTGTCGAACTCAGGCCCGGTCTCGATAAAACGGCGTTCGACTACGCTGTCGGGACGGACAACATAAATATAAGCGCCCCCCTTCTCTATCTCGATGGCCTTAGACGGCACCGCGATAGCATCTTCGCGTATATCCATAAGCAGTTTCACTTTAGTAAACTGACCGGGGAGAAGCGCCCGTTCGGGATTAGGCATCTCGGCGCGCACAGAGAACGTTCCGGTTTTAGGATCGACCTGCGGATCGGCAAAGTCTACGAGGCCGCGGTGAGGATATTCAGACCCGTCGGCCAGCGTGACGGTCACATATGGATCCCAGCTGCGCAGACTGTCATTCTGACCGAAGCTGACATTGCGCGATTTGCTTTTCAGATAGTCGAGCGAAGTCATTGAGAAATCGACGCGGACAGTGTCGCTCTTGACCACAGTGGCGAGAAGCGACTTACCGCCGGGTCCGACGAGAGTGCCGATATCGGCACTGCGTTCGGAAATATAGCCTGAGATCGGAGACTGCACGGACGTGTAGCCGAGTGTGAGCTCGGCCTGTGTCAGTTCGGCCTCGGCCACGACGACATCGGCTTTAGCCGTCTCCGCCGCCGCACGCGCGTTGTCATAGTCGAGCTGCGAAGCGGCATTCTGCTCATACAGCGGACGTATACGCTCAAGATCCCGCTCTGCTTTCTGGGCGACGGCGCGTGCTTTGTTTAGCTGAGCCTTTGCTTTTTCAACATTAGCCCGATAGACCCTGGGATCAATGACAAATAAAGTCTGCCCCTTGTTGATATAAGTGCCTTCGGCAAAAAGCATGGACTCAAGATAGCCCTCGACTCTGGCACGCACCTCGACAAACTGCTGGGCCCGGATACGACCGACAAACTCGCCGTAGATGTTGACATCCTCGACTTCGACCGGCTCGACGATGACAGTCGGCAAAGGCACTCCTTCCGCCGCCGGGCGGCGGAATATGATCAATGCTGCAATAGCCGCAGCCAATATGATTAATATGAAAATCCAAACTCTTTTACGCCGAAGTATACACAAAGCCGTATGAGATAATCCGGATGATAATGAGACACGTTTCATTATTGTGGTGATGAATGTTATGACAAATTACTATTGCACAAGAGCTGTAAATAAATACAGCTTTAAGATCATTAGTGTCCACTAAAAAATCATAAGAGTTCTTTGAAATTATTGAAATTCAA
>CANPDU010000041.1 GCA_947573135.1 uncultured Bacteroidales bacterium | reverse complement strand
CGACACTATACGCCTGACATCATCGCTCACCAACCGGAAAAATCCGCTGACCCGGAAAAACCTTTTTAAGAGAAAATGGAAATAGCAGCCCACGCCATTATCAGCATGAGAACCACTATGCGCATCCTCTTAAAAGTCTTGAATTTCCTACGTTCCCGACTTCGAGATGAGCATAACGCTTCTGTTTAATCAAAAATGTCACGATGAGAATCGTCCCATCGCCGACAAAATTACGATTTTTTACAATCGCAATCAAGAGATACCAATAAATTGTCAGCTAAAACGTTTTGAAACGGCAGTGCAAAACAGATTGCGATTACATGACCTATACCAACAGTATATAATCAGCCAAATAATACAATAAGGGAGACGCACACAAAGTGCATCTCCCTTAAAATTCATTTAGGATGTCGAAAAAATCAGTCAGATTCGCTTCAAAGCGTTTTCAGGAACTCCTGCCTCAAGGCTGCATCTTCGGCAAAAACTCCGACATAATCAATCGTGGTAGTCGCAGAATTCTGTTTTTCGACACCGCGCATTTTCATGCAAAGATGCTGAGCATTGCACACGGCAATAACGCCTTTTGCACCGACAATACGCTGCACCTCATGACAGAGTTGAGATGTCAGACGTTCCTGCACCTGAAGTCTGCGGGCAAAGTGATCTACGAGACGTGCGACTTTACTAAGCCCAATAATTTTACCGTCGGGAATATAGCCGATAGATATCGTGCCGAAAAAAGGCAAAATATGATGTTCGCACATAGAATAAAATTCGATATCTTTCACAGTTACAATCCGCGAACCCTCGTTAGTAAAAAGAGCTTCTCCGACAATATCATCCGACGAACTGCGATAGCCCGAAGTGAGATAGTAAAGAGCTTTCGCAGCCCTCTCGGGAGTTTTGAGCAACCCTTCACGCGAACAATCTTCACCCATAAGCTTGATGATTTCCTCAAGATGGGCGGCGATTTTGCTAATTTTTTCTTTATCTTCAGCAGATGTCATAGTAAAATTGTCATTGATTTATACGATCCCTGACTATGCGCAATGATTTAGCCATTTCAGGGAAAGCATGACGGATCTCAGCCATAGCGGCTTCTGCCTCTCCGCGAGTTCTGAAGTCACCAACTTTTACTCTCCAATAAGGAGAACTGAAAGTAACATAAACCGGGAAATCGGGGAAACGATTTGCAATCTGTTGTTTACGTCTCTGAGCATCATGCTGAGCCGAACGGACATTGTTGTCATCAAAGACCTGAACCCTGTATCCGGCACGTATCTTCTTCGGAGTGGCACTGTCGGTAATGATATCAGAGTCTGAACGATCCTGTAAATCCTGACGGACGGACGGTTTAAGTCTGTCATTCATAGCCTCAGGCTGAACAATGGTTATAGAACCACGGCTGTTCAGCGTATCAGCGATTGTCGAGTTGCAGAAAGCCACAACCCATGATGAAATTGCCACAGTGGAAACAAATAATCGATATAATGCCTTCATTACAGCGTATGGCTAATGAGTGTAAATAAAAATGTGGACACAAAGTTAAGAAAAAATCTTTGTGTCCACCAAATATCAAGGTTAAAGAGGTCTAAACACCCGAGCAAAGAGGGATGTCAGACAGAGCTAACGATCAATTGAATGCCTCAACGATACCCATGAAATCGGCGCATTTAAGAGCAGCGCCGCCGATAAGGCCACCGTCAACGTCGGGTTTGGCAAAAAGTTCTTTAGCGTTAGATGGCTTGCAGCTTCCGCCGTAGAGGATGGAAGTGTTTTCAGCAACTTCTTTGCCATATTTTTCTGCGATGACACCGCGAATAAAAGCATGCATATCTTCGGCCTGATCGGCAGTTGCAGTCTTGCCAGTACCGATAGCCCATACGGGTTCGTAAGCAAGGATGATCTTGCCGAAGTCCTCAGCAGAAAGATGGAAAAGAGCATCAACGATCTGCTTCTTTACAACATCGAAATATGTGCCGTTTTCACGTTCTTCGAGAACTTCACCGATGCAGAAAATCGGAGTAAGATTGTTTTCGAAAGCGAGAGCGACTTTTTCGCGAAGAGTTTCAGAGGTCTCACCGTAGTACTGGCGACGCTCAGAGTGACCGAGGATAACGTAGTTAGCTCCTGTAGAAGCAACCATGGCAGCCGAAACCTCGCCTGTGTAAGCTCCTGACTTATGGTCGGCGCAGTTTTCAGCACCGAGGCCAAGAGTGTTTTTGCAGATTTTCTCATTGATAGTTGCAAGGTGAGTGAAAGGCACGCAGATCACGACATCACAATTGTGTTTTGCAGCTTTGACAGCAGCATTGACTTCTTCGGCAAGAGCGACACCTTCCTGAAGAGTGGTGTTCATTTTCCAGTTGCCTGCGACAATGTTTTTTCTCATTATTCTATTATTTATGTTTGGTTGAAGTTATAAAATCGGTTATGCTTAAACGGTCTGCAAAGTTACGAATTTTTTAGCGAACGTCGGCGAAAATATCCGTTTAAGATTTTATTGGGGAAATTCAATGAGTAAACCACTATAAGCCATACCAGCAGGGCCAATGTGAGCCAGGTATGGAAGGTCAGATCGCCGGAGATGTATTCACGGCTTAAAAAGACCTTACCGCCGCCTGATGCCGAACGCAAAGCGTCATGGCTGACCGAAGCGAGATTTCGTTTCCATTCAATGATTCCGTTGTGGAGCCAGATGATGCCTGCATCGCCTCTGACAAGTTCCTTAAGCGAAGTATCCTCGACAGAATAGACAGGATAACGCGGTAATGCAAGCTGCCGCCATGCTTCGAGATCATCGTCCTCTGCGGCAACAAAAGCAACCATCCGGCCTTTGTCATTCAATGATATGTAATCGTAGAGTTCATTGGCCAGACGCGCCCGTGTAAGATAATGTATGCTCGGATCAATAACAGCCAGGATGATCATGTCTCCGTCTCCGTCAAGTACTTCATCGGTGACATCATCGCCGTCGTCATAGACGGTGAGTGTTCCGTGAGAATGGCTATCGTCAGGCATCTCAGCCCGGACAAAAGTCCATGTGCTGTCAGGGAGAGCATCGAGACCGAAGGCCTTTTCCTCACCATTCTTACTATATATGAATACACCGTCATCAGTGTTATCGGAATCATCAGCAGCAATGGCCGATAAATTATATCCGACCGGATAGGGGCGGAAATCAACGAGAGGCTGATAACGATACCCGATCAAAGCCAATGCCCCGGCATAAGCGATAGCGCCGGCAACGACAAGCCATTGGGTCGACAAGGCATACAGGCCGCTGACACGGTCATTATTTATCAGAAGATAAATTATCATGGCAGACAGAACGATGTTCTTTGCCAGAGTCATATAATTGGAAAGAATTATAAAATCACCGAAGCAGCCGCAGTCGCTGACGGGATCAGCAACGGCGATATATGCTGTGAGCGGCAGCATTACTACCATGAACGCAGCCGAGAGCCAGACCGTCGCACGGCGCATGGCCCCCACCATCAGAAGCACACCGACAACGAATTCGCTTACTGATAATGATATAGCGAATGACAATGTGATCTCGCGCGGAAGTGCAAGCCCCCATACATTGAAATATTCCTCAAGCTTATAAATAAAGCCCCATGGATCAACAGACTTCGACCAGCCGGAAATCACAAATGTGGCTCCGACCAAAATTCTGAAAATCCATACAAATAGCCGCAGATAGAGCGACGGTCTGTTATCAGTGTGATCCATCTGTAAGCTTGATTATGCCGAAAACAGCATAATTGACCATATCCATATAGTTAGCGTCAATCCCTTCAGAAACTTTTGTTGCTCCGCAGTGATCCTCGATTTCCTTTGTGCGCTGTATCTTGGTGAGGATGAGATCCGTATAGGAAAGTACTCTCATCATGCGCCACGCTTCATCGTAGTCATGGTTTTTTGCAATCATGAGTGTGCGGATACGAGTGGCAACGTCATCATACCAACTGAGAGCTGTCGCAACATCGATATCCTTAGAATCCGCGAAACCGTGTTCAAGCTGTATAATACCAACAATACCGTAGTTGACAATGCCGATGAATTCGGGTAAAATTCCTTCACCGACCTCTGAATGTCTCTTGATCTCAAGCGACCGGATTCTTTTGGCTTTTATGAAAATCTGATCGGTCAGCGCCGCAGGGCGCATAATGCGCCACGAGGGGCCGTAATCTTCAAGTTTCTTTTCAAAAATATCACGGCACATAGTCAATGCCTCGTCAAATTGTCGTATTGTATCGCTCATTGTTAGAGAAATATATGCTAATTGTTATAATGCTATCTGTTACCAGCCTGTTCAAGATCCATGACGGCAAGCTCCCATATGCTCATGGCATTCTCAAGTTGCTTCTGAGTGTCGGCATGTTCTTTGAAAATCCCATCCGAACACTCACCTGCGGCTATTCTCGCTTCGATATCGGCAACGGTCTGTTCGATACGTGACACATCGGCCTCCGCCTCCGCCACTTTCTTCTGTAGCCGTTTGACTGTTTTCTCGCGTTCACGCTGCTCGGCATAGGAAAGTTTGGGCGTGGGAGCATCAACTTTGTCAGCCTGTACGTTCTTTGAGGCAGGCTGAGGACGAGTCTGTGCGGTCTCCTGAGCCTTAGCCGTAGGACTCTTTGACAGCTCAAGCTCGGCAAGCGAAGCGATACGTTTCTTTTCAAGAAATTCATATATACCGCCAAGACACTCCCTGACACGACCACCGCCAAATTCGTAGACTTTCTCGACCAGACCGTCGAGAAACTCACGATCGTGGCTGACAACGATCACAGTGCCGTTGAAATCTTTTATAGCCTGCTTGAGGATGTCTTTGGTGCGCATGTCGAGGTGGTTGGTCGGTTCGTCAAGTATCAGAAGATTGACAGGCTCAAGAAGCAAGCGTATCATGGCCAGGCGCGTCTTTTCACCTCCGGAAAGCACCTTGACTTTTTTATCGGAAGCCTCGCCCCCAAACATGAATGCTCCGAGAATATCCCTGATCTTGGTTCGTATGTCCCCTACTGCGACACGGTCGATAGTATCAAATACAGTAATTGTCTCATCAAGCAATTGTGCTTGATTTTGAGCAAAATACCCGATTTTGACATTGTGGCCGATTTTTAGTTCACCGGTAAACGGTATTTCACCGAGTATGCATTTGACGAGGGTTGATTTGCCCTCACCGTTTTTGCCTACAAACGCGACTTTTTCACCTCGTTTGATCGTAAAAGTGGCATGATCGAATACCTGATGATTTCCATATGCTTTCCCGACGTTTTCTGCAATAATGGGATAGTCGCCTGATCGCGGAGCCGGAGGGAAACGCAGACTGAGATGTGATGTGTCGAGTTCGTCGACCTCAATACGTTCAATTTTGGCCAGCTGTTTCATTCGGCTCTGCACCTGAACTGCTTTTGTCGCTTTATAGCGGAAACGCTCGATAAATTCCTCTGTGTCCTGAATCTGTTTCTGCTGGTTCTGATAAGCGCGCATCTGCTGCTCGATGCGTTCCTGCCGCAGGACAACAAATTTTGAGTAGTTAACGGCGTAATCGTAGATACGGCCGAGATTTATCTCTATAGTACGGTTGGTGACGTTATCGATAAATGCACGATCGTGACTTACAAGCACAACCGCTTTAGCCTTGGTCATCAAAAAATTCTCAAGCCATTGTATCGACTCTATGTCAAGATGGTTAGTCGGTTCGTCAAGCAGAAGGACATCCGGACGGGTCAAAAGTAGCTTTGCAAGTTCGATACGCATTCGCCAGCCGCCGCTGAATTCTGACGTAGGACGATCGAAATCACTACGTGAGAAACCGAGACCTACGAGTGTTTTTTCGAGCTCGGCCTCGCAATTGTCTGACGCCTGCATGTCAAGCTGTTCGGACAAATCGGTCATACGTACTATCAACTGCTGATAGTCATCGCTTTCGTAATCGCTCCGGCGAGAAAGCTCATCATTCATATGGTTGAGTCTCCGCTGCATTTCATCGATATGCGAGAATGCCTTGCGCGCTTCTTCCGCCACGGTGAGAGAGTCGGAGAGAATCATCTGCTGAGGGAGATATCCGACAGTCACATCAGCCGGAACGGCAACAGTGCCGGATGTAGGTTTCTGCAGGCCTGCAATGATCTTGAGCATAGTCGACTTGCCCGCGCCGTTTTTGCCGACAAGAGCGATCTTATCGCGAGGATTGATAACATAGCTTATGTCATCAAAAAGCGATTTTGCACTGAATTCAACAGAAAGATTGTTGATCGATATCATTTACAAGCGAATTTCCCTTTTGTTCCACCTTTTACACCGCCGCCTAAAGAGAAGATATTCTGGTCATAGCTTACGGTTTTTGTAGACTCGTCTCGCTTGCGTTTCAATGCAAGAGACACAAGCTTGTCCATCAGCTGGTCAAAGCGCAGACCGGTAGCTTCCCAAAGGTAGAAAGACAATGAACCCGGAATAGTGTTTATTTCATTGACATAAATATTGCGGTTGTCACGGTCGATGATCATATCGACGCGGCTTACACCGTGACATGACAGCACTCTGAATGTTTCGCCCGCAAGGAAGCGTATGCGTTCAGTCTCGGCAACCGGAAGATCTGCCGGGATGCGTTTCTGCGAGGCCTGCATGCCTTTTGCCCCTTTACTACCTCCCATATATTTATCCTGATAGGACAATATCTCACCGCTTTTGATCGGTTCTTCGAGAACAGATGTCTCACAGTCATCACAATCTCCCAATACCGAGCAATTTATTTCCTGAAGGTGTTCGACCATATGCTCGACAATTATTCTTGACGAATAATGGCGAGCATCGTCGACACGCTCGACAAGCTGTTCGCGGTTTACGGCGCGGCCGATGCCGACACTTGATCCGAGATTAGCCGGTTTGACAATCACCGGATAGCCAATTTTCTCCTCGATATCGGATATGATAGTATTTTTCTGCTTTGCCCACTGCTTGTCGGTGAACCATACATAATCAACTACAGGAATATTGCTCGCCTGGAGTATCATCTTCATGGTTATCTTGTCCATCCCGTTGGCTGATGCGAGCACTCCGCAACCGGCATATGGAATGCCGATTGAATCAAGAACGCCCTCGAAGGTTCCGTCCTCACCGTTCGAACCATGCAGAACAGGAATTACAACATCAAGGCCGCACAATACATCGCTGCCGAAAATAGGTTTCTTTACCTTGTAGAGGTTATAATCCCCATAAACGGGACGCATGTAAACTTCCTGACATTTTTCAAGAAGGCTTTTTGTGTCGCGGTAGTTGGCCACATCAAACAAAGCTTCGCCTGTATACCATTTCCCGTTTTTAGTTATATAGATGGGAGTAACATCATATTTTTCCTTGTTAATGGCATGCATGGCCTGATTTGCGGATATTACCGATATTTCGTGTTCGGTCGACCGTCCGCCGAAAAATACTCCAATTCTTGTTTTCATATTTGAATGCGTTAACGCTGTTATATTATAGAATCAATATCATTTAAAAGTATCGGGAAGATCATTCTCATAAAGCACGGTATCGCCGGCGTTGAGGATAGTAGAAAGAAGTTTCTGTGCTTCGGCAAAAGTGTCGACAGTATATATCGCATCAGCAGACATGCCCTGAGATTTTATTCCTTCGATGATCGCGTCACGGTTATAACGACAAACGATAACAGCTATGTCTGCCGCATGGGCAATCTTTTCGCCAAAAGCATTGTTAAGTTCATAAGTCCTGTCACCAAGTTCAACCATACCGGGAGTGACTACAATTCTACGTCCGCCTTTCATTCCGGCCAGCACATCCAATGCCATCGCCGATCCTACAGGATTACTGTTGTAGGCATCATCAATTACGACAATCCCCCCTGGCGCCTTCTTTATGCTCAGACGATGCTCAACCTGTTCGATTTCACCGACTGCGTATTTTATATTTTCATCGCTGACGCCGAAATGACGGGCCATGGCAACGGCTGCAAGCAAATTGGAGATATTACATTCACCGACAAGCCGAGTGTGCAGCTTGAGCGACCATCCGTCGCTGTCACGGATTGTAAAATCAGTTCCCGATGCGCTGTAACTGATATCTTCAGCTACGATCTGTGCGCCATCTGTCTTATTTACAGCATAACGGCGACATTTGACATTGCCTACAGGCCGGCTTTCGATAAGTTCAAAGTCATTGTTAACAATGGCAAGTCCGTCAGACGGCAAAGAATCGACAAGTTCGAATTTCGTACCCTGAATATTTTCAATAGTCTTGAATGACTCAAGATGCTGTGGACCTACGGCTGTGACGATTCCGGCCTGCGGATGAACGAGATCGCATATCTCTTTTATATCACCGACCTCTTTGGCGCCCATCTCGACAACAAAAATCTCATTATAGGGCTTCAGATTTTCGCGAATTGTACGGACGACTCCGAGTGTGGTGTTAAAATTGCCGGGAGTCATCATCGTGTCGTACTGTTCGGAAAGTATGCGGTGAAGATAATGCTTCGTGCTGGTTTTACCATAGCTGCCAGTAACTCCGATAATTTTAAGGTCGGGCATGGAGGCAAGAATCGAGGCTGCTTCATTATAATAGCGTCGATTGATTGCCTTTTCGACAGGCGATAATATTATATTAACAAGCATTATTAGCATGTGGCTGGCACAATAGCAAGCTATAAGGGCTATTGCAACTACTTTTGAAGCCGTCATAAGCGTTCCGTCGCCGAACAGCAATACAGCGGCGCAACAAATGATTACGGTCAGCAGTAGATAAACCGTGTATATTCTTATGGCTCTTTTTGTCCATTTTAACGGCAATTTGTATTTTTTCGCAGCCAAAACTCCGGCGTGAGCACATGAGAACAAACCTATCAAAGGCAAAGCAATTATTTCGAGGCCTAAGCCGGCAAGAGACATGAAGAAAACGATAATACCCGAAAGCCTCCACATTGACGTGGTGTCGCTTGAAACACGCAGCCATTTGCAGTAACGGTCGTTTTTATAGCTGTTCTGCTGCAACATCATAAGGTCGCGTTTGTATTCGTAAACGACATTGAGCGCAGCAAGCAATACAATTATAATATAGAATAAAAGCATTTGTTTTGTAGTTTATTTATTAATAAAACTTCTAAGCACAGCTGCAAACTGATAAGGATTATCGAGAAAACTATAGTGTCCGCAGCCAGGGAATGACACCAGACCGGCATCCGGGATAAGACGTTCCATGATTTTCGCATCACGTAACGGCGTTGCAGTATCGTTTTCGCCCCAGATAAGCAAGGTAGGCACATTGATCGACGGCATGACATGTTTCAGATCTTCATTCACAACCTTAACAAGTATCGAACGCATCATCGGACTCGCCATAGCGTAATCCGACGAGCCGTTACGCTTTCTCATCTGTTCGATCCTGGCAGCTGCCTTTTCCTTACCGACAAGCAGTCGCGTGACCATCTTACCTAACTTGAAAGTATAGACTTTCAGATAGTATCTGAAGCTGCGGCGCGGTTTGACTCCGGCAGAATCTACAAGGACGAGTTTATCGACACTGTTACGTGAAGAATATAGTATTCCTACTCTTCCGCCGAATGAATGCCCCAATATTATAGGATTTTTTATGTTTAATGAAGCGACGAAATGCTCCAGCATCACGGTATAGTCATTGACGTCCCATACGGTCGCAGGCTCTGATGATCCGCCAAATCCGGGCAGATCTATATTATACACCGTGTGCTGCTCTGCAGCGATATTGGCAATCGTCTGGATTGTCGATCCATTACACCCCCAACCATGCATTAAAATCATTGCCGGACCATTGCCTGACACATCATATTTAACTTTCATGTTATCGTTGAGGACGAAATATTTCTCCATAGACTTTTAACTGTATGATTTTTCAGTACAAAGGTAACTAAAGACTATGGTTGGAGCAAATTTAGAACCAAAAAATGAGTTCGACGGATAATCTGTTGCCGTCACCGGTTTTCTGAACATAATGTTTGGGATAGAAATATTGTTCGTAGTTGAGCCGCAGATCAAGTCCTGCTTTCTCCCGCAGATAGCTTAATGTCACGCCACCGGTCAGGCGTTTTCGCGAAACTTGTTCGACCGTCAGGAGACCTAAGTCTGATCTGGATCCCGAACAATGATCCGTAGCTCCGTCAAAACGTCCCTGAAATGACATCTGATTAAACCATTCGGCATTTATCGGCATCCGGTAGTCGATCATGAAATTATATGCGTGACAGGCATCGGCATGATGGTTGGTATAATGTTTATACGCATATTCAGCCTCAGCGTACCACCTTCCGCCGGTCCAGGAAAAAGCCGCATCATACATATTCAGGCGTATGCCGTCGGGACAGCGGGACTCAAAAGCACCCTCGACAAAACAATTGCCGAAATTATAACGTGATTTGATCGCATATACGTAATCCTTCTGCCATTTTTCATGATTGGTCATTACAGCTGAGTTGAATATGCCTCCTTCAACATAAAGAGGCGCAAATCCTGCATTCCAGCCGGCTTTTGCTCCGACTCCTCGAAAATTGCCTACATATGTACCTATAAAAGAATGATTCGTAAACAAATAGTTCTCAATGGCTTTTGATGCGTCAACCGAGAAAGGGACTCTCATCTGTCCGGTCATGATTTTCCAACCTTTCTTGGACTTTAAGGTCATATAGGCATCAAGCATCCTAACCGAACCTTTGTTGCAAAAATCGACATGGACATAATATGATGCAAAATCCGTGATATTCCCGCGTAAATTAACACGGGCATTGGCTACCTGAAACCGTCCTTCTCCACCGTCATCTGTCAGCTGTTCAAACCGTGAACGCATGACACCGTGGATCTGCGGAAGATAGTCAGTCAATGTTTTTGATACTTCTTTATTTGAAACATTTTCCGTAGCGCTGCAACATAAAGCCGATGCCAATAAAATCAAGCCGGCACATCTTTTAACAGAATCAGTAATCATATATCAGTTCAAGATCATCAAGATAGAGCACAGCGCCCGCCCCACCGGTGAAATAGTCACCATATTTGCTTGCTGATGCCGTAAGCAGTATATATTTAGGTTCGCGCTGTGTAGATTTGTAATTAAGTTCGAATTCAAAAGGTATATAGTTTTCTATTGTCTCGCCATATTCTATTTTGCCGTATGCTACCACAATCGGAGATTCAGGATCAAAGAGCTGACGGTTCTTGGGATTGGTCCTGATTTCAAAAGGTTCCGGAGCATCAATAAGCGCACACCATACGATACATGTGTCAGGCTGGCCGATCAAAGATGTAAAACCTTCTGTTGCATGACTTATCGGTGCATCCTTATATTTCAGATAACCGCGTAATTTTGTCGGATGCTGACTGAAAGATCTGCCGAAGCTCAATATTCCGTTAGTGCCGTCAGTTCTGACATAGTATCCGACAAACAGATTTCCGGCTGCAAGCTTACCGATCGAACCGATTCCGACAAAACGCGTCTCAAGCATTGCCGCCCAGCCTTCACCTGTCGACGTATCGTCTGTCGGCACGCTGTTTGATGATCCTAACGTTGTAGCGCCTTTGTTGCCTGTATCCCAATACTGTTCGCCGCCCTCAAGCCACGGATTCCAGACCTTGCCGTTAAGCCACCATTCGTCAAGGGAAGAGTTCGGCAACTGTACTACCGGGCCGGTCGTAAACTCAACGGTTGCCCCCCTCTCATCATCAGAGTATGCCCTCGCTTCATAAGAAGTCAGAGGCGAAAGATGTATTATTCTCGCAGAGAATGATCCGCCGTCATGGCGCAGCCATTCCTGAGGCACACGAGTCCAGTCATTATCACCCGAAAGTCGATATTCAACACCATTGTCCTTCCCTTCTTCCGCTTCTCCATATACCCAGGCGACCGAAGTCCAGGCATCAGCCCTGACGGTAGTCACTGAACTTTCTGTAGTCGCAACGTATAGTTTCCACTCCTCGCTGCGCCCGTGGTCGGTGACGGTTACCTGAACCTCATGAGTAAAATCCACGACTTTTCCATTCAGATTCGGAGACATCTCCGATCCGTCAGCTCCGAGCTTAATCGTTTCGATTTTTACTGCTGTAATATCAATATTATCAGAAACATATGCAACGACTCTGTGAGCAGGCACATCGATAACAGAAGATCCGACCTGTCCTGAAAGTGTCATGTAACGGCTAATATTCTGGTTAGCAATCATCTGCCACTCATAATCCTGATATAGGCGCAGGATAACGGTCTTAGGCGTCGACAGGTCAATGCCACCGGCAAAAGGATCTCCGACCAACTCTGCACCGGGAGTGATAGTATAGTCAGAGATTTTGACATTATAGATATCTGTAGTTTCAGGAAATGTGAATGTAACTTTGCGAGAAATCGAGTCAATAATACTGCCCTGATCCTGTGTCTCAGCGCTAATGCTAAGAAAATTAGCCTGAATATATGGATATGGAATATCGTTCTTGATGCATGACGCAAGCAAAAGTAATATGCAGGTAAAAATCACATAGTTATATCTTATGTTGTCGCGATTGTATGCCATCTGTTAGTACTACTGTCAGATTACAATTAGCAATCCGAAATTTATATTGAATATATTAAATCTGAAATTTGCGCCGCTTGTAAACCTGTGGCCTTCATCCACTCCGTCTGTCGACTGCCTTTCCTTCCTCATTTTGATCCCAAAAATGCCGAATGAGACATTAAATGCCACCTGATCCTGAATAAATACACAGACCCCGGGACTGAAATTCAGGCTGGCCTGGGTAATAATAGTCCTGGTGTCTTTAGGTACGTCATTGTATAAACGCTTGAACCTCGAAGATCCGGCCAAGAACGAAAGATCGACCTGATTGAATACAGCAAAGCGTTTGTCTGGCCCGAGACCGACATAATTACGATAAGCGGTCGAGACAGAAAAACTCTGAGTATAATAGCTGACGTCTTTTATTGCAAAATTCAGATCATCGTCAAAATCAAGGGCAAGATTAGTCAGATCGGCCACTCCGCGTGAATAGTCAAACTGCAGTCCTATTGACTGGTTGTTCCTTATAAAATAAGATATCGATGGTTTTATAGAATAAATTTTGCCTTTGAAATCCACATTGTTAAGGATCGATAATAACTGATTATCTTCGGTATTTAGTTCGCCATATGATGCTGTTAATCCAAAAGCCCAGCTGCCTTTCGGAATATAAAGATAATTGAAAAGGCCTCTGTCATAACGTCCGAAATTCTGTTCCGGAATAATCATACTCACAGTATCACCGCCTACAATCACTTTCATAGAGTCTTCAAAGTGACGAATTGCCAATGAATCAGCATAAAGTTCACTTTTTTTGACGACCTGCATTCTTCTGGCCGCCAATGGCTGAACCATACACGATAAACAAAATAATATAATTGATAACCTATATTTCATTATAGATAGAATGCAACTCCAAAGGTGATTGAAAATAGATTGATTTTAAAATTGGCTGATTTTGTATCACGGTGCGCAACATAGATTTGATCTGTAGTAGATTTTGTCTGACTGTAATTAAATCCAAGCACCCCGACATTTACTTCCAGTGCCGAATAATTATTGAGAAAGACAGCCAGTCCGGGAGCTAAGCCCACAGACATATTAAACGATCGCTCATATGTGCCCGTGAAATCCCGGCCAGAGCCGTTGCACAGCTTTGATTGTCCGCCTCCGAATTGAAGCTGCACTTCATTAAATAGTCCGAATCGCGTGCTGTGACCAAGACTGATATAATTTCGGAAAGCCAGCATTCCGCTGAAATTATGACTTATACTATATAAGTTGTCTATATTGTATTCAGTATCTGAGCCAAGAACAATATCGGCAGAATTAAGCCTCGTGCGCTGACGAGAATATGCCAGTCGGCCACCGGCTGCCAGATTGTCTTTAAAAACGAACATCAGCATCGGGCTAACCTTGAATGTATATGTGTCGCCCGATAAATCTTCAATTACCAAAAACTGATATTTATCCTGATCTGATTGAGAATAACTCACACTGACGCCGGTTATCCATTGCCCTTTGGGTACAAAAGTAATCTGTTCAAGACCACGCCGGAACACTTCCTGAGCCGAAGCCATCATACCTATTGACAAAATGACCGCGAATGTGAATATGATGTTCAGATGCCTGAATGACTTCATTATTTAGGACTACTGGTTTTACTGCATTGAATGTCAAGTCAAACCATATTTTTATGCTAATTTATTTTAATTGTCGGTAAAGTTAGTTATAATAACTGAGCAATCACCTCATCAGGTTGTTAAAAAGTGCTTAACAACATTACATTAACAACAAAAATATCCGGCAAGCTGATATATTAAATCAAATTGCCGGATATATTTCAGTTTTTATATTATTTCACTTGTCCATTGCTATTTCAGCAATCTGAGTCGGAGTCAAACCATTATCAACAAGGACTTTTTCAGCATCATATCTGTCCAGGAATTCCTTTTTTAGCCCGAGGACATCGACTCTGACACCATACGCGCCCATATATGCTGCTACCTTTTGGCCGAAACCGCCGTCAACGATACCGTCTTCAATAGTAATGATCTGACGGTAGTCCCTGAGTGAATCAAGACAGTTCTTGTCAAGAGAGGATAATATGCGCGGATTGATTATCGTCATCTCAACGCCATTCGCTCTCAGAATATCTGACGCTTCTTTAGCAAGTCTGAGAAATGACCCGGCTGCGATAATTGCCACTCCGTCTTTCCCTTTTTCTACAATATCATACTCAAGGAAATTGTCGTTGACATGACCGTCATAGTGCTCGACAGGTCCGCCGGGCGTTCGTATGAAAACAGGATGATCAGTCTGCTCTATCGCCCAGTCTATCATTGCCACATATTCTTCGGCATTCGCAGGCGCAAGGAAAATAAGATTAGGAATATTCGAGGCCATGGCAATATCAAAGAAACCGAGGTGCGTTACGTCACTTATACCCCAAACACTTCCGGCAAAATCCACTATCACGCCCGGCAGATCATTGATTGACAGATCCTGAGACAGCTGATCATACGAACGTTGTATAAATGTTGCCATGACCCCCATTACCGGTCTGCAGCCGCCTTTTGCAAGCCCTGCGACAATCGACACGGCCGATTGCTCACAGATGCCTGTGTCTATAAAGTTCCGCCCGGCCTCATCCCGACGCTCGGGCGAAAAGCCTATCGCTCCGGGTGTTCCGGCAGTCAGAACTGCAACGTTTTTGTTATCTCTGATTTTTGTAAGCATATGATCAGCAAAGATATCAGTATAATCCACACTTTCATCATACACTCTTGGTGCACCTGTTTTAAGATCAAATGGAGCTGTATAGTGGAATCTTTCTTTATCGGCCTCGGCTGCAGGTAATCCTTCTCCTTTCATTGTATTGATATGGACCAATACGGCGTGATCAGCGTCTTTAGCTGCACTGAATGCGTTTACAAGAGATTTCATGTCATTTCCTTCGCCGACGTAGATATATTGGTATCCAAGAGCTTTGAATATATTGTTTGCGGCTTGCCCGTTTGATTGTCTTAGTATTTCAAGATGATCGTAGAGTGCTCCATGATTGTCTGCAATAGATTTCTGATTATCATTGAGAATGACAATCAGGTTAGATTTGAGCGACGGAGCGTATGCAAGTCCTTCGAGCGCCTCGCCGCCACCAAGAGATGCATCTCCGATAAAAGCCACGACATTTTCATTACCCTTTTTCAAATTCCTGGCTTCGGCCAGACCTATTGACATAGCGATAGAAGTTGATGTATGCCCTACCTCGAATAAATCATATTCACTTTCACGCGGGCATGTATAACCGGTAACATCATTATAATGTGCCGGATCTGTAAATGCATTGATGCGGCCTGTAAGCATCTTGTGAATATATGACTGATGGCTGACATCGAAAACGATTTTGTCAGTCGGCGCGTCAAACACATAATGCAGCGCCACGGTGGCCTCTACGACCCCGAGATTTGGTCCGGCATGGCCGCCGCATACCGACAGTTTCTTCAACAGAACAGCACGCAGCTCTTCGCTCAAAACTGTCAGTTCGTCAATACTCATTCCCTTGATATCATCTGGATACCTGATGCTGTTTAAATCTTTCATTTAACAATGATGTTACATATTTTTAGACTATTACGGCGATACACTCTCTGCATATCAACGCAATAATATGAAATATACGGCTTGTTTTTTTACCACATTGGAGTGAATCCTTTTGATTCTTTCAAGTGGCTGTTGACGCATCCTGAAAGTTCTGAATATTTCGAAGTGTCGAGCTTCAATATCGGTTTGCCGGGGCTTAACATCAGCTTGTTTAGATCAATCCAAAAATCAGCTGTCGCATATGCAAGTTTAAAATAATATTTGTTTCCTGTTGCATCAGAAATACTGCGCCATTGGGTTGATGAAACATTTGGTTCGCCTTCTATCTCATATCCGTAAGGTACCGAAACTGTACCCATTATACTCGACAGAGATGCCAATGCGGAAGTATAGTCAGCATTAGTTGGCACATGATTTATAAAGAACGATGCTCTGACGAAACGATCCGAACTTCTGACAGTACCGGGAAGCATATTTACACCTCCGATCTGTTTCCAGTAATTGTTGATCTCCTTCATCTGAGGCATCGGCGGATCATTTGTGAGGACTTTCATATCCCGCGATTTATAGATATCCATTTGACCGTTCTGGTATTCCATGACCAACGTCATTCCACTCTTGTCTGTAAGAGCCCAGTGAAGTGTTGACACTGTACCTCCGTCAAATGTCTTTCCAAATATCGCAAATTCATTTTGCTTCAGCCATTGGTCTGCTTCTTCGACTGTCGCGAAATTGTCAAGGAAAAAGCTGACAAGGACAGCGAGACTCATCACCGGAGTTTTGTTATCCGGTCCGATAGCTTCCTTGTAGATAGTGCCTTTACAGAATAGTCCGTTCATGACGAGTCCCTGATCATTCATACCCTCGGTCACTCCGCCGTCATAACCTACGGCAAGTACGGTTCCGTATTTTGATGTCCATGTCAGCATAGGACCCGATGGCATGCTTTGTTTTTTTATCCCTGACGGATAAACGTATAGATTTGTAGGGATAGGTGTTCTCCAGTCAAGGGTTCTGCCTACCATAACATAATTTGTAGTGCTGTCGCCGAGGAAAACAACCCGCGAGCAGGCGTTTGACGGCATATTCGAAGCTACGATGATCGAAAGTGCCACAAGTGCGGATTTAATAAGTTTCATATTGACTTTTGATTCGTTGTGAATGAATTTCTTTATATGAATATAAAACTTTCTACTGCGTACTTTTGTTCGGCCGAATAATTAACAAAACGACGGATCTGTGAATTGGCAGATCCGTCGTTTTGTTTGCTTTAAATTATATTAATGTTCACCGGGATATGGCGGTGGAACCGCTTCACCTGATTTCTCATCATTATCCTCGGATTTCTTATCTTCCGTTTTGGTCTCCTCGACTTCGACATCTTCGACCGGACTGTCTGCTTCTTCCTTTTCTCTGGACGCGAAGATTTCATCGGTTCTTGATGTCCACGGACGTTTGCCGAATATACGTTCGACGTCTTCTGTAAAGATAACTTCGCGAGCGATCAACGTATCAGCCAGATCGGAATGCCCCTGAGCATGCTCAAGAAGAATACTCTTGGCACGTTCATATTGTTCGGCGATTATTCTCGAGACTTCTTCATCAATAATACGGGCTCTTTCATCGCTATATGGTTTGGAGAAACCATAATCCTGACCGGACGAGTCGTAATAGCAGAGATTTGGAAGCTTGTCGCTCATGCCGTAGTAAACGACCATTGCATAGGCCTGCTTGGTCACACGCTCCAGATCGTTTGCCGCACCGGTAGAAATATGACCGAGGAACAATTCTTCGGCCGCACGGCCTCCGAGTGTCGAACACATCTCGTCGAGCAGAGCCTGCGACGGCGTGATCTGACGTTCTTCCGGCAGATACCATGCTGCGCCAAGAGCTTTGCCACGTGGAACTATCGTAACTTTTATCAGCGGATTGGCATAACGCAGATGCCACGATACAGTGGCATGTCCGGCCTCATGGACGGCAATTGCACGTTTCTCCTCATCGGTGGTAATTTTAGACCGTTTTTCAAGGCCCCCTATTATACGGTCGACGGCAGCTGAAAAATCATCTTTACCCACACTGGATCTGTTGTTACGCGCGGCAATAAGCGCAGCTTCGTTACATACATTGGCTATCTCAGCCCCGGAGAAACCCGGAGTTTGACGGGCAAGAAGTTCTACGTCAAGCGTATCGTCAATCTTTATGTTGCGCAGATGCACGTTGAAAATCGCCACACGGTCATTCAGATCAGGCAGATCGACATAAATCTGACGGTCAAAACGTCCGGCTCTCAGCAGAGCCTTGTCAAGAATGTCAGCCCGGTTAGTGGCTGCAAGTATTATGACGCCGCTGTTGCTGCCGAAGCCGTCCATTTCGGTAAGCAGCTGGTTGAGCGTATTCTCACGTTCGTCATTCGACCCCATATTCGGATTACGGCCACGTGCCCGCCCTACGGCATCGATCTCATCTATGAATACTATACACGGCGCTTTTTCTTTAGCCTGACGGAAAAGATCGCGTACGCGTGAAGCTCCGACTCCGACAAACATTTCGACAAAGTCACTGCCTGACATCGAGAAGAACGGCACATTGGCCTCGCCGGCGACAGCCTTTGCGAGCAATGTCTTACCGGTTCCTGGAGGGCCGACAAGAAGCGCGCCCTTGGGAATTTTACCGCCAAGATCCGTATACCTTTTCGGATTTTTCAAAAATTCAACGATTTCTTCAATCTCAGTCTTTGCTTCCGACAGACCGGCTACATCCTTGAATGTGACTTTGACTGCATTGTCTTTGTCAAACAGCATTGCCTTCGATTTGCCGACAGAGAAAACTCCGCCGCCACCGCCGGCTCCACCACCGCCCGACATACGCTTCATGATGTATATCCAGAAGAATATCATCAGCAGTATCGGGCCGAATGTCCAAAGCAGCGAGCCGAACTGTCCGCTCTTTTCATATTTCACTTCGCCGGTAAAGGCTCCTGATTTCTGCCACTCGTCGATTTTGGATGACAGCTTGTCGGCCGAAGGTATATCTGTGAGCACCTTGGCCACGATTCCCTGACCTGGAGTGTACTGACGGGTGTGGAAAAGGGCTGAAGCCAATGAATCTGTCAGAAAGCCCTCCGCTTCTTTTTTATCCGTATAGACAATTATTTTTGTTATGCCGTGATCCTGTTCGACATATCGTTCAAAATCTGAATAACTGACATCCTGAGTAATCGAGTTGTCGTCCAGATAATATACTCCGGCAATAAACAGCAGCACGAGAGCATACATCCAGTACATACTGAATTTGAACTGACCTTTTTTGTTCGGTCTGTTTGGCGGCATATTTGGTATAGGCATAGCGTCTTTTGATTTGCGGTATAAATATTAGAAATGTATGTCAGTCAAGATCGGGAATTTCCGTGATGACAGCATCGCTCCAAAGTTCTTCGAGATTGTATCTGTGACGGGCTTCAGGGATAAAAATATGAACGAGTATGTCTCCGTAATCAATCACAATCCATTCCGAATTGGCATATCCGTCATAATTGTAAGGTTTTACTGAAGATTTTTCCTGAACATATTCACGCACACTGTCTGCAATAGCACCGACTTGCATCGACGATGATCCTTCGGCGATTATAAAATATGATGCAGCCGCCGATTCTATATCTGACATGTCTACTATAGTGACATTGCGGCCTTTACGTTCATGAATTCCCTCTATGATTAGTTCCTGTAATGAATTTATCTTACTCATTGATAGTTAAACACATGTTGTTTTGAACAAGCAAATTTAATGATTTTTTTTCGAATACAAGACCTTATCGCGGTCTTTCACTTTTATTAGTATAACAAACAATATCCTCAAAAGATTAAATCAGCCTCTATTTAGCCGTTCATTCATACCTCATGCTCTCTGTCGCATCAATTCTCGCTGCCGACCGCGACGGGATATACAATATAAGCCACGACAGCAAGAGCATTCCTAAATTCAGAAATATCATCGGCAGTACCTCCATTTTGACCGGAACCTGCGACAGATAATACATTTCCGGATCGAGACCGATGAATCCTGTATGCTGCTGTAAAATACAGATGCCAAGACCGGCCGCATTCCCTATGATAATACCGGTAACGGCCAGTTTCATTCCTATATTTACAAAAAGTTGTGAAAGCCAGTTCTTCGATGCCCCTATTGATTTCATGATGCCTATTGTCGGTATGCGGTCAAGCACGATAAGATACAGACTCGACACCAAAGTAAACAAAGCGACACACAGCATCAGGACAAATATGACAATCACATTGGTATCGAGCAACGACAGCCAGTTAAAGTACATGGCTCCGGTCTGCATGATCGTTGTGACAGGATAATATTTGTTAAGCTGCCCGTCAGCCGACGAGTAGTTTAGCTCGTATTCTATTTCCTTCCCCTTGGCTTCGATCATTTCCGGATCGTAACCCGAAAGTTCCAGATGCGTCCCTGATGATTGGTCTATGCCGGCGACTTTCTGTAAAAAATCCATCGATGCGTACACTATCGCCTTGTCATATTCCGAGAGATAAGATTCATAGATTCCTGCAATCGAGACTTTGCGTGTTTTTAACGAGTTGTCAATAAAGAAATAGACAAACACCTTGTCACCCGGCGATAGCCCTAATGCATTGGCCGTGATGCCCGATATCACAATATCATTCTGCTTCGCCTCATCACTGTAGTCAGGAAAAACTCCGTCTATTATATTACCCCGTTCGAATGTTACATCATGTTTACTGTCGCGTCCGATGAAAATTGTCCCGGCAAAGTCGCTGTCTGTCTTTATCATACCGGGAAGCTGCATTGAGAGAGAGGCTTTAACCCCCTCGGCATTGATATCAGGCACAGACGACATTATCTCGGGCGACAGACTTATATATTCCTTCTGTAGTCCGCTTGCGTAGTCATAGGGCCGCTCTATTGTTATCTGGGAGTCGAAGCCGGTTATCTTGCGTGTGATCTCGCTCTTGAATCCGCTAACAACAGCCAGAGTGATCTCCATAACCATTACCGCCAGAGCGACACCGGCAACTGCAATTACTGCACCTGCTGAGTGTTTGTCTCCTGACGTTCCGGTTATACGCAAACGGCGAGCTATCCAAAAAACTGCATTCATTCTTATAGTTTACGAGCGGTTAAATTCACAACCTAATTATACGATTGCAAAAATAATAAAATTAACCCGATAATAAATCATTTCGCCCTACCCTGAGGCAATATTCTTGAAGATTTGATCCTCGGAGATAGTAGTCAAGAAATTGCTTACCTCTGCTAAAAACGACGCTATATCCAATTCAAGAAACAAGTGAGGCACAAACTACGTTAATTAGTAGCCGAAAACATAAGGAAAAACAGTTTAGTTCAAGCACTTTACGCATGGGAACGTAATGATTTTAGCAAGAATTGTATTAATTTTGCGGCACGGATAATAATCTCGTTTTGAACTTTCATGCTCTAATGGGACATTTGTCATATCGGATGTCGATTATTATTTGTAACTTTGTTTAATTACAGATAAGTGACTCGTGAATCGCAACGGTAATAGATTTCAGCGTCAAGGATTCATCATCCTTATTATATGCTCGGTGATAATGCTTGGCATAGGAATTGTCATGCACTTTTATAATATTGATTCGTCAAGTATAGTAACAAACAGATACGGCAAGCCTTACGATGGGACTATCTCATGGCAAATGCCAATCTTCGGGGCGGCCGTTTTACTGATTTTAGCTGTTTTAATTAAAATAGACAAGCCATCGTTACCTAAAATGGATATTCAAGAGAAGCGCAAGTTTATATTTGGTAAGATTGCAGATTTTCTAAAGGAAAATGATTATAAGAAGCGCGGCAATCATTTCTTCAAACGTAACGGCGAGATAGGTTATTGCGTGAACATTCAGAATGACAAATGGAATAATGCCGATGAAATACGATTCACCCTTAACCTCGGCATATACACAGAGCGTTTTTGGCATGAGCATTACAAACACACCGGGGTCGCTCCCTCTTTCCCAAAGGAATATGAGTGCTTCGTCAGGAAGAGAATCGGGAGAATAATGCCGACAAATGAAGATCGATGGTATAGTATCACTTCAGATACCGATGTGATGAAGCTATGGACCGACATAAAGCATGCCCTTACAGATTATGTAATGCCATTCTTCGCCAAATACAATGTTGAAGCCGAATAGTGCCAAATCAATGCATTAATAGGAAAAGAGGTAAGCGATGAAGCGGATCGATAAACAATTTTGGAATTGGCACACACTTATCGTAGTGTTGATTATTTCACTACTGATTGCGATTGTCGTGTTTTTCAAAAGGTGTATGACAACTGATACTGCTGA
>CANPDU010000040.1 GCA_947573135.1 uncultured Bacteroidales bacterium | reverse complement strand
CCTCACAGGCGGAACCAGAATCCGACGTGCTACCATTACACCACAAGGCAATTTTCAATTGTGAAAACGGCTAATCTCTCAATCTCTTTTGACAGTTTGTTTCCGTTTTGCGGTTGCAAAGTTAGGCTTATTTTTTAGAACATACAAATATTTTTGCATTTTTCTGTATGATTTTTTTTTGAACACCGTTTTAACTCTGTGGTTATGTGTGATTTGAATTTTGCGCTTTCATATGCGCATACCCTTGATCCGCAAATTGAGATAATGCCGTCAGATAATATCAGCATATTAGAGCATGTTTCGATTAATTTTGTTACTTTTGAGTGATTTAAATTTTCAACATGGACAATTACCGTTTTTCAGTTACTGCCGACGAACTTAAAATTGAATGTCTGCGTCGTAAATATTGCGAACTGCTTTCGCAGCCTGATGTTTTTCCCTCTGAAGAAAATTGGGATTGCATAATCACAAACCGTATGGATGGGCTGGGTGAGGGGTTATATCGCAAATATCTTGTCTCTCATCTTCTCGACGAAGACAAGCGTTGTGATTTTCATATGCTTGCACTCCGGAATTTTCCGCGGTATATTATGTGTGTTGATCGAAGTTATGCTCTCGATGTCGTATATTCTGATCCTTATACCGACCATGATGCTTTTGTTGATCTTATCTATAATTGTCGTTTATTTGACTGCGAACATATCGGTAAATTGATCGACAACGGTCATCATGATCTTGCCGCCGATTTACTCGACGCGTTTCAGCCTGAATATGATGGCGACACAATCGACGGCATGCAGTTCTTGTTGGCGAAGTTTGACCGGCTTCCGCTGCTGGGTACGATCGAATTGCATCGTGGCCTGTTTAAAGCAGAACGAAGATATATTTGCCCTGATGGACACAGTAATCCTCAAGATGCGATATTTTGCCGTGAAGACGGTTGCGGTAAGGATATAAACGGATTATCAGAACATCAGAGGCTTGAGATTGAAAATTTTGCAGAAAGAATAAAAATTCTTCGTGAAATGCTTGATTAAAAATTAGGCATTTTGTTACTGAAGGGTATATCTCTCAGAAAAAATGCTTAAATTTGAAGTTCAAAATTTTTTGGTTCGCCTATGGAACAAGTATTCTTTACCGATGATGAACGAGGGAAGTTGAAGCCGTTATGTAACGACCTTCTGCGGTTCAGTCGCGATGTTTTTACTTACAGTGATATACGCAGATTAAAGTCTCTTGTCAAGTCAGCTGTTGATGCCAACGTGTATCATCGTGATAAGTTTGGAATAAATCCGGTCATACGCAATCTTGCGGCGTGTGAATTACTGTGCGAACGCTTGAGCCCTGATCGCAATATGATTGTGGCGATGATGCTTTATAATCTCTACCGCCGTGAGTTCATCTCGCGCGATCAGATTGTAAATGACTGGGGGCAGGATATTGCCAAAATAGTAGGCGGACTTAATAAGGTTTCATCTTTATATAGCCGTCATACTCTTGTCGGCAGCGAGAATTTCAGGAATCTGTTGCTTACGTTTGCAGAAGACATACGTGTGATAATTCTGATGATTCTTGACCGTCTCGCTCTTATGAGGGCGATCAATCATCATCCTGACCATCGTCAGGTCTGTGATGTCGCTTACGAAGTGAGTTATCTGTATGCTCCGCTTGCTCACAGACTTGGGCTTTACAGCATTAAATCCGAACTTGAAGATTTGTCGTTAAAATACACCAATAGAGATGTTTTTACGCAGATCGCCCATAAACTTAATGAAACAAAAGCAAGCCGCGATGCCTATATTACCGATTTTATAAGACCGGTTAAAGAGAAACTTGAACGCGAGGGCCTGAAATTTGAAATCAAAGGACGCACCAAGTCAATATCGTCGATCTGGAATAAAATGAAAAAACAGAAAAACGATCTTGAGAATATCTATGATCTGTTTGCGATCAGGATAATACTTGATGTCCCTCGCGAGCGTGAGAAAAATGAATGCTGGCTTGCATATTCGATTGTGACTGATATGTATCGTCCCAATCCGTCAAGACTGAAAGATTGGCTTAGCATACCAAAAAGCAATGGTTATGAATCATTGCATATAACAGTCTATGGTCCGGATAACAAATGGGTCGAGGTGCAGATAAGGAGCAAACGCATGGATGCCATTGCTGAAAAAGGACTTGCCGCCCATTGGAAATATAAGGGCATCAAGAGCGAAGACAATCTCGATGCCTGGATGAATAATGTGCGCGACATCCTCGAGGCTGCTGAGACCGGGCCTATGGAGCTGATGAAGAATATGCGTATGGATGTATATGACAAAGAGGTATTTGCGTTTACTCCTAAGGGCGATCTTTATAGATTTCCGCTCGGAGCGACCTTGCTCGACTTTGCATTCAGTATTCATACCAATGTCGGATGTCAGTGTACCGGTGGGCGTGTTAATGGTAAAAATCAGAAAATCAGCTATAAACTTCAGAGCGGTGACACTGTCGAGATATTCACTTCTGCCCAACAGGTGCCGAAACAGGACTGGCTCAATTACGTCGTCACGTCAAAAGCCCGCAACAAAATCCGCGTCGCGCTCAAAGAGCAGGAAAGCCGCGTGGCCGAACTTGGCAAAGAGCTGTTGCAGCGTCGGTTTAAAAACAGGAAAATCGATATCGATGAATCTGTATTGTCTAAGGTCATCAAGAAACTTGGATCCAAGACCGTGACGGAGTTCTTTACCCGCATTGCGGAAGAAACTCTTGACGTCAACGACGTGATAGAAACGTATCTTGCTGTTACACGCGTCGCCGAAGAAGCTGAAAAAATTTCAGCGAGCGAATATACGATGCAACTAGCCGGCACCGATGAAAGCACTGGCCAGTCCGACGATATCCTTGTCATAGGCAACAATATCAAAGGGATCAACTATAGATTGGCGAAATGCTGTAACCCTATTTATGGTGACGATGTGTTTGGTTTTATATCTTCTGAGGGAGTGATTAAAATACACCGTTCTGATTGTCCTAATGCCGCCCACATACGGATCAAATATCCATACCGTATTATCCGCACTGAATGGAGCGGAAAACTTGGGTCTCAATTTGGCGCGACTATTCGTATTGTTGGAAATGATGATATCGGCATCGTCACAAATATAACTTCGATAATAAATAAAGAAAAAAATGTGACTCTGAGAAATATAACGGTTGACAGCAATGACGGTCTCTTTCAGGGTTACATAATAGTAGGAGTCAACGATACGACTTCTCTCAATCAACTAATTAAAAAATTGCAGACAGTTAAAGGTGTAAAAAATGTACAACGTAGCAAATAAATTGGCAGTAGGTGTGTTTCTTGCTGTTTTTATGATGTCGTGTAACAAAGATCATGATGCGGCACTTAAACTTTGCGAAGAAGCAGAAACTGAAGTTAAGTCAGGAAATTATCAGGCAGCGATAACGGTTCTCGATTCTCTTGATACTCGCTATGCTGCCGAAGTCGACGTTAGACGTTCGTCTATGAAGTTCCGGGCTATGGCTGTCGAAGGGCTGACTATCCGTCGTATCAGGGATGTGGATGACACTCTTGCTGTGCTGAAAAATCAGCTTGATCTTTACCAGAATGATTTTGAGTATGTTACCAATCCGGGCAAGGGACTTGGCGGTAATTATGTCGCAAAAACAATATTAAAGCGTAAGACCGATATCTTACCGCGTATCAATGACGAGGGCTATTTTACATTATCTGTGAAAATTCCGGGTCGTGCGATCGGATTTACAAACGTCACGTTTGTTGATGGCTCTCAGTCTGTGTCGACTGTACCTGTCAATGCCTCGCGTCTGGTTACGGTTGAAAACACCGAGATGACAGTCTTGCAGCAGGAAGATGTGACTGATGCTGTAAAATGGCTGACCGATCATATGGCCGCAAATAAATACATGTTGGTCGGCACCGGAAAAACTATTGACGGTAAACTCGATGAAACGATGGTCAGTGCTATAGTCTCGACATGGCGCTTTGCCAGTGATAAACAGGCCTATCGTCTGACTCTGATCGAGCGCGAGAAACTTGAAAGAAAACTTCAGCTCTGCCGTGATCAGTTGGCCAACGTCATTGACCGCTAAGACGACCGCATGACTCACATCGCTTATTTTTTGAGTTGTCGAAGTCGTTTATTATTACTATATTTGCAAGATTAAAATCGCTTATAACTTAACTTTTACACTATATGAAGTTCAACGTACCAAGTAAATCACTCTACAGCGCAGTTTCATCTGTAAGCAAAGTAATCAATTCGAAAAATGCGCTGACTATTCTTGATAATTTTCTGGTCGAGCTAAAAAACGACGTCCTGACCGTTACAGGTTCGGATCTCGAGAATTCGCTGACTGCACGTATCACTGTTACAGAGGCTGAAGGATCCGGTCGCTTCTGCATTGGCGCGCGACGTCTAGTTGAACTTCTTAGAGAAATGCCGGATCAGGGTATATCGTTTTCCATAAACGATACAACGCTTGAAATCGAGATCGAGTATGCGAGCGGCAACTATACGCTTGTTGCTATTCCAGGCGATGAATATCCTGCGTTCAAGCCTGATCCCGACGAAAAAGAACCGATTTCGTTCACATGTGTGCCTCAGGAGCTGATTAAAGGTATCGATAATACGATCTTTGCTGTCGGTAATGATGACCTGCGGCCGATGATGATGGGTATTTTCTTTGATATTAAGCCCGATTCGATCACTTTTGTTGCAACTGATACCCGTAAGCTCGTCCGTTATATTTGCCGTAATATCGCGCCTGGTGTCGAAGGGACATGTCTACTCCCCGTAAAGCCGGCGACTATAATTAAAAATGTCTTTGCGAAAGACGAGCATATGACAGTGACAATGAACACTAAGAATGCGACAATCGAGAGCGACGCGTTTACTTTTAAGTGTTGTTTCCTTAACGGCCGTTTTCCCGATTACAACAGAGTTATTCCGAAAAATAATCCTTATACGCTCACAGCAGACCGTCTGTCATTTCTGACAGCTGTGCGTCGTGTCGGCGTATTTGTTGATCCCGCTTTCGGTCTTGAAAAATTCCGTATCACGCCCGAACGTGTCCTTCTTAAATCCAGTGATCAGGGTAATTGCACAAGTGCACGCGAACAGGTGCCTTGCTCTTTTACCGGACAGGAACTTACTATCGGTTTTAGTGCGCCATACCTGATTGAGATACTTAATACTATACCTACCGAAGATATTATCGTTGAACTTTCCGACCCGGGACGTCCTGGCTTGTTCCGTCCTACCGAAGATGCCGAAGGCACAGAGTTGCTTATGCTCCTTATGCCTATGACTGTCGGGGAATTCTGATCTTGTTTTAAAGCTATTTATCAGTTAAAATGAAACTGACTTTACGGCGTCCGATTGTTTTCTTCGATCTGGAAACTACCGGTACTAATATATCACATGATCGTATTGTTGAGATATCGATTGTCAAAGTTATGCCTGACGGCACAGAGGTTGTTAAAACACGTCGTGTGAACCCTGAGATGCCGATTCCGGCTGAAGCTACGGCCATACATCACATCACTGATGAAGATGTCCGTAACGAACCGACATTCCGGCAGATTGCTAAATCGTTGGCTCAGCTTTTCGTCGGGTGTGACATTGCAGGATTTAACTCCAATCGTTTTGACATTCCTTTGCTTGATCAGGAGTTCCAGCGTGCTGACGTGGATTTTGATTTCAGCAAGGCTCGTTTTATCGATGTTCAGACGATATTTCACAAGAAGGAACCTCGGACTCTTGTAGCGGCATATCGTTTCTATTGTGGGAAAGATCTTGAGGAAGCTCACAGTGCGAGTGCCGATACGATGGCGACATACGAGGTGCTGAAAGCACAACTTGAGCGTTACGACGACCTTCCTTGCGAGGTAGAAGCGTTATCCGAATATGCGTCTCAGTCTCGTAATGTCGACTTTGTGGGTCGTCTTGTATATGATGACCAAAAACGCGAAGTTATCAATTTCGGCAAGTATAAAGGACGTTTGGCTGAAGAAGTTTTGCGTACCGATCCCGGTTATTATGCATGGATTATGCAAGGCGACTTTACAAAGAATACTAAGGATGCCTTCACCCGCATAAAATTGCGTCAGTCTAAATAGATCTCTATGCTAAAAGGCAAGCATATAATATTAGGCATAAGCGGAGGAATTGCGGCCTATAAGTCTGCCGCACTATTGCGGCTTTTTGTCAAGGCCGGTGCGGAAGTACAGGTCGTGATGACTCCTAATGCCAAGCAATTTATCACACCTGTGACTATGTCTGCACTGAGCGGTAAGCCTGTCGTCAGTGAATTTTTCACGGCAAACACAGGCGAATGGCATTCTCATGTTGATCTTGGCCTATGGGCTGATGCAATGGTGATTGCTCCTGCGACAGCATCTACAATTGCAAAAATGGCCAACGGTGTTGCTGACAATATGCTCATTACTACATACCTGTCAGCAAAATCTCCGGTCTTTGTTGCCCCGGCTATGGATCTTGACATGATGCGCCATCCTTCGACTGTCCGTAATATTTCTATGCTGCGGTCATATGGTAATCATATCATCGAACCGGCTGAAGGTGAACTCGCCAGTCATCTTGTCGGGAAAGGTCGTATGGAAGAACCCGAGAACATTGTGAAGGCCCTTGATGATTTTTTCAGGGCATCTAAGTCTCTCGCCGGGAAAAAAATATTGGTGACTGCCGGTCCGACTTATGAGAAAATTGATCCGGTACGTTTCATAGGCAATTATTCTTCCGGAAAGATGGGTTATGCTATCGCCGATCATGCCGCAGCCCGGGGAGCGGAGGTCACTCTCGTTTCCGGCCCGGTTGCGATTGTTCCTGAGAATCCGGCGGTCAAAGTGGTCTCGGTTGAGTCGGCCCGCGAGATGTTAGAAGCGTGCGGCAAGTATTTCCCGTCGTCTGATATTGCGATCATGACTGCTGCAGTTGCAGATTATGCGCCTGCCGAGACTTATGACCACAAGATAAAGCGAGAGAAAGATGGATTAGATCAGATTTCATTGGTCAAAAATCCGGATATTATCGCTTCGTTAGGTGAGCATAAACGAGACGGACAGATTTTAATAGGTTTTGCACTCGAAACCGACGACGAGTTCAATAACGCTGTCGATAAACTGCATCGTAAAAATCTTGATATTATCGTGCTTAATTCTTTGCGTAATCCCGGAGCCGGTTTTCGTACAGATACTAATCAGGTTTCTATATGCTTCCGTGACGGTTCTCGCAAGGATTATCCGTTGAAATCAAAGTCAGAAGTGGCCGATGATATCCTCGACGTTATCGAAAGTAAATATGCCGCGAACAATTGAATATATTCTTTTTTCTTGCTGTATGTTGCTGGCATTGCCTTTGTCAGCACAGGAACTCAACTGTAAAGTCAAGATAAATTCCGATCAGGTTGAGGGAACATATAAGCAGGTGTTCACGACTCTCGAACAGGCGATGAATGAGTATATGAACACCACTATCTTCACCAATAACCAGTTTTCGGCTAATGAGAAAATCGACTGCCGGCTGTTTTTTACTGTAAAAGAATACACTGACGGTAAAATATCTGGTGATCTTCAGATTCAGTCAAGCCGTCCGGTGTATAATAGCACATATACAACTACGCTGATTAATTTCAAAGATACCAAAATTGAGTTCAGCTATCAGGAAAACGAGCCGCTTGTTTTCACTCTCGACCGTATGGAAAGTCAGATTACGGCGATACTCAATTTTTATGCTTATCTGATACTTGCGGTAGATTATGATTCTTTTTCGCCACGAGGAGGCGAACCTTATTTCGAGCGGCTTAAGACGATTGTTCAGCAGGCACAGTCTTCGGGCGAAAGCGGATGGAAAGCTTTTGAAGATACCAAAAACCGCAGTGCTGTGCTTGCAGCTTTTACCGATCAGGCTACTCAGTCGCTACGCGATCTGCTTTATGATTATCACCGTCGCGGGCTTGACGAGATGTCTGTCAGTCCCGATAAGGGCAGGGCAAAGATTACAGAAACTATGGACATTATTCGTCAGGTCTATTCGTCAGCACCAATGTCGGTAGGTCTGTCGATGTTTAAGGATGCTAAACTTGACGAACTTGTTAACATTTATTCTAAGGCCTCTTCAGAAGAGCGATCAAAAGTATATAATTTATTGCAAGATATATATCCGACAGAGCAGGAGAGACTTGAAAAGATTAAAAACGGTTCCGAAAAGCAATGATACGGTCACTTCATATAAGTAATTATGCGCTTATTTCGCAGATTGATATAGACTTTACCGGCGGCCTTAATATAATTACAGGCGAGACTGGCGCCGGTAAATCCATAATGCTTGGAGCTCTGAATATGCTGTTGGGAGCGAGAGCAGACGCTAAAGTCATAACCGATTCGTCGAAAAAATCTATCGTAGAAGTCGAATTCACTCTTGAAGATCCTCAAGCATTCTATGATTTTTTTACAGATAATGATTTGGATGCTGACGGGGAGCGTGTAATCTTGCGACGTGAACTTTCTCCTAACGGACGTTCGCGGGCGTTTATCAACGATTCGCCTGTTAATCTGACCCAGTTGCGGTCTCTGGCATTGAGATTGGTGGACATACATTCTCAGCATCAGAACTTGTTACTTGCCGATCCCGATTATCAGTTGCGGATTATTGATAGTCTCGCCGCTAACGATAATCTTTTAAGTGATTACCGCGCGGCGTATGCCGATTATCAGCGTTTGTTAAAAAAGTATTCCGAGACGCGCGACATGATCAGACGTGGTCGTGATGAAGCCGATTTCATTACATATCAACTCGAGGAGCTGGCATCGCTTGATCTTGTCCCAGGTGAAGATGCCGAGCTTGAGGCTGAACGTGATCGTCTTGCAGATATGGCTGAAACCAAACGTTATATAACTGAGGCTCTTGCGGCTCTGCAGGGTGATGAAAATGCAACATTGGCTCTGGAGACTGCTGTTGGCGCTCTTCGCGATCTGGCAGAAACTATTCCTGATGCTGAAACTCTCTCGTCCCGTCTTGAGGCGGTCCTGATTGAAATTCGCGATGTCGCATCTGCTATTGAAGCATACGACAATGATTATAATGCCGATCCTCAGCGTCTCGACGAGATTGACTCGCGGCTCGGCAAGATATATTCGCTTGAGACTAAACATCATGTTGACAGTGCTGATGCTTTGATTTCTCTGCGTGAGCAGTTGTCGCATCAGATGGAAATGCTTGATAGTGGAGATGAGCTGCTGTCTACGCTCGAAGCTGATGCGCGCGCAGCTAAAAAAAATGCCGTTCTTATTGCCCGTTCAATATCGGAGCGGCGCCGGCGCTGTGCGGCCGAGTTTTCCGACGAGCTCCGGCGCGTAGCCGAACCGCTTGGCATGAAAAATTTACGTTGTGATATTGCCGTCACAAGTGGTAAACTAAATCATTCGGGAATTGATCAGGTCGAGTTTTTGTTTGCTTTCAATAAGAACCAGCAGCTTTTGCCTGTAAGCCAGACTGCCTCCGGAGGCGAAATCTCACGTTTAATGCTGGCAATCAAATCTATTGTAGGAAAGAAGATGAATCTTCCGTCGATCATCTTCGACGAGATCGACACCGGTGTTTCCGGCGAAGTGGCATCAAAAATGGGTGAACTCATGCAAATCCTGTCGCAGCGCATACAAGTGATCACGATCACACATCTTCCTCAAGTTGCGGCCAAAGGCAACTCGCATTATAAAGTTTATAAACTCGACGACGAACAGACCACTAACACTCACATCAGGCAGCTTTCAGATGACGAACGCGTCAGTGAACTTGCATTGATGCTGAGCGGTTCGTCCGATAATCAGGCTGCTCTGGCGGCTGCCAGATCATTATTTGACTGACGCATATATTTAATATAGCAAACTGACGAATATGGAAACAAATGAATATATCTTCGGACTTCACTCCGTAATCGAAGCAATAGAGGCCGGACGCGACATTGATAAGATACTTGTTAAAAAAGACCTTCACAGCGAAATGGCTGTCCGTCTTCATGATCTTGCGCGTAGCTATCAGATCCCGATGCAACGTGTGCCGGTCGAGAGACTTAACCGCATCACACGTAAAAATCATCAAGGCGTCGTGGCATTATTGGCGGCTGTGACTTATCAAAAGCTCGAACATATAGTACCTCAGCTTTATGAAGACGGCATAGAGCCGTTTATGCTTGTCCTTGACGGGGTTACTGATGTGCGTAATTTCGGAGGTATGGCCCGAACGGCAGAGTGTTGCGGTGTGAACGCAATTGTCATTCCTGAACGAGGGAGCGTTACGGTCAATGCCGATGCCGTAAAAACATCAGCCGGAGCTCTCAACTATCTGCCGGTTTGCCGCGAACGCAATCTCTACGAAGCTGTGCGTTTCCTCAAAGATAACGGATATCAGATTATCGCAGCTACCGAAAAAGCCGATTTCAACTATACGCGTGCCAACTACGCCGGTCCTGTAGCTATTGTCATGGGAGCGGAAGACTGCGGCATATCGCCCGAAGTGTTGAAGTTGTGCGATACGAAAGTTTCCATCCCGATGTTTGGTCATATCGGGTCTCTAAATGTAGGCGTCGCTGCGGCGGTTATGATGTATGAAGTCGTGCGTCAGCGTCTTGAAGCCGATCTTGAAGTCATCTGATAGGGGCTTTCTTTTGTTGTAAGATGAAAAAGAAAAGAGGTGCTCTCACGAGTACCTCCCTTCCCATTCATCACATTATGCTTAAAATTAAAGTGCTATCTATACTGTTTCTGTCAGTGTGATTGTATTTTAATATCTGTCGGATACGATATCCCAGTCGACAATATCCCATAATGCTTTCAGTGCATCTGCACGCCGATTTTGATAGTCGAGGTAATAAGCATGTTCCCAGACATCAAATGTAAGCAACGGAATAAGCCCTGAGGCGATCGGAGACTCGGCATTTTTCCCTTGTGTGATAAACAGTCTGCCGTTATCGTCTCTCGACAACCATACCCAGCCGGATCCGAAAAGACCTGTGCCGGCTTCGATAAAAGCTTCTTTAAACTTTTCGAATGATCCGAAATCACGGTCTATGGCGCGCCGTAATTCCCCGGTTGGTTCATGCGACGATGGTTTGGGATTGAAACTGAAAAAGTAGAAAATATGATTCCACGCTTGTGAGGCATTATTAAATAATGCTCCTTCGGAATGGCGGATTATATCTTCAAGATCCATGTCTTCATATTCGGTTCCCTTAATCAGTCTGTTAAGATTGTCGATGTAAGCTTTTTCGTGTTTGCCGTAATGGTATTCTACGGTTTCTTTGCTTATCACAGGCTCCAATGCGTCTTTAGCATAAGGAAGATCAGGTTGTTCGTATTTCATATCTTTAGTCTTTTAGTTCATTTTACTAATAAACCCTTACGCGATGCCATAAGTTCAGACCCCTGATTTTTTTAGCATCTGTTAAAGATGAGACTTGTTTTCAGTGGATTTTTTGAGTGAAAAAAAGTTGTGTAAGCTTTAATTGGCCTTACATTTCAGTTAGTGTAAAGCGACGGTTTGAGAACAACAGAGGCTTCGTCATCACGACGAAGCCTCTGCCAGGGATTGAGTTGATTCCCCCGGGGAAGGGGAATCTGGGATTGGGGAAATTTTTTATTCAGCACTCTCGTTAAGAAGCTCAAGCATCTTTATCGCCGATACCGGAATTCGTGTACCGGGGCCGAAGATGGCGGCTACACCTGCCTTGTAGAGGAAATCATAGTCCTGAGCGGGGATAACACCACCGGCTGTAACCATGATGTCTTCACGACCGAGTTTCTTGAGCTCTTCGATAACCTGCGGAATGAGAGTCTTATGACCTGCTGCAAGCGAAGACACGCCGAGGATATGCACATCGTTTTCTACTGCCTGACGGGCGGCTTCTGCCGGAGTCTGGAACAGCGGACCCATGTCGACGTCGAAACCGCAGTCTGCATACCCTGTGGCAACGACTTTAGCACCGCGGTCGTGACCGTCCTGACCCATTTTGGCGATCATGATACGCGGTTGACGACCTTCACGTTTTGCAAATTCCTCGCACATCTGCTGTGCGCGCTGGAAGTCGGGATCTTGTTTTGTTTCGCTTGAATACACGCCTGATATTGTTCTGATGATTGCTTTATAACGGCCGACAACTTCCTCGCAAGCGTCGGAGATTTCACCGAGGGTAGCTCGTAGACCGGCTGCCTTGACAGCAAGATTGAGCAGATTGCCTTTCTTGGTGCGCACGCATTCGGTAATGGCAGCAAGGGCTTCCTTGACTTTAGCCTCGTCACGTTTGGCCTTGACGTCGTTGAGACGTTCGATCTGTTCCTTGCGCACTTCAGTGTTATCGATTTCGAGGATGTCGATCGGATCTTCGTGATCAAGACGATATTTGTTGATGCCGACGATAGTCTGACGGCCTGAGTCGATACGTGCCTGAGTGCGGGCGGCAGCTTCTTCGATACGGAGTTTGGGAAGACCCGTCTCGATGGCCTTGGCCATACCGCCGAGCTTCTCGATTTCCTGAATATGCTGCCATGCGCGCTGTGCGATCTCGTTGGTGAGCGCTTCGACATAGTATGATCCGGCCCAGGGATCGATCTCTTTTGTGACCATTGTTTCCTCCTGGATGTAGATCTGAGTGTTACGGGCGATACGTGCCGAGAAATCTGTAGGCAGGGCGATAGCCTCGTCGAGTGCGTTTGTATGAAGTGACTGTGTGTGACCGAGAGCGGCACCCATAGCTTCGATACAGGTACGGCCCACATTGTTGAACGGATCCTGCTCTGTGAGCGACCATCCTGATGTCTGAGAGTGGGTGCGGAGCGCAAGTGATTTGGGGTTCTTGGGGTTGAACTGTTTTACGATCTTAGCCCAGAGCATACGTGCTGCACGCATCTTTGCAATCTCCATGAAGAAGTTCATGCCGATAGCCCAGAAGAACGACAGACGAGGCGCGAAAGCATCGATGTCCATGCCTGCGTTGACACCTGCGCGGAGATATTCGAGACCATCGGCGAGGGTGTAGGCAAGTTCGATGTCGCAAGTAGCGCCTGCTTCCTGCATGTGGTAACCCGAAATAGAGATCGAGTTGAACTTGGGCATATTTTGCGATGTATATTCGAAGATGTCGGCGATAATACGCATCGAGAACTCGGGCGGATAAATATATGTGTTACGCACCATGAACTCTTTGAGAATATCGTTCTGGATAGTACCGGCCATTTCTTCGAGTTTGGCACCCTGCTCGAGACCTGCGTTGATATAGAATGCAAGCACAGGAAGAACGGCTCCGTTCATAGTCATCGAGACAGACATCTTGTTCAAAGGTATACCGTCGAAAAGAACCTTCATGTCTTCGATTGAGCAGATAGACACACCGGCTTTGCCGACATCACCGACTACGCGCTCGTGATCGGCGTCGTATCCACGGTGAGTGGCGAGGTCAAATGCGACAGAAAGACCTTTCTGACCTGATGCAAGGTTGCGGCGGTAGAATGCATTTGATTCGGCAGCCGTAGAGAAACCTGCATACTGGCGGATAGTCCATGGGCGCAGAGGATACATCGCGCTGTACGGACCGCGAAGGAAGGGGGGGATGCCTGAAACGTAGTTGAGGTGTTCGAGACCTTCGAGATCGTCTTTCGTATAGATAGGTTTTACGGGGATCAGTTCGGGCGTGAGCCAATCTTCTCCACCGGCAACGGGCGAATGTTTCGCTCCGAAAGCGTCTTTAGCTATATCTATGGTTTTAAAATCTGGTTTCATTGTCGAGATTATTTGAGAAGTTTGGCGTTGAAAGCTTTCAATGTATCAAGTACATTGCAGCGAACGTGGATAAATTCATTTATGCCGGCAGCCTTGAGATCGTCCATGCATGCAGGAGCGCCTGCAACGACAAATTCGGCACGGCCGTCGAGATATTTAAATGCCTCGGGTGCGAGAATGGCATATTCGTCATCGCTTGAGCAGAGCACAATTACATCGGCGCCTTTTTCAAGAGCTGCATCGACACCGGCCTCGACTGTGTCAAAACCGAGGTTGTCGATAATCTCGTAGCCTGCACATCCGAAGAAGTTGGTCGAGAACTGGGCGCGGGCAAGACGCATGGCGAGGTTGCCGATAGTAAGCATAAACACTTTCGGACGATTGGCTGCGGCCTCAGTTGCGAGACGGAGCTCCTCGAAGTCTGTGGCGGCGCGTTTCATTGTCAGGCCACCGTTGCCTTCGGCTTTGTCGCCGCAAGAGCAGCAGCATGTTTTAGCAACGATCTTGTCGGCAGCCTTTTCGTTTATATTGGGATACTGGTTTGTGCCGAGCAGAATTTCTTTGCGGCGAGCCACGTCAGTGTGACGTTTTTCGCAAGAATCATTGACTGCCTTCTGGATATTGCCGTTGGAAACTTCGGCGAAGAAACCACCTTTTTCTACGACGTCAAGGAAGAGTTTCCATGCTTCGTTTGCGATAGAAAGAGTGAGGGTCTCGACATAGTAGCTGCCGCCTGCGGGGTCGACAACTTTGTCGAGGTGGCTCTCTTCTTTGAGAAGGAACTGCTGGTTGCGTGCGATGCGTTCTGAGAATGGGTCCGGCGTCTTGTAGGGAGTATCGAACGGAACTACGGTTATCGAATCAACACCTGCCAAAGCAGCTGACATTGCCTCAGTCTGGCTGCGAAGCAAGTTGACATGAGCGTCATAGATTGTCTGATTGAATTTAGAAGTGGCGGCATGAACGTGCATTTTCGCTGCATCGGTCGACGCCGGCTTGTATTGTTCGACGATCTGCGCCCAAAGCATACGTGCGGCACGGAATTTGGCAAGTTCCATGAAATAATTGGATGATACGCCCATGTTGAACTTGATGCGCGATGCAGCTTCGTCTGCCGAAAGACCTGCGTCGGTGAGAGCTGTCATCCATTGAGCGCCCCACGCGAGAGCATATCCGAGTTCCTGGAAAATATATGCGCCGCCGTCGCAGAAGAGTACTGAGTCGACAGCTATTACGCGAAGAGCCGGTATATTTTTAACTGTTTCGATAAGCTTCTTGGCTTTTTCAGTAATCTCGGGCGAAACTTCTGCTCCGTGACGGAGAGCTTTGCGCAGAGGGTTGAAGTCGATTGAACCATGGAATTTTTTTTCAGCACCTCTTGCGCCGAGATACTCGCAGAGAGCTTCAGCAAGATCCTGAGCCTTACACGGGCAGCAGTTGAAATTGATTTCAACTTTTTCGAGATCAATGCCGTCGAGGAGCGCGGCAACGGTTGCTTCTGTAGGTTCTGAAACCTTGAAACCAAGAGAATTGACTCCTTTGTTAAGAACGTCAAGCGCAAGTTTATTGGCCTCAGCGGGATCTTCGGCAAGAATCTCCTGACGTGTGAGCCACTCGTTGTCAGTCCGAGTTCCGCGGATAAAAGGATATTCACCGGGAAGCGAGTCTGTTGTCTTGAAGTCGGCTATGTCTTCAGCACGGTAGATAGGCTGGACATTAAAGCCTTCGTTTGTTCTCCAAACCAATTTCTTGTTGAAATCGGCACCCTTCAGGTCGGTCTCGACCTTGGCACGCCATTCGTCATAGCTGATACCCGGGAACTGGTCGAACAATTTTTCTTTTTTTTCTGCCATAACTTTTTGTTAGTGATTGTTCTATAGTGAGATTTAAGTTTTGGACTATATACAAGGCCAAATCCAACAGAAAATACTGAGGAATTTAGCCTCGACAAAATTAATAAACTTTATATTAACCGCCAACCAAAAGCGGAAAATTACTGAAATTTTTCTTTATACCTCAAGTATTTGAGCCGCATGGTCTTTGGTTTTGACCTGTTTTGGGGTGATTATACGGCTGATTGTATGATCAGGAGCAATGATGAAAGTAGTTCGGAATGTTCCCATATATTTGCGACCATACATAGATTTTTCACCCCAAACGCCGAATTTCTCGACAAGTTTATGGTCGGTATCGGCAATGAGAGGGAAAGGTAGATTATTTTTCGCAATGAAACGGAGATGAGACTGAGCAGGATCAACGCTGACTCCGATAACCTGATAACTGGCAGAGAGGAGATCGTCGTAATTATCGCGGAGATTACAAGCCTGAGCCGTACATCCCGAAGTCATATCTTTGGGATAAAAATATAGGGCGATGGATTTGCCCGGATAGTCACTTAAACGAACTTCATTGCCGTTTTGATCGAGCCCTAACAGATCGTCGACCTTGTCACCAATATTATACATAAATTTATATGGAAAAAATGTTGTATTACTTATATAACCCTACGGGCACCCATGAAATGATTCGAATAATAGCCGTTATCAGGGTAATTGTCGATGCGTATTCCCCCGCGACTGGCAGCGTGAATAAATTTTATGCGCCCGTCAGAATCGACTTCGACTGCAATGCCGACATGACCGACCTTGTTTCCCGAGCGATGACTGCTGAAAAAGACAAGATCTCCGGGCCTGATATCGCTCCTCGCGATTTCTTCGCCTTGCAAAAACTGTGAACGGGAAGATGCGCCGAGGTGAGTATTAAAGTGGCTGAAAATATAGCGTGTGAACCCTGAGCAGTCAAAGGCTTTAGGTCCTTTGCCTCCGCGGCGGTAAGGACGGCCGATAAACGTCCCGGCATAAGATATGATATCGTCAGCGAGAATATCTTTTTCAAGTCTCTCTTCACGCAGACGAGTGTGTTCAACGGCCTGTAAAAAGACATCGTCTTCATCTGTTGTAATCGTGTCGACTGCATTGCTACCGAACGGGAAACAGCTCAAAACAACTGCGAGTGATACGAACCGGATATGTGGACAAAAAGTCATTAATACTTTATCTTTTTTGCAAAGATAGGCAACGTATCAATAATTAACAATATTTTAATCGTTTCTTATGATTTGTTAGCACTGGTTTGCACTAACTCTATAATGGCCTATCGGTCTGCGTCTGTTGCGGAGACGCAGGGTGAGCGATAGAATCCAGAATAACAATGACCGATGTGCTGTCAACGGGTACGGGTCTTAAATCGGAAATATGCTTCTTTTTGGGGCGGAGAAATCCGAAGAAATTATTGAAGTCCTTTTTGAAAACAATGCCTATGCCCTGAGTTGTCTGAGCAGTGCGGACATAATAATTCTGGTCATTATAGCGGTTGTAAGCTTTCAAACGCCACGATCCTTTTGGATTGAGCAGATATTCGACATCAAAGTCACCGATAAACTGGTTGGTGTTGAGCGATTTGTCGCGATAGCCAAAGTTGCCGTTGAACAGCAGACGATTATTGAGCAATCTGCTTGATAAAGCTACATCAACTTCGACATCAGAGAAGTCTCCGCGGTCGCTGCGCAAATTAGGAGCTATGCTCCAGTCCTCGCTCAGTTTCACAAGCATGCTGCTGAGCTGACTCGACAATGTCGATGACGCAACAGAGAACAATTCGTTGCCTTTTGTCGTCGACGACATATAGTCGGGGGTATAGAAACGATTCAAAGCCAGAAGATAGATTATCTGACGGTTCATCATCTCCTTTGTACTTACGATACTCAGCACCTTGCGATATGTATCTTGAGTCAGGGTAGGGAATTCGAGATCGAAGTCAATATCCGGCTGACGCATGTCGCCCGTTACTTTCAAAAGAGCGTGGACCGGCACATTTGTGCGGTTGAGATCTTTGTCGAGCAAGAAAGATTCGTCGAGATCGCTGAGGTTGGCATTGACAGAGTATATGGCCTGAATGTCGAGTTGCGCGGAGTAGGGATCGCCATGAAATGCGATCGTACTGCCTTCCTTTATAGTAAAATCTTTGATTATTATATCCTGAAGTGTGAAATTATAACTGCCTCGGTTAAGCGTATATGTGCCATACATTTTGAGATGATTGTTGAGCGATTCGTAAGTGAGACGCAGATTTCCCGAACCTGTGGCTTTTATTTCATCGCCGCTCACAGGATCCATGACGAGAACCATTCTTGCATCGGGAGTTATGTCGATCTGCAGATCCATATTGTAGGCAGAAGGCGAATCATTGTCATCGGCGCCGAGGCGGTCGCGGAGCATTCTCACAATCGCAGGAACGTTGTCGGCCGATAACAAGGAATCGCGTCGTGCCTCGACACGGCTGTCCTTGAATGTGATAAACGAATATTCATCGGCATCGAGACGATCGGAAAGCACAAAATTGAATACAGATTTAGGAGCTGTCGACATGTTGACTCCTATGTTGACAACTCCCGGTTCGCCGGAAATAGTCGCGCCTCCGTTTCCATAAACGGTGCCGTACCAGTCGGGACTCTGACGAGCATCGACATTATAGCTGAGAAAGTCGCGGGCGTCGGAAACCTTAAAGTCGAATGAAGACTCTTTGAAATATATGTGGTTGACAGTGCCATTGAGTGTGGCAGTGTGACCATTTATATCGCGGATAATGACATTGTCAATATCGATAACTCCCGGCCGCAGACGGATGGTGTCGCTTGCAGAATACCACGTGTTGGTAAAGTCAATCTTGATTTTAAGATCTTCAGCAAAAACATCACCTTCCATGTCAATATATTTGAACGTGCCGAACAAACGTGCGTTACCCGACGCATATCCCGACAGGTCGGATGCGAACGCTTCCATAAACGGTTTCATGAACCCGACAGGCACATGGTTGACATTAAAGTTTATGTCAAGGGCTTCGCCCTCAGGATATATGTCGCCTGATATTCGGGAATGTCGCCCGGTCTCACCGACAACGTCGGCATCAAGATTGAAAGAGCGTTTTTCATTGTCCCAGAAGGCTACTATGTCGACATCACCAAGCACGCAACGGTTATAGCTTATATTATCGACATGAAGATCATCACAGTACAGTTCCGGTGATTGCGTCAGTAAGGCCCATCCTGTAAAGCTGCCTGTTGCCTTGCCTCCGATAAGAGCTTTATCGATTTCAAGAGTTTCGAAAATTTCAAGCAAATCGACATTTTCCAATGAAATATTGATGGTATCGTCTTCGTCAGACGAAATAATGCCGTTAATAGATATAGACTTGTCATCAGCACCCATCGCAAAATTATCAATGACGAAACGTTTGTCCTCAAGCGTAACTACCGACGGCTTTACCATCCATACATCATCACCGAACGTTATTGATCCGGGATGGAATATGATAGATGTATTAAGCATATCATCAAGATCGCGTGAAAGCAGAGTCGTGAAGTTAAACGATCCGTTGATCGGTATTTTTCGTTCGATTATCCAGTCGATCTTGCTGTCAATACGGTCAGACACACCTTTCAGATCAGCATTGACAAGCATCGGTCCTTTTTTTGTGGGTATTTTTGTCGAGGCTGTAACATTGGCCCGGTCTGTGTCTGCATCAATATTCGCTATAAGTGACGTGTTTTCTATGATTTTATCGCCATGCAGGAGATATGGTGCCGTGAGCGAAAGTGAGGCCGTGCGATATGTCGATGATACATGACCGTCGACTTCCACCGGGTAAATAACCGAAACAGGCAAATTCAGGAATTTACACAGTCTCTCGCATTCAGAAATGTGGATGTTATATGTGAAATTGTTTGCATCACCGCTAACATCAGACTGTCTGTCTGCATGTCTTTGCAGTGAAGGGTATAGATGTGTTATTATATCCGAGACATCAGAAACGAGCGACGAAAACTGATAGTTGCCGTTGATATAGGCATTGATGAAGTCTGATTTAATTGATAGACCGGGTGCATCGTCGAGGGGAAGAGCCTCTATATTGATGCTGTTTACAGTCAGATCAGGAGTTTCCGTATTTTTATCACTGAAAGACAGATCGGAAACAGTAACAGATCCTGAAATGTCATCGATTGATGAGAATTCGAGATTTGCACCGGCGGAAGCCGAAAGAATATAATCTATATAATTATCAGTCAGACCGAGAGAAAATGGTTTTGCCTTGTACAGATCGACCGAAGCGTCTACGGTCTTAACATTATCGGCAAACGAAACCGAACAATCTGCCTCAAAAGCAAGCAACGGATCAGAGGATACGAGACTTGCGTCAACATCATGCCCTGACACATTTGCTGCAAGCGTCAATGGCCCATAGTAATGTTGGCGGTACGCAATCATAGATGAATCAAGCCGAACGGAGAAATGGCTCGCATCCGGGCCGGCCAAACGTCCTTCGGCGTTTAATCGTGAGAATGCATAGGTGAAGTCTTCCTCTGCAACAAGCGATGAGAGTTTTCGCATGCTGATATCGGCCGAGGTTTTAAAATTAACGGTCCGAAATGTGTCAGGTGTGGAATATCTGAGTGAAAGCGCTATCGAGTTGTCGTCCAAAGATATACGTGCGTTGATGTTTGAATTGTTGATATAGCCTGAAGATGTCATGCTGACCGAAAATACATCGTCACCCTTGAGTCTGCTGAGTATATGAGATGTATGGCTATTGTCGGGCAGCATTTCAAGAATGTCGGTCATGCCGGAAGAACTGGCCGACATCCGGAGTTCATCTATATCGATTCGTGCATTGACTCCGTCCATGTAATCAGAAACAGACGCTGACAATGTGCCCACGAATTTATCTTCTGGCTGAGTCAGTACAAGACGCTCTATAAGAGCACTGTCAGCAGATAACTTGCCGTTTAATATCACCTCAATAGAGTCCTTAAGATGCCCTAAACCCGGCGCAAAAGCTGAAAAATCAGGCGGATAGACTATGCTGCCGGGCTTTATGCCGAGTGTGATGCCGCGATGCCGGAGAACTTTGTCAAGATCTGAAAAACCGCTATTGTCGAATGTTATCGGATCAAATGAGAGGGAGGAGTGAGGAAAAATAAGTGAGAGATATTCGAGTCCAGATCCGTTAGGTGTGATATGTGCCGCCGCTTTCAGATCTGAAAGTTCGAACCCGTTTATTTCTTTGAGCGAAAACCGATCTATTACGACTTTGTATTCCTCATTTGATATACGCGGAATAAAGGCGTTTAGAAATATTTCATTCACGTCAAGATGCCGTGTGTCAAAAATACTGTCTTTACGCGGTGAATCCAACACATCGAAGCTCATGTGGCCGTTTCTGATTATGACAGTACTAACCATAAGGTCGTAATTGGATTGCGGCTTCGTCGGACGATCGGATTTCAATGCCTGCAGTATGTGAGATATATTGAGTGGTGCATCTGAGGATTCTTTATACAGAGACAGGTATGGAGCGTCGATCAACGCGAAATTTACGACCAGTTTGCCTGTGCGGAGAAGATATAACAGCTCAAATTCAACACTGATCTCGTCGACGGTCAATGCCGTTTTGCCAAAGTCGTCAAACGCAGTGACATCATGTATTGACAGACTATGGAACGGATGAATTTCAATTCGTCCGAGTGAAACTTCTGTGCCAAGAAGCGCCGTGAGTTCATTGACCGCTACACGCCTGATATCGTTCTGAGCCCATTGGGTAGAGAGTATAATGTAGAGACTGACCGGAACAGCGACCAGCATAAAGGCCAGGGTGAAAACGATGGCTCGGCATATTTTCCATGTTTTTGTCATAAAGGCAATGCGAAGTTAGCGATTCTTTTCTGATAATTATGCGATAACGGGCGGAAAGTGTGCCGGTAAGATTAAAAATAGTTGAGAAATAAAGAGGCCGACGTCTGGACGTCGGCCTCTCGCATGTGGATGTTGATATGGAATTCAAAAGCGAATTACTGCTGGAGTTTGAACGTTACGGGCAGGGTGTATGTAACCTTAACGGGGTTACCGTTGTTACGTCCGGGGTTCCAGTTAGGCATAGCCTTTACGACACGGATCGCCTCCTTGTCGAGAGCCGGATGACGGCCGCGGAGCACACGTACATTTTCAACTGCACCGGTCTTTGAAACCACGAATTCAACGATAACTTTACCCTGAACGCCTTCTTCAGCCGCAACAGGGGGATAGTTGATGTGGTCGCCGAGCCACTTGTACATTGCCTGCTGACCACCGGGGAATTCGGGCTGCTGTTCAACCATTGCCATGTTGTAGACCTGATCGTCTACGACCGGTTTTTCTTCTACGATCACCTGGTCGATGATACGGGTCTTGTTAAGGTCTTCAACACCTTCAGTCACGTCAACCTGACCAAGCATGGCAGCGTTATCCATGACTTCGTCCTGATTCTTAACTTGCTTGTCCTCCTCGAAGTTTTCGTCCTCAGTAACGAGGATCGCGGTTACCTGCTGCTCGTTTGCCACTTCCTCCGGAGTGATGACTTCTTCGGGTTCGGGAGGAAGTTGGAACTCCTCTTCTTCTTCGATTTCTTCTTCAATATTATCTTCAATAGAAGTGAGCTCGACGTCGGTATTGACCGTGATCTGTTCTTCTTCCGGCTTTCCGAAAGCACCGTTGTAGAACAGAGCGAGCAGGATCAGACCGGGAATAAGGACTGAAAGGACGATAAGAATAGCCTTTGAGTGACGTTGAACCGAACCGGCGCGAAGAGTATAGGCGCCGAATTCTTTGTTCTTGCCTTCGAATACTATATCGCGCCACTCTTTTGATGAAAGATCTACGTCTTTTGCCATTTTATTTAACGGTTAAAGGGTTATTAATTAGAAGTCTTTCGCACCAACGGGCGGATTATAGTCTCGTTATTGGCCTGCTCGTAGTGGCGGAGCAGGACTGTATCAGTGTGAGTGGGAAGCTCGATGCTATAACGTGAGATCTGGTTGATGTTCATTTCGTCGATAGCATTGATCAGGCCTTCGTAAGTGGTGTTGGGACCGGGTTTGATCACAACTACAGGACGCACTTTGTTAGAGTCTGCGGCATTTTTCTTTGCTGCCTTATCGAACTCTTCCTTAGTGATTTCCTTGTTTTTCCACTGGGCTTTCAGCTTCTCATATTCAGCCATAACGGCTTCGTTCTTTCCGCGGAGGATCTTACGAATGCCCTGGGGCTGACGGTTCTGGTTGCCGATAAACTGTTCCTTTGTGAGGTATTTGTTTGTCGAGAAAGTAGTGTCGGCAACACCTTCGTAATAGTAGATGTTGTGGACAGTCTTTCCTGTTTCGGCATCAACTTTGGGTTTGTCACCGTTATACTCTGTGTCGAGGATCATGGTGATGGCCTCGGAGGCCTTTGCCTGATTCTGATTCTCTTTCTTTACATCTTCATTGGTCGGAAGGACGATCTGAAGAGTCTGAGATTTGATCATTGTCGTACAGAGCATGAAGAAGGTGATCAGAAGCATGTTCATATCCACCATGGGGGTAAAGTCCACATGGATAGCCATCTTCTTCTGGGCGCCTTTTTTCTTTTTGCCGCCTTTGTCGGATTGTTCTATTTGTGCCATATTGCTTTACCTTGATTATTGAGTGGGTTCGTCTTCTGATTTAAGCGCAGTCATAAGACTGAACTTGTTAAGCTTCATTGTCTGAAGGTTGTCAAAGACGCGCTCGACAGTAGTGAACGGGGTGTCTTTGTCAGCCTTGATGGCAATACCCTGGCCTTTACGCATAAGAGCCGTGTAAAGGTTCTGGAGGTTCTGGCGCTCCTCGGGACTGAGTTTCTCGCCCTGCTCGCGGTTGATGCGCTGCGCCACATTGTAGATGGCCTTCAGCCAAACCTGAAAATCGTTGTAATTACCTTCGTAGTTTTTGTTGTCGTTGATAGGTATGCCGACTTTAGGATTGGCCATGTCTCCCTGGAACTTGTCGCGTTCGGTGGGTGACATTGAAAGCAGGGCAGGGAGGTCGGCGAAAGCCACACCAAACATATTGATCTGGCTGAAAACGGCCTTCTGTGCCGGGCTCAACTGTACCTGATTGTTCTTGTGCTGGTCGTTGTAGATGTCAAGAGCTTCGTCGAGCATCATCAGGCGGATTTTTTCGCTTGACAAAGTCGAGTCTGCATCACCTGTGAACGAAATGAAGATTTTACCTTCGAGCAGGCTGGGATCCTCATACTTTCCGGATTTGTCGGCCGAAGAGACAAGGACTGTAACGACATTGTTCATCGGCACTTTTTCCTCAGAGACTGAAGACGGAGTGTAGACGATTGTCGGTTCCTTCTGAAGGAAGGTTGAAGTCAACATGAAGAAAGTAAGCAAAAGAACAGTCACGTCACTCATCGCGGTC
>CANPDU010000039.1 GCA_947573135.1 uncultured Bacteroidales bacterium | reverse complement strand
ACACTATGCTCCGACATCATCGCTCACCAACCGGAAAAATCCGCTGACCCAAAAATCCGCTGACCCAGATTTTGGATTTGCAGACAGTTTGCAGACAATTTTGAGAAAAGAAACAAGCCAAATAGTTGAAATTCAACTACTTGGCTTATTTTATTGGTGATCCGCCTGGGGCTCGAACCCAGGACCCCAACATTAAAAGTGTTGTGCTCTACCAGCTGAGCTAGCGAATCTCCTTTGTCGCTCTAAGGATTGTTGTTTTCCTCAAAAGCGATGCAAAGTTACTTGCTTTTTTCTTAACATGCAAATTTTTTTGATTGATTTTTTAGAGTAGAAATCAATCCGTGCGCGTTTACGAGGCATTAACGGTTTTGTAATTCCGTATAAAATTGAGACTTACAAAAAGTTCAGACGAATGTAAAAAAATTATTTTTCAATTAACCGCCTCATATTTTCATTAGGGAATTAATTTTAGATCCTATCATTAACCATCTATTGAGCCTTAAAATTGGCGTAAGTCGGATAAAAAGTTGTATCTTTGTATCATATAATGATAAAATTACATGTCACTAACGATTACTACACCAAATTATATGAAAAGTTTTTTACTGACTCTTTTTACAGCTATGACTATTATTGCTTCAGCAAATAATCCGCTCGAACAGAATTTCGAGACAACGGTTCACAACACCGTCCCGTTCAGCAAGATTGACAATTCGATGTGGGAACCTGCCATAGACCGCGGCATCGCATTGGCCAATGATGAGATAAAAGCGATCGTTGATAATCCCGAAACCCCGTCGTTCGACAACACTATTAAGGCTCTTGAGGCATCCGGTAAGGATCTCAATCGTGTGCTCAATGTCTTCTATCCCCTACTCTCGGCTGATTCAGACGACGAAATGATGGATATAAGCATGCGTGTTTCTCAGAAACTAAGCGACTATTCGACCGCAATAACTCTCAACGAGGGACTATGGAAAAAGGTTAAAAGTGTTTACGACAGCCGTGAAAAGCTTTCGTTAGGAGCCGAAGATGAGACTTTGCTCCAGCGCACATATGATTCTTTTGCGCTATCAGGCGCACAGCTTGTGGGTGAAGATCGCGAAACATTCAGAAAACTCAGTGCCGAGCTGTCAGAGCTGACGACGGTTTTCGGACAGAACGTGCTGCGCGAACTCAACACATATGAGATAATCCTTGACAAAGCCGATCTCACAGGGCTGCCCGAAAGTTCGATCGTAGCAGCTGCGGAAGCAGCAAAAGCCAAAGGTCACGACGGCAAATATCTCTTCACTCTCGACCAGCCGGTGTATATGGCATTCATGAAATACTCCGACCGTCGCGATCTGCGAGAAAAGATGTATCGTCTTTACTCTGCGCGCAATACCGTCGGGCAATACAGCAATATCGACAACATCCGCCGCATCTCGGAAATCAGGTTACAGATTGCCCGACTGCTCGGAGCAAAAACATATGCCGACCACTCACTGCAGCGGACCATGGCCGAAAATCCGGCTGCGGTATATGATCTGCTCGACAGGCTCCGTGAAGCCTACAAGCCGGCTCTGAAAAAAGAGATGTCCGAGCTGACCGAATTCGCGTCAAAGACAGAGGGTAAACCCATCGAGCTTAAACCGTGGGATTATTCCTATTATTCCAATAAACTGAAAGCCGAAAAATACAGTTTTGACGAAGAAGCCATGCGCCCCTACTTTGAGTTGAACAATGTGATCAACGGAGTCTTTGGTCTGGCCACACGTCTCTATGGTCTCCGGTTCAAGGAAAATCCTGAAATCGAAGTATATCATACCGATGTTAAGGCATTTGAAGTCTCTGACGAACAAGGACAATATATCGGTGTGATCTACACCGACTTCTTCCCTCGTCCTTCAAAACGTCCCGGTGCATGGATGACCGGCTTCAAAGACCAATACATTACTAACTCAGGCGAAAACTCGCGTCCGCATGTTTCTATAGTGATGAATTTCACCAAGCCTACAGCCGACACACCGTCATTGCTCACGCCTTATGAAGTCGAAACATTCTTACACGAGTTCGGTCATGCACTCCACGGGCTGCTTGCCGACACGAAATATTCATCACTCAGTGGCACATCAGTCTATCGTGATTTCGTCGAATTGCCGTCTCAGTTTAACGAAAACTATCTGACTGAAAAAGAATTTCTCGACGGATTTGCAAAGCATTATGTCACTGGCGAACCGATTCCTCAGGAGATGGTCGACCGTCTGATTGCCGCATCGCAATATGGAGCGGCATATGCATGTATGCGTCAGCTCGCATTCGGGTACCTTGATATGGCATGGCATACAATTACCGAACCTGTCACGGATGCAGCGGCATTTGAACGCAAAGCAACAGAAAGCGTGAAAATTTTCGAACCTGTCGACGGCACAATGATCTCACCACAATTCAGCCATATCTTTGCAGGCGGATATGCGGCCGGTTACTATAGCTATAAATGGGCTGAAGTTCTTGACGCGGATGCATTCGCCGAGTTCAAGCGTCACGGCATCTTCGACAAAGCGACCGCCGATTCATTCCGCAAAAACATCTTGTCGCGTGGTGGCACAGAGAATCCGGCTGAACTGTATCGCCGCTTCAGAGGCCAGGATCCGACTATCGACGCACTTCTTATCCGCGACGGCATCATCAAGGATCAAACCACAACAATAGCCCCTGTCAAGAAGGACTGACACAGAAAATGACATCTAAACCATTCGCCACCACTCCGCGCCGCTATATCAACAGCATCGCCATAAAGTGGATTTCCGCCCACTGGCTTATGGCTGCGCTGCCGCTCGCAGCGGCCGTGGTGTGGTCGCTCTTTGATGTCAGAGCAATATATGTCGCGTTGATCTTATTGTTTTTGGTATATCCTATGGCACTGACGCTCGTATGGTTTGACTATGCATTTTCGCCCGGAAGCATCAGGGCGATAACTGAGAAAGAAGTGACCGTAACCTCTTCAGGATTAAGCATCTCATTTCTACCTAAAAACGAAGGCCTTCCGCCGCTAAAATCACAGTTCATTGCATGGGACGATATAAATTCAGCTGAAATGACAGCAAAATCAGTCGAACTTATTTTAGGCAAAAGGCTTGACGAAAGGCTGGTTCTGCCCGCTGACTGCTTCTCTGTCTCTGCCTGGGATTTCATTATTAAAAAAACAAACACTAAATTACCTTCCACGGATATCGGCCTAAACGTCTAACTTTGGCATAAAATTTGCGTTAATACTCTTATATAAACGTTGACAATCAATTTATGACATCCCACGAAATAAAAGAGTTCAGGTCAAAAATCGATAATCTTATCGAAAAACGCCGTCTGGGCGATGCTTTCGAGACACTGCGCAATGCTGTCAAGGCCATTTCTTCATGGTCTGTAACTGACCGTATCGAGAAAGCCGAACAAAGCTACGGCTTCATGTTAAGATATCTGATCGACGGTGTCGATGATCCTTCACGAAGAGCACTGTATGCCGATCTGCTACGCGAGATAGCCACAATACGCGATATCCTTATACGTGAAATGTCAATAACTGACACTCCTACTCTCTACTACAACACACTACGCTCGGTTAACTCACATCGCAACGAATCGCTTGACGCGCTGTTTGAAAATCATCGTTCAGCCATCGGTGACTTGTCACCTTTCAATAATGCGGCGACAGGCGCTTCACCTTCTGCCTCCGACAAGCTGAGAATAGAGATGAATGAACGCGACATATTCAACCGCCTATGGACCGTCTTTCCGCTCAACATCGATGACGCACGGCTGACAGCTGAGTTCATGGCCGACGAATCACTGCCCTACCGCACACGATCGTTGTGTGTAAGCGCTCTGACTTTAGGTCTGCTCGAATTTTTTGACGACCGTAAACTGAGAGTGCTGCTTGATGCCTACCGTTCTGCAGAACCGCACATTTCGGTGAGAGCCCTTGTCGGCATTGCGCTTGCTCTCGATAAATACAGTTCATCCGTTTTGTCTCACGACACAGCCGACGCCCTCGCTACAATTAAAGAACAAAGCGAGTGGCATACTGACATTCGCCGCATATTCGTCGAACTTATCAGGACAACCGATACACGACGCATCTCGGCAAAGCTTAACGAAGAGATATTTCCGGAAATAAAGCGCATGGGGAAAAACATGGCCGAGCGTATGTCCGAACTCAACATAGATAGTGATACCGCCGGCGAATTCAACCCTGAATGGGAAGATCTCTTATCTGACACTAAAATACGTGACAATCTTAAAGAACTTGGCGAACTTCAGCAAGAAGGCGCCGATATCTTTATGACTACGTTTTCATCGCTGAAACAGTTCCCGTTTTTTAATGAAACTGCCAACTGGTTTCTGCCGTTTGATCCCGAGCACAGCTCCGTATCTTCGTCAGACTCCGGCTACAAATCATCAATATCGGCAATGATATCAGCCGCTCCTTATGTCTGCGACAGCGACAAATATTCGATGGCTCTGTCGATGAACATGATGCCGGAGTCTCAAAAATCCATGATGGCATCACAGCTCGACGCACATAGCGCCGAGATAGCCGACATGCTCGCTTCAGCAGGAGAAGGAACCCGACCGGTTGACCGTGCGGCTGAAATCAACAACTACGTCCACTCGCTTTATAGATTCTATCACCTGTTCAGGCGGAAAGGCGATTTTTACAATCCTTTCAGCCATGTTGCAAATCCGGTCGACATTCCTGTGCTGGAGTCAGACTTCAACAATGAAGAAGCACTCTTATCATTGGGCGAATTCTACTTCAAAGTCGGTCTCTATGATTATGCACAGCGCATATTCCTGCGGCTCGACGATATCTCGGGGCCTGAAGCGGCAAGATATCAGAAACTCGGTTTCTCATGCGAGAAATTAGGCGATTTCGAGACCGCAGCATCATATTACGAACAAGCCGACCTGCTTGACGGATCCAATATCTGGAATCTGAAACGCCTTTCAGCCGTTTACCGCAGACTCGGACAATACTCATCGGCGATTTCTGTAAGCAGACGCATCGAACGGCTGGAGCCGGATAATGCTGACATAGCGGTCAGTCTGGGCTACCTGTTCATTCTCGATAAAGATTATACTTCAGCGATTGAGTGCCTTCACAAGGCTGAATTCCTTTCACCCGACAGTCTGAAACCGGTCAGACCTCTCGCATGGGCACTGATGCTTAACCATAATTATGATGAAGCACAAAACTATTATGACAGGATTATCGCAGCCGATCCTACTCCGTCAGATCTGCTGAACGCCGGCCACCTCGCGTGGGCACGTCAGCGGCTCGGCGAGGCCATCAATTATTACCGGCTCTCGGCCGAACGCACTTCTGTCGACACACTAATCGAAGCGATACGCAACGATGCTGCTCAGCTCGAACAATCAGGTGTCAGTCTCGAAGAGATGCCCCTGATGATAGATGCAATCATCTATAGTCTCAAGTAATAAAATTATATTTCACCAACCATAAAACTCATATTATTATCATGGTAATCCAACGCTGGCAATCCGTACTCCTTCTCCTCGCAGTTATCGTCATGGCAATATTCTGCTGCACACCTTTGGCCAATTACACACCTGCCGCTGCCGAACAGGCAGCCTCTGTCTACGCCAAAGACGCTCCTGTCCTGCTCACAGTCTCGCTTCTTGTCGCAACATTGATGTTTATTTCTATTTTCCTGTATAAAAATCTTAAGCGACAGATGACCGTCACAATTTTATCTATAGTACTGATTGTCGCGACGATAGTGACCGGCTTCTTTGTAATATACAATGCTTATCCCGGTGCAGAGTTTGTCGTCTTCGGGGGCTTGCTTCTTCTCGTCATCGCTCTTGTTTTCGCACTCGGAGCCTACAGGATGATGCGTAGCGACCTCCGCAAATTACGCAGCTACGACCGTCTGCGCTGATCATATGATCTGATCCCTATTTTGTTTGCCCCGACACATAATAATGCTATGTATCGGGGCAAACTTTACCTGACGATCAATCGTTATGATACAAAATAAACTTGTTATGAATAATCCGTTCTCACCAATAACCATCAATAAGTTGCGTGCAAAAAACAGGATAATCCGCAGCGCGACAAACGACCATCTCGGGAACATCGATGCGACAGTAAGCGATGCTCAGATCGACATGTATGACAAGCTCGCACGCAATGAGATAGGCACGATCATTACAGGACATATGAGCGTAGACCCCGATCTCGACCGACGGGCCGACATTGTGCAACTCAGCATAGGCAACGATTCAATGATCAGCGGACTCTCGCGCATTCCTGAAAAAATTCATCAGTATGGCGCGATCGCCGTCGCACAGATTTCCCATGCCGGCTCACGCGGACTGCAGAAAATCGATTTCAACCAAATCACGACTTCCGAACTGGAACAAATAGCCGAATGGTTTGCCGACGCCGCAGTCAGGGCTCAGAAAGCCGGGTTTGACGCTGTCGAAATTCATGCAGCACACTGGTATCTGCTTGCCGGAATCCTGAATGCCGACCTCAACAAACGTACCGACGTGTATGGAGGCGACGCAGACTCACGTATTAAAATTGTCACAGATATAGTGAGAAGTATCAAAGAGCGTTGCGGCAAATCTTTGGGAATTTTTGTCAAGATTAATGCTCATAACACGCTCAAAGCTGACAATGACCTTGATCTGCTTATCCATTATGCCTCAAAATTACGTGATGCTGGAATAGATTTACTCGACGTCAGCGGAATGAGTTTCACTAAGCAACCGCGTGATGCGAGCTGTTACTTCATTGAATCAGCAAAAGCCGTAAAAAAAGCGTTTCCCGATCTTACCGTCGCTTTGGTCGGAGGTATATATTCACGTGAGACAATCGAGCGTACTCTCGAGGCCGTCGATATGGCCGCCATGGGACGCACCCTGCTGACCCAGCCTGACTTTCTCGTGAAAATGCGCGACGAAGATTTACAGAAATCCCGTTGCATAAGATGCAACAAATGCTTCGAGATCTATAAAACCAAATTCGAACGCTGCATCTTCGGGCCTGTAAATCCTAAGCTCGAAGAGACTTTCGGAACGAAAGAACCGGCTGATGCCGAATGATTATTTGATCACAGCCAGACCTCCCTGCGCAGTCTCCTTGTATAGCGACGGGATATCGTGACCGGTCTGCTTCATCACTTCAACAATACGGTCAAAGTCCACACTGTGACGGCCGTCAGAGATCGCCGCATAGAGATTTGCATCAAGCGCGCGGGCCGCAGCATAAGCATTACGCTCAATACATGGTATCTGCACAAGTCCGCAGACAGGATCACAGGTAAGGCCAAGGTGATGCTCGAGTCCCATTTCCGCCGAATATTCGATCTGTGCCGGGGTGCCGCCAAACAGCTGCGACGCTGCAGCTGCCGCCATCGCACATGCCACTCCGACTTCACCCTGACAACCGACCTCGGCTCCGCTTACCGATGCGTTCTGCTTGACGACATTGCCGAATAGGCCGGCGGTAGCAAGCGCGCGGAGTATACGTTTCTCTGTGAAGTTCTTTGACGTATGAAGATGATACAGCACAGCCGGAACGATACCACACGATCCGCAGGTCGGAGCCGTTACAATGCGCCCTCCGGCGGCATTCTCCTCAGATACAGCCAGAGCATAGGCATAGACCAGACCGCGGCTTTTCAACGAACTGTTATAACCTGACGCATGGACATAATAGCTGACGGCCTTGCGGCGGACTCCGAGCCCTCCGGGCAGAACGCCCTCTGCCTCAAGTCCGCGCTCTACGGCTTCTTTCATCACCTGCCATACTTCTGCCAGATAATCCCAGATGCCGGAACCTTCACATTGATCGACATACTCCCAATAACTGCGGCCTGTCTCTTCACACCATCTCTGGATGTCTTTTATCTTTGTCATCCCATAGATGCTCTCACCGGCTTCGCGCGACTGACCTTCTTCAAGGAGATCGCCGCCGCCGACAGAATAGACAGTCCACGACGACAACTCGGTGCCATGCTGATCGAGTGCCCTGAACTTCATGCCGTTGGTATGGAACGGCAACACAATTTCCGGCTGCCATACAATAGTTGCCGGAGCCTTGCTCTGCAATGTATCAAGTATAGCGACATCGGTCAAGTGACCTTTACCTGTAGCGGCAAGCGCACCGTAAAGAGTCACTTCAAAAGATGATGCGCCGGGATTTCTTTCAAGAAAGATTTCGGCCGCTTTGCGCGGTCCCATCGTGTGACTGCTCGACGGGCCGTTGCCGATCTTATATAGACTGCGGATAGATTCCATATGCAATACTAAGCTTTGTTGCTGCCGAATGTCTCACGGATATTCCACACGAAGACAGATCCGACAGCTAACAGAATTCCTGAAACGACAAGCATCATGACTGTCTGCGGAGCACCATTCGCTCCGGCTGGGAAAATCGAAAGAATCAGACCTCCGCAGAGCGCCGCGATAATCTGCGGTATACAGATCGTACAGTTGAACAGGCCGAGATAAGTGCCGATATGATTTCCGGAAAGTGCATTCGTAAGTATCGTAAACGGCATTGCAAGTATTGCTGCCCAAGCACAACCCATAAGAGCATAGCTGACACCGAGCACCGCGGGGCTATGTATAAAGTAAACCGAAACAAAGCCCACTGCTCCGATAAGCAGACTGAGCGAATAACCGAGCTTGCGGCTGCGGAACTGAGAAAGCACTACAGCCCAGATCACCGCTGCGATTGCCTGAATAGCAAGCAACACACCGTTCCAGTCGCCTGCGTCCTGATATTCTTTGCTCGCAGCATTCAGCACAGTCTTATAATTCAATGATATTTCATCACCGTCTGCGATCACCGGCAATTCTGTAGTCTGTTCGAGCACATAATTGCCGGTTCCGTCCGGATCCTTGGCAATGTGAGCGAGCAAAAGCCGGTCGCCGGCCTTGACCTGCGACAAAGCGCTGACAGTCGATGCCGAATTAATCACCGTAATTGCCTGACCGTCGACATTGATAGTCTTGCCCGCGGCTGCAAACGACTCTCCGTCGGGCGAAACTTTGGCCACACCGTTGACATAGACCGGAGCTCCTCCGGCAATCAAAGTATCGCCTTCAACTATAACAGTCTGCGCTTCAATAGACTGACCGTCGACATTAATTCCGCTCAGTGTCTGACGGCCCTCTGATATAAGCAAGGTCGATCCGTTGAAAAGGTATTTGTCATCAAACGATTTGCCATTGACCGTCACTCCGGTTACTTCTTCTACTGAAGGCGCATTAAATGCGTGACTGGCAATGGCGTCGGTCGAATAAGTCCACATATACAGGAACGCCGCCCAACAGAAAAATTGCACGATGCCGACCGTCCAGAATACTTTTGGCGCCTTAACCAGTAGAGCGATCATATTTACTTTTTCTTTCTTGCCCTCTTTCTCCGGTTCGGTCTTAATACCATGATATGCCGCATATTCATGAGGCGGCATTTCTTTTACTTTTGCAAAAGTGTAAAGCACACAGAGTAAAAGGATCGCGGCTCCGAGATAGAACGACCAGGTAACCGTAGCCGGCACTTCTCCGGATGGAGCAGTGTTGCTAAGGAAAAGCGCCAGAACTATCGGCGCTATGTAACCTACGACCGAACCCGCATTGCACAGAAAACTTTGGATCGAATATGCCAGACCTTTCTGCCGCTCATTGACAAAATCACCGACAAGCATTTTGAACGGCTGCATTGCCATATTGATCGAAGTGTCGAGAAACATCAGCATCACGAGACCGAATATAATAGCCTGCGAGACTCCGAGTCCGAGCGATCCGGCGTTAGGAAGAAAGCACATGACGACAATCGCAACTAATGCGCCTATGACAAGATAGGGCAAACGCCGTCCGAGGCGGTTCCACGTACGGTCGCTCGCAGCCCCGACTATAGGCTGAACTATCAGACCCATCAAAGGGGGCAAAATCCAGAAATAACTCAGATCGTGAGGATCAGCGCCGATTGTAGAAAAAATACGGCTAACCTGCGAACTCTGCAAGGCATACGCAATTTGGACTCCGAAGAAGCCAAAGCTCAGGTTCCAAAGTTTCCAAAAGCTTAGATTCGGTTTGTCAGTCATGGCTATAATCTCTATAAAATATTAATTTAAAAGTAAATACAATAAAGCGGAACAATCTATGACACAACATGGTCCCACGGATCACTACACTTTTTAGAATCAAATCACATGCAAATATAGCACTTATTTTCACTAAAGTTAAATTGTAACGTAATTTTTTTCAAAATCAGGCTGCTTTTATCGCTTTTCTCTCGTATCGGAAATACAATATATACAGTAGCACGCTGCCGACCGCGACAAAAGGTATGCCGATCAAAGCAGTTGTAGAATATGAATAACCGGCTGCAATCGCCGCACTGCCGAGCGACGCAGCAATCGCATTGCCGGCATTGTATGCAATCTGGATACACGCAGCGCCAAGCATCTCACCTCCCCTGGCATAGCCGACGATCGATGATTGAAGCGGACTGCTTGATCCGAACAGAGCGGCCGTGCCGAGCATCATGATGATAACGATAGCTAGTTTATAATGCCCGAGAAAAAACGCCAGCAACAGCACAGGTATAGCCGATGTCTCTACAGCCGCGGCTACGGCCGACGGCTTGAACCGATCACTCAGACGTCCGGATATCAGATTTCCGAAGAACATGCCCAGACCGGCAAGCACCATCAGCCACGACAGATCAGATGCCGTGAAACCGGCTACAGACGTAAGCTGAGGATCGATAAAACTGTACCAGCAGTATATGCCGATCTGTCCGAAGATCACACCGCCGAAGATCAGCCACGGGGGCAGCGTGTGCAGAAACAGAAACTGACCTTTGAATCCTTCGTCAGGCAGACGGCCGACGTCGCGCACATATCTGCGGATTGCGAAATATGTCACAAAGCCTGCCGCGGAAACAATGAAAAACGCTACACGCCACGACACATTGTTCGTAATCCAGGTAGCCAGAGGCACACCCAGTACAGTCGCCACCGTCATGCCTGCGATCATAAGCGAGACAGCCGAAACCTCCTTGCCCGAAGAGGCAAGCTTGCGTGCAACGATTGCCCCTACCCCGAAATATGCGCCGTGAGGCAAACCCGATATAAAACGTGCTGCGAACAGAGTCCAGAAATTCGGTGCGAACGTTGCAAAAAGATTGCCCAAAGCGATAATCGCCGCAAGCGCCATCATAATGGTTTTCAATCTGAACTTTCGTGCAAACAGCAACACCGGTGCGCCGACGCATACTCCCGACGCATAAGCCGAAATCAGATGCCCGGCCTGAGCCACAGACACAGACAGATCTTTGGCTAGATTGACCAGTATGCCCATCATCATAAACTCCGTTATGCCCAAAGCAAACGTCCCGACCGCAAGCGAAACCAGACCTTTATTCATCTCCCTATATAATTACTGATATAATCTCTATAATTCAGCCGCAAAATTACAATAAATCTCACACCCGGACAACCTTAATACTTGTTCTATATATGGCCGTAGATTTTTTGACGTCTTATTTTTATGCAAAACAGATACCGGAATGAAAGTAAATATAAGAGAAATAACAGCCATGCCCACTTTAATGCACTGGCACAAAGAGGTAATCGAAAGTGTATCCGGAACCGAACCATCAAAAAGGCTGTTGGTTGCCAGCCGCCGGTATTACCGTAAACACATCGCTGACGGCACACACATAGCCGTCGTTGCACAGATAGATGATACAGATGTCGGTTGCGGTGCAATTTGTATATATGAAGAACTTCCGTCACCTGATAATCCTTCGGGACGATTTGCATGTCTGATGAATATTTATGTACGGAGGGAATATCGAGGACATGGCATCGGTCATTCAATCCTGTGCCGGCTTGTGGAAAAAGCGCGTCATTCAGGCTGCGATAAGATCTGGCTCGAAACGACGTCCGGGATGCGGCTGTTATACCGCGCCACCGGTTTTACGGATTTAGCAGAGATAAATCCTGATATAGATCTCTGATACCCGTAGTATCTTTCCCGGATAACGCATTGTAATATTTCACGGCTGATCGCGAAATATTAGATTTTTTTGCATATATTTGCACATATAAAACCTAAAATCTAACAAATGAAACTTTTCAAAACTTTTGCATTATTGCTTTTTGCAACTCCGTTGCTATGTATTGCTCAGGCCGAATCTGCCGATGATGAACTGTCACAGGAGTTTAGTCCAGAGGAAATCGAACTTTTACGGGAATTTGAGGCTGATTCCATTCATGGCGTCACCGGTGTGATACCTTTCTCGGCCGAGCACTGCAAGCTTACGGTTCCCGAAGGATTTGTATTTCTCGATACCGACGCGTCGAGACACCTTCTCGTAGACTATTGGGGAAATCCCGATACAACGGCATGCAACATACTGGGCACTCTCGTCAGCAGTGATGCGGGCATATATTATAATGTAGAAATCGCATATGTGATATCTTATTTAAACGACGGATATGTCTCTGACGAAGATGCCAATGAAATAGATTATGATGATTTGCTCAATGACATACGTGACGCTCTTAAGGAGGAAAATGAGGCCGACCCTTCAGCGCCGCAATGGGAAATAATCGGCTGGGCATGGGAGCCTAATTATGATCAGACAAAAAAGACTCTCGCTTGGGCCAAACATTATAACATACTTTATAACACGGGTGTTTCTCATGAAGTACTCAACTACGATGTGCGTATCTTGGGTAGAGAAGGCTATGTCATAATCCGCGCCGTAGCGTCCCCCGAAGCAAAGGACGAACTGCTTGCCAACAATTCTGCCATAGTGTCAGGCATTAAATATGACGACGGCTACCGCTATGAGGACTTCGATCCTGAAACCGATCACGTCGCCGAATGGACAATAGGCAGCCTCATCGCGGGGAAAGCGCTTGCTAAAGCCGGTCTATGGGCAATAATAGCAAAGTTTGGCAAAGTAATCGTTGTGGCGATTCTTGCCTTGATAGCCGCTATGCGTAAACGGATTGTCTCATGGTTTTCCCGCAGCAAAAAAGAAGCTGATATGCCCGACAAGGACAATGATTAACACTCCCGGACAAAACGCAAGGCGATTTTAATTTAACCGACAAGCACAACCAACAGTTTCATATGAAGATACAGACTATTTTTGCCGGCATGCTGCTGGCGGTATCACTAACATCATGGGGATACAAGCCTCATGATACTCATATTCATACGTCTTGGGCCGAGGAGGTTAGCCCCGAAAACTCCAGGCCGGAATATCCCCGTCCTATTATGGAACGACAGCAATGGATGAATCTTAACGGCTTATGGGAGTATGCCATCACGCCTAAAGGCAAGCATCGCCCTGCTGACTTTCAGGGAGATATACTCGTCCCATTCCCGGTCGAATCCGATCTGTCGGGCGTAGGAAAAACTGTCGGCGAAAAGCAAGAACTCTGGTACACCCGCAAATTCACTGTGCCGCAGTCGTGGAGCAAGGAGCAGGTGCTTCTCCATTTCGGTGCCGTCGACTGGAAGACCGATGTCTGGATCAATGACATCAAAGTCGGATCTCACACAGGCGGTTTCACCCCTTTCTCTTTCAACATCACAGATGCTCTCAACCGCAAGGGCGATAATATCATCACAGTGAAAGTGTGGGACCCCACCGACCGCGGCACACAACCACGCGGAAAGCAGGTAGAGAATCCCCGGGGTATATGGTACACTCCGGTTACGGGCATATGGCAGACCGTATGGCTCGAACCGGTTCCGGCCACTCACATTACTGATCTGCGCATACTGCCCGACATTGATTCCAATTCGCTGTCAGTCGACGTTATGACCGTCGATGGCAACAGCTCCGGACCTGTTACGGCAGAGGTCGTCGTTAAAGATAAAGGCAACATTGTAGCGAAAGGTTCAAGCATCAATGGTGCGACCGTCGAAATTGAGATGCCCGATGATGTCAGACTCTGGAGTCCCGACTCGCCTTTTCTTTACGATCTCGAGATTGCAGTCAGACAAAACGGCAAGACCGTAGATAAAGTCAGCAGCTACGCCGCAATGCGTAAATTCTCTACCGTAAAAGACGATGCCGGCATTGTGCGTCTCGCTCTTAACAATAAACCTTTATTCCAGTTCGGTCCTCTTGATCAGGGATGGTGGCCCGACGGTCTGTATACCGCACCGACCTATGACGCCATGATATATGACCTTAAAAAGATCAAGGACTTCGGATATAATATGCTAAGAAAGCATATCAAGGTCGAACCTGCGACATGGTATACATATTGTGACCGCAACGGTATTATTGTCTGGCAGGACATGCCTTCAGGCGATGCTGAACGTGAATGGCAGACACATCAATATTATACAGGAGAAGAACCGGCAAGATCCTACGAAAGCGAGATGACCTACCGCAAAGAGTGGAAAGAAATCATGGACTGTCTTTATAACTATCCGTGTATTGCAATGTGGATCCCGTTCAATGAGGCATGGGGACAGTTCAAGACAAAAGATATAGCGGAGTGGACCATGCATTACGACCCATCACGTCCTGTCAATCCGGCCAGCGGCGGCAATTTCTTCCAGACAGGCGATATTCTCGACATCCACAGTTATCCGTTTCCTGACCAGCGTCTTATAGACGCCACGCGCGCCAATGTTATCGGAGAATATGGCGGAATCGGTCTTGCAGTCAAAGGTCATCTCTGGCGTGACGACCGCAACTGGGGATATGTCGAATTCAAGACAACAAAAGATGTGACCGACAAATACGAGGAATATGCCGACATGTTATATAATCTGGTGCCAAGAGGCACAACAGGCGCCGTCTACACACAGACAACCGATGTAGAAGGTGAAATCAACGGACTTCTGACATACGACCGTAAAGAAGTAAAAGTCGATGAGGCCAGGATCAATAAAATCAACTCTCGTCTTGTCGGCAGCCTTGAAAAGTAATTAATAAAGCCTTTGTGCGGCCGATTTTCATGTAATCCATTGTAGATTACGGATTTTTTTGTAACTTTGCACTCGCTTTTTAGCATCCCGTGTGATGGGAAATTAAGGAGCAATCGAACTTAATTTTTAGTAACACATTAAACAACAAACAAATGAAAACATTCCAACTTGCGGCAGAACCCCGCACCGACCTCGGAAAAAAGGCAACCAAAGCACTGCGCGCAGAAGGCAAAATTCCCGTAGTACTCAATGGCGGCGAAGTCATCGAACTCCCCTTCAAAGGTACACTCAAGCCCGGTGAAAAAATCGTTGAAATCGGCAATAACAAGGGTCTTGTCACTACAGATCTCGCCGTAACTAACGACGCTGTCCGCAAACTCATCTATACTCCCGACATCTATGCTGTCGAGCTCAATATCAACGGCGAAAAACGTATGGCTGTGCTGAAAGACATCCAGTTCCAGCCTGTCAAGGACACAATTCTCCATATCGACCTTCTCGAAGTAAACGACAAGAAACCCGTCACTATTGAAGTACCTGTTAAGCTTGACGGTCATGCTGAAGGTGTAAAAGCCGGTGGTAAACTCAGCCTTTCGATGAAGAAACTCAAAGTCAAAGCTATCTACACTGCTATCCCCGAGCGTCTCGTGATCAATGTCGACAACCTCGGACTTGGCAAGTCTATGGCAGTCGGTGATATTCATTTCGAAGGCCTCGAACTCGTCAACGCAAAGAACGCAGTCGTTTGTGCTGTTCAGCTCACCCGCGCCGCACGTGGTGCTGCCGCAGCTGCTGCCGCAAGCAAGTAATCGCGTAGTTTATGAAATATCTGATAGTTGGGCTCGGCAACATTGGTTCTGAATATCAAGACACGCGCCACAACATCGGTTTTAAAATATTGGATGCCTTTGCCGAGGCATCCAATATTTCTTTTACGACCGAACGTTACGGCGATGTTGCCCGAATGAGACTCAAAAACAAACAGCTCGTTCTGCTGAAACCGTCGACATATATGAATCTCAGCGGCAATGCCGTCAGATACTGGAAAGAAAAAGAAGGCATCGATATAAACGATATCCTCGTACTCGTCGACGACATAGCGCTTCCTTTCGGAGCTATCCGTATCAAACCGCAAGGCAGTGACGCCGGCCATAACGGACTGAAAAATATCGCACAGATGCTCGGCACCGACGCCTATCCTCGGCTGCGGTTCGGCATAGGCGACAATTATCCCCGCGGATGCCAGATAGATTATGTTCTCGGCCGCTTCAACGCTGAAGAGATGTCGGCACTTCCTGAGCGAGTAGACCTTGCCGTCTCTGCGGTCAAGGAGTTTGTCCTTGCGGGAATTCAGAATGCAATGTGTTCATTCAATAATAAATAAACATAATCCATGGCCAAATCTGAAGTCAGAATCGACAAATGGCTCTGGGCTGTAAGGATCTTCAAGACACGCACTATAGCCACTGAAGCCATAAAAAAAGGACGCGTAACGATGGGTGACAGCGATGTGCCTGTCAAACCGTCGCGCATGCTGAAAGTCGGAGACACTGTCAATGTGCGGAAACCGCCTGTCACCTACTCTTTTAAAGTGCTCGCTCTTACTGAAAACCGTTTGGGTGCCAAACTCGTACCGGAATACATGGAAAACATCACACCGCAATCACAGTACGATCTGCTCGAAGTAGTCAAGATTTCAGGGTTTATCGACCGCAGAAAAGGACTCGGACGACCGACAAAACGCGAAGGCCGGGAATTGTCGAAATTCACAGAGAATGTCTATGACGACGGATGGGACTTTGACTTCGACATTGACGATGACGAAGATTGATATAAAAAGAAGACGGAAATCTCTTTGAGGCTTCCGTCTTCTTTTTAGAAATAAATTCAACGGTCTGTTATCTCGACGCGGTTACCTTCGGGGTCAAGACATGCCGACATATACGATCCGGCGATTGTCTCTGCCGGCTCTGCGACGATAGGATTACCGTCGGTGCGCAGAAGTTCGGTCAGAAAATCGACACCCTCGCGGCTGCCTGTCGCTATGGCGACATGACCCGACGAAGGCTTGACCCTGAGTCCATCAAAACTCAATATCTCAATCTGAGCTCCGTCTGTATCCGGCCATGAAAGGAAATAACAGCTGACTCCACGTTCAGCATCGCGGCAAAGAGGACCGGATGACAACGCAAAATACCGCATATACCAATATCGGAGAGACTCGATGTCGTTAGCTGTTATGCCGATGTGCGACAGTTTCATCGAGCTTTCAGTTAAGTAGTTCGATCATTCGGTTGAACGCGATTTCAATACCGTCCTTATCCTTTCCGCCGGCCTGGGCGAAACCGGGCTGTCCGCCGCCTCCGCCTTTGATCGCTTTAGCAGCCTCGCGGATGATAGTCGCCGCACTTTTGCCTTCCTTCACAAGCTCATCGGTGAGCATGAGTGTAAGCAACGGCTTGCCAAGCGCATCGACAGTCGCGCCAACGAATGCGGTCGGCTCTGATACTCTGGATCGAACGCCAAACGCTACATTCTTCACAACGTCTGGCAGATATATACCTTTCAGTGTCACAAGATTAAAGCCGTGTTCAAAATTGGCTTTGTCAAGCACACGGGTCGTTATATTGTTTACTCGTTCGTTGAAATATTCCTCAGCCTGCTTGCGGAGTTCGGCATTTTCCTCAATCGACTTCTTGAGGGCTGCCACAACATCCGGAGTATTGTTGAGCAGGCCTGCAACGTCGCGGAGCGTCGATGTCATTGCATCAATAGCCTTTTCAACATTTTCGCCTGTGATTGCCTCAATACGGCGGATACCGGCAGCGATACTGCTCTCAGACAGAATACGAAGCATTCCGATATTTCCGGTGTTCTCAACATGTGTGCCGCCGCAGAGCTCGACAGAGTCGCCGTAACGGATCACACGCACCTCGTCGCCGTATTTCTCGCCGAAAAGTGCCATCGCACCCATCGCACGCGCTTCTTCAATAGGGACATTACGGTGTTCGTCACGCGCCATAGCCTGACGGATGCGACGGTTGACGATACGCTCTACCTTAGAAATTTCCTCGGGCGTCATTTTCTGGAAGTGAGAGAAATCGAAACGCAGCACTTCAGGCGAAACGTATGATCCGCGTTGTTCTACATGTGTGCCGAGCACTTCTCTCAGAGCCTCATGAAGAAGGTGTGTCGCACTATGGTTACGCGAAGTAGCCAGACGAGCCTCTACGTCGATCTCGGCACGGAAACGCGCGGCCGGAACCGACGGAAGTTTCTTTGTCAGATGCACCCCTACTCCGTTTTCTCGTTTTGTGTCAAAAATCTCGATTTTTTCACCGGTCTCAAGATCGGTAAGAGTGCCCTTGTCTCCTACCTGACCGCCCATCTCTGCATAGAATGGAGTCTCGCGAAGGATTATCTGATAAAAATCTCTATTTTTCTGTTTCACCTGACGGTAACGCAGTATTTCGGTCTCAACGGCATTCTTGTCATAACCGACAAATTCCTGCTCGCCGTCACGGAGTATCACCCAGTCGGTAGCTTCGACAGCCGCAGCATTGCGCGCACGCTGTTTCTGAGCTTCCATTTCGGCGTCGAAACCGGCCTGATCAAGTGTCATGCCGTTCTCTTTCAGTATCAGAAGCGTCAGATCGAGAGGGAAACCATATGTGTCATACAAAGTGAAGGCCTGTTTGCCCGAAATGCAGTCTGAGCCGTTTTTACGGGCTGCGGCCATCGCATCGTCGAGCATATGGATACCGTTCTCAAGTGTACGCAGGAATGCGTCTTCTTCTTCTTTGATCACTTTCATTATCAGATCTCTCTGCGAAACTATCTCGGGGTAAGCCTCGCCCATGCTTTCGATAAGTGTATCGACAAGTCTGTACATGAACGCTGACCGCTGGCCGAGGAAAGTATATGCGTAACGCACGGCGCGACGCAATATGCGGCGGATTACATAGCCGGCTTTTGCGTTTCCGGGCAATTGAGAATCGGCGATCGAGAATGCTATCGTGCGCACATGGTCAGCGATTACACGCATCGCGATATCGACTTTTCTGTCATTGCCGTAGTTAAGACCGGAAAGCTGCGATATCTTTTCAATCAGAGGGGTGAACACATCTGTATCGTAGTTCGAGCGTTTGCCCTGAAGTGCCATACACAGACGTTCGAAACCCATACCCGTGTCTATGACTTTAGCCGGCAGAGGTTCAAGAGATCCGTCAGCCTTGCGGTTGAACTGCATGAACACAAGATTCCATATCTCAATAACCTGAGGATGATCTTTGTTGACTAGCGAAGCGCCTGACACAGCCTGACGCTCTTCGTCGGTGCGCAGATCGATATGAATTTCCGAGCAGGGACCGCAGGGTCCTGTATCGCCCATTTCCCAGAAATTGTCATGTTTGTTTCCGTTGATTATATGATCTGCCGGTAAATGACATTCCCATATCGAAGCGGCCTCATCGTCACGGGCAAGGCCTTCCTCGGGAGAGCCTTCAAAAACTGTGGCATAGAGACGCGCCGGATCGAGATGCAGCACATCGACAAGATACTCCCATGCCCAATTGATAGCTTCCTTCTTAAAATAGTCGCCGAACGACCAGTTGCCAAGCATCTCAAACATTGTATGATGGTAAGTATCCATGCCGACCTCTTCAAGATCGTTATGTTTACCGCTGACACGCAAACATTTCTGCGAGTCAGCCACACGCTGATACTTAGGGGCTTTATTACCGAGGATAATATCCTTGAACTGGTTCATCCCGGCATTTGTGAACATTAGCGTGGGGTCATCTTTGATAACCATCGGCGCGGAAGGCACAATGTGATGTCCTTTGCTTTCGAAGAAATTTTTGAACGACTCGCGTATCTCTTTAGCAGTCAGCATATTGATAATGAAATTTATCTATGATTGTATAATTGATTACAAAATATTCGAATATCTTTTCAATAAATAACCCACAAAATTAGTCAGAACTTATTATTTTTGCAAAAAAAACGACGTCACATTAATATATAAGACCACGCGGCATAAACAACCGGGACAATATACATTACTTAAAATGAGTCACAAAGTATTCTATCGCTACAACCAATCAGCCGAACGCTACGAGCGAGTGTATCCGTCAGGACGCGCACGTTTTTTTGCGGCTGTAAGACAATCGGCGATCGGCATAGTTGTGGCCGTAGCCGGATTTGCTTTAGCATATTTTCTGTGGGAGTCTCCGCGCGAAAGAGAGCTGCGCGAACGCGCCGAACTGGTCGAAGACCGACTTGAGATGCTTAACCGCCGTGCAGACAAGGCTCTCGAAGTAATGGAGGATCTCGCATCCCGCGACAATAATTTCTACCGTGTTATGATGCAGGCCGAACCCATAACTGCCGGACAACGCTATGCCGGCCTCGAGCGACAGCGCAATTATGACGCAATAGATTCGATGGCAGATTCGAAACTTCTCAGATTGACTACAGACAAGCTCGATCAGCTTGATCAGATGCTGTACACTCAGTCTAAATCATACGATTTTTTGGCCAACGAAGTCGCTAATATGACTGACCGTACGGCACATATACCCGCAATACAGCCGATATCGGAAAAATATCTCCGGGCTATGGCTTCTGGCTACGGTTACAGGCGCGACCCGATCTATGGAACATCAAAATTTCATGAAGGCATGGACTTTTCGTCACCTATAGGCACTCCTGTTTATGCCACCGGCAACGGAACTGTCACAAATGCCTCATGGAAAAGCCAATACGGCAATCTGATAGAGATTTCTCACGGCTATAATTATACAACGCGCTACGCCCATCTTTCAGAAATACTTGTCAAACCCGGACAGGCTGTAAAACGCGGTGACCTTATCGGAAAGGTCGGTAACACAGGTAAGTCGACCGGACCGCATCTCCACTATGAAGTGCGTTTCCGCGGACAGCCTCAGAACCCTGTCAATTACTATTTCTATGATCTGACACCGGAAGAATACGACAAAATGATACTTGAAGCTGAAAATGCCGGACACGTCATGGACTGATAAATATCAATAGCACCCTAAAAATATGCGCGATTCGATCGACAAACGATATTACAAGATAAAGGAAGTTTCGGAGATTCTCAATCTGCCCCAATCGACTCTAAGGTTTTGGGAGACACAGTTTCCGTTGCTCAAGCCAAAACGGAATGATGGAGGCACACGCTTCTATACTCCCGGCGACATAGAGGTTTTGAAAATGATAAAGTACCTGATAAAAGATAAAGGTCTTAAAATTGAGGCGGCTCAAGAGATGATCAGACGTAATCATTCCGGTGTAAGCCGACATTCGCGGGCTGTCGATAATCTTAAAGATATAAGATCCCGGTTGCAGTTGCTGCTCGATGCGCTCAACAAAATGAGATAAAAATAATTTCATCCATAAACATCAAAAGGCGGTCTCCTTCACGAGACCGCCTTTTGATATAAATTACCGTCAGAAAAGAATTACTTGCTGCCGATCGAATCAGACACTGTCAGACGTGCGCGACCTTTTGCGCGACGACGTGCAAGCACCTTGCGACCATCAGGGGTTGACATTCTTTCACGGAAACCGTGCTTGTTAACTCTTTTGCGGTTAGAGGGTTGAAATGTTCTTTTCATTGCCTTATATTTTTTGCTTGTTTATTATTTCACAATTCGGAGTGCAAATTTAAACATTATTTTTTTATCATGCAAAAATCATGATTGAAAAAGGCTCTAAAAAGATCCAAAAAAGATCGTTTTATGCATCCGGGCAGTAAGCAATTGTTAAAAATTAAATTTCTGCGAATTTTTTTATTCTGCAATCAACTGATCACCATGCAAGTAAAGTGTTAACGAGTGCAAAACAGACCGGTTGTCCTATTTTGCTAACAATCGGGCGTTTTTGCTTCATAACTTTGCTGCCACAAATAATTCAATCCTAAAAATCCAACATTATAAAAGTTATGGAACACAAATTTGTCTCATCGAAAAATTTTTTCAGCGCAGTAAAGAAAGCTGTCAGTCTCTACAAAAACATCTGGCGTGAATGTACGACCGCCCTTATCCACGGTCCCCGCACAGCCGACAAATCGGCCAAAGCCCTCGACATTGCTCTCGACCTTGCACGAAACGGCCGCGAAGTGCTCTATGTCAACGCCGAAGGTCATCTCGACAACTACTCTGGCGGCGATATCTGCCATGAAAACCTCTATGTATTCACACCCGAATACGAATCGATCGACGACACCGCTGACTATGCCGACCTCGTTTTCGAGGCTATCGAGCAGGCCGTGCGCACCACTTCGATCCGAACGTTCGTGATTGACTCCGTCAGCCGCATCGCCGCCCTGTCGTTCGGCCGCAATGCGTCGGTCGCCTACATTATGAAGCGCATCGTCGCCCTTCAGGTCAAGTGTAAATTGTCAATACTCGTCGTGGCCGACGATTCTACAAAGACGGGCAACAACGCTCTGCTTGCTCTTGCAGCCTCAGAGATCCCCGTGGACTCGGAGAACTCAGAGAACTCGGAGATCCCCAAAAACTCTGAGATCCCTGAAAACTCAGATAGCTGCAGTCGCCCGGTAATCGTCGGACGACTGTCAAGAGCCGAACGACGACGCGCCGAAAAACTCGCCCGTAAGATCAAATCGACCAAAAGCTGTTAAATTATCAAAATTTCACGCTGATATAGCAAACAGAACTACAAATTTTTTATAAATTGCACTATGTTTGAAACAGTATCGGCATATTTCAACATGTCATGGGTGTATTATACATTTATATGTATATATGCGGCCACGACAATCACCATCATCGGGGTTATCTTATCCGAGAACCGTAACCCCGTAAAGTCACTTGCTTGGGTAACTGTTCTGTTTCTGCTGCCTATCGCAGGAATAATCCTGTACTTGTTTTTCGGACGCAGCATCAAAAACAAGCGCATGATTTCAAGACGTAATCGCCGCAAATTACGAAAATATGAAAAATCTCCCGCTGTCGACAGGCACAAGCTCAGTCTCAGTGAGGAATCATTACTGATGGTCAATCTTGCCGGCACACTCGCGTCATCACCCTACTATCCCGATAACTCGGTAGAGATATTCACCGACGGCGCCTCAAAGTTTGAAGCATTCAAAAATGATCTGAAAAATGCCCGGCATTCTATCAACCTGCAATACTATATTTTCGAAGATGACAATATCGGGCGTGAAATCCGCGATATACTGATCGAACGTCATCAGGCAGGAGTCGAAGTCAGAGTCATCTATGACCATGTCGGATCATTCAAGGTAAAGTCAAGTTTTTTCAAAAAAATGAGACAGGCAGGCATACAGGCTTATCCTTTCCTAAAAGTCTCGTTCCCTCAGTTAGGCACACGCATCAACTGGCGCAATCACCGCAAGATCTGCATAATCGACGGATCGATAGGCTACATCGGAGGCATGAATATAGCAGACAGATATATCGACGGCGGTAAAAATTTTGACAACTGGCGCGACACTCATCTGAGGCTTGTCGGACCGGTCGTCAGAGCTTTGCGCTATTCATTTGCCATCGACTGGAATTTCATGGGACAACCATTGCTCGAAAATGACTCCGACATCGTATCTTTCCCTGTGACCGACGCTCCGCGTGCAGGTATGCAGTTACTCACATCGGGTCCCACATCGCAGTGGAGCAACATCGCATTCATGTTTCACAAGGCCATTGCCGGCGCAAAAAAAAGAGTCTATCTCCAGACTCCTTATTTCCTGCCGACCGAAGGTCTGCTGAAAGCGCTGCAGGTTGCAGCATTGTCTCATGTCGACGTCAGAGTGATGATCCCACGCCACAGCGACTCCAAAATGCTGACTTACGCTTCATACTCCTATATAGCCGAATCTTTAAAATCCGGCATTAAGATTTATTTCTATGAGACCGGAATGCTTCATGCCAAGACGCTGATCATCGACAACGAATTTGCATCTGTCGGATCTACCAATTTCGACTTCCGTAGTTTCGAATGTAATTTTGAATCCAATATATTCATATATTCCGGAGAGGTGAATGACCGCTTGTCGGAAATTTTCCGCCAGGATCTGACACATTCGACACGAATCACACCATTCGAATGGCGTGACCGACCATATAGCCAGAAGGCCATGGAATCAATCGTTCGTTTGCTGAGTCCAATTTTATAATAAAAATTTACATAAATTTTCTATTGACAAATAGCCTCACTACCAAACGATAAAATCACGTGCAAGCCGCGTCACAAATAAATTCGGCGAATTTTTACGCCAAAAGATTTTGCAGTTTCAAATAAAAGCCATAACTTTGCAACGCAAAAGCAAAAAACGATCATTGAAATGCGAAAATAGCTCAGTTGGTAGAGCACAACCTTGCCAAGGTTGGGGT
>CANPDU010000038.1 GCA_947573135.1 uncultured Bacteroidales bacterium | reverse complement strand
ATAACACTATGCTCCGACATCATCGCTCACCAACCGGAAAAATCCGCTGACCCTTAGTTTCGATTTCAACGACGACGGCACCATTGGCGACGTTTCATTTGCCGGAGGATGCCACGGCAATCTCCAGGGGATTGCGGCACTCGTCCGCGGAATGAAACCAGAAGACGCCATCTCGCGTCTCGAAGGTATTGACTGTCGCGGCAAAGGCACATCATGCCCCGACCAGTTCGCGAAAGCCCTGAAAGCGGCTCTCAACAAAAAATAATCACTTCCCGAATTTCATAGCTTTCACCACAGACTCGCGTATATCTTCAGCCTGACGGACCGAATCCGCCGGGGCTTTATCATTTTTACCTGCAGGCTGTTTTTCAACCGGAGTAGACTCGACGGCCTTACCGTTGACCAAAACTTTAGGGAGCTCTTTTTCAGGTGCCGGAGCGGTAGCGGTCGAATCTTCAGCCTCTGCTTTGACTTCAGGCTTTGATGGCATTGCCGCTTCCGGCGCAGCCGGACAACTGACACTGTCAGTCTCTTCAGGTTCACGGTCGACAGTCTCGACTGTCTCTTCGATCACATCTTCGACAACGATGACCGTATCCTGCAACGGTTTCGTCTGCTGCATCGCGACAAACTCATCAAGCGTCATCTCTACGACCGGCGCCGGTTTAGACTGATTCGCGGCCGAAGATCCGGCAACGGCAATCGCATCTGCTCCCGACATTACCGATTTCTTCCGCTTTGATCTCGACTTTGATTTACTCGATTTGTGGCGTTTGTCATTCTTATTTTTTCCGCCGTCTTTCAGGCCTTCGCTTGCAAGCAATATCTCCTCAGTGTCTTTCGACTTCGTTTTTTTACCGCCCGTAGCCGCGTATGTAATGCCGTACACGCGTCCCGACGAGTGGTAATGATTGACATAATATTTTTCGTCAAGCGAACTTTCTATCACTCCGCGCGACGATGACGCATGGATAATCTTACCCTTGCCGACATACATGCCTACATGATTTACCTTCCCTCCGCGCTTTGACGTAGAGAAAAATACAAGATCGCCCGGCTCGAGATTTTTCTTTGACACATCGAAACAGTATTCACGTTGAGCCGCTGAGTTTCTCGGCAGCGACAGGCGGGCCACGTCTTCGAAAATAACCATCATCATGCCCGAACAGTCAGTGCCGCTTTTGCTCTTGCCGCCATAACGGTACGGAGTGCCGAGCCACGTTTTGGCCTGTTTGACCAGAGCACTGCTGATACGCGTATCATTACTATAGACCGGATCTGAGTCAGCTTTGGAAGGCACGACTGAGACTGCGCCGTGAGCGGCGGGTCTCACGACAGTCGCCTTGTGTGACTTACATGAGACTAGCCCCACAGAGACAATTATAAACAAGATGAGTGACAGACGGTTCATATATCAACAAAATTACATCATTATCCGCTAAGTTACAAATGACGCTCATCCATTAACCTTTGTTTAGCATTATCACATTTTTTAGTCAAACAAATATTAAACCCGACCCTTTTCAGCAAAATATTTTTAAAGCGACTTTACTTCTTATCTTTTTACAGTCTAAAAGATTAACTTTGCATCGGAAATGTTTTCCGATCGCACATTATCATCACAACCAATCGAAAACCAACCTAAAAAGTATTACCAAGTGACTCAAAACATATGAAATCTACATCATCTATGAAAGTTTCAAGTAAAATCAAATTGTCATTGCTCGCTGTTGCGGTAATTGTAGCTGCGACGGCCGCTATCAGCATCAGTGCAGCCAATTCCGGCGAAACAGACAACAATACCGACTCACCCGCCGCCGCAGTGGAAAAACCGTCGCAGCGCAACCGCTCGGGTGCCGGACGCGTGATCTATCAGGACGACTTCACCAATGCCGCCGAACAGACCGTCAACGGCGTCGTGAGCGTCAAGAGCTACGCCACCCCGCGCCAGTCGCGCGTCGCGTCGCCCGACAGTTATTTCAACGATCCTCTCTTCGAATTCTTCTTCGGCTCTCCGCGCCGTCAGCAGCAGCCGCAGCAGCAACAGGAGCCTGACGAGCCCCAGGCACGCCAGATCGGCCTCGGCTCAGGAGTCATCATCAGCAGCGACGGCTATATCGTAACCAACAACCACGTCATCGAGAAAGCTGAAAAGCTCGAAGTGACGCTCAACGACAACCGCAACTTCCCGGCAACCGTTATCGGAGCCGATCCTCTGACTGACCTCGCCCTCATCAAGATCGACGCGCCCGACCTTCATGTCATACCTATGGGCAACTCCGAAGATCTCCACGTCGGCGAGTGGGTGCTTGCCGTCGGCAACCCCTTCGGCTTCACATCAACCGTGACGACAGGCATAGTCAGCGCAAAGGCACGCAACATCTCGTCAACCACTCAGACGCCCTCGCGCGGCAACATCGAGTCTTACATCCAGACTGATGCCGCTGTCAACTCCGGTAATTCAGGAGGCGCGCTCGTCAATCTCGACGGCGAACTCGTCGGCATCAACGCCGCCATATATTCCAACACAGGCACATATGCCGGATGCTCGTTCGCCATCCCGACATCAATTGTCCAGAAAGTAGTCTCCGACCTCAAGCAATTCGGCACAGTCCAGCGCGCATTCCTCGGCATAACTTTCCTCGAGCTTTCGCCTGAGTTCATCGCCGAAAAAGATATCAAGGGCGCCAACGCAGGCATCTATGTCAATGAGGTTGTCGACCGTTCGGCAGCAAAAGAAGCCGGCATCGAGCCCGGCGACATAATCATTGCCATCAACGGTCTGCCGACGCTGTCGACAGCACAGATGCAGGAAGCCATCACCAAGTTCAGCCCCGGCGACAAAGTCACCATAACCTATGTCCGCGACGGCAAACAACAGCGCTGCACCGCAACCCTGCGCAACAACCAGGGCAACACATCGGTGACACGCGCCGACACACCGTCGTCGCTCGGAGCCGAGCTCTCGGCGCTCGACGCTGACAAGCTCCGCAGCCTCGGCCTATCGTCGGGTGTGTCGGTCGGATCGCTCAGCGACGGACGCTTCAAGGACGCCGGCATGAAAGACAACTTCATCATCGTGTCGATCAACCGCAGCCGCGTAGCGACTCCCGAACAGGTGGAAGCCATCTACTCGTCGATCCGCAAGAGTTCCGATCCTGAAAAAGTAATGTTCATCTCAGGCATATATCCCAACGGGCGGCAGGCTTATTATGCCGTCGATCTCTCTGACTGACGCTTTTTTATATTTTTATTGATACAATTTCTGAGTAAAAGTAGAACCATTTGCCCTGCAAGTGCGTTCTACTTTTAGCATATCTATCAAACCAAACATAACAACTAAAAAACTACTCGAAATGAAATCAGTTAATTATCTTTTAGCAGCCCTTGGCGGCGCAGTCGTCGGCGCAGCAGCCGCACTTCTTCTGGCTCCTCAGAAAGGCAGTGACACACGTGATTCAATTGTCGACTTCGTCAAATCACACTGCCCTAAGATGAAAGAAACTAAGATCCAGCAGCTCGCCGACAAGATCAGCGAAGAAATCAAGGAGGCTAAATTATGAACGGCTTCGCTAAATTTTTGCTCGGCGCTATAGTCGGCGGTGTTGCTGTGGCGCTGCTCACCCCGACCTCAGGCGAGGATCTCAGAGCGCGCATCAAAGAGGTGCTCAAACGCAAAGGTCTAGTCGCCGACAAGCAACTTGAAGACGTCGTAGAGATGATCGCGGCCGAAATCAACGAAAAATAAGCGTCAAAATCAATCTATCCGCCCGATATAACGACAGAAGCTGAGGCGATGCCCGGTAGGCGGTCACATCGGCCGTCAGCTTCTGTTTTTCATGCCGTCTTTTTTGGGGCACATGATCTTTTTAATTAAATTTGTCACAATTAAGCATAAAGCACCAATCACCAATGAACGAAAACTCAATGGCCAACATCAAAAGGCTCGGCGCCATCCTGCTCAGATATGTCACTCTGCAGCTTGATTATGCGCGCCTTTCGGCTGCGGAAAAACTGACTGTGCTCCTGTCGACGATCGCATTTTTCGCTTTGATCATAATTATAGGTCTTATCACTCTCGTTTTTATCTCTATCGGCATCGGCCACTGGCTCGCCGCAACGATTGCGCCTTACACCGCCTACCTTTTTGTTAGTGCGTTCTATCTTTTGTTACTGGTACTCCTGATCGTGTTCCGCAATCAGATTATCTTCAACCCGGCTGCGCGATTCATCTCACGCCTGTTCCTTAAAGCCCCCGATGAAGAAAATGGAAAATAAACAGCTCCACACCACCTGTCCGTCTTGGCGAGGCTACTCGCTCGACGAACTCCGCTATGCCCGGATGATTGCCCTCACCCGCGCCGAGATAGAGAAGGCCAAACTCTTTGACGCGGCCGAACACACACGTGACAATCTCCCGATCGTCGGATCGGCGTCATCGTTCAGCTCCGTCTTCCGTTCGATCAGCAAAATCGAATATTTTATCATCGCCTTCAAGCTCTTCCGCCGCCTCGCCCCCCTCTTCAAAAAGAAATCATAAGGCCGCGGAACACCCGTATTTTTTTTTACTTTATCCATAACTAATCGACTAAACATCAGAAAACTTGCGACGATAAATTATTTATAAACAATTATCTTCCAGTTCTGTAAAGAGCCATTTCCAATCTTTATTCTCATTACATTAATATATCTATCCAATTATTCCGACACAGGCAGCCGATAGTCGCATATTGAGAAACCGAGCGAGTCACACAGTTCTTGAGCACGCTCGTTATGGTCGCACAGTGCCGCCCGCAGAAGCACCTCCCGGACCGCCGTCCGAAAATAAGGCGTTCGGTAAAACCGCAGCACAACATTGCCGCTCATTGTCAGCACCGACAATAAAGCACACAAAACAACCCCTATGCCGCGGAAACTTTTCACAAACAAGCTCAAACATAAATTATTCATATTTTCCCATAGTACAATTAAATATATGACAACCTTGCCAGTATCGACCTTCAATCTGTATGATATGCAAAGAGTTCTTTATATCTAAAGAATTTTTTATTGATTAGATCGTATACTAAATTGTTTAATACATCGAGATCATTTTCTTCATAATAGTAATATGCATTAAAAATCTTACCGTCTTTTATTTCAAAAAACCAAAATCGACAAGTAGGAATATATGGGTACGAAAATTTACAAACTCCTTTATGTCGTTTGCAGGAATGGAAGTAAGGGAATAGATTGTATTTTGTATAAAATGTCAGGCCATTTAATTGAAACATATTAAAAGTATTATTGCCAATGAATGAGGCTGTATAGATCAGTCGAATCCAATAAGAACCAGTTTTATGAAATTGAATGTCATTGTTTGTACCTTGTAGTATAGAGCCTCCTGTCAACTCATAAACTTCCATACAATAAAACTCACCAGCTTTAAAGTTAAATGGTTTGTCTTTATATATTTTGTTATGATTGGTTTGTGCTACATATTTTGAAATCTCAATCATAAATGGATAATCAAGAACCTCCATCTCGGGAAGTTTCTGATAATAATTATTCTTGGCGACTGCTAAATTGAGTGACAATATTAATACAACAAACGATAAAAGCTTATTTTTTAGGGGTTGCATTGGTATAGTCAATATAAGTTTTGGTTGGGACATGGTAAATTTTAAAAATCGGAGATGAATATTTAGACATTGTGGAAATGATACTATTTCTAAATGTAATATCACTGTCTCCTGCTGTTTTTCCTGTGGGGTGAGAGTGATTTACTTCTCTTATAGTATAACCATATTTGAGTTGAGTTTCAAAAAGCCAGCCTGTCCCGGCTTCTTCCGAAGAAATTAATCTTCCTGTCATATCGACATAATAGACCTTTTCACCCGTAGGATCGATGAAATTAATCGGGTCGCCGGCGCAGTAAGCGTACGGCGAAAGCCAATGGTAGGCGTCGGCTTTAGGGTCGGGCTGCATGAAGCGCGCGATGTCGGGGGCATAGGTACGGGCGCCAAAATCGTAAATATTCACTCCGTTGCGGACGTCAAAGTCTTTTCCGCCGAAGCGGTAGGGATTGTCGCCGCTCGATGCCGCCATCGGCAGGCCGTAGGCATAGTAATCAACATTGTTGCGGTTATTGCATTTGATATAGCTGAGGAGCGGGGTCATGGCAGCAGAGGATTAAACATAGTTATTTTCGCAAAGATAAAGCATTATTATCCCACGACGCAAATAATTATATATGTTTTGCAGCAGAAATTGCACCAATGTAAGAGCAAACGAGATTTTTGCTTGCTGCTTGGCGTTTGGGAAATTAGTGTTATCTTTGCAGGTGAAAGAATTAGAGCTTGTTTAATAATAAATGTTGCCTGCAGGGTTGCATAGCTTGAGGAGATTTTTGTCATGAGACGAAGGAGCGTACTGGATGTACGCGACTGAGGAGCAGGGCATAAAGCGCCCAAGATATGCAAAGCAAAGGTAATTTTGAATTAATCAATCTCTTCCATAAAGATTTTAAACGAAATGAAAAGACGTAAGTATTATAAAAAGAATAGCAGCCGACGGCCGGTCGCCGGCATATTTCCGTCTGCTCTTCGGTCGTTATGGAACCCCATAACTCCCTCATCACATCCAAAAATCTGCTCGGCGACTGACCGCCCTGCAAGTAACATTTATTTTTAAACAAGCTCTTAACTCAATGAACGATTACTATGAAGTGAGATTTGATCTCACACCATGCTCGGAAGACGCGTGCGATCTGCTCGCCGGGATGCTTGCCGAAAACGATTACGAGAGTTTTGTCCCCGACGACAAGGGGCTGACGGCTTATGTAAGGAAGGAGGCTTTTGACGAAGCCGCGGTAAGAGATGTGCTCGCCGATTTTCCTTTCGACTGCACGATCTCTCACTCGGCGACCCTGATCGAGGGCCGCGACTGGAACAGCGAATGGGAGAAGAATTATTTCCAGCCTATCGTTGTCGGCGACCGCGTCGTGGTGCACAGTTCTTTTCACACCGACATACCGCGGGCCGACTACGACATCGTGATCGATCCAAAAATGGCGTTCGGCACCGGCCACCACTCGACGACGTCGCAGATACTCTCCGCTCTGCTCGACACTGATCTCGAAGGCAAATCGGTCATCGACATGGGCACCGGCACCGGCATACTCGCCATCCTCGCCGCAATGCGCGGCGCGCATCCGGTCACAGGTATCGAGATCGACGGCTTCGCCTATGAAAACGCCGTAGAGAACGTCCGCCTCAACGGCCATCCCGAAATCAATCTCATCAACGGCGACGCTTCGGCACTCTCCGGCCTCGCACCGGCCGACATCCTGATCGCCAACATCAACCGCAACGTCATCCTCGCCGACATGAGCGCCTACGCTTCGAAACTCAAAAGCGGCGGAACGATGCTGCTCAGCGGGTTTTATGAAGGCACCGACAGCGACATGATCACGCAGGAAGCGGCAAAGTACGGTCTGCGACCGACAGCGGCCACATCCGACAAGCGATGGGCCTGTCTTAAACTCTCGAAAGGATGAAGCTCGTCCGGCAATTGCTTCTCGGAGCCGCGGCGCTTGCCGCCGTCGCAGCCGTAAGTCTCCCGGCCGCTGCCGACGGCCGGAAAGTCGTCCATGTCGTGACAATAATGAAAGAAATACCGGCCGACTCGACTGCATCTCAGCAATGTCAGTCTGACACTATCGCGTCGACTCTGATAACAAACGCCTCTGATTCGGTTGTCAGTTCGCTGGTAGCCAATCTGCTCGGCACTACCGACGTCGAGGCCGAGATAGTCAGCAATATGGCCGACACTGTTTATGTCAGCGAACCGCGGCAAACCGTGGCCCCCGTTCAGGCCACCACACAGCCCGCAGCCGCCGTCGCTCCGCTTCGGCAAGAAGCTCCGGCAGCCTCACCTTCACCACGGCCGACAGCCGACGCCGTGAAAGCATCGTTTGCCTGGGGCGCTGAGGCAGGAAGCTCAATCGACATGAGCGCCAACGACATGTCGTCGATCGACATATCGGCATCGTTCGGCTATAAACGCGGCTGGATCAAATTCTTAGGCATCGGCGCCGCAATGGACATCATGGTCAGCAACTCCTCGCGGTCGTTTCCGATATTCGCATCGTTCAAGACCAACTTCCGCAAACGCCCGAGCCTCGTGTTTATGGATCTCCGCGCAGGCGTAGCCGTAAACTATCTTCCCAACGACTACCAGCAGACCGGCGCATATTCATATGTCGGTCTCGGCATCAACCTCGCGAGAGGCCGTAAGTTTTCATCTCACGTCACGATCGGCTATACATTCAAAGACTTTCACCGCATCGAGACACGCGCCGGCAGTTTCATCTCGCTCGACGATCTCCACATGGCAAGCGTCCGCCTCGGCGTGACATTCTGAGAATACGGCAGGTAACTTTACGACAGCAGCCCGATCCCTTCAGGGGAACCGGGCTGCTGCGTTTATCTGATGTACGTCAGCCGGATTTACCAGATGACGACGCGTTCGGTCTCGGGACGGAACATCTTGTCGCCCTCCTTGATGCCGAATGCACTGAAGAACGGTGCGATGTTGCGGAGCGTTACATTGACGCGGTTCTTGCCGAGCGAGTGAACGTCGCCTGTCGTGAGCGAACGCATCTCTTCAGGACGGATATTGTTGGCCCAGAGGTTGGCGTAGTTCATATAGAACACCTGGATAGGATCATAACCGTCGATCTTTGCTTCTTCTGACGTGATGTCGACGCCTTTCTTCTTCTGTGCGTCGAGGAATGCGGTCATAGCTATGCGCAGGCCGCCCTGGTCGGCGATATTCTCACCGAGAGTATACTGGCCGTTGGCGTTCAGGCCGGGAAGCACTTCGACAGCATCGAACTGCTTAACAAGACCCTGGGTCATATTTGCAAAAGCCTCGGTATCCTCCGGGGTCCACCAGTTGATCATATTACCGTCTGAATCAAAATTGCGGCCCTGATCATCAAAGCCATGAGTCATCTCGTGGCCGATCACAACTCCGATACCGCCGTAGTTCTCTGCGTCGCTGGCTTCGGGATCAAAGAACGGAGCCTGAAGGATGCCGGCCGGGAACACGATTTCATTGGCCATCGGGTTATAGTAGGCATTGATGGTCTGAGGTGTCATGCCCCACTCTGTCTTGTCGACGGGCTTGCCCCACTTGGCGAGCTCTTTGGCCTGATGCCACATGCTGACATTGTGCATATTCTCATAATATGACAGTTTGGGGTCGATGACCATAGTCGAATAATCTTCCCATTTGTCGGGATAGCCGATCTTGACTGTGAAGGCGTTGAGCTTCTTGATGGCGTTGAGCTTGGTGTCGTCGCTCATCCATTCGAGATTGATTATGTGCTTGCCGAGGGCGCGGCGCAGGTTTTCAACGAGGCCGAGCATATACTGTTTTGACGACTCGGGGAAATACTTCTCGACATAGAGCTGTCCGATAGCCTCGCCAAGAGCGCCTTCGGTCGCACCGAGAGCGCGTTTCCAGCGCGGACGCTGCTGCTGCACGCCGCTGACAACCTTGCTGTATTCGAAAGCGGCATTGGTGAAATCGTCACTGAGCTTGCCGGCTGCCTGCGACACATATTCCCAAAGATAGTAATCTTTGATCTCGCGGTCGGTGAGCGAAGCCATCAGCTGCTGACCCTGCTTGACGGTATTGGGAGTCAGCACAATCACAGTCTCGGGTGTAGCGATACCCATCGTCTTCACAAAGTAAGTGTCCCAGTCTGTCTCGGGATATGCCTGTTTGAGCTGATCGAGAGTGTAAGGATTGTACATTGCCGGAATATTGCGGCTCTCTTCGCGTGTCCAGGTAGAATCGGCAATAGCCTTTTCGATCTTCATCACGTTTTTGCAGATGCGGTTTGCGTCTTTTTTAGAGTAACCGGCATTCATCATCTGCTTTACAATCAGCTTCTGATAAGCGTCGCGCACTTTCTTGTTTTCCTTGTCGTCAAGCAGATAATAGTCGCGGTCGCCCATACCCAGACCCGTGCCTGAAACATACATCGCATACTCGTTGCTGTTGGCGAGATCGGGCGAAGGTCCGGCGCTGAAGAAGGGGTTGCTGTAATTTTTATGCATCCACAGCAGCAGATCGCCCATGCCTTCGTGAGGAGTGTTCTCTATCTTCTTGAGATCGGCGAGTATCGGCTTGGCTCCCTCATTGTTGCGGCGCACCGAGTCGAGCGACTGATTATAGATCGTCGACACCATAAATGCGACGGTTCCGGGTTCGGGATTGGAAGCGGCAAGATTTGTCACGATATCGCGCACACGGTTCTGGCTCGAGTCATTGAGGATGTTGAACTGTCCGTAGCGAGCGTGCTCGGGCGTAAGAGGATTGGCATCCATCCAGCCTTTGTTGACATGAAGATAGAAATCTTCAGAAGCCGGAGTCGAAGGATCAAAATAAGCGGGATTCAGACTCTTGAGATGCTCTTCAGCATAGGCTCCGAGTCCGATGGCGAGCAGAGCGGCCGCACCCGCGATAATTCGTTTTGCTTTCATTGTTTTTATAATTAGAACTTTTTACTTTATCATCTCAAGTATGATATTCTTGACAGAATTGCCGAGTTTCTTGGCCTCGAATTCGGTGTGAGCCTCGGCATATACGCGTATGATCGGCTCAGTGTTCGACTTGCGGAGATGAACCCACGAATCAGCGAAATCGATCTTAACACCGTCGATATCCGTAATCTTCTCATCTTTGAAACGGTCTTTGACTGTCTCGAAAAGAGCGTCAATGTCAAGCGACGGCGACAGTTCGACCTTGGTCTTGAATATAGAATAGTAGGGATATTTGCGGCGCAGCTCGCTGACCTTACGGTCTGACTTGGCAAGCATCGTCAGGAACAGGGCGACGCCCACAAGGGCGTCGCGGCCGTAATGGAGCGGAGGATAGATCACACCGCCGTTGCCCTCGCCGCCGATCACGGCGCCCGTGCGCTTCATCTCGGTGGTCACGTTCACTTCGCCGACAGCCGAAGCCGTGTATGTGCAGCCGTGCTGAAGCGTTATATCGCGCAGCGCGCGGCTTGAGCTCAGATTGCTCACAGTCGGACCGGGAGTGTGAGAGAGCACATAATCAGCGACCGAAACCAATGTATTCTCCTCGCCGAACATACGTCCGTCTTCCATAATGATTGCAAGACGGTCGACGTCAGGATCGACGACAAAACCAAGATCTGCATCCGAGTCTCGCACCAGACGCGATATATCAGTAAGATTTTCGGGGATCGGCTCCGGCAGGTGGGCGAAACGTCCGGTCGGCACACAATTGAGTTCGACAATATTCGTCACGCCAAGCGCAATCAGCAACTCGGGTATCACTACTCCGCCGACAGAGTTGACAGCGTCGACAGCCACTTTGAAATTGGCTTTGCGGATTGCCTCCACGTCGACAAGATCGAGGTCAAGCACCTGCTCTATGTGGCGGCGGTTATATGTAGTGTTTACAAATTCCCGGCCGAGCTTATCGACAGGCGCGAAGGTATAATCCTTGTTGTCTGCGATCTCAAGCACTCGCGCACCCTCTTCGGCATTGAGAAACTCGCCGCGCTCGTTGAGCATCTTGAGAGCGTTCCATTGTGCGGGGTTGTGTGACGCCGTGAGGATCAGACCGCCGCAGGCCTCCTCGCCGACAACAGCCATCTCGGTAGTCGGAGTTGAAGCCAGGCCGATATTGACGACATCGAAGCCCATGGCCATGAGAGTTCCTACAACTATGTCACAGACCATACCGCCCGAGATACGCGCATCTCGGCCGACAACCATCAGACGGTTGTTGCGTGTCGTGGTCTTATCGATAAACTCTGCGAAAGCTGCAGTAAATCTTACTATATCAATAGGAGTCAGAGCCTCTCCCGGATGCGAGCCTATTGTGCCGCGGATACCTGATATCGATTTAATAAGTGTCATGATAAGTTGTGATGAATAATGTGATTATGTTTATGATTGATCGTGGAAGACTTAAATTTTAGGACGATAATAGCGCAGTTTGAAAAGATAGGGCTGCACGTCGGCCATTTCCGACGTAAAGCCGTACTGCGATTTCACTATAAGATTGACCTGACAGTCCACAGGCAGATAGACGAGCGGCTGCTGAATGCCGGTGCCCCAGCGGGTCGAGCTCTGCAGCGAATAATTCCCGAAGCGGAACGATGTATTGGCCTGGCTCATGTCGTCTTCATTGCCGCCGCCATAGCTGAATTCACCGTTATCGTAGTAATGGAGATTGTAACGGGTATAGCGGAAATAGATCAGTTCGTCGTCTTTAACCTTATTGCCGGGAGTACCCGCATCTATGACTTGCATATAAATATCGCCTTCTTCGTCAAGACGGTAATAGGGTGCATTCTCACCCGTCTCGAAAACCGTATCTGCAGGTATCTCATTGAACACTATATTGTCGGCAAGGAAATTATTGACATAGTGATCTTCGCTTTCAAGCAATTCGGCATAAGTTTTTCCGTCGTTGCAGGATGTGAATGTCACCATTGCCACAGCGGCAAATATGGAGAAAACAGCTTTAAAATTCATAAAAAAATATCGTGTATATAAATTATTCTGATGTTGTATTTTTGTCTATATATTTCCTCTTATTCTCAGGCAGCAACGAACGGAACAACTCCGCACACTCTTCAAGAGTGCCCGCAAACTCGCCTCCTGCCGCATTGAGATGGCCGCCCCCGCCGAAATGCTCGTTGCATAACTTGTTGACCGGAAAATCGCCGAGGCTTCTCATCGACACCTTGACATAACCGTCTTCTTCGCGCAAAAAGGCGGAATAAACAATTCCGGGGACAGCAAGCGGACGGTTGACAAGACCTTCTGTGTCACCTTTGACATAATGGAAGCGGTTAAGTTCGTCGCGTGTCAGACAGATCAGAGCTGCATGAAAATCATTGAAGATTTCCATTTTTTCAAGCATAGCGTAACTTGTCAGCCTGAGACAGTTCTCGCTGACAGTATTAAGCAGCCGATTATAAAGATCGACTTTGTCAGCTCCCTTTTTAACAAGTTCGGCCTCGATGATATAGGCGTCGGGATCGTTGGCATTGTAGGCAAAATTTCCTGTATCGGTCATCATCCCCGCAAGAAGGCATGAAGCCGTGTCCTTGTCTATGAGGTTAAAAAGTTCAAGCCGGCACAGCACTCTGAATAACAGCATACACGTCGACGACATCTGAGGATATGAAATCACCGGATCGGCAAAATCACCGGGATTGAGATGATGGTCGATCATTGCCTTACGCGCATTCGACGCCTCTACATAGGGCGCGAGCCGGTCGATGCGTTTGAGTTCGTTAAAATCGAGACATAAAATAAGATCGGCCTTCGAGAAAAGTGACGACGCGAAATCAGGATAACGCGATCCGACGATCACATCTTTGGCTCCGGGAAGAAACATAAGCTGCTGCAAAGGCTGATCGGGGACGATGACTGCAACATCTTTTCCTATATTCGAAAGCACACGCGCAAATGCAAGCGACGAACCCATCGCATCACCGTCGGGCGACAGATGAGTCGTTATGACAATCCGACGAGCCTCCTCGATGAGCCTCGCAAGTTTTTTTATTTTCCGTTCGTCAAGTATCCGCGAAATCATTGCTTACGTAATTAACATGCAAAGATAGCATGTTAATCGGGTTTTACACAAAGATAGCCGATACTTTGTAAAAAATTTAAATATATTTAGTACGTTGTCAGCCGACTTCACGGCGCAGCAGGTCGGTCCACGCTTTTATGCGGCTGTCGGAAAGCTCCGGATGATTGACACAATCAAGTACAAGACCGACTGTTGATCCGTCGCGCACAGCTCTGGAACTCGTAAATTCGTAGCCGTCGGCATTAAAACGTCCGATAAATTCCGCGCCCGTATCCTGCATAGCGTCGTAAAGTTCGCCGACCGCATCACAGAATGTGTCGCTCATCGACTCATCGCCGCAGCCGAAAACAGCGATCTTTCGGCCCTGCAGGTCGAGAACCCGTGCTCCCGCAAGAAAGTCATACCACGCGGTTTCAAGTTCGCCGGCTCCCCATGTACTTGAACCAATAATTATCAGATCATAGTCGCCGAGCGCGACTGGAGCGGTCTTTGCCACATCGTATACATCACTGTCGGCAACATCGAGAGCTTTAGCTATACGACGGGCGACATCTGCGGTCGTCCCGGTTGATGATCCGTAAAATATGCCTGTTTTCTTCATAACGATCTTTAATTTTATCTTTTATAGAAACACCGGCCGTTATACTCTTGTTCGTTGAAGAAGTAAAAAAACAGTTCCGGCCTAATTGCAAAAAATATTGAATTAACACTTAGCTTTTCAAACTTATTAACGCTGACACACGTTTGCTCTCAGAGACTTCAGTAGATTCACTCATTTAAAACTATAAAGCCATGACCACAAAAAATCAGAAGCGCATCAACGCTCACGCCGAAAGCCCCGGACTTCCGGCTCACGAAGAAGAAAAACGTCTTGAAGCTCATATCGAAACTCCTGTTGCTACTGCTGCCGCTGATCCTGTTTTTGCAAACTCACGCCGCGGCAACACTCCGGCTATCATGAAATGGGGTATTGCCGTCATGCTTGTTCTTGCCGCAGCATCGGCTGTCGCCGTCATAATCGGGCTGAACCACCATAAATCTTTCGCAGCTGGTTATGACGAAAATATTGTTCTGCTCACGCCCGGCGGCAGTTTTGTTCTCGAGGGCAGCTATGCTCCACAGTTCCTTGACGCCAGACAGAAAGCCGACTACCAGCCTCAGGCAGCATCTACGTCAACAGCAACCGCTGTCAGCGCCGACGGTCGGACAAGCCTTGTGGCTATCACTGATCCGTCGACACGCATTGTATATCTGTTTGAAGTTGACGAAGCATCCATTCCTGAAAACGCAACATTAAACGAATTCGCCAGAAGCGCAGCGAATTCAGATGATGACATTACTGTCATCGCATATACTGATCCTACGGGTTCGGCCGAACACAACCTTGACCTCAGCAAACGCCGCGCACAGGCTCTCGGCAGCTACCTCCGCCGACACGGCATTGACGCCGGGCGTCTGAAGACAGTAGGCAAAGGCGCTACCGACGCATTCGGGTCGAACAGGCTTGACCGACGTGCCGAGCTTCACCTTTAAAACCTCAGAGACAGCAAAAAGCAAACGAGTCCTCGTACAGGCGGCCGCCACTAAAGCGGCCGCTATTTTTTACTTATATTAACTTTATTCAATCTTCGCTTGTTTTTTAAAGTGAGAGACAATACTCTTTCGCCATATTTTGATTAACTTTGCAAAGTCAGTAAGCAAACCGAAGATGATCGAACGCATTGTAATAATTGACAACGTCGACCCTGTCACATTTTACGGGGTCAACAACTGCAATATGCAGCTGATACGCAACCTGTTTCCCAAACTGCGTATCGCCGCGCGCGGCAACGTGATCAAAGTCATCGGAGAAGACGGAGAAACCTCTGAATTCGAACGATCGATCAAACGCATAGAGGAATATGTCGCCAAATACAATTCGCTCAACGAAGAAACAATTATCGACATCGTCAAAGGCGACGGACCGAAAGAACTCAAACGCGACGACGTGATAATCTACGGACTCAACGGCAAGCCGATCTCCGGTCGCACGCCCAACCAGCAGAAACTCGTCGAAGAATTCACACGCAATGATCTGACTTTTGCGCTCGGTCCTGCCGGTACGGGCAAAACTTATGTAGCAATAGCTCTGGCCGTGCGCGCACTCAAAAACCGCGAAGCACGCAAAATCATCCTTTCTCGTCCTGCTGTTGAAGCCGGCGAGAAACTCGGCTTTCTGCCCGGTGACATGAAAGACAAGATCGATCCATATCTCCAGCCGCTATACGACGCTCTCGAAGACATGATCCCCCCGATGAAGCTGAAAGAGTATATGGAGACAAAGGTGATACAGATCGCCCCGCTCGCATTTATGCGCGGACGCACACTCAATGATGCCATAATCGTGCTCGACGAGGCTCAGAACACCACGCCCCATCAGATTAAGATGTTTCTCACGCGACTCGGCATGAACGCAAAAATGATAATTACCGGCGACGTGACACAGATCGATCTGCCGCGCACTACCTCGTCAGGACTGGTTCAGGCTCTGAAAGTACTGCGCGACGTCAAAGGTATAGGCCGCGTAGAGTTTACGAAAAAAGACATCATCCGACACCAGCTCGTACAACGCATTGTCGAAGCCTACGAACACTTCGACGAAGAACAGAAGGCTGAACGCGCCAACGACACTTCGAGCACCGGTCAGAGCGACAGCTGACTATTTACTCAGACTTAAAAATCAATCATAAATCATCACATAAAATGGCAACGACATTAACCCGCACCGATTTTAATTTCCCCGGACAGACAGCCGTCTATCACGGCAAAGTACGTGACGTTTACACCATCAATGATTCAATCATGGTGATGGTCGCCACAGACCGTATTTCGGCTTTTGACGTCATCTTACCCGAAGGCATTCCCTATAAAGGACAAATGCTCAACCAGATCGCAGCGCAATTTCTCGATGCTACAGCCGATGTAGTTCCTAACTGGAAAATTGCTGTCCCGGATCCTATGGTTACTGTCGGATACAAATGCGAAGGCTTCAGAGTTGAAATGATCATACGCGGCTACCTCACAGGCAGCGCTTGGCGCGAATACGCAGCCGGGGCCCGTGAAATCTGCGGCGTGAAACTCCCCGACGGCATGCGTGAGAACGAACGCTTTCCCGAGCCGATCATCACTCCGACCACAAAAGCCGAAGCCGGACATGATGAAAACATATCAAAAGAAGAAATAATCGCTCAGGACATAGTCAGCAAGGAAGATTATGAACTCATGGAGAAATACACCCGCGAGCTCTTCGCTATCGGCACGCGCATGGCAGCTGAGAAAGGTCTGATTCTTGTCGACACAAAATATGAGTTCGGCAAACTCGCCGACAAAGTCATACTGATCGATGAGATACACACTCCCGACTCCTCTCGTTATTTCTATGCTGACGGATATCAGCAGCGCTTCGAAGCCGGTGAGCCACAGCGACAGCTCTCAAAAGAATTTGTCCGTCAATGGCTTATGGACAACGGTTTCATGGGTAAAGCCGGTCAAAAAGTGCCGGAAATGACGCCGGAAGTATGCGAAAGCATCTCAAACCGTTATATTGAGCTGTACGAACATATAACAGGCAAAAAATTTGTGAAGGCGCCTGAAGACCATCTGGCTGACCGCATAGCTCGCAACGTGCTCGACTGTCTGGATAATCTCAATCGTTAACTTGTGGATGTAAAGGCCGAACATATCAAGCCTTACGATGCCGAACGCGCCAAAACCGAACAGGTGCGCGAGATGTTCGACTCGATTGCGCCCGCCTACGACTGGATGAACCGGGCCATGACTTTCGGCGTCGATAAAATCTGGCGCAAAAAGGCGGTCAGAATGATCCGGAAATCGAATCCGGGGCATATCGTCGACATCGCGACCGGCACCGGCGATCTGGCAATAGCTCTCGCAAGAGCTATAACCGGAGCTCATGTCACGGGGGTCGATCTGTCTGAAGGCATGATCACTATCGGCCGCCGAAAAGTCGCCGGAGAAAAGCTGTCTGACAGAATAGATATGATCACGGCCGACTGTCTCTCACTTCCGCTTGACGACTCGTCGGCCGATGCTGTCACGGTTGCCTACGGTGTGCGCAATTTCGAGCATCTTGACCGGGGTTACGATGAGATGTTCCGTGTGCTGCGTCCAGGCGGAATGCTGTGCGTGGTCGAACTGTCTACGCCCGTAAATCCATTTGTCAAACCACTATACAACCTCTATACAAAATTCATCATCCCCCTCGTCGGCCGTATTGTGTCAAACGACGACCGCGCATACAGTTATCTTCCGGAAAGCATTGCCGCAGTGCCGCAAGGCAATGACATGCTGCGTCTGATTTCAGAAGCCGGTTTCACCGACTCGGCTTTCCGCCGGCTAACATTCGGAGTGTGCACCATATACACGGCTTATCGCCCGGGGTGAAGGACCATTCATCATTAATCATCTGTTTCAACTCATTGTAATGTATTCAAAATTAATCGCTGCTTTAACGCTCAGCTTTTCATCACTGACTTTTGTCTCAGCCGAAGCGCAGACGATGGCCGACAAACCGGTTTCAAATCCGGATAATGCACCGGTCGTTGCGGAATATTTTGAAGAGGAGACCACACTGTTACCCGACAGTCTGCAGGCACTCCCCGACAGCATTTTGTACGCACCGGACGGACGTCTGTGGTCTGAGATCCCCGACTACGAAGCAGTCGGGTTCGCGCTTGACACACTCGTTGAGTTTCCGCCTCTCCCCCTACAATTATTTTTACCTGCGGTCTACGACCACTTCGAGTTTGCAGATACGGTGAAAGTTGGAGACCCTATGTTTTCGGGCAAGCCCGAACTTCGCTTTCTTGAAGAAAGAAACATCAACCAACGCAACATGGCTATGATGCGGCGCCACCTCTTCTTCCAAAATCCGCAGAATGTGAAATACAACATGGCCATGCTACTCAAGGCTCCGAAACATTATGAGACGACTATAAACCCGCTGGACCATAAAATCGCAATCCACGAATCTGTCACAGGGCCTGACGACCGCGCCACCCTGATAGCCGAAGAAGTGAAGAAACGCCATTGGATCAGAGCCTTCAATGCGTCGATACAGTTCTCTCAGGCTTATGTGTCGCCAAACTGGTATCAGGGCGGCAACAACAACCTCAATATGCTCGGCCAGCTCTATTATAATGTGAAACTCAATCAGGAGTATCACCCGAACCTTCTTTTTGATTTCACGGCTCAATATAAACTGGGTATCAACAGCGCGCCCGATGATTCGATCCGCAACTACAGCATCTCGGATGATCTGTTACAGCTGAATACCAATTTCGGTATCAAAGCAGCCAACAGATGGTACTATTCATTCATCGGCCAGTTCAAGACTCAGCTCTTCAATTCTTATAAGAGCAATACCCGGATCCTTCGTTCGGCATTCCTTTCTCCCGCTGAGTTTACCGGCGGTATCGGTATGACTTATGACTATACCAACCCAAAGAAGACATTCTCTTTTAAAGCGTCTCTTGCACCTATATCCTACACTCTGAATATCTGCACCAACGACCAGCTCGATGAGACGGCTTATGGCATAAAGCCCGGAGGAACGACCGTAAGCAAATACGGTTCTACCGCCGAATTAAATCTCTTCTGGAAGATGGCTCCGAATATCTCGCTCCGCTCACGTCTGTTTACAAACACCGACTACTCCCGTGTTCAGGCAGACTGGGAAAACACTCTCCTGTTTGAGATCAACCGCTTCCTGACAACTCAGATCTATGCGCATATGCGTTATGACAGCCGCGGCGTAAGAGCCGAAGGCACAAACTGGAAGAAACTTCAGGTCAAAGAAATTCTGTCGATCGGCTTCTCTTATAAATTCAGTTCTCTCTGATGATCGGGCCGAGACCTTTATACCGCGCGGCAGCACTCGTCATCGCCATGATGGCAGCGTCTGCCGCGCTTGCGTCTTCTGCTATGACCAGGTCTGAAGCTTGCGCAATCATTGACAACCGCGGAGTCAATCCGCTCAGCGGCATATGGCGCATCGGCGGCGACGGCGCCACTGTCGCCATTCTTCCTGTCGCTGCCTCATCGACGCGGTTCGATATATACCTTATAGACTCACCCGACATGTCTGTAATCCCGGGTAATAAAATAGGCTCGGCTGTTTCTACCGGCGAGACCGGAACCTTCGATGCCGAGATGATATCCGGGCAAGGTTTTACCGAAAAGCGGATGCGGTATATTATGACACTCGGTCAGGACGGACGTCTTTCATTCAGATCATACAAGAAAGGCAAGAAAATCTCTTTGTGGCGCTTTATTCCCTATCTTTTCCGTTTCAGCGTCAGAAACGTCGACACCAGACCCGAGTCAGTTGACGGAGCGATTAAGATATATCCTGACTGTCAACCATCAGGCCCGACATTATTATGAACCGGCCACATCTTTTTTTTAAACCGACGTTAGTCTGTGCCTCAATAATTGTCGCATGTATGTCGCTCTGTGGCCAGCGCACCACACGCAGAAGTCTGAAAACCGCTGCTGTGGCGGAAACAGTCATCTGCGACACTATAGCTTCGGCATCTGATTCGACCGCATTCAGATTTGCGGGATACGAAAAGCCTCTTAGAGCAACGCGCGAAGTCTTTTTTGCAACGAACAATACCGACAGCGCTGTATCACGCTTAGACGTGACCTTAATCTATAAAGACATGGACGAACGCATACTTGACAGCCGGAAAGTGAGCATCGAAAACGAATTTCCGCCGCATGAGACACGCCGCGTCGAAATCAGCTCTTGGGACAAGCAAAAAGTATTTTACTACCACCGCTCGCCCGTTCCCCGGACACGGCAGGCCACACCATACCGTATCAGAATATGTCTTGACGCAGCGTTGCTTAAACGCTGACCCCTGACTTTCTGTCTTTTTTTGTAACTTTGTGCCGGATATAAAAAAGTTACAATATGAAAATCGCCATAATAGCTGCGATGTCCAAAGAACTCGCATTGCTCCTACCGCTTATAAAGGACGGATCAACCGTCAAGGCAAACGGAATGACATTCCACACCGGAAACATCGGATCTCATGAGGTGATTGCCACCGAATGCGGCATAGGCAAAGTAAACGCGGCCATAGGTACGCTCACTCTGATCGAATGTTTTCACCCCGACATTGTGATCAACACCGGCGTCGCCGGGGGCACTGGCAGCGGGGCCTCGATTTTAGATGTAGTGATTGCAGACCGTGTCGCATACCATGACGTATGGTGCGGTCCCGGCACAATAGCCGGACAGGCTGCAGGATGCCCTTCGACGTTCGATTGCCCGTTGCCCGATGAGATTTTTAAAGACATGGACATCAAGCGCGGACTCGTAGCGTCAGGCGATATCTTCATCAGCCGGGCCGAAGAAGTAAAAAAAATCCGCTCGTTATATCCCGACGCGATGGCAGTCGACATGGAGTCGGCGGCGATCGCGCATGTCTGTTATCTGAAAGGCGTGCCGTTTGTATGCATACGCGTCATCAGCGATACCCCGGGAAGCGCGGACAACATAGCCCAGTATGAGAATTTCTGGACCGATGCTCCGGCACATACATTTGCTACACTGACTACCCTGCTCGACCGCCTCTGATGAAAGATCTCACTCCTCTGAAAGGTAAATATTATATCGAGGATCTTGTCGCGCAAGGCGAGCATGAGCAGCAGGATTTCAAGTTTCTGATTTCCGACGCGCGAAAAATTGCACGCTCGATCTCGGCCTTCGCAAACCACGACGGCGGCCGGCTTCTCATCGGCGTTAAAGACAACGGCGTTCTGGCCGGAGTCCGCAATGAAGAAGACATATATGTCGTAGAGGAAGCAGCGTCCCGTTATTGTGATCCACCGCAGCAGATCGACTTCTCAGCCTTCAATGTCGGCGCCGGCACTTTAGTCATCCGGGCATCGATAGCAAAAGCCGACCGGCGTCCGGTTCTCGCGCAGGACACCGACCGACTGTGGAAAGCATACTACCGTATCGCTGATGAGAATATCGTCGCCCACCCTCTTATGGTCAAGGCGTGGAAAATGAGAGAAACGACGCACTTGTCAGGTACATTATTTTCACTAAGCGCAAACGAAAGCAGTCTGCTCGAACTTCTCGACATGTCAGACCGACCGCTCTCAGTCAGGGAAATCTCAGTCGGCATTCATCTTACATCAGCCACAACCGACAATCTCATTGCCAAAATGGCATCGCTCGGGATTGTTGATTTCGTATATACCGGCAATGGAGAATTCAGGGTAGTGCGAACACGCGACAATTGATGACATATCACCATGTGGATATTACTCGCATTCATATCGGCGGCGCTCCTCGGTTTTTATGACGCAAGCAAAAAAAATTCGCTCCGCGACAATGCCGTAATTCCCGTACTGTTTCTGAACACTCTTTTTTGCGCGGCACTGCTGGCGCCGTTCATCATCCTTTCGCACAGCGGACAAATAACCCCGCAGTCTGATTTCTACGTCGCTCCGCTAAGCGCGGAACAACACCGGCTGATCGTCCTCAAGTCTGTCATCGTCCTGTCATCATGGTTGCTGGGCTATTTCGCCATAAAACATCTGCCGCTCACAATCGTAGGATCAGTCAACGCCACGCGCCCGGTGCTCACCATTGTCGGAGCGCTGCTCGTGTTCGGCGAAGACCTCAACGCATGGCAGTGGGCCGGCGTGGCATTAGGCGTGCTGTCATTTTTTCTGTTGAGCCGCAGCGGCAGCAAAGAAGGAATCAGGTTCAGTCACAATGTATGGATCTATCTGCTCGTAGGTGCGGCTATCCTCGGGGCGGCGAGCGGACTCTATGACAAATATCTTATGGCGCCGACCGACGCCGGGGGCGCCGGCATCAACCGCATGAGTGTCCAGGGATGGTACAATCTTTACCAATGCCTGATGATGGGCGTCATGCTTCTGATCATATGGTGGCCGGCACGGCATAAAAGCACCCCGTTCCTATGGAAACATTCCATCATACTGATCAGTCTGTTTCTCACTGTGGCCGATTTTGTCTATTTCTATGCGCTGACCGATCCCGACGCAATGATTTCGGTCGTGTCGATGGTGCGCCGCGGAAGTGTCCTCGTATCGTTTGCCATCGGAGCGCTTATTTTCAAAGAGAAAAATCTGCGTTCCAAGGCCGTAGATCTCGTATTCGTATTGCTGTCAATGATATGTCTGTGGATAGGCAGTAACTGAAAAGGCCTCCGGAAAATGATCCGAAGGCCTTTTCAGCGATTGTTTCAATCAATTTTAATAGCCTGTATATGAGAACGGGCTGAGTCTGTGAAGCTCGGCCTTTACTTCGTCACTGACATTGAGGGTGTCGATAAATTCGGAGATACTCTTCTCAGTGATCGCCGTGTTGACGCGTGTCAGCTGTTTGAGGGTCTCGTAAGGTTTCGGATAACCTTCGCGGCGCAGAATTGTCTGTATGCCCTCGGCAACGACGCTCCACATCTGACCGAGATCACGGTCGATGGCATCACGGTTGAGAAGCAGTTTTCCAAGGCCCTTGGCGGTCGAAGCGAATGCGATAAGTCCGTGGGCCAAAGGTATGCCTACATTGCGCAGCACAGTCGAGTCAGTAAGGTCACGCTGCAGACGCGAAACCGGGAGCTTTGTAGCCAGATGGCCGAGCAAAGCGTTGGCTATGCCGAGGTTGCCTTCTGAATTTTCGAAATCAATAGGATTAACCTTGTGAGGCATTGCCGACGAACCGACTTCGCCTTCTTTGATTTTCTGCTTGAAATACTCCATCGATATGTACATCCACATATCGCGGTCGAGATCAAGTACGATAGTATTGATACGGCGTAAAGCGTCAAACACTGCCGCAAGATTGTCGTAGTTGGATATCTGAGTGGTGTAAGCCTCGCGTTCGATGCCGAGACTTTCGCTTAGGAATTTTCCGGCAAATGCAAGCCAGTCGACGGCGGGAAATGCAGCGCGGTGAGCGTTGAAATTACCTGTAGCACCGCCGAATTTGCCGCTGATTTTGGTTGCGCGCAGTGACGCAAGCTGCTCCGACAGACGATAGACAAATACTTTGAGTTCCTTGCCCAGACGGGTCGGTGATGCCGGCTGACCGTGAGTTTTGGCAAGCATTGGTATGTCAGCCCATTCGGCGGACTGACGTGACAACGTATCTATCAGGCCTTCGACTGCCGGGATATACACGTCGTGGAGTGCGTCTTTGATCGACAGAGGAACGGCCGTATTATTTATATCCTGAGATGTCAGGCCGAAATGTATAAATTCTTTGTATTTTTCAAGACCGCGGACGTCGAACTGCTCTTTGAGAAAATATTCGACCGCCTTCACATCATGGTTGGTCACTGACTCTATGTCCTTAATGCGCTGTGCATCGGCGACAGTGAATTCACGGTATATATCGCGCAAAGCCTCGACCGCAGCTTTAGGTGCTCCTGCAAGCTGAGGCAAGGGAAGATCATACAGGGCGATAAAATATTCGACCTCTACCCTGACGCGATAGCGTATCAGGGCATATTCAGAAAAATAATTTTCAAGGGAAGCGCATTTCGAGCGATAACGGCCGTCGATCGGCGATATCGCTGTAAGAGTTGATAGTGCCATGTGCTGGAAATCTGACTTTTAAATGATTGTTGTTTTTGAGCCACAAAGTTAGTCAAAACTTCCCAACTTCACAATATCAAGTCAAACTACACATAGCCCCGAAAGATGTGGTTTGTATCACGCAGAGCTCGCCGGGAACGCAAAGTTTTTATATTTTCATTGCGTTTTTTGCGTTTTAATGTGAGTTTTTTGTATCACGCAGAGCTCGCGGAGGCGCAGAGTTTTATATTTTTCCCTTGCGCTCTTTGCGCCTTTGCATGATTTTTTGACATGCAAGTCGGGCATCCGCACAATCAGGAGCGCGAGGGAGATAGGGTTTATGTAATTGCTGTGGCTTGAATGTGTTGGATGAGCCGATTGCCACGCGAAGCGCCGTAAGAGGCAGAACGCTGACGAACGGTGCACCTGCCGTCGTTCCGGACCGACGGAAATATTCGTCTGCTATCTGACTGAGAATGCGCATCGCGCGGCGGTCGCACATGGCCACAAACTCAAAACCGTTTTCGGCAAGACGCGCCACAATCGCGGCTACTGAGCAACTGAAACTGATCGGACTGCGGCGTATGATATCGGAGATCTCTATTGCAATATCATGGAAGCCGTAATCACAGTGCCTCAGAAAGCGCAGCAGGGCGCGACGCGTCGAGCGTGGTTTCTTGTCTGTAAGATGTAGCGTTTTATCGGTCATCTGTCTGTAATTTTTTCTGATGCAAAATTACAGCGGCAAGCGACGCGGTTTTTAGCATTTTAGGACAAGTGTCCGCTTTAACACAGGTTAAATGATCTGCCGATGTGGTTAATCGTTTGCATGTCAGAGTGATTGCGGGAGTTGATATCACGCAAAGGGCGCAAAGGGCGCAAAGGGCCGGGGCGGCGGAGACGCAAAAAACACCTATGCGAGCGAGATAATTTCTTTTGAAATAAATTTTAATCAGAATTGAGTTAATGTCAAATAATTCCGTTATCTTTGCGACAAAGATATTTTTAACCGATCAATTTTCGCATCCCTATGGCAAAAAACTTAAATCTGATCGTCTGCCTGATCGTCTTTAGCGGAATGATAATTAATCGAAAGTAATACAATAGACTATATATGAAACGTGTACATCAATATTTAATCGCATTGATTTTAGTTATTCTATGTTCATCAAATGCTTGTATAGAGAGTACATATTACAAAGTTAAAATTCATAATAATACAGATGAACCGATTATCGTTTTGGAGTGGATAGACGGTCAATATAATTTTACATTAAATCATAACTGATATGTGGAAATGGATATTTATAGGATTAGGAGTATATGCAATAGTCTGCATAGTGTTAGCCTTTTATACAAGCAATAAGGACAAGCTGAAATGTCCGAAATGCGGGAAGTCACACTTCCGTCAGGACTACGACGGCTTCAATCCCTCCTTAGGTTATACACGCATAGAATATGACCCGATCGGCTATCAGTGGATGGGAAACGATGGAGCACGCCTGTATGTCTTTGAAAAACGAAAGGAAGTCAGATATTGGCAAGACCACCGTAAATTTGTATGCGAAAACTGCGGCCATGTGCTGAAAGAGGAAGACATTGAAATGGATAACGACAGTAAAGCCTTTGAGCCCAAACGCACCAAGTGCCCCAAGTGCGACAGTAAAAATTATGAGTTCTGGTTTGAAAATCGAGTGGATACCCCCAATCTGCTTGAAGGAGACTACAAAGAGCGCTGTCTCGACTGCGGCTACACCGAGACCAACCATTACAGAATGGAGGTCGACGACAAAGAAATCGCAAAAATTAGCGCCGAAAAGTCGCGCGACCATGCAAAATACATGCGGAAGCAGGAAAAATACTTCAAAGAACATCATTGGGAACCTAAAAAATATTCTTTCATTGACGAATATGGATGCCGCGTAACACTTACTCAGGTATCGAAATACAGCAGCGACGAATACCGCGACAACAAAGGCCGCATTTGGACTAAAACCGGTTCCAACACCTTCAGACTCAGATAATGCACACCCGTTTATAAAGCTTCTTCACGCCTTTAATTAAATAAATCCTGAAAAAATTTTCCGAATAACTTGCGAAATATTGTAATTAATCATAACTTTGTAATGATTACAATATTCTTAAAAAAATGAAAATTGCAATATCTGACAGTCAGCTGACCGAAATGATGCACAGAGCCGGTGTACGTCCGTCAGTTCAGAGAGTGGCGATACTCTCCTACGTCGCCAATTCGGGACGACACCCCACAGCCGACGAAATCTATTCGGATCTCGCGGCCCACTACCCCACTCTGTCGCGCACGACGGTCTACAATACGCTCCACACGCTCGCCGACGCCGGACTCCTGCGTGAGCTTGAAATCGAAAGCGGCAACATGCACTATGATCTGGCACCGCAGCCGCTCCACAGTCATTTCATCTGCCGCAAGTGCGGCCGTATCTTTGATATGACTATGCCTGAGGGATTAAGCAGCGCGGCCACACCCGGCTTCACCATCGACAGCGTAGATCTTTATTTCAAAGGCTGCTGCCCCGACTGCCTGAACAGCGACCATTAAATCAGGAATACAATATTTTTTAATATCAACAGACTTAAAACATCAATCAAAATGAAAGAACTTAAAGGAACAAAAACCGAACGCAACCTCATGGATGCCTTCGCAGGCGAATCTCAGGCCCGCAACAAATACACCTACTATGCATCGAAGGCCCGTCGCGACGGCTACGAACAGATCGCAGCGCTTTTCGAAGAAACAGCCAACAACGAAAAAGAGCATGCAAAACTATGGTTCAAATATCTCCACGACGGAGATGTGCCTGACACAATGACCAATCTTCGTGACGCCGCCGAAGGCGAAAACTACGAATGGACCGACATGTACGACCGCATGGCCCGCGAAGCTGAAGAAGAAGGCTTCACCGAGATAGCATGGCGATTCCGCGCCGTCGCCGCCATCGAACGTCACCATGAGGAACGCTACCGCCGTCTTCTCGCCAATATAGAGGAAGGCATCGTCTTCTCACGCGATAACGACACAATCTGGATCTGCCGTAACTGCGGCCACATCGTAGTCGGCAAAAAAGCTCCGGAGATCTGCCCGGTATGCAAACACGCCCGCAGCTTCTTTGAAATCGAAGCCAAGAACTATTAATCAAAGCATTGCAACCGGGTCTCTACTTTGTACGTATCGGCTCACGCACAATCCGCATGATCCGCAGATAAACCGCACATGGCGATCTCTCCCCGTCAACAAATACTAATCCACCCCGGCTCACCTACAGAGTCGGGGTGTTTTTTTGCTAAAGTAGAGCGCAATAAACACGCACGTACATGCTCACAGCAGCATTAAACATTTTTTTGAAGCAATTTTTTCCCTCAAAATTTTGGAGGTTTAAAAATTTGTCGTACCTTTGCAACGCTTTCAGCGAGAACGGGCGCTTAGCTCAGCTGGTTCAGAGCGTCTGCCTTACAAGCAGAGGGTCGG
>CANPDU010000037.1 GCA_947573135.1 uncultured Bacteroidales bacterium | reverse complement strand
AACCAATACTTCCTGATTATGGATTCGTCCCTTTTTGAGGTCGGTACTTCCGTTGGTGGTGAAATTTGTTATATTTTCGCCGTCTATTTCTGCCGACACAGTTCCTCCGCCTATAAGGTTCTGCCCGTCGATATTGTTTATATACCATATTTGTGATCTCAGATCTTCGCAGCTGTGGATCGTTTTTTTAGAGAAGGAATACCAATAGAGTCCCTGGTTGGTTCCGAGATACAGTTTGTCCCCGGTGCGGTTCATGGCATAGGTCATGCCTATGTACGGTTCTCCGGCATCCGGTTTTAGAAACGAGTATGATAGACTTGAGTGTATCAGTGAGATGCCGTGATCCATCATTACCCATACATTTCCCGATTTATCCTCCATCAGGTTGAGCACCGTGTTGTTACCTAGGCCGTTCTCTATATTGTAGTGCCACATTACTTCACCCGACGGGGATATGCCGTAGACCCCGTTGCGGAGTGTGCCGAGAACGATAGTCCCGTCTTTCATTCTGATGGCGCGGTTTATGCAGTGCGATTTAAGTTCGGCATCTGCTTCGGTCGTGAATTTTCTGACATGTCTATTTGCCGATATTTGGTAAAGTCCGTCTTTTTCGGTGCAGAGCAGAATGCTCTTGTCTGTGAATGGCAGTGCTTTCACTACATCGGTGTTGCCGATTGTCCCGCGGCTGATCACTTCTTCGTAATCTGTACCGGTGTATTTGCTGAATCCGGCATATATAACTTGTGTATAGAGTTTGCCGTTAACAGCGCTCAGATTTAATGGCCCTTTACCGTCGATCTGAAGCGTCCCGACTTCTTTCCCGTCATAACAGAATACACTTCTGAATGACTGGAAATAAATCTTACCGTCTTGTTCTGTTATAGACCAGAATTCGTCATCACGGTATTTATAGTCCTTTAGCAGACTGTTTAGTGAATGGTATTCGGGCACACCGTATTCATCCCGTTCGAAATATCCGAATTCTTCATATGCTCCGATATATATCTTGTCATTTATCGCTTTCACAGACCTGATGATTGAAATACCGGGTACTGAATAGTGATCCCACTTAACCCCGTCAAATGTCAGAAGACCGTCTGTCGTCCCGAAATATAATATGCCCGATTTGTCCTGAGTTGCATCCCATGCCTGAGTTGCGCAACTGTTTTCTTGAAGCGAATAGCATGTCACAAGAGGCATGAACGAGTAGGCCGATAGACGTCCGCGACCTGATGCAAGTGCTGAAATGACAGCAATAGTGACAATAAGTGCCTCTCTGTATTTCATTATGTTTAGGTATTTGATGTTATAAGGTGTTTTCGGTGCAAAAATAATTACAATAATTTATTTTGCAAAATTTTTATACTTTTTTTGTGGTTGTAATTTTCTTTATATCAGATGTCTGCAAAAGTTGACGTACTCAAAACGTAGTAAAATTTTATTAAACGTAGCTATGTAGTACTCTAAAATTTGTATCATTTTCGACCTGTTTTGTTACTTTGCGGCGTAATTTTTTTAACCAAATTAATGTCTAACTAACAACTAAATCATGAAAAGACTATTGCTCTTATTTGTCCTCTCAGTGATTTCATCGGCTTTCGCCGCATATGCTATCACTGTTACGGGTAAAGTTGTCGACAACGCCAACGAACCGCTTCCCGGCGTGTCGATTAAAGTCCTTCACACTTCTAATGGTGCCATTACTGATATCGATGGCATGTACAAGCTTAATAATGTAGAACCCGATGCTACTCTCGAAGTATCCTATATCGGCTACACTACAGTTAATGTTAAGGTTGACGGCCGCACCGAGATTGATGTTACGCTCCAGGAAGACATCGCCAAACTCGACGAGGTTGTCGTCATCGGTTACGGCACGGCTCAGGCTAAAGACCTTACTGCTCCGATCGCAGTTATAAAGGGTGAAGAGCTTTCCAACATCCCGACAACTTCACCGATGGCAGCCATCCAGGGTAAAGTCCCCGGCGTGACTATCCTCAATTCTGGTACTCCCGGTGCCGGTCCGAAGGTTCGCATCCGCGGTACAGGATCGTTCGGAAGCTCGGATCCTCTCTATGTTGTCGACGGAATGTTCTACGACAACATCGACTTCCTCAACAACGACGACATTCAGGATATGTCGATTCTCAAAGACGCTTCTGCAGCAGCGATCTATGGTGTCAAGGCCGCCAACGGCGTTGTCATCATCACAACCAAAAAAGGCACTCATAACCAACCCGCGCGCATCAGCTATAACGGCTATGTCGGCGTGCAGACTGTAACAAAACGTCTCAAGATGGCCAATTCCCACGAGTATGCAACCATGCTCATGGAAGCCAACCCCACCGCTTACACCTCCGTCATCCAAAATTCAATCAATCAGTTCGGCGGTAACTTCGCCAACCTTCAATTCGACGCCGATACCGACTGGTACGACGAACTTCTCCGTGACGCCGTCATGACCAACCACAGCCTCAACATCTCGGGCGGCGGCGAACGTGCCACTTACTCTCTCGGTATGAGCTACCTCTATCAGGACGGTATGATGGACGTTGAGAACAACTACAACCGCCTCAATTTCCGCGCACAGGTAGACTACGACGCAACCAACTGGTTGAAAGTCGGTTTCAGCGGCGTATTCTCTCAGTCAGAGCAGAAACTTCCCAAGGCAAGCGCATGGCAGGTAGCATTCAACGCTCCCCAGCTCTTCCCCGTCTATGACGACCGCCGCGGCGACGATGTATTCCCCGTCAAGTATGCATCGCCTGAGCAGATCGGCATTGAAAACAACATCTACAACCCCGTTGCGACAGCCAACTACAACAACTCTGTCAACAACGTGAACCAGTATCTTGCCAACTTCTACGCTCAGATCAACATCCTCCCCGAGAAGTTGAACTTCCGCACAAGCTACGGTAAAGACTACTCTACTATCAAAGGACGCACATTCACCGAACCTTACTACGTGGGCATCAATCAGCAGAACAGTCTGTCGAGTCTCACCAAGTCGGTTACAACTTACGACAACTGGTCGTGGGACAACATCCTTACCTACAAGGATAAATTCGGCCTTCACGGAGTCGGTGCGATGGTCGGTTACTCTATGCGTCAGGACAGCTACAACATCCTGTCCGGATCTGTCAGCGGCGTTCCCACCGGCAAGGAAGAGTACTGGTATATTGTCAACGGCGACACTGAAACAGCTACAGCAACCGATGGCGGCACTCGTTACCGCAGCCAGTCGATCTTCACACGTTTGAACTATGACTATGCAGGCAAGTATCTCCTCATGTTCACATTCCGTGCAGACGGCACCTCGAAGTATCAGGAAAAATGGGGCTACTTCCCATCAGTCGGTGCTGCCTGGGTTGCATCGTCGGAAGACTTCATGAAGAACCAGAATGTGATTGATTACATGAAAGTGCGTGCAAGCTGGGGTAAACTCGGTAATGACAACGTGGCCGCTTCTGACGGTTTCGCATCAGTGACCACAGGTCTTGGAGCATCGGGCGTGTTCGGATCGACTACTTATCCCGGTTTCAAGAACACCACCTATTTCAGCTGGCTCAAATGGGAAGTTGTGACAGAGACCAACGTCGGCGTTGAATTCACAACCCTCAACAACCGACTTGATGTCGACGTCGACTGGTACTACCGTCAGACCGACAACGCAGTGATCTCACCGCTTCTTCCTTTTGAAAACCGCACCCTCGCCGGCAACTACGGTACCATCGAGAACATGGGAGCCGATATTCAGGCAACATGGTCAGACCGCGTAGGCGATTTCAAATACTATGTGACTGCCAACGGATCGTTCCTCCGCAACCGCGTCAAGAGCCTCGGCGGCAAGAACATCATCAAGGGTGGTCAGACAGCCAATATCGTAGGCGAGAAGATGAATTCGTTCTATGGCTACAAGGTGATCGGTATCTATCAGAATGCAGCTCAGGTTGCCGCTGATCCCATCGCAGTTGCCTACGGCCTCGAACCCGGCGACGTTATCTATCAGGACGTCAACGGCGACGGCGAGCTGAACGGCGACGACCAGATGGCTCTCGGATCTTATATCCCCGACTTCACCTATGGCATCTCTCTCGGCTTCACATGGAAGAACCTCGACTTCTCGCTCAGCACCATGGGCTCAGTCGGCGCCAAGCTCTACAACCGCAAGCGCGCTCTCCACTTCCAGTCGGCTTACTACAACTTCGACCACGATCAGTTCAAGAACCGCTGGCACGGCGAAGGCACTTCGAACACCGATCCGTCGGCAGGCTGTCTGATGAAGTCCTATCTGACTCAGAACACCAACTCTTACTTCGTAGAAAGCGCCGATTACTTCCGCATCCAGAACATAGCCATCGGTTATACTTTCAAGAATATCAAAATGGGTAACTACACCATGCCGAGCCTCCGCATGAGCCTCAACGCCGATCGTCCGCTGTCGTTCTTCAAAGCTCACTCGTTCACACCCGAACTTTCCGATCCTCAGGGTTGGGACACCGAAGTCTATCCCCTTGCCTCAACATTCACATTCGGCCTTCAGATCGACTTCTAATCTAAATCTTTCAAAATCATAAATCAATAAAGAATTCCAATGAAAACTCGAAATAGAATTTTGGCTCTTGCAGCCGGTGTCTGCCTTATGGCCGGAAGCCTCACCTCGTGTGACTATCTTGACATAGTTCCCGAGCAGAGTGTGCCCGAAGAAAGCGTTGACTACACTGATATAGCCAACATGTATGCGCCTGTGTCGGGTTGCTACGCCACTATCCGCACAAACAACATGCACTGGGTCATCAACATGATGACAGTCATCCGCGACGGCGACGTATGGTCGGGCCGTATCGACGACCAGGGCGACCTGCTCAATGTCAATAAGTTCATGTACGGCACATACTGGGGTATCCAGGAAATGTGGAACCAGTATTACGGCATGATCAAGACCGCCAACGGCGCGCTTTCGTCTCTTGCCGACTATGCTGCCAACATCACAAGTGATGCAGACCGCAAACTCAATCTTCAGTATCAGGGCGAAGTGCGCATCATCCGCGCATTGGCTTACTATCGTCTGGCTCAGATGTACGGCGCCGTAACAATTCTCCGCACCAACGAGCAGACCGACATGCGCCGTTCGACCCGCGATGCAGTGCTCCGCTATGCTATCGAAGATCTTGAATTTGCCATGGCCAACTGCCCGAAACTGCGTCCCAACGAGATGTCGCACATGGGTGCGTTCACTGCCTATACAGCAGAGGCTCTTGCAGCCAAGGCTTATCTGATCCTCGGAGATTATGAAAAGGTTGAGACTCTTACCAACGATATCATATCTTCAAACAAGTTCCAGCTTTACAGCGATTATTACGAACTCTTCCGTATCCCTGCCAAACTCTGCAACGAGTCACTGATGGAATGTCAGTCGACCTGGTTTGACATGGCATCGGGCGACAAGGCTGACGTCGATCAGTTCTTCAATGCCTGCGGTCCGTCGATCAGCAACGCCGCTCTCGGCCGCAACACCGGTGGCTGGGGCTTCGTAGGCTACACTGACTCATTCCAGTCTTGGGCTGCAGCACGCAACGAAACCGTCCGCACCGAAACATCGTTCCTCCGCGGCGGCACAACAACCCGCTACGGTGACGATGTGCGCTCTGCTTCTATCGCCGACAACTCGTCGTGCTGGAACGGCAAATGGTATGTTCCCATCGAACAGATCATTGACGGCCGCAACACATATGGCGGTGACAACAATGTCCGCATCATCCGTTATGCAGAAGTGCTTCTGATGAACGCCGAAGCTCTCGTGCGTCAGGGCAAGAGCGGCGACACTCCCTTCAATGAAGTACGCACCCGCGCACAGATGCCAACTATTACAGGTGTGACTCTTGACAATATTCTCGACGAGCGCCGCATGGAACTCTGCTGCGAATGGGGTACCCGCTACGAGGATCTTCTCCGCACCGGCAAGGCCAACATTCTCGAAGGCTGGAGCGCTGACCGCGCTTATTTCCCCGTTCCGGCTAACCACCAGAATGATTATCCCGAACTTAAAGAAGAACCCATCAACTGATTGTAGGGTAAATTGAAGTAATGAAAGCACTTTCGTTTACATACATCGCTTTCTTGATCCTTTCTGTGGCAGCATGCTCCGACGGGGCATGCTCCTCAGAAGGAGACAAGACACAGACAGAGACGAAGTTGCCCTCGGAGACTGATTTCGCCAATGATGAAGCTGTGCTCGACTGGCTGCAGAAGACTCATTTCAACTATATGTGGGACGGCGCCGAGCCGACTTCGGGTCTCGCTCCGGAGCGCATCCACATGGACGGAGCCTATCCGCAGAATGACAAGAACGTAGTGACAACAGGCGGTTCGGGCTTCGGCGTTGCAGGCTTGATCTCGGCAATCGACCGCGGATTTATCGACCGCAAAGCCGGCGTCGAGCGCCTGACCAAGATCGTCGACTTCCTCGGCAAAGCAGACCGTCATCACGGCGTGTGGCCCCACTGGATCGACGGCCCGACAGGCAAGACTGTGCCTTTCGGACAGAAGGACAACGGCGGCGACCTCGTTGAAAGTTCGTTTCTGATGGCCAGCTTGCTCTGCGCCCGCGAGTATTTCAAAGACGGCAACGAAGAGGAAAAAGCCCTTGCCGAGAATATCGACAAGCTGTGGCGCGAGATGGAGTTCGACTGGTACACTCAAGGAGGTCAGGACGTGCTCTACTGGCATTGGTCGCCCGACTACGGATGGGAAATGAATTTCCCGCTCGAGGGTTACAACGAATGTCTGATCACTTATGTGCTCGGAGCATCGTCGCCGACCCACAGCATACCTGCATCGGCCTATCATCAGGGGTGGGCCCGCGGAGGTGAAATCGTGAGCGACAAATCGTTTATGGGTCTTCCGTTGGTGCTCAAATATAACGGCGCCGAGGACACCGGCGGTCCGCTCTTCTGGGCTCATTACTCTTATATCGGTCTCGATCCGCGCGGTCTGAAGGACGACTATGCCGACTATTGGACCTTGCTGACCAATCATGCAAAGAGTGACTATCTCTACTGCGTGGCCAATCCTAAAGGCTACAAAGGTTACGGCGAAGACTGCTGGGGTTTGACCGCCAGCTATTCACCCGAGGGATATTCGGCTCACTCACCTTCCAACGACCTCGGCGTGATCACTCCGACAGCTGCATTGTCGAGCTTCCCTTACACACCCGAGGAATCGATGCGCGCCGCCCGTCATTTCTATGACATGGGTGAACGTTACCGCGGCAAATATGGTTTCTATGATGCGTTCTCAGAGAAAAACAACTGGGTGCTTCCGCGTTATCTGGCCATCGACCAGCTGACTATCGCACCGATGATCGAGAACTATCGTTCGGGACTTTTATGGGATCTTTTTATGGGCGCTCCTGAAATTCAGGACGGTCTTAAAAAACTTGGTTTTACAACAACAAAAACTAATTGAATAGATGAAGCTTTTTAAAATATTAGGAATGGCGGGTGTATCGCTTAGCCTCGCACTGGCAGCAACGTCGTGTGGCGGAGGTAGCGGTGACTCGGACATGGACGCGTTTGTCGACGAGCTCATGAGCAAAATGACTCTCGAGGAGAAGCTCGGTCAGCTCAATCTGCCTGCGTCGGACGACATTGTCACCGGTCAGGCCAAGAGCAGCAACATAGGCACAATGGTTGCCGAGGGCAAAGTCGGCGGTGTGTTCAACATCAAAGGAGTGGAAAAAATCCGCGATCTTCAGCGAGTAGCTGTCGAGGAAAGTCGCCTCGGCATACCTCTGATCTTCGGTATGGACGTTGTCCACGGTTATGAAACAGTGTTCCCGATACCTCTCGGTCTCTCGTGCTCATGGGATATGGAAGCAGTTGAAAAATCGGCACGAGTGGCTGCACGCGAAGCATCGTCGGCGGGTATCTGCTGGACATTCAGCCCGATGGTCGACATATGCCGGGATCCTCGCTGGGGACGTGCGTCGGAAGGCTCGGGTGAAGATCCGTTCCTCGGCGCAGCTGTAGCCCGCGCTATGGTCAAGGGCTATCAGGGCGACAATCTCAAGAACAATGATGAGATCATGGCGTGTGTCAAGCATTTCGCACTCTATGGCGCTCCGGAAGGCGGCCGCGACTACAACACCGTCGACATGAGCCGCCAGCGAATGTTCAATGAGTATTTCGCTCCTTACAAGGCCGGAGCAGAAGCCGGTGCCGGCAGTTTCATGACATCGTTCAACACGATCGACGGAGTGCCTGCAACCGCCAACAAATGGCTTCTCACCGATGTGCTCCGCGGCATGTGGAACTGGGACGGCTTCATCGTGACCGACTATACAGCCATCTCTGAGATGATTGACCATGGTCTCGGTGATCTTCAGCAGGTATCGGCTCTCGCTCTCAAGGCCGGTACTGACATGGACATGGTTGCCAATGGTTTCAACGGCACTCTTGCCAAGTCGCTCGAAGAAGGCAAGGTCGACCTCGGACAGATCGACGCCGCTGTCCGCCGCATTCTTGAAGCCAAATACAAACTCGGCCTTTTCGAGAACCCTTATAAATATATCGACCTCGAGCGTGGCGAAAAAGAGATTTACTGTCAGGCAAATCTTGACGAAGCCCGTCGCATCGCTGCCGAGTCTTTTGTCCTCCTGAAAAACGACAACAACGTTCTGCCTCTGAAGAAGAAAGGCCGCATAGCTCTCATTGGCCCGCTCGCCAACACCGCATCCAATATGCCCGGCACCTGGAGCGTGGCTGCCAACTTTGAGCGCTACAAGACTCTCTTCGATGCTTTCAAGGAAACTGTCGGCAATGAAGCCGAAGTTGTCTATGCCAAGGGTTCGAACCTTGAGGAAGATCCCCAGCTTGAGGCTTATGCCACTATGTTCGGTCGCGAGATGCGCGATCCTCGTTCCGAGAAAGAACTGCTCGCCGAGGCTCTTCGCGTTGCCGCCGGTGCCGACGTCATTGTCGCCGCTCTCGGCGAGTCGTCAGAGTACAGCGGCGAGTCTTCGAGCCGTACGATACTGACTCTTCCCGAGACTCAGCGCCGTCTTCTTGAGGCTCTCGTGGCTACAGGTAAGCCCGTCGTCATGCTAAATTTTGCCGGCCGTCCTACCGTAATGACCTGGGAGGCCGAGCATGTGCCCGCCATCCTCAACGTTTGGTTCGGCGGTTCTGAAGCCGGCGACGCCATTGCCGACGTTGTCTTCGGCAAGGTTAGCCCTTCCGGCAAGCTCACCATGACCATGCCGCGCAGCGTGGGGCAGGTGCCCATTTATTACAACCACTTCAACACCGGTCGCCCTAAAGCCGATGACTCTAAGTTCGAGAAATTCCGCACCGGATACATCGATTCGCCCAACGCTCCGCTCTATCCATTCGGCTACGGCCTGAGCTACACTACTTTCGAGTATTCCGACTTCTCCCTCTCGGCTGACGAGATGACCGAAGACGGCTCGATCACCGCATCTGTCACCGTGACCAATACCGGCAGTTGCGACGCCGACGAGATCGTCCAGTTCTATATCCGCGACATGGTCGGATCATCGGCTCGTCCCGTCAAGGAACTGAAAGGCTTCCGCCGCATAAGTCTCCGCGCCGGCGAAAGTCAGAAAGTCGAGTTCGAGATCACCCCCGAGCTGCTCAAATTCTATAACTACGATCTTGAGTTTGTCTGCGAGCCCGGCGAATTCCTCGCCATGGTCGGTCCTGACAGCGACCGCCTCTCCGTTTTGCCCTTTACTCTTAAATAATAAGGTTTTATTGCATAGATTTACACACCTCCGGGGCGCATTCGTGAGAATGCGTCCCGGCCTATTTTTATAATAATCGGAAATCAGATATTACATATTGCAAATTATTATTATCTTTGCATTTGGAATGAAAAAACTTCTCTCGTTCATATTATCCCTCTTTACGCTCGTTGCTTTTTGGTCATGCGGCGGTGACCGCCGTGTCGATGCCGTCCTCGACGATGCCGACACTCTGATGTTCAGCCGCCCCGACTCGGCAACCGCTATGCTTGGCGGTCTTGATCTCGGCTCCGCATCCACATTTCAGCGCGCTCGCCATGCTCTGCTCTTCACAAAGGCGTGTAGTAAAGCTTACCGTCCTGCTACAGATGATTCTCTCATATCGTTTGCCGTAGACCAATTTCGAGGCCGTGGTGACAGTCTTGAGACGCAGGCCTTGTTTTATAGGGGTTTTGTGCTTAACAGTCGGCGCGACTACTCCAATGCTCTTATTTCGCTGATGGAGGCTGCCGACCGTGCTGCTGATCTTGGCGACGACTTCTATCGCGCCATGGCCTACCGCGAGCAGGCCGATGTCTATTCGCGGCTTTACTCCGAGTTGCCTCGCTATGAGTATTCCGATAGCGCGGTCACATATTTCCTGCGCGCCGGCCGCCCCTTGCATGCGCTTTATGAAAAAATCAATGTCGCCGATGCTCTTAACTGGTTGGAGCGTCCGGCCGAGGCTTTTGATTCGCTTCTTGCGGTCAGAGATGAGGCTCTTGCTGCCGGTAGGCCTTATGCCGCTTGGCTTCATAGAAAATTGGCATATGCTTGTTTCCAACTCGATGATCCTCGTGCAGCTATTGCCCATCTTGATTCTGTTGAGCTTTATGCCGGCCGGCTTACGTCCGGCGATTGGAGCTGGAAAGCGAGAATGGCAGTTGAGCTCGGGCAGTCCGGGTTGGCCGAGGCCTGCCTGATTAATGCCGCCAACTCTGCGACAACACATCCCGACAGCGTGAATATTGCCTATGCCCGAACTAAGCTGACTTATCTTCTTGGTAATTACAAAGAGGCCTACATTCTGTACAACGATTTTTTTAAGTCAACTATATCTGAGTACAACGATTATATTCGACATCCGTACATAGCCCTTGTTGGTCAGTATTATAAAAGAGAAGCAGCCTTCAACTCCGCCAAGTATATTAAGTCTCGTCGTCAAGTTGTAATGTGGGTGATTATCGCATTCTTGCTTTTGGTCGCCATTGTCTGCCTTGTCATTGTTTTCCGCCACCGTCTGCAGCTCCGCGAGGAGAGGGCTGATATCCTCAGATCAGACATGAATCAACTTAAGCGGCAGCTCGATGAGCTGAATGCAGCAAAAGCTGCCCCGAGCGTTGAAACCGCTCATTTGCTGTCGGTTCGCAATGTCTCCGCTCCTCATTACGATGTCTTTAATCGTCTCTGTGAGCTGGTTTCCCGCTATCCTTTGTCTGACGAAGGTCATAAGAATATCGGTTTCAATGTGTCGCTTCTGATCAAGTCGTTTCAGAGCGATGCTGTCAAGCATGATCTCGAGAATTTTGTCAACGCGACTGCCGGCAATTTGATGCAGCGCTTCCGTGAGCAGTTTGCCGCTATGTCTGACAAGAAATTGAATTTTGTCTTGCTATGTTTCGCCGGCTTCAAAAATCAGTCGGTCTACATAATGTTGAATTTCCCGAGTCTGGGTGCAGTTCGTACGATGCGACATCGTATACGCACAGAAATTGAGAACTCGGACTGTCGCGACAAAGACGAATTTTTATCTTATTTTTGCTGATCCTGTTTCGGATTTTTGACGCATTTTGCGCTTTATTGTTGATAATCAGTTGTTTATGATTGTGATACTATAAATATACTGATTTTCAATGGGTTGCGGCTGATGTAACGCCGTGTAAAAATTAATTTTACTCTTCTTTTGTATCTTATTGTCAATCAGTTTATTATAAGCGACATGTAACGCCCTTTTGTAACAATATGTAACGCCTGAATATTTGCTGAACCTGCTTTGACACCCTAATTTTGCAAGCAAATATTAATCAAAATTTAATCAATATGAAAGCAATTCAGATTTTTATTTCCTTGGTGCTCTTAATGGGCTGCGTTTCTTGTGAACTCAATAGTTCTTATCGTCCGACTCCTGCTCGTACCGAAACAAATTTTTATAAACTATCGGATGTGGAATTGGCTCCCGGTTCTTATCATCCGCAGTACATATCTTTTATTGTGTTTCTGAGGTACATTGAAGTCAGCGAAGATTTATATGTTTTTACCTTGAAATCAGAGGATGCTGAGAAGTTAAGAATGGCACCTGCCGATTACAATGCCTTTGCTCAATCAGTTACTGAGACTAATGCTTTTCTTGCAAGGGAAAATATTAAGGCAGACATGGCTCCTATAAATGACGCGATTAAGATGTTTTTTCCGTATGCTTCGCCTGATATCATCAATTTGGCGGCTTTGAAATCAAACTCGACAATCTTTAAATCCTGATTATCTCTGTCAATTTTTGATCGACATATTCGTAAAAATCTAATTTCTATAATTATGAAACTTAAATTATTTTTTATTCTTAGTGCGCTGGTGGCAATTGTCTACGCGGTCGTCAATCCGTTTTTGTCAGGCAGTCCGTCGACCATACAGTTATGGTCGGTCCTTGTGGCTGTCAGTGCGTTCTTTCCGGCAATTTTAGCTTTTATTGCTCAGAAGAATTCTCTTAAGACCTTTGCCACGGATTATCTTTCGTTCCGAAATACTGACTGGAGCAGTGTGGCAATCGTATTAGGCACTACTGCGGTGCTCCTGCCTGTGTTGAAACTGATTATTGTCGGGCTGTTGGGAAATTTGCTCCACGTGTCGGCTTTCGGAGAACTGACAACTTCGTTTGATACCGATATTTTTGGCTTTATATTTTGGCATAATGAGGGAATGTCTGATTTCTTTCTCGCATGTCTGGCAGAGATTGTGTATCTGTTGATCGGCGGATCTGTGATCGGAATATGCAGTTGCATATTCGAGGAGATTGCCTGGCGCGGCTTCCTTGTTAAATATCTCAAGGGCTCTGATCTGACTGTGGCTCTTGTCTCGGGCATTGTGTGGTCGTTGTGGTCGCTTGCAATGACCTATCATGCCGCAACGTGGTCCGGCTTCGCTATGTCGTTGATCCTTAATATAGTTCTGTCGTATTATCTCATACGCATTGTCCGTGTCACCGGCTCGGTATGGACTTGCGCAATGGTACGTGGCATGTTCAGCATCGGAACAATGTCATTCTGTGTCATGCATGGATCACCGGTCGGTTCATATATAGTCTCTGTCGTGATTGCGCTTGCTCTTATTGCCATTGTCAAGGGCTGCGTCAAGCAGTACGGCAATTAATCCGGAAGCCGGTAAGGCATTATATAGATTTAAAAAGTCGAAAGGCGTGACCGCGAGGCCACGCCTTTCTTTCGAGCAGGATCTGATTGTTTTTAATATTAAGCTGTTAGAATTGTAGTCTTGAATATTAACGGTTGCCGCCGAACAGCCAGACGTTTTCGGTGAAGAGGTAGTTGCCGGCATCGTTGCCCGTGCCGAAGGCTTCGGCAACGTTGGGATTGGAGACCACGTCGCTGTTGCCGTAGGCGAGGCGCAGAGGCCACTGGTTCTGTCCGGCACCGGTGTTGTTGGAGTTCTTGAGGGTGATATATTCCTCGCCCATTGCCTTGTAGCGGCGGATGTCATTGTAGGTCTGAACCTGTTCGTCGCGGGCCTGGGCAAGATATTTCTGCACCATGATTTCTTTGACTGTCGGTGCGCCGAGAGCTTCAATGTAGGCGTCGACACCGTCGATATCCACCGTTGAGGCTTCTGCGTAGTCGTCAAACGATGCTCTGATGCCGGCTTCGAAATCGGCAGTCGCGTCAGCTCCGGTTTTGGCCTTGGCTTCGGCAAGGATGAAGTGGAGCTCGCTCAGACTGAAGATGTGGAGCTTTGCCGCGCCGTTGTCGAGCCAGAGCGGATATCCGACGGTTTCGGTTGCTTTAGCCATAGCTTCGTCGCCGGCATTGGCGTAGGCCACGCCTGTATCAAATTCGTCGACGGCATAAACGTCGTTGCGCGGGTCGTTGCGCTCGGCGAAGAGGTCAACCACTGTGCCGTTGGCTCCGGTGTAGTAACGGCTCCAGTTATAGGCCGCCCACGAGTTGTCGCAGTCGACGCCGTTGAAGATTGAAAGGTCGGCACCGGCGAATCCGGCGGCTATAGCGGCTTCGGCGGCTGTGATTGCTTTGGCGTAGGCACTGTTGTCGCGGAACGTTGTGTTCAGTTGCAGACGCGCTTCGACAGCATAGGCGAGACCGAGCCACTTGGCGGGATCTCCGCCGTAGAGCACATCCTGGTTTCCGCAGTTGTTCTCACCGGCATCGGCAGCCGCCTGAAGTTTGGCTTCTGCATCGGTGATGCGTTTCAGCAGATCTTTGTAGATGTCTTCCTGCTTGTCAAGCTTGGGCTGTTTGCTCACAAGAGCCTCGCTGTAGGGAATGTCGCCGTGAACGTCGGTGAGCAGCTCATAGCAGAGAACCCAGAGCACCTGACCGATGCCTTCGATGTCACTTTGGCCGGCGTTGAGGCCGCCTTCCTGGCATTTTTCGATAATCTGTTTGATGTTCATGAGGTTGCCGTAGGTGCCGTTCCACTCGTTGTTGTATGTTGTGCTGGCGGCTGTCTCGGTGCGCTGGCGCAGCTCTGTTTTCATGAGCTGGTTGTTGCCTGTGCCGAAAGTCTGCTCGGTGTAGGAGCTGACATACCATGCGTATGCTCCGCCCCATGTCGTGTAGGCCGTGGAGATTACGGCGTCGGTCACCTGAAAACGGGCGTTCACCGCGCCGGGCTGCGGATGGTTGTGGTCCTCGTTGATTTTGTTCATGACGTCTTCTGAGCATGAGGTCACGGCCAGACCGAGGACTGCGATGTATAATAGTTTCTTCAACATGATCGTAATATTAGAAAGTTGAACAAGAGAAGTTAGAATGTGAATTTGAGACCGCCGCCGTAGGACGAGGTGTTAGGAACAGAGAAGCGTTCGAAGTAGCCGCCCATGTTGCCGTTGCCCTGCGATGACTCGGGGTCGAAGTTGGGAAGTTTGGCCCACAGAAGGACGTTCCGTGCAAATCCGAATACCTGTACGTCGACCCCCATTATCTTGGGCAGACTGTAGGTCAGCGTCAGATCGCGGAGCTTGAAGAAGCTGGTGTCGTAGATGCCGCTTTCCGTTACATCGTTGTAGCTCATCCAATAATCCTGCTTGCTGACCTCGATCTGGTTGGGCTGGCCGGTAGCTTCGTCGATGCCTTCCACGACCATCGTCCCTTCGTGGTAGGGCAGTGACTCCTTGGTGGCGCCGAAATAGTTCATTGTCATGTTGGTGCCGTGATACATTTTGCCGCCCTGCTGCCAACTCCATGTAGTGCTTAGGCTCAGACGTTTATATCGACCGGAAAGAGTGATGCCGGTCACGAAGTCGGGAGAGCAGTTGCCGAGGTCCTGACTGTCGGCAGTGCCCTGGGGCAGACCGTCGGCAAGGAGGAGCTGGCCGTTTTCGGCGCGTTTGAAGGCTGTGCCGTAGATATTGGGATAGGTGTTGCCGGCCTGTGCGCGTACCTGAGGTTCTACGAAACCGCCGAGCATGATCGACTCTACGCCTTCGGCGAGTTCGACTACCTTGTTGTTGACCTTGGTGAAGTTAACGCCGAAGTTCATGTCGTAGTCGCGGTGCTGAAGGATGGCTATGCTGGCTGTAAGTTCGTGAGACGTGGTGCGCATCTTGCCGGCGTTGGTGATCGTGTACTGGTAGCCCGATGATCCGGCGGTGGGCACTGCGAAGATCTGGTCGGTGACGTTCTGATAGGCGAATGTATATTCCAGGCGCAGACGATTGTTGAACAGCCGCAGATCGGCACCGAGTTCGAAGTTTTCGGTGTTCTGAGGTTTCAGGTTGGGATCGAACTCTGCATAGTAGGGGACGTAAGCCGAGACTCCCTTGACAGGATAGCTCACCGGAGTGTAGCCGTACATGCCGCTGCCGTAGCTGGGTACGTAGTAGTAATTTTCATAATATTCGCCTGCCTGGCCGACCTGAGCATAGCTCGCACGGAGTTTGCCGAACGACAGGATGTTATTGCCTTTGAGAGCAGACAGTTCGGTGAACACCCATCCGAGCGATACGGAGGGGTAGAAGAACGAGCGGTTGTCGGCGGGCATCGACGACACATAGTCATTACGTCCTGTCACAGTGAGGTAGAGCATCGATTTCCACGAGAGACCGAGGCTGCCGAAGAAGCCGACTGTGCGTTTCTGACGGTCGTACTCGCTGCTGCTGAAGTTTGTGGCGTTGCCGATGGTCGGCATCCCGTAGAAGTTGAAGTTCGAACCGTAATATTCCCATATGCGGCTGTTGTCCTGGTTCACTTCGTTGCCGAGCATCGCGTCGAAGCTGAAGTCGCCCCAATCGGCGGTGAAATTGGCGGTGAAGAGGTTGTTGAACACATTGCGCGACACACCGTAGTTTGTGATTTCGCCGCCTGCAAGGCTGATTGTCGAACCCATCTCGCGGACATCGCTATAATTTGAGGTATAGCTGTCGACGCCGGCCTGTTCGCGGAACCACAGACGGTAGTTTTCACCAAGCCCGAGATCAGGAGTAAACTCGGCGTAAGCGTTGCCGAAGAAACGGTTTGTGTGCTGCAGATATTCGTTATTGTCTTTCCACCAATAGGGGTTGGTGAACGATGTCGAGCGGAACAGAACCTGCTGGGTTGGATCTCCAGGAACGTGTGTCGGGATTCCTTTGAGATCATATTCGGCCGGAGCGGAATAGACAACGTTCATAATACCGTCGTTGGCACCCGGCGCAGAGGTGATCTTGGTAGAATTGTAATTACCCGAGAAACCTACTTTCCACTGTCGGTCGACTGTCCAGTCAACAAGGCCGCGTGCGCTCCAGCGGTTCATGCCGGTGGAGGGAATGATGCCCTTTTGGTATGAGTTGTTGATGCTGAACGAGTAGTTGGCGCGTTCGGTGCGCTGGCTGATGTTGAAGTTGGTGTTTTCGGTGAAACCTGTATTGAAGAAGTCTCCGACATTGTCAAAGATTTCGGGAGTGCTCCAGCCGTCGAGACCTGCCAGTTCGCGCTTGGGGTTGTAGTACATTCCCGGATGTCCGTTGCCGTTGCCTCCGTAGGTCGCATCGTCGGGTAGATCGACGATTTTCGGTCCCCACGACATTGAGCTGCCGGGATTGTAGGCATTGACGCCGTTGCCCTGGGCATAGACCGTCTGGCGGTTGAACTTACGCGACACTCTTTCGGCCGAAAGGTTGGTCGAGACGGTGACCAGCGGACGGTTGGAGTTGAAGCGGCCGCGTTTGGTTGTGATCACGATCACGCCGTTGGATGCGCGGATACCGTAGAGCGCCGATGCTGCCTGACCTTTGAGCACGTTGATGCTCTCGATGTCCTCGGGGTTGATGTCGATCGAACGGTCGGCGATGTTGGCGCCTGTCACAGAGTAACCGGTGTCAAAGTCGGCCGTACTCTCGATCGGCATGCCGTCGACGACATAGAGCGGAGAGTTGTTACCGTCGAACGAACGGGCGCCGCGGATCACAATCTGGCTTGATGCGCCGGGAGCGCCTGACGACGGACGGATGTCGACGCCGGTGAGCTTGCCCTGCATTGCGCTGGCGAGCGAAGTTGTTCCGTCGGTATTCAGATCCTCGGCAGAAAGATCCTGCACGGCATAACCGAGTCCCTTACGTTCGCGCTTCATGCCGAGCGCTGTAACGACAACCTCATCGAGAGTATTGTCGGCGTTGGTCATTTTCACCAAAAGAGGTTCGCCGGTGATTTCAACCTCTCGGGTCACCATGCCTACATAGGAAACGCGAAGCACTTTCACATTATTGGCCACGTTGATCATGAACTTGCCGTCGACATCGGTGATCACACCGTAGATGCCGTCAGGCGGAATTACAGTTGCTCCCGGAAGGGGCTCGTCATCTCCGGCAAAAACCACTGTGCCGGTGACGGTGCGGAAGTCTTTTTGTGCTATAGCACTAAAAAGTACCACACATGATACGAAGAACATAAACAGTCTTTTCATATCCTTAGAGTTGTTAAAATGAATAATTAAGCAGAAAATTTCTGCTTGCTGGAATAGATGCTGTTTCAGAATTCTGTAAATAGACGCACCAAAGTTATACTTTTCTTTTTAATATTCATTAACCAATTTTGACCTCCCCCAATTATAACATACATTAACTATTAACTATGCATAATATTAATATATGCAAAAAAATGCCGTATATCTCGAATTTGAGATATACGGCATAAGATTTATGATGTCTGCTATACTCGTCTTGCGTTAGGAGCGAGTAATGTTGACTGACTGGCTACGGTATAATTACCTGTCCTGGTCGGTTTCGATTTCTACGGCTTCGTTGTAGATGCCTTCGATGTCGTCGCGGCTTCCGACTACGAGACGCTCGTATTCGCGAAGACCTGTGCCGGCAGGGATCAGGTGACCGCAGATGACATTTTCTTTCATGCCTTCGAGCGAGTCTGTCTTGCCTGCGATCGCAGCTTCGTTGAGAACTTTTGTAGTTTCCTGGAACGATGCGGCCGACATGAAGCTTGAGGTCTGAAGTGCGGCACGTGTGATACCCTGAAGTATCTGCTCGGAAGTAGCAGGCACGGCGTCGCGGACAGTGACTGTCTTGAGGTCGCGGCGTTTGAGAGCCGAGTTTTCGTCGCGCAGCTTGCGGGCGGTGATGATCTGACCGGGCTTGAGTTCTTCGCTGTCGCCTGCGTCGACAACGACTTTCTTACCCCAGATGCGGTCATTCTCGTCCATGAAGTCGCGTTTGTCAACAATCTGCTGTTCGAGGAAGCCGGTGTCGCCGGGATCGAGGATGTTGACTTTGCGCATCATCTGGCGCACGATCACTTCGAAGTGTTTGTCGTTGATCTTAACACCCTGCATGCGGTAGACATCCTGAACTTCGTTGACGATGTATTCCTGAACTGCTGTCGGACCCATGATGTTGAGGATGTCGGCCGGAGTGATCGCACCGTCGGAGAGGGGAGTGCCGGCACGCACGACGTCGTTTTCCTGAACAAGGATCTGTTTTGACAGCGGGATGAGGTATTTCTTGACTTCGCCGAGTTTTGAAGTAACTGAGATCTCGCGGTTGCCGCGTTTAACCTTGCCGAATTTGACTTCGCCGTCGATTTCAGAAACGACTGCGGGGTTCGACGGGTTGCGGGCTTCGAAGAGCTCAGTGACACGGGGAAGACCACCGGTGATATCACCCGCACCGCCTGTGGCGCGAGGTATCTTGACGAGTATATCGCCGGGTTTGATCTCAGCATTCTCATCGAAGAGAAGGTGAGCCCCTACGGGGAGAACATATGTGCTGATCACCTGACCGTTGGCATCGGTGATGGTTGCTTCGGGGACTTTGGCGCGGTCTTTCGACTCGATGATCACTTTGTCCTGAAGACCTGACTGTTCGTCGACGTCAACACGGTAGTTAATGTTTTCGGTAAGGTTCTGATAGTTGATATGTCCTCCGAACTCGCTGATGATGACAGCATTGAACGGGTCCCATTCGCAGATGACATCCCCGGGCTTAACTTCGTCGCCGTTCTTGAAGAATAGTTTCGAGCCGTAGGGTATCGGAGCGCTGGTCAGTGCGAGTTTGGTCTTGGGGTCGAGAATACGCATCTCTGCAAGTCGGCCAAGCACGACTTCGACAGGCAGACCGTTTGATCCGATTTCTGATGTTGTAACAGTGCGGAGTTCCTCGATCTCAAGGATACCGTTGTAGCGGGAAACATTAGAAGATACGGCTGCGATATTGGAAGCGACACCGCCGACGTGGAATGTTCGGAGTGTAAGCTGAGTACCGGGCTCGCCGATCGACTGGGCTGCAATCACGCCGACAGCTTCGCCTTTCTGAACGAGGCGGTTGTTTGCGAGGTTGCGGCCGTAGCATTTGGCGCAGACGCCTTTCTTAGATTCGCAAGTGAGGACCGAGCGTATCTCAACGCTTTCGATCGGAGATGCGTCGATGCGGTCGGCAGCGGCGTCGTTGATTTCTTCGCCCGCAGCGACAATTACTTCGCCGGTCAGAGGATCAACGATATCGTGAACAGAGACGCGTCCGAGGATGCGTTCGCCGAGCGAAGCGACAACTTCGTCGTTGTTTTTTATTTCTGTGCAGACATGTCCGCGGAGAGTGCCGCAGTCTTCTTCGTTGATGATTACGTCGTGAGCGACGTCGACGAGACGGCGTGTAAGGTAACCGGCGTCAGCAGTCTTGAGCGCGGTATCGGCAAGACCTTTACGGGCACCGTGTGTCGAGATGAAGTATTCGAGCACTGACAGACCTTCCTTGAAGTTGGCCAAAATCGGGTTTTCGATGATCTGACCGCCTTCAGCTCCCGCTTTCTGAGGCTTGGCCATAAGTCCACGCATGCCGGCAAGCTGACGGATCTGGTCTTTAGAACCACGGGCGCCGGAGTCAAGCATCATGAAGACTGAGTTGAAGCCCTGATTTGCTTCGGTCATCTGTTTCATCAGGACGTCGGTCAGCTTGGAGTTGACGTGAGTCCAGATATCGATCACCTGATTGTAGCGCTCGGTGTTGGTGATGAAGCCCATCGAGTAATTGTCCATCACTTCCTGCACCTGACGGTAGCCTTCGGCCACGATCTCTTCTTTTTCGGCGGGGATGATCACGTCGCCGAGGTTGAACGACAGACCGCCCTGGAAGGCCATGCGGTAGCCGAGGTTCTTGATATCGTCGAGGAACTGTGCCGAACGGGGAATACCGCATTTCTTGATCACGCGGGCAATGATGTTACGCAGCGATTTCTTAGAGAGAATTTCGTTGACGTAGCCGATTTCATTGGGCACGAACTGGTTGACGAGCACACGTCCGACCGATGTCTCTTTGACAAGGTGACGGACGGGGTTGCCGTTTTCGTCAATGTCATCAACCATGACGCTTACAGGTGCGTGGAGAGTGACCTTGCCTTCGTTGTAAGCGATTTCGGCTTCTTCGGGGCCGTAGAAAACGGTGCCTTCGCCTTTATCGCCTTTACGGAGCTTAGTAATATAGTAGAGGCCGAGCACCATGTCCTGAGAAGGTACGGTGATAGGCGCGCCGTTGGCCGGGTTAAGTATGTTGTGAGCACCGAGCATCAGCATCTGGGCTTCGAGGATAGCCTCGTTGCCGAGAGGAAGGTGTACGGCCATCTGGTCGCCGTCGAAGTCGGCGTTGAATGCCGTACATGCGAGCGGATGGAGCTGGATTGCCTTACCTTCGATCAGTTTGGGCTGGAAGGCCTGAATGCCGAGACGGTGAAGAGTCGGGGCACGGTTGAGCAGCACGGGATGACCTTTCATAACGTATTCGAGGATATCCCAGACGACAGGCTCTTTGCGGTCGACGATCTTCTTGGCGCTCTTGACGGTCTTGACGATACCGCGTTCGATGAGCTTACGGATGATGAACGGTTTGTAAAGTTCGGCGGCCATGTTCTTAGGCAGACCGCATTCGTGCATCTTCAGTTCGGGACCTACGACGATGACCGAACGAGCAGAGTAGTCGACACGTTTACCGAGAAGGTTCTGACGGAAGCGGCCCTGCTTGCCCTTGAGCGAGTCGGACAGAGACTTGAGCGGACGGTTGGCGTCGCTCTTGACGGCCGATGACTTGCGCGAGTTGTCGAGCAATGAATCGACAGCTTCCTGAAGCATGCGCTTTTCGTTGCGGAGGATGACATCGGGAGCCTTGATCTCGATCAGGCGTTTGAGTCGGTTGTTGCGGATGATCACACGACGATATAGGTCGTTGAGGTCGCTGGTGGCGAAACGGCCGCCGTCGAGCGGCACGAGCGGGCGCAGTTCGGGAGGTATGACCGGCACGGCCTGAAGGATCATCCATTCCGGCTTGTTGCGGTGACGCGACGCACGGAACGATTCAACTACCTGCAGACGCTTGAGCGCCTCAGTCTTGCGTTGCTGCGATCCGTCGGTGTCGGCCTGATGGCGGAGCTGATAAGACAATCCGTCGAGGTCGATGTCGACGAGGAGATCGTAGATTGCTTCAGCTCCCATCTTTGCAACGAATTTGTTTGGATCGTTGTCGTCGAGAAGCTGATTTTCTTTGGGCAGATTGTCGATGATGTCGAAATATTGTTCTTCGGTGAGAAGATCAAGTTTCTCGACTCCTTCGACGTTGCCGGGATTTATGACGATGTAGCGTTCATAGTAGATGACTGCATCGAGTTTCTTTGACGGCAGCCCAAGAAGATAACCTATCTTGTTGGGCAGCGAACGGAAGTACCAGATATGAGCTACCGGAACGACGAGTTTGATATGTCCCATGCGTTCGCGGCGCACTTTCTTTTCTGTCACTTCTACACCACATCGGTCGCAGACAATGCCTTTATAACGTATGCGTTTGTATTTTCCGCAGTGGCATTCGTAGTCTTTCACCGGACCAAAAATGCGCTCGCAGAATAGGCCGTCGCGTTCGGGCTTGTATGTGCGGTAGTTGATGGTCTCCGGTTTGAGAACCTCGCCGCTGGACTTTTCGAGAATCTCTTCGGGCGAAGCAAGTCCGATAGAGATTTTCGAAAAGGCATTTTTCGATTTATTATCTTTTCTAAAAGCCATATGTTGTATTCACTGTGGATGTTGCGTGGAAATTAATTCTCGAGATTGATGCTCAGTCCGAGACCGCGGAGCTCGTGGAGAAGCACATTGAGTGACTCGGGTATACCGGCCTGAGGCATCGGATCGCCCTTGACGATTGCTTCGTATGCTTTGCTGCGTCCGTTAACATCGTCGCTCTTGATGGTCAGTATCTCCTGAAGGATGTGAGCTGCGCCGAATGCTTCGAGCGCCCATACTTCCATCTCACCGAAACGCTGACCGCCGAACTGTGCTTTACCGCCGAGAGGCTGCTGGGTGATGAGTGAGTACGGGCCGATGCTGCGGGCGTGCATCTTGTCTTCAACCATGTGGCCGAGTTTCAGCATGTAGATCACTCCTACTGTGGCCGGCTGGTCGAAGCGCTCGCCAGTTCCGCCGTCGTAGAGGTAAGTCTTGCCGTAGCGCGGAAGACCGGCTTTGTCGGTCCATTCGTTGAGGTCGTCGAGAGTGGCGCCGTCGAAAATCGGGGTTGCGAATTTTTCGCCGAGTTCGCGGCCGGCCCAGCCGAGGACAGTCTCAAAAATCTGTCCGAGGTTCATACGAGAAGGCACGCCGAGGGGGTTAAGCACGATGTCGACCGGAGTACCGTCGGCGAGGAAAGGCATGTCTTCCTGACGTACGATACGCGACACGATACCTTTGTTACCGTGACGTCCGGCCATTTTGTCACCTACGCTGATCTTACGTTTCTTGGCAATATAGACTTTGGCGATCTGCATGATGCCGGAGGGAAGCTCGTCGCCGATCGAGATGTCGAATTTCTTGCGGCGGAGTTCTGCGTCGATTTCTTTTGATTTGCGCAGATAGTTGACGATGGTCTCACGGATGAGATCGTTCTTATGCTGATCGTTTGTCCACTTGCTGAGGTTGATCGTGTCGTAGTCGATGGCCTTGAGCACTCCGACAGTAAATTTGGCGCCTTTGGGAATGATCTCGCTTCCGATGAAGTCTTTAACACCCTGTGAGGTCTTGCCGTTGGTTAGAGTCATGAGCTTGTCGACGAGAATGTCACGGAGATTGTTAAGTTTCTCTTCGTACTCTTCGTCAAGTTTGGGCAACTGTGCGTTGGCGCTCTTCGATTTCTTCTTCTTGGCGGCGCGGCTGAAGAGATTGGTGCCGATGACGACGCCTTTGAGCGACGGCGACGCCTTGAGAGATGCGTCCTTGACATCGCCGGCCTTATCGCCGAAGATGGCGCGGAGGAGTTTCTCCTCAGGTGTCGGATCAGATTCGCCTTTCGGGGTGATCTTGCCGATCATTATATCGCCCGGCACAACGTGTGCTCCGATGCGTATGATGCCGCGTTCGTCGAGATCTTTAGTGGCGTCTTCGCTGACGTTGGGGATGTCGCTGGTAAGCTCTTCCATTCCTCGCTTGGTCTCACGGACTTCGAGCGAGTATTCGTCAACATGGACAGATGTTAGAATGTCGTCGCGGACAACGCGTTCGTTGAGCACGATGGCGTCCTCATAGTTGTAACCTTTCCAGGGCATGAATGCTACTTTCAGGTTGCGTCCGAGGGCGAGTTCGCCGTTCTGGGTGGCGTAGCCTTCGGTCAGGATGTCGCCTTTCTTGACTCTCTGGCCTTTTTCGCAGATAGGACGGAGGTCGATGGTCGTGCTCTGGTTGGTTTTGCGGAATTTAGGAATATTGTATTCTTTGACCGCATCTTCGAAGGCTACGAATTCTTCCTCTTCCGTGCGGTCATAGCGGATACGGATCACGCTTGCATCTACAAATTCGATGACACCGTCGCCTTCGGCAGTGATCTGAGTGCGGCTGTCGCGTATAAGCTGACCTTCGATACCTGTGCCGACAATAGGAGCTTCGCTGCGCATAAGGGGAACTGCCTGGCGCATCATGTTTGAACCCATGAGGGCACGGTTAGCGTCGTCATGCTCAAGGAAGGGGATGAGAGAAGCTGCTATCGATGCAATCTGAGCCGGCGATACGTCCATAAGTTCGACCTCTGACGGTGCAACGACGGGGAAGTCGGCGTCGAGGCGGGCTTTGACACGGTCGCGGATAAATGTGCCGTCGTCGTTAAGCGGAGCGTTGCCCTGAGCAATGACTTTGCCTTCTTCTATTTCAGCGGTGAGGTATACGATTTCGTCGTTGTTGAGATTTACTTTCGAATTTTCGACCTTACGGTAGGGTGTTTCGATGAAACCGAGATCGTTGATCTTGGCGTAAACGCAAAGAGAGCTTATAAGACCGATGTTGGGGCCTTCAGGGGTTTCGATCGGACACAGACGTCCGTAGTGAGTATAGTGTACGTCTCGGACTTCGAAGCCTGCACGCTCACGCGACAGACCGCCGGGGCCGAGAGCCGACATACGGCGTTTGTGGGTGATCTCGGCCAGAGGGTTGGTCTGATCCATGAACTGGGACAGAGCATTAGTGCCGAAGAATGTGTTGATCACCGATGAGATCGTCTTTGCATTGATGAGGTCAATCGGGGTGAATACCTCGTTGTCGCGGACGTTCATACGCTCGCGGATGGTTCGCGACATGCGGGCGAGGCCTACGCCGAACTGGTTATAGAGCTGTTCGCCGACAGTGCGCACACGACGGTTGCTCAAATGGTCGATGTCGTCGACATCGGTCTTTGAGTTGATGAGTTCGATAAGATATTTTATGATGGCGATGATATCCTCTTTAGTGAGGACCTTAACGTCCATCGATGTCGTCAGACCGAGTTTCTTATTTATGCGGAAGCGTCCTACTTCGCCGAGGTCATAGCGTTTTTCGGAGAAGAACAGGTTCTGGATAACTTCGCGTGCGCTTGCGTCGTCTGGCGGATCTGCGTTGCGCAGCTGACGATAGATGAACTGTACGGCTTCTTTCTCGGAGTTTGACGTGTCTTTTTGGAGAGTATTGAAGATGATCGAGTAGTCGCTTGTGTTGACATCCTCTTTGTGTATAAGAATATTCTGTACACCGGAATTGATGATGTCGTCGATGTGGCTTTCTTCGAGTACGGTCTCGCGGTCGATTATCACATCGTTGCGTTCGATCGACACAACTTCGCCGGTGTCTTCGTCGACGAAGTCCTCGATCCATGTCTTTAGTACGCGGGCAGCGAGTTTGCGGCCTACGGCTTTTTTGAGGTTGGTCTTGTTGACCTTGATCTCTTCGGCGAGCCCGAAGATCTCGATAATGTCTTTATCGCTGTCGAGCCCGATGGCGCGAAGAAGTGTTGTGACAGGCAGTTTCTTCTTGCGGTCGATGTAGGCATACATCACGTTGTTGATGTCAGTAGCGAATTCGATCCAGGATCCGCGGAACGGGATGATGCGGGCAGAGTAAAGTTTGGTTCCGTTTGCGTGAGTGCTCTGACCGAAGAACACGCCGGGTGAACGGTGAAGCTGTGACACAATTACGCGTTCGGCGCCGTTGATCACAAATGTTCCTTTTTCGGTCATGTATGGAATCGGACCAAGATAAACGTCCTGGATTTCCGTAGCGAAATCTTCGTGGTCGGGGTCTGTACAGTACAGTTTAAGTTTCGCCTTCAGGGGCACACTGTAGGTCAGCCCGCGCTCAAGACACTCTTCAATCGTGTAACGCGGTGGGTCGATATAATAATCGAGAAATTCGAGAACGAAGTTGTTGCGAGTGTCGGCAATCGGGAAGTTTTCTGCAAAAACTTTGAAAAGGCCTTCGTTGTTTCGTTTTTCGGGAGGGGTGTCGAGCTGAAGAAAATCTCTGAATGATTTCAGCTGAACCTCCAGAAAGTCGGGGTAAGGAAGCGGGTTCTTTACCGAGGCAAAATTAATGCGGGGTTTGTCTACGGATACTGACATCTATAAATATAGGGTGGTTAAGAACTCAATGTGAAATTAGACACAAAAAGGTTAAGAATCATCCCTTGGAAGATTCTTAACCCAATTACCTGATTAACAGGTAATATTATTTAAGCTCGACTTCTGCGCCGACCTCTTCGAGTTGTTTTTTGAGGCCTTCGGCGTCAGCTTTAGCCATGCCTTCTTTTACAACAGAGGGAGCACCGTCAACCATTTCTTTGGCTTCTTTGAGGCCAAGACCGGTGAGTTCCTTAACAAGTTTAACAACCTGGAGCTTGTTAGCGCCTGCAGCCTTGAGGACTACATCGAATGCAGTCTTTTCTTCAGCAGCGGGAGCACCAGCAGCGGGGCCGGCAGCAACAGCAACAGCTGCAGCAGCGGGTTCGATGCCATATTCTTCTTTGAGAATTTGAGCAAGTTCGTTTACTTCTTTTACAGAGAGGTTAACAAGTTGTTCAGCAAAAGCTTTTAAATCTGCCATTTTTGTATAGTTTTATTTGATTATTATTTCTGATAGGATTAGTCTTCTTTTTTTGAAAGCGTCTCGAGGATGCCATGGAGCTTGCTGCCGCCTGAAGTAAGAGCGGAAACAACGTTCTTGGCGGGCGACTGGAGAAGAGCGATAACGTCGGCGATGAGTTCGTTCTTGCTCTTGATCGAAGCAAGGGTGTCGAGCTGATCGGCTCCGACATATACGGTTTCTTCCACATATGCGGCCTTGAGCGCGGGGAGAGTGTCACCTTTCTTGACGAAGTCCTTGATAAGCTTTGCAGGAGCATTGCCTACGTTGGCACACATAAGAGAGGTTGAGCCCTTGAGGGCGGGATACAGTTCTTCAAAATCGCCTTCGATAGATTCAAGCGCTTTGTGGAGAAGAGTGTTCTTCACAACAAGGAGCTTAACGTCGGCATTGAAGCATGCACGGCGGAGTTCGCTTGTCTTTTCAGCGTTGAGTCCGGCAGTTTCCACGAGGTAGAAACTGCTGTATTCACTAATCGTTTTCGCGATATTCTCAATTGCGATACCTTTATCTTCCTTTTTCATTTTGTCTTGATTTTAGAGGGTGATTAAGCGTCAACCGACTTGGTGTCGACTTTGACACCCGGACTCATTGTGCTTGAAAGATAAATGCTCTTGAGGTAAGTGCCTTTTGCTGTCGCAGGTTTGAGCTTGATAAGGGTGTTGACAAACTCGCGGGCATTGTCGCGCATCTGTTCAGGAGTGAACGACATTTTGCCGATCGAAGAGTGAACGATACCGTTCTTGTCGACCTTAAAGTCTATCTTACCTTTCTTAACTTCTTCAACAGCCTTGGCTACATCGACGGTCACAGTGCCGCTCTTGGGGTTAGGCATGAGTCCGCGAGGACCGAGCACACGGCCGAGAGCACCGATCTTGCCCATGATGGCGGGCTGAGTAATGATAACGTCAATATCGGTCCAGCCGCCTTTGATTTTTTCGATGTATTCGTCAAGACCTACATAGTCAGCGCCGGCTGCCTTTGCGGCTGCCTCAGCGTCAGCACTACAGAGGACAAGTACGCGAACCTGCTTGCCGGTGCCGTGGGGCAGGGTGACAACGCCGCGTACCATCTGGTTAGCTTTGCGGGGATCAACGCCAAGACGCACGTCAATGTCAAGAGAAGCGTCAAACTTTGCATAGTTGACCTCTTTGACTTTTTCGACTGCTTCCGCTAAAGTGTAAGCTTTCCCGGCTTCAATCTTCGACAAGGCTAACTTTTGATTTTTTGTAAGTTTACTCATTTCAATTGAAGTTTATTTAGTTATTACCAGGAAATTCACCCTTTACGGTGATACCCATGCTGCGAGCTGTTCCGGCGACCATGCGCATTGCCGATTCAACTGTGAAACAGTTTAAGTCGGGCAATTTGTCTGTTGCGATAGCCTTCACCTGCTCCCAGGTCACTTCTCCAACTTTTGTGCGGTTAGGCTCTTTCGAACCCGATTTGATCTTAGCCACTTCTTTGAGCTGGATAGCGACAGGCGGGGTCTTTACGACAAAGTCAAAAGATTTATCACTGTAGTATGTGATTACTACCGGGAGAACTTTTCCGGCTTTGTCTTGAGTGCGGGCATTGAATTGCTTGCAAAACTCCATGATGTTGATGCCCTTAGAACCCAGTGCGGGGCCTACGGGAGGGGAGGGGTTTGCTGCACCTCCCTTAATCTGCAATTTGATCTGTCCAGCAATTTCTTTTGCCATTGTAAAAATACTTAAAGTTTATTACAAAAATGCGTTCCTATGCTATGGGCCGTAACATATCCACAGCTTATTCACGCTCTACTTGCGAATTGTCGAGTTCCAAAGGTGTCTTGCGCCCAAAAATTTTGACTGACACTTTGAGTTTCTTCTTCTCCTTGTTGACTTCTTCAACGATGCCGGTGAAGCCGTTGAACGGTCCTTCGTTGACTTTGACAGTCTCCCCGACGATATAGTCGTTGACTTCGTCGTCGGTAGGATCAATAAACGCATCTGCTGTGCCGAGCATACGCATCACTTCTGCCTGACGCAGACGTTCAGGCTTAGCGCCCTTTTCGCGTCCGCGGAGGAAGTCGATGACGTTTGTCGTATTGGTCAGCTCATGAATCACCTCTCCCTGAAGGTCAGCCTCAATAAAGACGTAGCCGGAATAAAGATTGCGTTCTTTCACAACTTTCTTACCGCTCCGCATGGTTAAAACCTTCTCTGTTGGGATCAATACTTGAAACACGTAGTTGCCAAGGTCAGTGTTCTTGATTGCTGCATCAAGAACCTCCTTTACCTTAGCCTCTTTACCCGATATGGCACGCAGAACGTACCAACCTTTTTTTGATTCAGTCATTGATAAATCAACTTAGACGTTTTTAACCCTTCAGACTGTAGATGAAGTGCATCAAATTGTCGACAACCTGATCCATAACGAAGATTACCAAAGCGATAATGACGGAAGCTATCATCACGATAATCGCCGATTTGACCAGTTGCTTTTTTGTTGGCCAAGAAGTCTTATAACGTAATTCGTCATAAGACTCCTCTATATTCGTAAGTATTTTATTCTTTCCCATTTGTCATGTTTTTTGCACGGGTCGAGAGGCTCGAACTCCCGACACCTGGTTTTGGAGACCAGTGCTCTACCGACTGA
>CANPDU010000036.1 GCA_947573135.1 uncultured Bacteroidales bacterium | reverse complement strand
AAATCACATACGGCTTTGCCAAATATCTGCGGGATGCATTGCCTAACGCCACATACGTAGGTTTTACGGGAACACCCATTGACGAGACCGTACATGTATTTGGAAAGGTTGTAGATCAATATACGATGAAGGAGTCGGAGGATGACGGCATCACTGTCCCAATCAAATATGATCCCCGATTGGCTCGTGTATTCCTCAATAAAGAACAGGCAGAGAAAGTAGAAGAATATTATCGTCTATGTGCAGACGAAGGGGCAATGCCGGAGGATATTGCCAAAAGCAAAGCCGCCATGTCGAGTATGGAGGTGATTATCGGTGATGAAGATGTCTTGCATCGTGTTGCCAAAGACATTATCGAAGACTATAAACGAAGAACAGAGACCACAGACCGTTTGCAAAAGGCTATGATTACTTGTGCAGACCGCAAAATAGCATTCAGGTTGTATAAAATCATGCGGGAAATGCAGCCCGACTGGTTCGAGAAGAAGAAAGCATTGAACGAACTTGTATTGACCGCAGACGAAAAGAACAAGCTGCATGACATCGCATTTGTCAATATGGTCATGACTCGCGACAAGGACGATGAAAAGGAACTTTACAATCTGCTTGGAGACAAGGAATATCGTAAATTCCTTGATACTGAGTTCAAATCGGAAAAATCGAATTTCCATATCTCCATCAATGTAGACATGTGGATTACCGGTTTTGATGTGCCTTGCCTGACGATGCTTTATAACGATAAACCGTTATCGAAACATACTCTCATTCAGACCATTTCGCGAGTAAACCGTAAATTCGGCACAAAAGAGTGTGGCTTTATCATCGACTACATAGGTATTCGCGAAGAGATGAAAAAAGCCATGAAAAAATATGGTGGTGAAGTTGGACCTCAGGAAGATTTGGAGGTTGCACATGAAGTATTGCAGAACGAACTGCAACTTTTGCAAGAGCGATTGTCTGGATTGGTATTTGACCGTTTTTTCGGAAACAATGACCTTGCCCGACTTCAGTTTATTCAGGAAGCGGCAGAATATATCCTTGCCAACAGTGTTGAACGGAAAGGAGAGGTTTCCTTCCTCAAACTTTTCAAAGAACATGTCAAACGCCTGCGTTCTGCTTATAATATCTGTAACCCGGCCGGCATTCTGACAGAAGAAGAGGTAACGTGGAGTCAATGCTTTATGGGTATCTGCTCATACGTGAACAAAATGACTATCACGGAGCATGATACGGAGAACATGAACAGGCACGTGGAACAGATGGTTCAGGAAGCTATCCTCGCCAGTGGTGTGGAGAGAGTTATGAACGAAGGTGTTGAAGAAAACATTTTCAGCGACTCGTTCACCAAAGAGGTGGAAGAGATAAAGATGCCGTTCACCAAATTTCAGATTCTCTGCAAACTCGTAGCCAAGGCCATTAGAGCATACAGCCGGACGAACAAGATACAGGCTGAGCATTTCCAGAAGATGCTCGAGGAAACGATTAACGCATATAATACCCGTGATAAGCTGACATTCACCAATGAAGTGACACAAAACGTAGTGAATGATGTATGTGATATCGTTTCATACAAAATTAACGGACTGTCAAACAAGCTGATGAATATCCTGAAAGAACTTAAATCTGACAGCGAGAAATTCAGGGTTTTAGGTATCACTTTCGAAGAGAAAGCTTTCTTTGATGTCCTTGTCGAAGTTAGGGATAAACACGGTTTTGAGTATGCGGATGATCGTTGTATTGAATTGGCAAAAAAAATAAAGACATTGATAGATGATACCGCTATTTATGCCGATTGGCTAAATAACGACAACCTGAAAAGCAAACTCGCCAGCCAGCTTACCTATCTTCTCTACAAAGAGGACTATCCTCCTCAATGGGATGAAGAAGTTTTCCAGAAAGTTCTGAAACAAGTAGAGAATTATAAGAAACATGAATAAACTAAATAGAACAAGTTGACATGCAACCAATATACATAGATTTACACATACATACTTCAGAGAATGCAAATAATCTGAATACTAACTACGATATAGCAGAATTGGTCGGTCAAATAAAGAAACTAAATGGAGACAGTCCATTTATGATTTCGTTAACAGATCACAACACCATTAACAAATCAGCCTATTTGAAGGCCCAAAACCTGGGTCTTAACTTAATTATTGGTGTAGAATTACACATTCAAAATCGGGCTGAGGCAAAATCGTACCATTGTCATATATATTTTAATGCTCCTATAGAAGATGCTGTAATAGATTCGCTAAACGAGATTCTAGATGAGCTATATCCTAATAAATTACCTGACCGAAATGACCCCAATACGCCAGATATCCAAAAAATCATTAATAGTTTTGATACATTTGATTTCATTTTACTACCACACGGCTCACAAAAACATGGAGCATTTAATTATAGCATCAACGATGGTGAAAATTTAGACAACGCAATCAATAGAAGTATATATTATAATCAATTTGATGGTTTTACATCAAGAAGTACCAAAGGGCTGGAGGCAACTCATCGATATTTTGAACGACTCGGAATATCGGAGTTCATTAATCTTGTGACTTGCTCTGACAACTATTCTCCCAGTATATATCCTCGCTCGCATAGCGGTAATGATGATGATTTCATCCCAACATGGATGTTTGCGCAACCAACATTTGATGGATTACGACTTTCGCTTTCTGAAAGTACAAGACTTGTGGCTAGTCATGAGAAACCAATACGACGAAGTGATTATATTGGGCATGTAGAATTGCAGAATGAACATATAGACGTGAATGTAAACTTAACCGAAGGTCTGAATGTCGTAATTGGCGGATCTTCATCCGGGAAAACTTTATTTGTGGATTCATTATATAGAAATATTCATCAGGATTTTGAGGGTTCGAAGTATATAGAGCGTTATGGTGTAGATAATATGATTGTAGAGAATACAAGCGGAATGACCCCATATTATATATCTCAAAACTTCATAGCAGAAAACATCTCGGATAATAACGAAAAAAGTGTTGATAAAATAGAGATATTAAGGAATATTTTTCCTGCAGACGATGTAATAAATCGTAGCATTACAACGGGGCTAAATAAATTGCATGAGGTAATTAGTGAAATGTTGCAGTACGTGGAGAAAATAGAGGACTGTGAGCGAACCTTGAATGCATTACCTAATCCAGGACAGTTGATTGTTACTGGCATAGTGAAGAAAAATGCGTTGAATATATTGATGCCAACGGCAGAAGAAGAAAGTCTCGTTAAGTATCCTTCGAATCAATATAAAATCGATTTAGAAGCAATAGAGACTATTAGAACTTTTTTAGAGAATAATCCTTTGGTTGAAGGTGCAAATGAAGAGATTAACTCCATAAAAACAAAACTTGCCTTAGCGGCAAAAGCCTATACTGTGTTTGATGATGTGTCTATGGTCGTAAAAGAACATAAACAAGTTGTAGACAGAATACTGAAAGATGAACTTGGACAGCAGCAATCCCGCATCACAAACAAGGATAGTTTACTTAAAACTGTAGGTGAATATATAAAAGCTCTTACGGGCTTTAAGCACTGTAAACAAGAGTTGATTAAAACAAAATACTCTTTTCAGACTAGAGAGATAGAAGCAAGAGGACATAAATTGTCTGTTATTAATAACTTTAGTTTTAACGAGAAGGTACTAGTAGATGCATTGAAATACTGTTTAAAGTCTAATATCAATACTATTGTAGATGTTACTCCGTGGAATTTGATGAGCCGTTATTTCAAGAAAAATCCCAATGTCGAATCATACAACGATATGACTCAGAAAGTATATACGAAATTGATGGAGTTAAATACACGTTCGTATAAGATTGTGACAAAAGACGGAAAAGATTTTAATAATTTGAGTCCAGGATGGAAAACGGCAATTTTGTTGGACTTAATACTAGGGTATGAACAAGATACTGCGCCCATTATTATTGATCAGCCAGAGGATAATTTGGCTGTGAAATATATAAATTCGACATTAACAGAAACTATCAAAGCTGTAAAATGGAGTAAGCAAGTGATTATGGTAAGCCACAATGCAACGATACCTATGATGGCAGATGCCCAAACAATTGTTGTTTGTGAAAACGATGGAAACAAGATAACCATTCGCTCTGCATCATTAGAAAGCGAGGTCTTCGGACAAAAAGTATTGGACTATATTGCTGATCAGACTGATGGTGGTAGGACATCAATTAAAAAAAGAGTCAAGAAGTATAATTTTAAAAAATACAATTAATATGAAACTGAAATTCAATAAAACAGAGGACGGTGATATTGCTGCTGTAATTCTTGATAATACAAAGCAGGAGGTGTTCTCGTACATCAAAATGATTGCCGCCCTTCTTGATGGACAGCCTATCGAATGTGAATATGGTGAAGGGATAACCCCAGAAGAACAAGAACAAATAAAAAGTTTAAATGATGCCATATGGAAAAAAGTACATCCCGAAGGAGAAAATGGCGAGATGAGTCTTTTTAATTAATATTTGAATATGCATAGTAAACGAAGTAGCGTCTCCCATATTGGCATATATATGAAATATAATCAGAAAATGGAGCAAGATATTTCTCCATTTTCTGATATGCAAGTGCTAGTTCAATTATCTATTTCTACTTCGAATTTTGTTATGTTTTACTATTCGTGACGTTTGAAGTAAACATCTACGACGATATGTCTCTTCCTCCTCGTCAGGTCTTCGGCCATCCCAAGGCAGGTCAGAGGTTGAGCCTCCGCCACCGGAAGAAACCGGTACGGGTTGTCCACCGATGAGCGCATCGGCAACGGCAAAAATCAAGTTGCGAATTGACGGTATAGCCAACTGATCAAGCAATGCATTCAGCTCGGATTCCAGATTTTCATTTGCGTCAGAAAGCAATTTGTTCTCCCGTCTCAACTGATAAAGTTCCCCGTAGTTCACCAGTACATTATGCTGGGCGGCTTCAACCTGCCGTGCCGCATCATTCCTATACAGGGATTCTATTTTGCGGATAATTTCGGTAAACTGCTTGGCGATATGATGATTCTGACGTTCAACCCATTTGTCCGTACCGAACAAGGGTACTTTCTCGGTAATTTGAGGTGGTGTGAAATCGACCTTGTGATTACGGAACGGCTGGACAACTGAACGGACTTTTGCCGCATCTTCAGTCAGTCGCTCCAATTCCTGCTCCTTTGCGTGTAGTTTGCCAGCCTTGTCTTCAAGTTTGGTCTGATACTCTGCAATGAGTTTTTGTATATCCGCTTTCTGCTCCTTATATCTGTCAAGTGTAATCCTGCCGGATACTAATTCCTGCTCCGCCTTTTCAAGCTGTTGATTATAACTGAAAACCTTTGATTCCAGATTCCGTATCATGGATTGAAGCCCCTTGACCGCTTTCTCAGCCTGTTTTGCCTCTTTGGCCAACTTGCGGATATAATCACGCTTGTGAAGATGTTGCACATTACGTCCGTCAATACTGTCCCCACGTTCAAGGCCGTATTTGCTGCCGACATCTTCATACAAAGAAGTGTGCATATCTTTTAAAATCTTTCCATACTCAAACCTGTCTTTCCCGAACTTTGCCGACCACATCACACACTCTCGTCCGCTTTTTCGGCGGATTCCGACCGGAACAATCAGAGCATGAATATGCGGGCTACTCTCGTCAAGGTGTACCTGAAATCCTACAATGTTTTCCTGTCCGTATCTGCGGACACACCAGTCATAGACATCCTTTGCCCAATGTTCGACTTCTTCACACCGATGCAAGTGGCTGTTGTCTGCATCTTTCTCCAAGCTGACGGTCTGGTTTCCGAACGCTATTTCAAGCGTCCGGTCATGGTTGCCGCCAAAGATAAACTTTGCACAACAGTTCGGCTGAATTTTGCTGTCCGGCTTGAATGGTTTCCAACCTAATGTAACCAGCCGTTCCTGCAGACGAACTTCAAGCGGTTTCTCATGATAGCCCAACGGATGGATTTTACCATCAGAGCCAATCTCGAAATTCAGTTTCATTCTAGTTTTGTCATAGTGGTTGGTCGGATCCTGATTCTTATAGTCAATCTTGTCCTCGTTCCAACGCCGTTCGTTCTCGTTGGCCTCTGCCGTGCTGAAAGATTTACCAGCTTCGACGTGCATGGCCTGTTTTTTATCTGTTGTCATAATAAATGTTCTTTTGATAAATAATTGGTGTTTGAGCTTGCTCACTCCGATTCAGATTCTGCTGGATTCAGACTGGACTTTATTGCTGTCAGGCAAAAAGTCCTTATTGTGTTATGGACTTTTCTCTAAATTCCAGACGCAAGCCTTCAGATTACTCCACCAGTGCCAGATCCAGTTCGTCAATAAGCAACCGCAATGCAGGATTGCGTTCTACCATCCTTGCAAGAACCATCTGCGGCGTATCTTCCATCAGGAGGAAGTCGGCAATATCCAACCCGACTTCGCGCTGCCTGTCGGTCGCCATCTTCTCCAACAGGTCGGAACAAGTGACACGCTTGCAAATGGAGTGAAGCATGGGTACTTTACGCTGCCATTCTTCTGTAGCCCTGAGATCAGGGAAAAGAATAACATCATGCCCCTGCAACACCTGCATGGCTTCACTATTGAAACTGCCGTGCATTCCACTGGTGGCAAGCCAGACAAAATCCGGAATAAAAAGGGAGGCAATCAGTGCTGTCTTTTCGCTTTCTACAATGGCAACAGTCCTTGGCAAAGTCAAAGCATCAGCCAACAGATGCTCACCGAACAGGCACTGCTTCATGTGGAAATCCGGAACCCTCTTAACCGAGTGTACCCAATTTACCTGATTGAACGGATGCTTGATTCGATGCCCGGTCTTAGCATCATAACCCATAATCTTGCCTGCCCGCACATTACCGTTGATGTCTATCTGCCAGAAAACGGTTGCCCCGTTCCACATCTTGGATGTACCGACCTTATAAAGATTGAACAGCCTGTCAGTCTTCTCCTTGCCTGCCACTTTGGTTAGATATCGGTATAAAGGATTGACGTCAAACTTCTGCATGGACTGGCTAACCCAATCAGAGGGAAGATAAGAAGTCTGTGGTGCAGAACTAGATAATGGCTTCGCTATTGGCTTGACGGCTCTTGATGGGGTGTCGCTTCTGTTGTTTTGTTCAATCATGGTTTCTTTGATGGTTGGATTATCCTGAAAATACTCTTTCGGGGTATAATGGTAGCCACAGCTGTTGATATGATCACATTTGCCCACATGGTTAGGGAATGTAATTTGCGCATTCCCGTCAACATATCGGGTAAAACAGGATTTTCTGCCGCACTTTGGGCACACTTTTTTACTGCCCGGTCTGTATTTTTGAAGATGGAATCTGTACTCACTCATAATGCTTTCGTTTTTGATTACTGCAAATCCAAAACGCCATTTGCAGTCTGCAGTCCTTGCAGTTTTGCAGGAAAACATCGTTTTCAGAGCCCCAAGACTGCAAGACTGAAGAAACTGCAAGCTGCAACGCGGGGTCATTCATTGCAGTTTTGGGTTGATGGTTCATTTTCGTTTATGGAATATTTACCGGATCCATACACCATTTTCTCGTAATGCCCGGCTTTGGACTTTTTCAAGAGCCTGCTGTGACACAACTCCCTGAGATAGTTCATCACCGTGCGCTCGCTGATGTTCTGCAGTTCCTTACCGACCGCTATGGCCGTTTTCGTATCGAAGGTATCGGGTAACAACGACAACAATACTTTGGGAGGCTCTTCACAAGTATTGTCTGCCACGAAGGAACGGATTCGTATGTATGAATCCTCGAAATAGTCATTCAGTCGGATAGCGGCTTTCACCGACACCGGATCCACAAACTGCAGGTGGCTTTCATCGGAAGCATACCTCAGGACTTGGATAATCAGAGCCATCCGTGCCACATGAGCCGGATGTTTCATCTCCCGGCTGTCAACGTCGGCATCATCCTCTATCCGGTTGATACGTTCCACTTTTTCGTTCCACCAGGAGAAGAAATACTCTTTGGCTTCACTGTTCATGGAAAGCACATGGGCGGCGTGTTCTTCCATTCCATCTCCTTCCGTTTCGGCATTATAATCCAAGGCAAGCACCTTGTTCAGTATCTTTTCCCAACGTTTTGCTGCTAAAGAGGTCTTTTCTCCGTCATCATCCCGGTTTGTCCATTTTGACACTTCCCGGGATTTGGGAAGCACGAACAGGATACGGTCAAGCAGTCCGTTTTCCTCGAATCCTTTTTTGAGAAGTTCGTGCATACGTTTGGTCTGTGCAGTCCCGATGATATTGATACATGGGCGTTCTATGTGTACAGGAGTGGAATTGCTTACCCTTATTACATCCAAGGCCCCGCCACTCCATGCGGTCAGCAATTGCTCTATGAGCTGCCCGTTCGTGTAGCGGTTGGCGGAATTGAACATGCCCATAATCTCGTCCACCAGAATGGCAACACTCCGTGGATTGTTGTTATGTGTCTGTAGAAGCGATTCGGGTGTGAAGTCGGATACGATGGTACGGTGAAGAACAGGTTTCTTTCCGTTTTCTCCTGCCGCTTTCCATGCTTCCACTTCTGCCTCATACGCCTTGAAAAGGGCATAGTCATGTTTACGGATTGGACGGTATGCGGCTTCCAGCGGTGGGGTCTTGCCTAGTCCGGGACGGCCCACCAGAATGATGTACAGTGCGCCGTTGCTCTGCCAGTCGCTTTTGATACGGATACGGTAAGTACCGCCCAAGGCTGTCGATGCTGCCGACAGCATGGACGTCGCGATGAACTCAATCATGTAGTTCTCGTATTTGGTCATGTCAAGTATAACGGACTGTACGGCCTGAGGGAATGTGTCCAAAGGAAAACCTGTGTCTTCGGTATGCTCCGCCTCCATGCGGATTCGGTTACACAGTTCAAGCCGGCTGTTTTTCATGTCAGCCATTTTTCTTCTTGCAATAGGATATTACACTTTCGGACTTGCCCCCTGTCTGCACGCGGCGTACATCCGACTTGGCATACATATTCTTATTGCCTACCTTGACAGGCACGAGGTAGCCGCGCTTCGCCCACAGGTTGAGCGTGCCTTCGCATACGTTCAGCAGTTCCCGGACTTGCTTCGTGTTGAGATAGACTTCTTCCGCTTCACGCTGCATTACTGCCTTATGCTCTTCCTGCTGTGCCAGGATGGTACGCTGTACGATGGATTCGGCAAACATCTTGAGGTCCGAGGGAGTAATTTCCAGTTTTACATTAGCTCCCTGTTCGACCAGAGTTTCTATGGTAATCATAAATGTCAGTTTTGAAATTTATCACGACCATCTGTAAAAGTTCCCTGATGCCTCACTTCCGATGGCTTGTAAAAGAGAAGCACCGCCAACCTTCGGGGAAAGGATTGACGGTGCAAAAGTATGTATGAATTGAAACTATTTGATATATAATGCTTTGTCTTAAATTGTCATGACGATTTAAGACTGCATGACAATATAAAACAGCCTTATTTTACCTTATTCCGCAATATCTGTTTCTTCATCTGTTCTGATAATGCCTCTGATTTCCTCTGCCAATGTCCGGAACAGTTCCCGGTTTTCGTCACTTTCTATAAGTGGTGCGGACTGGTCTTTCCCGTCCTTGATTATGTGCCTTGACGTTTTCAGGGACCCGACGGCCTGTCGTATGGCACTTTCGCTCTTCAAAGACGGCAAATCCGGAAATTGCAGGGTCAATCCAACGCTGTATTCTTTGGCGGCATGCATACCATCCACCAGCCGCAATTCTTTCAGTACATAGTACGGCAATGCCTGATGGACGGCACTCCTGTTAATGGAAACAAAACTGCGGAGACATTGCAGGACCTCCGTTTTGTTCTTGCAATTAAGATAATCTATAAGAGGGCTTTCCTGTATCTTTTTCCTTCCGGCTGTACGCTGTATCTTTGATGTTGCATCAATGCCGGAATCTGTTGATTCCGCGCCACCAACGTTACTGTCTGTATCGGATTCCATTTCGGCTGTTGCGGATTGCAAGGCCCATTCACCGATGCGATTTTCTTTAACGGCTTCGTTCATGGCGAAATATTCGTCCCAGTCGGTACGGGTACGGAAACCACTTTTGATGGAGACGCTAATGATTTGTCGGGTAACAAAAGAACAGCTTTGTCTGTCCGCTTCGTCTACTTCCGGATTCCCTGCCTGTTTGCTAACCATGCTGACCATCGCCTCGAAACTCTTTCCGTAGTACAGCCAGCTCAACACAAGAGGTGCTGAAAGGATAATGCGCGGTTCTTCGGGCTTGCTGCTGAAAATGGATTTTATCCTGTCCCATAATGTGGCCGGAGCTGTATCATGCAAAGGATTACTCCCCTCCCTCTGTTCATGGTATAACTCCACTATCCGCTTGGGTACTGCATCCTCTTTGAACATGAGGTCTATATTCTCAAAATTCCCCTTATTGTCATCATCCCAACATAACTCCCATTCAGTCTTGATTCTGGGCAGTTGTCTGAATATGGCCTTACAGATGTCAAGGTACTGCCTCTCGTCCCCGTTTGTCATCAGTCGCGCGAAACGGTTGTATTCCTCTCTGTGCGTGTTCTTCCAATGAAGGATATCCGCCTTGAACTGGTCGTATGTCAATTTTCGTTCATCCATATTCATAGTGTATTATATTATTATCAAGAATAAAAAGGGATATTAGAAAAGAGGGAAACGGTCAATCCAATAGGTTTACCAGTTCCTTTTTCATATCGTCATCAATCTTGCGGTATCGTACAAAAGCCCGGCTACCTTCCGAATGCCCCGACATGGAGGCGATCAGGTTCGGGTCTTTGACCTGCTTATATAAGTTGCCTATAAAAGTCTTTCGTGCCGTATGGGTGGTTGCCACCTCGTATAAAGGCCGTGCCACATCCTCGCGTGTCTTCGGGTCGAGGACTCTCACCATGCGGTCTATGCCCACATATTTGAGAATCTCCTTTATCTTCTTGTTGTAACCGAAATGAGAGAACCGGGGAAGTAATGCGTCTTCCAAGTCCTTATATCTCTCCAGTATGTCCAAAGCCTTTTGGTTGAGCGGAACTCTAACTGTATTGGCGTGTTCCATTTTGGTCTTCTGTGGAATATATTCCACACATCCGTCCACGACATTGGCTTTGGTCAGTCTGTTCAGGTCGCTGACGCGGCAACCGATCAGGCACTGGAACATGAATATGTCCCGATAGACCGGATGGGTGGCCCCCAGACCGCTCAGGTCGGCATAGTAAACCCTGTCCCTCTCTTCGAGGGTCAGATAAAACGGGTCGCCGTACATAGGTTGGGTTATCTGGTACTGGTCAAACGGATTGTTTCTTGTCAGCCCGCGCTTGATGCACCACTTGACAACCGTCCTTATCCGGTAAAAATAGCCTGTAATGCTGTTCTCGGAGCGGATCTGCTCGTATTTCTGCTTTTCCACATCCTTATAGAACAATGGATATTGTCCGGCAAGATTATGTTCCTCCTGTAGCCAGCTCTTGAACTCCCGCAAATCATCGGCGGTAATCGTGTCAATACACAACTTAAAGCCTCTGCGGTGCAGTACTTCATGCTGGAAACGCTCGTAACGGCTTATCTTGTCTATATTGCCAAGATGGTGCTTGTAGCTGTCGTCCGCCAAAGTGTTTTCTGCGATATACCGGCTGATCTGATAGACGAGATGGTATTCTTCGGCTTTGTTGCCGCCCCTTGCGTTGATGTCGGGATGGTGGTATTCCTCTATCAGTCTTTTCAGCCAGTTCCCGTCCACACCACGGTGGTACTCCTTTGTGATAAGGTGGGTGATTTGCTGGATGTCCCTGTCAAAGTTCATCCGCTTCTCTTCCGATACCAGAGCCACACGTGGCTTGTAGCCCTGTTTCTCCGCGCTCCAGTGATTGGGGCTGATGGAAAGCTCGCTTGCCGCTTTTATATCGACTCCGCCAATATCCCGGACACGGAAATAGACGTGTGCCAGATCCGTCACATTGTTCTTGGCCGATGTCTTTCTGATGAATGCCGTTACTTTCATATATATTTCCTCCTTAGTTTATCATTTCTACCAGTTTCCGCTTCATGTCATCGTCTATGGTGCGGTATCGCCTGAACGCTCGGCTTCCTTCCACGTGTCCCGACAGGGAAGCGATCAGATTCGGATCGGGGACCTGTTTGTACAGGTTGCCTACAAAGGTCTTGCGTGCCGTATGGCTGCTGGCGACTTCATACAATGGTTTTTGTACGGTATTATAGCCGTGCGTGTCAAGGATGGTGACCATACGGTCAATGCCGCAATACTTCAAAAGTTCTCGTATGCCAAGATTATAGGTATGTATGGGCTTGAAAGGAAACAGCCTGTCCGCGTTTACATCATAGCGTTCCAGTATCTTCAAGGCCTTTTCGTGCAAGGGGACTCTGACTGTCTTTGCCTGACACTTTTTCGTTTTCTGTGGCATGTATTCCAGAAAGCCGTCCTTGATGTTTTCCCTTGTCAGCCGGTAAAGGTCTCCAACGCGACAGCCGATATAGCAGTGGAACACGAATATATCCCGGATGACCGCCAGTTTAGGATTGTCACTCAAATCCGCATCGTACAGGACATTCCTTTCCTCCGAAGTAAGGTAGAACGGGTCCCCGTATGTCGGTTCCTTGCAGCCGTAGAGTGCATACACCTCGTTGTCGGAATACTTCATCCTCTTGCACCAGTGCAGGAATGTACAGAAGAAGTTCATAATGTTGATGACGGTCGTGTTGGAGAGCGGCTTGGGCTTGTGGTTGATAAGCATACGGGGAACATAGAACTCAGGATGCTCCTGACGCAGCAGGTACTCATTCGCGACATAATCCCGGAAACCGTTCATCTGTTCCAGTGTGACAGTCTCCACAAAGAGCGTGAAGTCACGATTACCCAGTATTTCCCGTTGGTAGTCGTGATAGCGGGACATCTTGCGCTCGAAACGTATGATATGCTCTTTGGTTCTATCAGCCCCTTCGTACTTCTCCAAATATTCATGAACACGATAGAGCAGAGTTGGATGGTTGCGTTCGAAGGCGCGTGCAGGATACAGCACATCTTCGATAACCTGCTTCAGCCATTTGCTGTCCGCCTTGTCCGAAAAGGTCTTCTCCACTTTCTCGATGATGGTGGCAATCTGCTCGGGCAGGCGTTTTTGGTCGGTGGCAGGTACGGCTGTCGTGCGTTTATAACTTAGGGTATCTGCATCCCAGTACTTGTCATGAACTGTAAGAGACGAAACCACCTTTATATCCACATTCTTCTCACGGACACGGAAGCAGATGTTCGAGGTCGTCAAGGAACACTTTTTCAGATAGACGGAAACTTTCATCGGTAATGCGTTTTTGGTTTACATCGCAAAGGTATATAAATTCCCGTATATGTTCCCATATATCCCGAAGAAACTTGAAACGGATTAAAACAAATTAAGAAGTTATCCCCAAAACTGATACCATATAAAGTACTGTGAATTAGTGGTTATATTTGCTTTTGTTATGTTTTTCTTTTCAATTCTTACTTCTTTTTCCTCTTTTTGAAACACATATTGCAGTTCCACACTTCGTGGTAAATGACGCTTATGGAACTGGGGCGTCACAAATTGATTATTGCCATGAGTAAATCATCAGATTTGGGGATAAAAAAAATGTTGACCGGCTTTCCCGGCTTACGGAATAATGATTTGCGGGTAGATGTTACATCTTTTCTTGGCATTCCTGTTGACGGAGCGCGCAAGGACATGATTGATAACATTAAAAGGAAAGGTTTCTCTACAATCCGATTTGGTGGAAAGAGAATGCTTAAAGGGCTTTTTAACGGATCTGATGTATATATTGATCTACATATCAGAAGCGGCAAAGTATTCAGAGTTGCCGTGTTTGATGTTACACCAAGTGACGGTCATATAATATTGTCACGGTATAATGAATTATGTCGCTATTTCGGAAACTCCCCTGAATATATGTCGTTGTCAGATGATTCAATATCGGAGGATGAGGACATTGAACATGAAATATCGATCAACAAGAAAGAATATCAGGCCGTCTTTTATCAGGCTCCTTATGAAGATAAAGTTGGGTGGTGTACAATACGTGAAATGATTTTAAAAAAAATATCCGGAGACCTTGATAGACTGACTGAAACCGAGTTGAGATCCGAATTTGACAGAACCTATGCAATCAACAAACTGAAAGCAATGTGTAGGAAACCGGTATGGTTCACCATTGTAGAAGATACAAACGGTCTGTACCGCATCGCTATATTTTATGAAAATGTCGACAATTCAATTGATACTGAGTCGCAAATATAGGTCTCGACGGTTTAGGTCCACATTAAAATTAGATTTATAAATAATTGCTGTTAACATTTGCATTGCTTTAGAGCCTGAATTTCATTATTTTTTCGTATCTTTGCGGTCGATATGCCGTCGCCCATTGTTTCGGCATCTTACCAATTGATATTTAAAGTAATACAAATGATTAATATAACTTTTCCTGATAAAAGCGTTAAGCAGTTTGAAGTCGGCGTAACTCCGCTTCAGATTGCCGAGTCTATCAGTCCTCGTCTTGCACAGGATGTTTTGGCCGCTTCTGTCAACGAACAGGAGTGGGATTTGACGCGTCCTATCGACAGCGACGCCGAGATCAAACTTTTCAAATGGGAAGATCCGGAGGGCAAACATGCTTTCTGGCACAGTTCTGCCCATCTGCTTGCCGAAGCTCTTCAGGAGTTGTATCCAGGAGTGAAATTCGGCATCGGTCCGGCAATAGATAACGGTTTCTATTATGACATAGATCCGGGCGACAATCAGCTTACAGCCGATGACTTCGCCAAAATAGAAAAAAAGATGCTCGAGCTCGCTCAGAAGAAGAGCGATATCATCCGTCGTGATATCACTAAGACCGACGCGCTGAAAATGTTTGGCGACAGAGGAGAGGAGTACAAATGTGAGCTGATTTCCGAACTTGAGGACGGTCACATTACGACCTACACTCAGGGTAACTTCACCGATCTTTGCCGTGGCCCGCATATCCCTAACACGTCTGCTATTAAGGCTGTAAAGATTACATCGCTTGCCGGCGCTTACTGGCGCGGTGATGAAAAGCGCAACCAGCTTGTGCGTGTCTATGGTATCTCTTTCCCCAAGAAAAAGATGCTCGACGAGTATCTCGTCCTTTTGGAAGAAGCAAAAAAACGCGACCACCGCAAGCTTGGCAAGGAAATGGAGCTGTTTGCGTTCTCTCAGAACGTTGGCGCCGGCCTGCCTCTCTGGTTACCGAAAGGAGCCGCTTTGCGTGACCGTCTCGAGCAGTTCCTGCGTAAAATTCAGAAGCAGTATGGCTATCTTCAGGTGATCACTCCGCACATCGGCAATAAGATGCTGTATGTTACTTCCGGTCACTATGCTAAATACGGCAAGGATTCGTTCCAGCCTATCCACACTCCTGAAGAAGGGGAGGAGTACCTGCTTAAACCGATGAATTGTCCTCACCACTGCGAGATCTTCCGGGCTTATCCGCGCTCATATCGCGAATTGCCTATGCGACTCGCTGAGTTTGGCACCGTCTATCGTTACGAACAGAGCGGCGAGCTCCACGGTCTGACTCGTGTGCGTGGCTTTACGCAGGACGATGCCCATATTTTCTGTGCTCCAGAGCAGATCAAAGACGAGTTCCTTAAAGTTATGGATATTATTTTCTATATCTTCAAGGCTCTTAAATTCGACAACTTCGAGGCTCAGATCTCGCTCCGCGATCCTAAAAACAAAGAAAAATATATCGGTAGCGATGAAAACTGGCACCTTGCCGAGGAGGCCATTATCGAGGCTTGCGAGGAGAAAGGTCTCAATGCGCGTAAGGAACTCGGCGAGGCTGCTTTCTATGGCCCCAAGCTCGACTTTATGGTAAAGGACGCTCTCGGACGCCGTTGGCAGTTAGGTACAATTCAGGTAGACTATAACTTGCCCGAACGTTTCCAGCTCGAATATACTGGCGCCGACAACCAGAAGCACCGTCCGGTGATGATCCACCGTGCACCTTTCGGTTCGCTCGAGCGTTTCGTCGCCGTTCTTCTCGAACATACTGCCGGACGTTTCCCGCTGTGGCTTGCTCCCGACCAGGTCGTTGTTCTGCCTATCAGCGAGAAATTCAATGACTATGCGTTTGATGTCGCCAAGCAGCTTGGCCAATATGATATCCGCGCCATCGTCGATGACCGCAACGAGAAAATCGGACGTAAAATTCGCGACAACGAGCTCAAGCGTATACCTTATTTGCTCATAGTTGGTGAAAAAGAAGCACAAAATGCTGAAATTTCAGTAAGAAAACAGGGCGAAGGTGATAAAGGTTCGATGAAAATCACTACCTTTGCAGAGCTTTTGGCCGATGAAGTCAAAAAGAGCATTAATCAATAACCCTCTGAATGGATAAAAAGCCCTTTAATCCGGGATCACGTCCCGCAAACCCCAACGGTAACAACAACGCTAATCGCGGTGCGCAGCAACAGCAGCAACGCCGTCCTGAGCGGAACGCTTACCCTAACAATATCAACGAGCACATCCGTGCACGCGAAGTACGTCTGGTTGGTGACAACGTTACCGTCGGCATTTATTCCATTCATGAGGCTCTTAAGATTGCCGAAGATCTTGAGCTTGATCTCGTCGAGATCTCGCCCAACGCCGAGCCTCCTGTATGCAAGGTGCTCGACTACCAGAAATATCTCTATCAGCAGAAGAAAAAAGCCAAGGAGATTAAGGCGAAGTCGACAAAAATCGTTGTGAAAGAGATCCGCTTCGGACCTCAGACTGACGATCACGATTACAATTTCAAGCTCAAGCATGCGATCGGTTTCTTACAGGAAGGCGCTAAAGTCAAGGCTTATGTGTTCTTCAAAGGCCGTTCGATCCTCTTCAAGGAGCAGGGTGAGGTACTTCTCCTTCGTTTTGCTAACGATCTTGAAGATTATGGCAAGGTCGAACAGATGCCTGTCCTCGAGGGCAAACGCATGATAATAATGCTCTCGCCGAAAAAGAAATGATTTTAAAACGTGTCACGAGTTGACACACATTATAATAACTCGAATTAATTTTTAAAAGTAAACAAAATGCCTAAGATTAAAACTAATTCCGGTGCCAAAAAGAGGTTCGCCCTTACCGGATCAGGAAAGATCAAAAGAAAACATGCGTTCAAGAGCCACATCTTGACCAAGAAAACAAAAAAACAAAAAAGAAATCTGACACACTTTGGTTTGATCGCCAAAGTTGATGAAGGCAACGTTAAGGCTCTTCTCGGACTCAAGTAATTGAGACTTGTATTGCTGAAAACGTCACAAGCATCAGATTTAATTCGTGATTTTATAATTCTTTTTATTAACCGAATGTTTAGCTCAAAAAGCGCAATGTGCCGCTAACATTCAAAATCTACAAAGAAAATGCCAAGATCAGTAAACCACGTAGCATCACGCGCTCGTCGTAAGAAAATCTTAAAACTCACCCGTGGCTATTTCGGTTGCCGTCGTAACGTTTGGACCGTTGCCAAAAATACTTGGGAAAAAGGTCTTACTTACGCTTATCGTGACCGTAAAAACAAAAAACGTAACTTCCGCGCTCTTTGGATTCAGCGTATCAACGCTGCTGCCCGTCTCGAAGACCTCTCTTACAGCAAACTCATGGGCTTGATCCACAAGAGCGGTATTGAGATCAACCGTAAAGTTCTCGCCGATCTCGCCCTCAACGATCCCGCTGCTTTCAAAGCCATCGTTGACAAAGTCAAAAACGCATAATAGGTTTTATTGCAACTAAATAATAACGCCGGTCGCAGTGATGCGGCCGGCGTTATCTCATTTAGACGCCGTTCCCCAATATTTGTTAACGCTGGGGTCTTATATAATGATTAATTTCGTTTTACAATCAGCAACAGACGTTTGTTATCATAGCTTGTGAGTCCGATTACTCTCCTTTCTCCGCCTTCTTTTACCCCTAATTTGATTCGCAGAACTTCGGAGCTAATGCCGAAATTTCGGGCAGTCACGCATATCAAAGGAAAATCTTTTTTGAAGCGTTTGATATTTTTTGAGCTATATTCGATTACATTTTCAATTTCGAATATTTCTCCGGGAAAAGCCTCAGCGATTTCAGCTGAATGATACAGCCGGCAATTCGGATGGAAAGCATCAAGACCGTATCTTACCGCCAGAAGCTTGTTTGCACTCAGTTTCATGACAGACGGAAACGGTTCATACAGATATGCGCCGCTCTCGGGAATGGAGTAGTTAGGCATAGTGGCTCCCTGTTCCTCTTCTTTTGTATATGAAAAATCTGAAATTCCGTCCGGCAAAAGTGTTATGCCTTTGATTTCTATCTCTGATGATTTTCTGTCAAAATCCTTTACTGCGATCAGTTCCTTGCATTCAGTTGCGGTTCCGAGAGATATAATCTGCGAACATCCGTCGAGTGCATTGATCGTATGGCTGATGTCGAGCATTGGCGACATTTTTACAATCAGACGCCTGCAGATCTTTGATATTGAGGGCAGCATTGCCGTAACGTCAGGCTCACAGTCGGCAAGCGAAAACACTCTGCCGCCGTTTGCGTCTCTTCGCGCCGGATCAATAAAAGCAGTGCCGAACATTTCTGTATTAGGATGACTGATAACGTCTCTGCAATCTCCGCATATGACCCTGATATTGTCGCGGCCCAGCTGAGCGGCGTTTATCCGGAGCGCACGTGCAAGCTTCTCAGACCACTCTACCGCCACAACCCGGCTGCATACTTCCGCACAATGAAACACATCTATGCCGAGGCCGCTTGTAAGATCGATAAGCGATTCGTTTATCTTGACGAGTGTCTTGTGATAGTCGGCGAGAAGATCCGATGTCGACTGCTCGCCTGAAAGTCGGGTAGGGAAATAAAACCGGGGAGCACGTGCAAGTGTGTCGGCGAGCTTCTTTCTGAACTGACGTCGGCATTCGATCTGTCTGATCGCAGCATCATAATCAAATCCGCCTGACTGTTTGACATACTTCAGCCGCAGTTTCAATGGATCATCTTTTGCGTGCTCGTCGATCCATTTGTAAAATTCACTGTTCAGTTCCTCCATTACCGGTCAAAACAAAGAATCTTGAAGCCTTTTGAGCTCCAAGATTCTTATTATATTAAATGTGTCTATTAGCCTTTGATTGCAGCAACGCCGGGGAGCACTTTGCCTTCGATAGCTTCGAGGAGTGCGCCGCCGCCTGTCGATACATATGATACCTTGTCTGCAACGCCGAATTTGTTCACACACGCTACAGAGTCACCGCCGCCGACGAGTGAGAACGCGCCTTCTTTTGTTGCCTCAACGATAGCGTCAGCGATTGCACGGCTGCCTGCTGTGAAGTTGTCGAATTCGAACACACCGGCAGGACCATTCCAGAGTATGGTTTTCGAACCCTTAATAGTGTCGGCGAAAAGCTTGCGGGTCTCGGGACCTGCATCAAGTCCTTCCCAGCCTTCGGGAATTTCCATTACTGAGCATACCATTGTGTTTGCATCGTTGCTGAATGCATCAGCTGCCACGCAGTCTGTGCCGAGAACGAGGTTAACACCTTTTTCCTGAGCCTTGCGGATGATATCGAGTGCGAGATCGAGTTTATCGTTTTCACAGATCGACTGGCCTACATTACCGCCCTGTGCTTTAGCGAATGTATAAGTCATACCACCGCAGAGGATGAGGTTGTCAACCTTGTCCATAAGGTTTTCGATGATACCGATCTTGGTCGATACTTTCGAACCGCCCATGATAGCAGTGAAGGGACGCTTGATGTCGCTGAGGATATTGTCAACAGCTTTCACTTCTTTTTCCATAAGATAGCCGAGCATCTTGTGATCATCGTCGAAGTAATCGGCAACAACGGCTGTCGACGCGTGACGACGGTGAGCTGTGCCGAATGCGTCGTTTACATATACGTCTGCATAGCTTGCAAGTTTCTTGGCAAAGTCTTTCTGACGTTCTTTCATCTCTTTTTTGGCTGCATCGTAAGCGGGATCTTCTTTGTCAATGCCCACGGGCTTGCCTTCTTCTTCAGGATGGAAGCGGAGGTTTTCGAGAAGGAGAACCTGACCCGGTTTCAGAGCTGCGGCAGCTGCGCTTGCGTCAGCTGCATCATTGGCGAATTCCACTTCAGTTCCGAGTGCCTTGGCTACTGCAGCCTGGATCTGAGACAGCGACATTTTGGGGTTCACTTTGCCTTTGGGTTTGCCCATATGCGACATGATGATGAGCGAGCCACCGTCATTAAGGATTTTCTTAAGGGTAGGGAGTGCGCCGCGGATACGGGTGTCATCGGTGATGTTACCGTTTTCGTCCAGAGGCACATTGAAGTCAACGCGCACAATGGCTTTCTTGCCTGCGAAGTTAAATTGGTCGATTGTCATTTCGTTGTGTAAATTAGAGAGTTATGTTAATTAGTTATTTGTCTTTTGATATGCAAAGATAATCAATTATTACGAGACCTCAACGCTTGTCGCATTAAATGATGTTATGCTGCGTCAACAATTCTTTCATCTGAGCCGCCAGTTTGGCTGCTTCATTGCCGGCCGCTTCTGCAAAGTCTTCGCCTTTAGATGCATAAATGATGCCGCGCGAACTGTTCACAATCAGGCCGCATTCGTCAATAATGCCGTATTTTACAACCTCTTCGAGACTGCCGCCTTGCGCTCCGACACCGGGAACAAGCAGGAAGCTGCGCGGCGCCACGGCACGGATATCCTTGAACATTTCGCCTCTGGTCGCTCCTACAACATACATCATGTTGACCGGCGATCCCCACCGGCTTGATTTCTTGATCACATCCTCAAACACTCTGTGTCCGTGATTGTCCTCGATCATCTGGAAATCCTTGCTTCCTGGATTTGAAGTCAGTGCCAGCAGAATCACCCATTTGCCTTCGTAACCGAGAAACGGTGTCACGCTGTCCTCACCCATATACGGCGCTACTGTCAGTGCGTCGACGTCGAGATGCTCGAAAAAGCTGCGGGCATAGAGGCCTGCGGTATTGCCGATGTCGCCGCGCTTGGCATCGGCGATGATAAACTGATCGGGATAGTTTTCCCGAATATACTTCACTGTTTTCTCAAGTGATGTCCAGCCTGCCGCACCGGCACTTTCATAAAATGCCAGATTGGGTTTGTAAGCGATAGCGTAGGGCGCTGTAGCGTCGATTATCGCCCTGTTGAAGGCAAAAATAGGATCTTCTTCGCCGAGCAGATGCTCGGGAATTTTCTTGATGTCGGTGTCAAGTCCGACGCAGAGGAAAGACCCTTTGCGGCGAATATTCTCGACAAGTTCGGTTCGTTTCATGTTATATATCCGGATTGGTTTAATTGTTATTTTGTGAACAAGTAGCCATTGACGGTGATGTTGTTGACTTTTTTGTTCTCATTATAGTTTTCGTCGCTGATGAAATAGTCAATTTTGCTGATAACAAATACGCTGCTGTCAGTAGGTATACCTTCGATTGAGCGCACAAGCGGTTTATGGTTCACTTTCTGATCAAGACTCCGTATGCTGTCCATATCAAGTCTGATTCTGATGTCTGAAGTGACAGGGAATGTAAGGATATGGTCACCGTCAACAACCATACCGTATTTGGCGGTAGAATAATATCTTACATTTTTGTATCCTTCAGGCATCTCAACCATACGGTTGTCATCGCTGAAATGCAATTCGGGAAGAAGTTCTACTTCTTCGACTACAACTTCGTCTGTTCCAGTCAGATCATCAAACAGATGATCATATTCATAATAGCCTGTCTGTATCTTAAAGTCGGCGATGTCCGAGACGAGTGAATGGTCGTCCCTGTCGTCGAGGTAACGGAGTTTCGAGGTGATGTCCCGCCAGTCTTCTGCATCCATTTTATCGTGGATTTCCTCAAACTGTTTGTGGGATAAGGGTAATTGCGATTTATCAACGCCTGCGTTCTCAAGCAAGCTGAAGACTCTGTTGCGCATATAGTGTTGAACCAATGATGTATAATTCACTCCCGGAATAATTGATGTCAGCAGGAATATAATAGCGAAAGACATAGCCACAGCATTGGTGTTTCGCGAGCGCGTCGCGAAGAGATAAATAGCCGTTATGTAAGCCCATATATTGAACGTCAGCACATAAAGCCGGGCAACCGTCATGCCGTATTGTTCTATTCTTTCTCCGATCGCGACACTCATCATCACAAGCAGCGGAAGCATGGCGAGCGGGAAAAATTTAAGCGAGAGGCGTGTCAGTCTGTCTTCAGCATTCTGACTGCCGTCAAGAGCTTTAAGCAGGAAGAGCAGCAGATAGACCGCCGCCGTCAGCGCCGCAACCATAAAACATATTTCACCTTTGGGCATTACACCGGTAACGATGATCTTCAGGCCATAGATATATAAGATCAGCGTATATATCGCTGTGAGCGGCAAGAGAATATATCTGACTATAGCGACCTGGAATTTCTCAGGCTGATAGTCGGCTGCGAGCGCTGCGGTTTGCCAGTAAGTCGGTATACTTCCCAGAAAAATCAGTATGCCGAGTCCTGCTGAAAATATTATCAGGCAGCTGATAAAGATTTCTGATCTGATATCTCCGAACAGCAGGGTGACGGTTCCGTAGATTATGCTGACTGCTATTGTCATTATTGCCGCGATCGCGCCGGCAACAATCATATTGCCCAATTGCATGAAACTGAACATCAGTCTGTGACGCTGTGAAGTGGCTTTTAGTGCCGGGACGAAGATAACCGCCACTACAAGCGCGGTTTCAACCGCCATTCGTCCTACCCATACACTGTCGCTGAAACTATTGAAATTCAGTATCATATTTACAAAATCAGCCAGCAACAACAGATTGGCCGCCAACTGGATTTTGTTGCAAAACCGTTGTCTGCATATCTGCTCGCACCAAAGGTTCACAGCGAGCGAGAGCAACATACCGTTGACAGTCAGAAACCATAATGCCGGCTGTAAATTCTGTATTGTCTGAGGAGCATGGTAAAACAGGTCATAGCACCAGCTGTCTGTAACGCCCCATACAATAAATGCCAGAAGATAGCATAATGTGACAGGAAAACGTTCAACGCTTTTCAGAAATGCGTCAATGACATGATTAAAAGAAATACGGCGTGTACGCGGTCTTTCATCGACCGATGGCTCATATTTCGGAGGAGTGACTTCCATGATAATGATATTTAAGAGTGTTAGAGTTCAGCGGCTTTTAGCTTCTCGGCATTTTCAGCGACGATCAGATGATCGATAACATCCTGAATATCACCGTCGACAAATGCCTGTAGATTATATATCGTATAGTTGATGCGATGGTCTGTTATACGCCCCTGGGGATAATTGTAAGTGCGTATTTTTGCCGATCGGTCTCCGGTCGATACCATGGTCTTGCGGCGCGACGCTATATCGTCGACATATTTTTGATGCTCTTTATCATAGATAAATGTGCGCAGACGGCTGAGGGCCCGCTCCTTATTCTTGGGTTGGTCGCGGGTCTCCGTACATTCGATCAGTATTTCTTCTGTCTCGCCGGTATTGGGATTTTTCCACATATACCGCAGACGCACGCCCGATTCGACCTTGTTGACGTTCTGACCTCCGGCGCCTCCGCTTCGGAATGTGTCCCACTTTATTTCACCTTCGTTGATCTCGACGTCAAACGGTTCGGCTTCGGGAAGTACGGCAACAGTCGCTGCCGAGGTGTGTACACGCCCTTGCGTTTCAGTAGCCGGTACGCGCTGGACGCGATGCACTCCGCTTTCATATTTAAGTGTTCCGTAGACACCGTCACCGGTAACCGACAGCACAACTTCCTTGAAACCACCCGCAGCACCCTCGCTTGCCGAAGTGATCGCCACATTCCATCCGCGGCTTTCACAGTATTTCATATACATTTTGCAGAGATCGCCGGCGAATATCGCGGCCTCGTCGCCGCCTGTGCCTCCGCGTATCTCGAGAATAGCATTCTTGCCGTCCTCAGGATCAGCCGGTATAAGCAGCAGTTTTATCTCCTCTTCAAGTCCGGGCAGACTTCCGGTAGCCGTGTCAAGCTGTTCACGTGCCATTTCACGCATCTCCTGATCGTTTTCTGACGCGAGTATTTCGTGCGCCTCGTCGATATTGGCCAATAACTCGCGATAACTGCGGGTCGCAGCCGTAAGTTTTTCAAGTTCCTTATATTCTTTGGTGAGACGCACGTAGCGTTTCATGTCAGCGATCACAGACGGGTCGGTGATCAGTGTGCTTATTTCTTCAAAACGGGCTTCGATGCCGTCGAGCCGTGACAATAGAGATGAGTCAGCCATATACGGTTACAATTTTTCGCGAAGTTACGAAAAAATCGTTATATGGCTGTACTATTTCGCAAACATAGCGCTCGTCGGAACGATATAGATTTCAACCCTGCGGTTTTTCGCACGGTTTTTAAGAGAATCATTGCTCACGAGCTGCTCGTCGCGGCCAAGACCGTATGGAACTGTAGTTATATCGATCGCCGCCATACGTCCATTAAGGAAATCGTCTATCGAGTTGGCACGTGAGGCTGTTATGCTGTCGGCATATGCGTCCTCGCCTGTATTGTCTGTGTGGACGGCAATGATTATCTTATATTTTGACGCGGCACCGTCACTAAGCCTGAATTTCCGAAGCAATGCCTTGCCCTGATCGGTCAAAGTCACATCATTAGCTCTGAACAGCCGTTCACAGGCTATGGTTACCATCAGAACCTCTCCCTGACGCACTTTCGATGTCTTAAATCCGGCGCGTTCGAGATCTGCCTGAAGTTCGTCAATCCTGGCCTTGACCGATGAACGTTTTTTCTGAGGTATTTCCGGTGTATTGATGTTATTTTCGAAATCGAGTTCGAACGGATCGGGATCCGTTGGTTCGGCTCCGACAGCAGCTGTCAGTGATGCCGTCGCCAGTGCGCAGACGAGCAAAGTGTTACGTAAAAAATTTATGTTCATAGGTTTTATTGGTTATAGCAGAGAATCTTCGTAATCGAGTTCTGCTTTTACTATATCGCCGATCAGATCGTGTGTCAGACGTTCGTCATCCACATTTTCTGATATATATTCTGTGATTTTCGCCGCATCATCATCGTCTGGCACATCCTCATCATCAAAATCGAGATCAAGATCACCGTTTTCGTCATAATAATCGAAAATCATATCGATAATATCCAGAATGTCGTCATCGGTAAGGACAGCCGCGTCGCAGCGACTGCGGATAAATCTTACAGCTTCTTTTTCGTCATACAGTTTCATAGATCAAGAAGCCCTTGCGGTATTTGAAGTGAAATAGTTCGTTGGTCAGTGTCGACATCTTCGACAAGTTCATCGGCAATAGGAACATAAACAGTCGCTCCGTCAGACAGTGACACTGTCAGAAGTGAATTTGCCGTCGAGTCATCGTATCCGTCGATCTCACCGATTTTCCGGCCGTCCTGATCGAGAAGAGTGTAGCCGACAAGATCCGACAGATAGAGGCCGTCGTCACCGCCGTGGTCATCGTCCTCGCCGAGATCGCTTTTCAGAGCGTGGATATCAAGACCGCAAAGAGCGGCCGCATCTTTCTCGTCTCTTACTCCGTCAATACTGATCAGAACTGCCTCACTGCCTCTGTATCTGTAAGATCTTATAAAAAAAGGCACATATATGCCGTCGATGTCAAGAATTATACATTGCAGACTGTCGAGATTGACCGGCGCGTCAATTGTTGCCGCGATCTCGCCGTTGATGCCGTGGGGCTTCAGTGTGCGGCCGATTACGCTTATTTCGCTTTCGACGATCATTTTTTCTTCTTCTTTTTCCCGGTCGGGGCGGGAGCTACCTTGAATTCAAGCAGACTCACAGTCTCCGGATCAAGACTGATCGCTCCGCGGGAAAGGATCTTGAGATCTTTAAATATCTTCGCATCTTCAACTCCCTCCGGATTCAGCGCGAGCATGATCTTTTTCATATGGTTGGCCAGCAGCATGATCAGAGCGTCGCGCTCTTCGCCGGCGTCCATTTCTGCTGCCCTTGTTATAGCCCGTTGCAGCAACAGTCCGTAATGACGGTGTTCGAAATAAGCCTGATCATATTCGATGGGCTGAGGTCTGTCGTCGAGCGAACCGCGGCCGACAAGTTCAAACGGTACATCGACATCGAGTGAAAAGTCGCTCATTATGGCGAGATGATCCCACAGTTTGCGGCGGTAAGCGTCGGCATTGCCTTGGATAGGGAAGAGCTGCTCCATCGTCTTGACGATAGTTGCCGCGCAGCGTGTGCGCTCGGCGCGGTCTTCGATTGTCAGGCAATGGTCGACCATGCGCTGTATGTTGCGTCCGTATTCGGGAAGTACAAGCTTCTTGAGATGGGTTGTATATGTGAGCATAATCATTATTTGATTCTACGCCCAAAGTTACTCCAAAATTCCCGAATTACAAAATCTCAGTTATCTGTTGCGCGCAGCTCTGACTTTGTGATTTGAGAGACGGGATGAAACTGTACCGTTACCGAGATAAGCGTCAGAAGCATTAAGTACGGCAGTTGATGACCAACAATCTCCGGTGACAATAGATGATTGTATATTTGTCGGAATATCTAAAAACTGGTCTATGGCTGGTAAATACCAATTTATATCCGATTCATTTATTATAGGAGTAACAGATATATCACCCTCCGATGAAGTTGTTTTGTATAGGTTAAACCGATTCTTTTTAATACAATACCCAACTGCAGGTGAACCGTTTATATTATTTCCAGTCGGAGCAGGAGCTTCGTTATTTTGGCCGTTGCCAAGACGAAATGCTGGTTCGGTAGTGTGTCCGGCTTCAGTTTTTAATATTAATTTTACTGTTTCCTCAAATGAGTTGGTAGTAGCAGCTCCGGCCGTGCTATATAGATTTCTTGTGTTTGTTAGTCCGTCATTCCTGTTATCTGCGATTCCATTGAGATTATTAAGCTTACCATAATCTATCTTTATGCAGAAACGACGTCTGGCCAAACCATAATCATAAGTTTCAACAGATGCGTATGAGCCGGCATTATTTTGATCGATTACTGATTGGCAATAATTTCTATATTCGCTTCCTCCGATTAATGAAGCTGTATAAAGATATCCATAATAAACAACCCTGTTCCATCGGAACCCATACTCATCAGTTTCATTGTCATCAATTTGCTCCCAGCCGAATCCGGATGATGTCCACGCTGGACATAATTGAGTAAAGGTGTGTTCTTTTTCAGGTAGCTCTCTGCCTTCGGGTGTTATTGTCATGTTTATTATGCGTTTGTCATCATTGATGTTTTCAGGAATAAATATCGACACAGGGAAAGTCCCGGATCCCGTTAGAGTCAGACTATTCTCACCTCGGGCGCTTGTCTCTGTATTACCGTCAATTAACTTGTCGGTCCAAAAACCTTGCATTGCATATGTGTTGATGTCTTCTGTTCGCTGTATAGTGATAGCGGCATTATCAGTTGATTTGAAACTGACGGTCCAACTTATATTTGCCGGGATATTATTCGCCGTTATACTTGTGTGATATAAAATATAATAAGCGTCAAGCAACGGCGTTTCCTCGATTTCGAAGCTGTAGTTGGTTATCGTTATCGAATACGTCGTTATATTCCCCATTGACCAGTTGGATGATCCGAGGTTCTTGGTGTAGGTTTTGTCTGTGGTGCCGTCATTGGCCACAATTTTGAGTGTTGCTCCGCCGGTCTGCGGCAGCAGCATAAAAAGCGTCTCGGTTTTGTCACCGTTGGTCGATGTAACGGTTGTCGTCGCGCCGGATGGAGCCCACGTTGGCGAATCGGCGGTAAAATCAAGTGAACCATTGCTATACACTCCCTCTAACTCAACCGACTTGATTGTCCAGTTGTCGGGTATTGACAAGAAGTTAACTCTCACTCCTGCAAGCAGATGCTTGAACGGCAGGCCGACAGCCTTATTATGGTTGCCTTTGATGCCCTTGCTGACGGCGAGCATTACATCTTGTTGGTTTTCGGATTCAGTCGGCACGGTATATTCGACCTGTCTGTCGTCTTTCGACGTCGGGAAGGTCATTCCTGATGGAGAGTAGGGCGCAAACGCATAGAAATCTACTGTCGCGCTTGCATCGTCAATCCAATATCTGACATCTGTTGACTGATATACGCCATCGGCGTTACGCTTATAGAGGTCGTTGGCCATCAGCAGCGGAGTGTACCACGAAGCATGGGCTATAACGCCTATCTCGGTAATACGGTCGGCCGATGTGACCGACGTAGCGCGGGAGACTGCATCCGACATCGGAGCCGTTTCAGCGGTGCAAAGCAGCGTCTGCGCCTGTGGGTCATCAGCGACGAGCCGGAACGTATCAGTGGCTTCGGCTGGTGCATTGCTTCGCGACCCGACGCTCTGCGTCGACACACCGAAACTTATCTCTCGGCCACAGCTTATGGCCGACGACTCGAAATCGTCGTTGGTGCATGACATGAGCGTCATTATCGACAGTGACATAACCCAAAGGCTCTGACGTGACATTTGCATTGCTTTAAACATAGTTTGATATTTAGAGGAGATCGGTTAAAACGAGTGCCCTGCACGAAAGCAGGGACACTCAGATTATTGAAGATTGGAAATTAATTTCAGGGATTAGACGGTTCGGGGAAATTTATATCACCGTTTTCATCATCGCCCCAGCCTGCGACTGCGGTAACCGTGAATTCGATAGGCTTGGCGCCGCCGGGAGCGACATTTGACTGGTCAATCTTTGCAGTAAGCATATAGCTGTGCCCAGGCAGATAATCTTTGGCGGCAATTGTACCTGACATAGTTCGGGTACTATATGTAACATTGTTAAGTTTAACTTCAACATCAAAAGAAATTGTCAGCTCTTGATTTCCGGGAATAATATATTTGTATTCTGTGGATTTCGTAGAAGGAGATAATTGAGTGAGATTGTTATTGTTAGGAATGACTACAGGGACATTTATTGAGCCCTCTTTTGTCCATTGGAGATCCTTGGGCTCGCTTCCAAGAGTAACTGTGCCTTTATTAGCAATACCATTAATATAGACGTTAGATATTGAGAGTGAATACCCCGACGTTGTAATGGTATTGGTAAATGTTAAACCTATACGTGAAAGCATATGATTGAACGAAAAATATACAACCGAACTGTTTGAAATATCTGCGTCTATAACGCGGGTCGCGTATGCATATACAAGATCGTTGTCTGCTCTATTATTATCATTCATATTAAGGACCACTGTTCCGTAACCTTTAAAGCTGTCATCTGCTTTGAGTTCAGTGTCATGTGTAGTGGGCAGTGTGAATGACCATTGAGGATTACCGACATTAGTGGAAAGCGCAATAAAGTAATAGTCCTTGTTGGGTGCCCAATATTGAGTACCTAGGTAATCCCAGACTGTATTTGTCTGATCGGGGTTTGTAATATCCTTTGCGACAGTAGTATTATTAAAGACGATAACATGACCGGTGGTCGGATCGTTGTTGTTTGTTGCACAGCCGAACACGCGGAATCGCTCGATATTGGCGGTCGTAACTTCGGATCGCGAAGGTTTGTTTGCCATGGCGTCAAAACCGATAGCCTGTGTTTTTTCAGCTGACGACAGAACTTCGTCAGTCGAGCAGCCTGCAAGCATCAAGACGCTTGTTGCAAGAGCTGCGAAATAATGAAATTTGTTCATAAATTAAAAATTTTAGGTTATTGAATAATTTGTTTCTAAAAATCTATAGTGACATCTTCAAATTCGCCCCAGCCGTCGACGCTTACATCAAAGCCTGATCCGCCTGACGACCCGTCGCTGTCTGAGATTTTGATGCCGTCGACCGTGATGACGCCGCCGTGGGGCTGCTTGAGCATCTGATCAGTGATATTGAAGTTGAAATTGACAATTTTGCCGTTTTTGAGCATCACTTCGAGAGTCAGCCCGAAGTCGCTGTCGCCGCGCGAATATGACGGATTAGGGAAGTCGGGGATGCCGAACGATCTGACTTCAGCCATGACTCCCCACGTTTCGAGCGTGCAGTCGTAGAGCAGCGTCACTGCCTTGTCCGACGTGCGGCCGTTGTGAAGATAGACCGACCCGGCCATACCGGCCATTGCTCCGCGGGCAAGAGCGACATAGTCGTAGCCTTTGTCAAATAAGTAACGTATCACATAGGTGAAGACAAGCGGCTTCATCGTTATGTAGAGAGACTGCGGAGTGGTGACGCGGTCCTGAAAGTAGCTGTCGGTGAAGTGGCCGAACAACACGTCGGGCGTCGCGACCGTCGTCTCTCCCTTGCCGTCGTCGCGGCTCGGCATATAGCAGGGGTTGCCCGTATATGTCGAGCGGCTGCGGCTGCGCGTAGTCGCCGAAGCCTCATAGTACGATCCCATGTCGTTGAAGACGATATACTGGGTGTCATTATTATAAAAGAGCAGTGAATTTTCACCCGGGGTCAGGTATGTCTCCTGACCCGTGGACGGCATATTGGTCTCTATGTTTGCGCCGTCGGCATTGTAGGCTTTCATACGCACTCCTTCGGGCACTGTCGGACGCAGTGCGTCATATCCGAATCCGAGTCCGAGTCCGCTCCACGATGAGATCCAGTCTGTGCGGTTCTCGTAGGGTTCTTCCCACTGCAGGTCATAGCTGATCGACACATCTGTGGCATAACGTGAGGCATGTTCAGGATGATCGAAGCAGATGTCTTTGTGGACGCACGACGATATCGACGGCAGAATCGTGAGCAGCGGAATGGCGACGAACTTCTTTTTCATAGCTCTCGTCCTCCTTTCCGGTTGATGTTTCCGCAGCCTATCAGCCATACCAGTGACACACTCGCCCGTGTCGGGCCGAACCAGTGGCGCTGTTTCGAAGTCTGCCAGACGTAATGTCCGTCGGACGGTTTGTACTCGTAGTATTTACCGCCGAGATAGCCTATACCGAGCGAAAAATCAATATTGAGATGCTTTGAAACCGGCAACGAATAGCCATACTCTATGCCGGCGGCATAGTTGGCCCGGTCGAATATCGTTCCGCGGGGTTCGCCGCCCATCTGTCCGCGGTCGCCGAATTCGAAATCATATGTGAACATTTCGCCGTAGATCCCGAGGTGATGACCGGTCAGCGGTTTTCCGGCCGCTGCGCTTCCGAACCATTGTCTCAGCGTTATCGCTCCTCCGTAGATGCGCCAGTAGCGGTGACGGCGGTCTGACTTCCACCAGCCGTGTTTCCAGTCTGCAGCGATAGAGCGGTTGTGGCCGAGATAGATTTCTGCGCCTATGTTAGGCGTCAGCAGCGCGTCATAGAGCATATTAGTGTAGACCGACATGTAGAACGGTTTGCGCGGATGCCTCATTTCTCCGTTTGCGGCAGGCAGTTCGGCCGGCTGACTGACTGTTGACTCTGCGACTGTATCGAGCTTTAGTTCGGTCTCCGAAGCGCTAACCGTTGCCGCCACGGCGCATTCTTTGTCTTCATTCACCGTGGCTGGCTCTTCGGCCGACGTTATCATGACCGCGCAGGCGTTACGTAGAGTAGGGAAATAGTGTAGCATCATATATCTCCATGCTTTTCCGTCACTGAGTCCGGTCAGCTTGCTCCGTAGCTCTATGATTTCACGGCCGTCGGCTTCGGTTATGTATTCCGGCATTTTGCGTATCAACGAAAGCGCTTCTTCTTTTTGAGGCATATCCGATCCTTCGACCATTTCGGCAAGCAGCCCCCAGTCGGTGAGACGATGCGTCTCTCTGATGAGAGAATCTGCGATGCCGGTTTTCAAAAGTATGTGCTCCCGTAGCGCCTTCAGTCGTTGGTCTGACAGCCGGCGGTTATATTCCGTAGGTCCTTCGGGCGATGCCGAACCGGCCAGCACTATCTGCTCAAGTTTTATCGACCCGTTTCCGTTTATAGAATCAATCTTGTTAAGCAGAAGTGAGAGCGCGTCGGCATTGCTACAATAGGTCGTGTCGACAGCGCTGCTGTTGACCCTGAACCTGACTGTGATCTCGTCTGTGTTGGTAGCGCCGGCTGCACCGAAGTGTCCGAACGAAGCTGATATTGTCAATAAAATAATATGGATATATCGCGGCATAAATCTGAAATAGTTCTCAAAACTGCTTGATTGCGTTACAAAGTTAGGCAATACTATATAAATTACCCCCCCATTGTTAAAACTTGTTAAAGCAAACAGCCGCTGATGCGTTTGTCCATTGTCCGGTCTATCCGATGGACAACATTATCTGTATGTGTGTTATGAATTGACCCTGTAAAAACACGGGAGCCACAGTCCGGACTGACCGGACCGTGGCTCTTGTGCCGTAGTTTTTTTGATCGGAATGATGTTTTACATGTTCATGCCGCCGTCGACCTGAATAACTTGGCCTGTGACGTAGCTCGACATGTCGGATGCGAGGAAGGTTGCGACATTTGCGATATCCTCGACCTGACCTCCGCGGCGCAGGGGAATTTTCTTAGTCCATTCGGCACGTACATCTTCCGGAAGGGCGGCCGTCATGGCTGTCTCGATAAAGCCGGGAGCGATTGCATTGGCGCGGATGCCGCGTGAGCCGACTTCCTGGGCGATACTCTTTGCAAGGGCGATAAGACCGGCTTTCGACGCAGCGTAGTTCGACTGACCTGCATTGCCGTGGACGCCGACTACCGACGCCATGTTGATGATAGAGCCTGAACGCTGGCGGAGCATCACGGGCAGAACGGCATTGATAAAGTTGAATGCGCTCTTAAGATTGACAGCGATCACTGCGTCCCACTGCTGTTCGGTCATGCGCATCATCAGACCGTCTTTGGTTATACCTGCGTTGTTGACGAGAATATCGATGCGTCCGAAATCTTTCATGACTTCTGCTACGACTTCTTTAGTCTGGTTGAAATCGGCTGCGTTCGACGCATAACCTTTTGCCTTGACGCCGAGAGCGGCGATTTCGTCTTCTGTTGCTTTGCCGTTTTCGTCGATGACGAGATCGGTGAACGCGATATTTGCGCCTTCTGCGGCAAATTTGAGCGCAAGAGCTTTACCGATGCCGCGGGCGGCTCCGGTGATCAGCGCTGTTTTTCCTTCAAGTAATTTCATTATTCAGAAAGTTTTTTAAAGGGTTTAATATTAAGGTTGTGTTATCTTTTGTTTATATGTGAGATCCGACACCACAAATCTGACGAAATATGACTGCACTTCAGTGATCTCGTTAGGATTGTCGCTCGTGAGCTCGGCCAGATCAAGACCGCTTATTCCTCTTAACAGGAATCGGCTTGCGAGAGCCGAACGCTCTGCATCGAAATAACCTGTCGTTATTCCTTCGTCAAGTATATTTTTTAGCAGGATCAATTCCTTGTCGAGAACCATACGGCGTATACGTTCCATGCGTCGCAGATCAAATTTGAAGAGAGACTTCAGATTTGGCGAACTGATCGCCGACCCTTGTTCAAGTCGCAGAGTGAGAAAACGCGTCAGTTTGACATCAGGTTGCATGTTTGATTCGGCGATCTCTTTCAACGCCGCCACCATACGGTCGCTTTCATGCTCAAGAACGGCATTATAGATCTCTTTCTTGTTTTTAAAATAGGTATAAATCGTCCTGCGCCCTTTTTCAGAGGCGTTGGCGATGTCGTTCATCGTCGTGTTTTCAAGACCTTTGTGCACGAACAGTTGGCGCGCCACTTCGATCAGCTTTTCACGAGTCTTGTATACCATTCTTTTCGAAAGTTCTTTTGCGACTGTATTCTTTTTATTGGGACAAAGTTACGACTTTTCTGCAAATATTCGAAATCTGAAGCGCCTTTATAAAATAA
>CANPDU010000035.1 GCA_947573135.1 uncultured Bacteroidales bacterium | reverse complement strand
GAGCGTCTGCCTTACAAGCAGAGGGTCGGGGGTTCGAATCCCTCAGCGCCCACTTGTCAAATCATTATCACTCTCATATCATTCGACCGACCATCTTTCAAGGTGATCGGTTTTCTTTTTCATTCATCCGCTATGCAAACATCAGCATTATTAAAAATCTTATCTTCTACCATGATAGCGTCCGCGATCATGGCCGGATGCACGTCAAAACAACCGGATACATCCGACACATCGCTGCCGCGGGCAGAGACACCCGTCAGTCTCGCCACAGCCGCCGACAGCCTCTGGACCAAGGCCGGCGCCGAGGATATCGAACTCCACAGCGTCATGGTTGTTCAAAACGACAGTGTCATCTATGAACACTGGGCGAACGGTGCGCATCCCGACTCATTACATATATTATATTCGGTCAGCAAAACATTCACGTCGCTCGGCGTCGGATTGGCAGTTGCCGACAGCATCATAAGACTTGACGAACGCATCACGGAGATTTTCCCCGAGTATCTTCCCGACTCCGTCGACGACAATCTCGCCGCGATGACAGTCGAAGATCTGCTGACTATGTCGAGCGGTCACGCACACGCGCCCGAGCTATATACAGAAATCACAGCCAACGACTCTACATCATGGATAAAGCAGTTCCTGTCATATCCTGTCGAATATGAACCCGGCACAGTCTTCAGCTACAACAGCATGGGCACATACATGCTTTCGGCCGCCATACAAAAGCGCACCGGCAAAAAACTGCTCGACTACCTCAACGAACGTCTTTTCGAGCCGATGGGCATCGAAGGGTCCAAGTGGGACGAGAGCCCCGAAGGCATCAACACCGGCGGCTGGGGACTATGGCTGCGGACCGAAGATCTTGCAAAAGCCGGTCAGCTAATGCTCGACCGGGGAGAGTGGCAAGGCCGTCAGCTCGTCCCGGCCGAGTGGATCGACCTAATGTCGTCGCGACACATACAATCAGTACAGGGCACACCCAACAGCCTCGAATTCATTCCGACAGACGAGGATTTCATCAACAGCGACTGGGTGCAGGGCTACGGCTATCAGGTATGGCGCTGCCGCAACAACGCGTTCCGCGCCGACGGCACAGGCTGCCAGTTTATCATCGTGATGCCGGACAATGACGCAGTGGTGGCCATCACAGCCAATTCGCAGAAATATCAGCAGGTTTTAAATCTCGTGTGGGACTATATACTGCCCGTCCTCGAACACCACAACCAAAAATAATTAGTAAATTTGCATACCAATCACAAACTATCCAAACTCAACTATCAATAAAATGAGACTTATCATCGAAAACAATTACGACGAAGTGTCGCGCTGGGCAGCCAACTACGTTGCAGCCCGCATCAATGAAGCCAAACCTACAGCCGAACATCCGTTCGTGCTCGGATGCCCGACCGGAAGCTCGCCCCTCGGCATGTACAAAAACCTTATCAAGCTCAACAAAGAAGGCAAAGTTTCATTCCGCAACGTCGTAACTTTCAACATGGACGAATACTGCGGCATACCCCGTGACCACGAGCAGAGCTACTACACATTCATGTGGACAAACTTCTTCAACCAGATCGACATTCTGCCAGAAAACGTCAACATCCTCAACGGCAACGCCGAAGACCCGATCGCCGAATGCGCCCGTTACGAAGAAAAGATCAAATCCTACGGCGGCATCGACCTCTTCCTCGGCGGTGTAGGTCCTGACGGACACATCGCGTTCAACGAACCCGGATCGTCGCTCACATCACGCACTCGCATGAAAACCCTCACTCAGGACACCATTATCGCAAATTCGCGTTTCTTCGAGAACAATGTCAACCTCGTTCCCAAGACCGCCCTTACCGTAGGTGTCGGCACAATCATGGCAGCCCGCAGTGTCCTTCTCATCGTCAACGGCCACAACAAAGCCCGCGCTCTCCAGCACGGTGTCGAAGGCGGCATCTCACAGATGTGGACAATCTCCGCTCTCCAGATGCACCCCAAAGCTCTCATCGTAGCCGACGAAGACGCATGCGCCGAACTCAAAGTCAGCACCTACCGTTACTTCAAAGACATCGAAGCCGCCAACCTCAACCCCGACTCACAGCTCTGATCTCACGCTGATCAAAACATTCCGATATAAATAATATGTCCCACCGCTCACTTCAACAGCGACGGGACATACTTTTTAACCGCATCTCTCTATTATCTGTCCGACATACCTTTCTGAACATCAACTGTTATCTTTTCCCCGTTGACAGTCAGAACGATCTTACAATTTTTGAAAACAGTAAAACGTCTGAACTTCAGCTTATATGTCGCGACACCATTCCTGAGATCGCATCTGATCTGTTTGGCCTGATACTCCTTACCGTCGTTGTAAAATACGGCATCGGTAATTTCAACCTTGTCAGGAGCGTCTTTATCTACAAGAACGATATTCGTATCTCTGATATTGTCAATACTTTGATACCGGACCTCTGCCGAGCTACCGAGTGAACCGAGACTGAGGAATGCCACTAAAAATAGTTTTTTCATATTCATTGATTATTAATTTTGACTCAGCAAAATTAAACTCAACGATTGGTCATCACAAGAAAAAACAATAAATCATAGTCCTCATTTATGCTCCTAATCACCTGATTGCCAATATGAAGAATCACATCAAACTCCTCACATTGTAAATCAGACAGATAGGTCTAAATTTTTGACACAAAAAAATCCTTGTCAGGAGCATCAAACGCAAGAATACGGTCTTTAAGCCGGCTACGGCGGTTATAAAAGTTCTTTAATTTTATGTCAGTAAACAAACACACTGCACGTGGTGAAAATCCGGCATAAAGATATGTAATAAACTGCCTGTCGGTTCTGCTCAGCTCAGGCATTTGCTCTCTCAGACGGGTCAGGATATTGTCCAGATAACTGTCAACGACCGTTTCCAGTTCGGTCAGACTCTTTGGATCTCTTAATGCCATTATATGCTTTTCAACTTCATTGAAAAGCGACAGTCTGACCTTGTCTGAATCTCGTTTCTCAAAATATTCGTTACACAACATATTCAATGTGTCAAAACGCTTTCTGTATAATTCATCGACTTTTGCCTCAAGATCTATATTTCTGGCGGTCTTTTCCGCGATAAGCAACGATAATTCATCTACTTCCTTGTGTTTCTTTATATATCTGCGACGGAGCATTATAAACACCAAGCCCCCTGCCGCCAGAACTCCGGCCAAAACAAACCATGCCCGTCGGGAACTTTTTTCAAATTTGTCTATCTGCGTTTCATAATCGCAGCAGAGCATATCCATTGTCTCCTTCAATTCCCCAGCGGTTGAAGTCGGACACCTTAATATGCCCTTATCGGTATAAAGGACTAAAACATCCGAGTCATCGAAACTATCTTTGAATGGAAAATCAAGGGATACATGCCATTCGACACTTCTACCGCTCACTTCATTTGTTTGGCCGATAAGTGAAAATGACTCCGAAGGCAAATAAACACTGTCACAATTCACCCATTCCGCGCTATAGATGGCAAACGGCGCGTTAGAACATCCGATATCGAATGATATTCTCGTTCGGTCAGACTCATTTGTAATATTCCTGAATTTTATTATCAGTTTTTCTGATGAAACCGACGCGCTGTCTGAGACTGAATATGTTACAATATTCATTGCTAACAACGGAATACTGTTGACCGAGATAAATATGACAACGAGCATACCAATCAACTTATGCGCGGCAAGTTTTATCATTGCTCTATTCTTATTATATAGTATTCCACAAAATTATCTCATTTTTCGGTATTCTTAAAACAAAGATACATATTGATCAAGAATATTATGTAACGAATTACAGGTTTTTGTGTCATAATAATGAACGCAGCAGATCGCGGCTCTGCCGGAATCTCTGCATTATACATAGTAATCCATTATTGACACAAATGAAAAAACAAATCACCATATACTCCATTCAACAATTCGCAAAAAAATGCAAATTGTTCTAAAATCGGCCCCTGTCAGCCCTCATCTCCATTCATTTTTTCTTATCTTTGTAGAAAATCAATTCCGATGAAGTTTCTCCGAATAGTAATTCTGCTGATCTTTGCCTTATCCGCCTGGCTGCCGAACAACGTTTCGGCAACACCGCGCACGACCCTCGGCAAACCTGATCTGGATTCTATAAAGGATGCTTCGACCGACCCGTCGTCGGAATTCTATTACCCTACTCTGCTCAAAAGTTTCATGGCCAATGACACGACCATGACAGACAAAGAGTTCCAGTATTTCTACTACGGCACAATGTTTCAGGAGGATTATGATCCCTATCGCGCAACGTTCCGTCCGAAACAGCTCGAAGTGCTGAAACCGATATATCAGAAATCGACCCAGTCACGGTCAGAGCGTCAGATGATACTCGACTATGCCGTCGCAGCGATCGAAGACAATCCGGTCAACATCCATCAGCTCGTCCACCGTGTATATACATATGAGAAAAACGGGAAATTCGACCTCGCTAAAATCTGGCAGTACAAACTGAACCATCTCCTGCTTGTAATCGCGTCATCAGGTCTCGGAACCGACCCCGAAACCGCGCGCGTGGTCGTATATCCCGAACATGAATACGACCTTCTCAATCTCGCCGGTTTTACGGCCACCGGTCAGCGCTTCGAACCCCCATATTATGATTTCATAAGCGTCAATCCCCGCAACAGCAACGATCCGGCAGGATTCTACTTCGACATATCCGAAATGCTGCGACAGTACTTCCTCAAACATCCATCCGAACTTCAGGAGCTCGAAGACAGCCGGAATTCAGAAGTGGGACCGGCCGACTCCGTCACACAATCGGAATGACAGCCGCTTTCAACGCCGCCTCAAGCTGACGCTCCCGTCCGCGGCAATATTTGTCACACAGCGCATGAAAACGCGGTGAATGATTCATCTCATCAAGATGCGCAAGTTCATGACATATCACATATTCTCTGAGTTCCTCCGGCAGAAACACCAGCACGGAGCTTAACGCTATAACACCGCGCGAATTGCAGCGACCAAGCACTTTACGACCTGACGACAGCTGCCATTCGGCCGGCTTCACCCCTACTCGCGCAGCCACTGCCCCGGCCTGTGGAAACAGAATATGCGGAGCGACATATGCGGCAAGTCTTTTCATCATACGGCTTATCGCGGCCGTCACGTCAGGGCTCTCCATGTCGGCCGAGATATCAATTCTGATTTCAAAACGCCGGTGCGAAGTCTCATGCAGCGTACACCTATGACCGTAAGCCGGCTTCCCGACTATCACGACAGAAAAAGATCCGAACACCATCTCGCGGTTTATCTCATATAAAGATTTACGCGGCTTACGCGCAAGCAGACGCGGCAGCATCTGTCTCACTGCATTGTCAAGATCGGCGACCGTCGCCATCGGCGGCACGGTCAGATGGAGAATGCCGCCCTTCCAGCGCGCTACGAAACGACGCGCCGTACTGCGCACGACAAAACGAACCTGACCGAGACGGTCATGTTCGAAAAAACCGCTTCCTCTGATATATCGGATCACAGAAACAGCAGAATATCAGTCAACACCCCAGTGCAGTTTATTGCGCAATGTCTCACTGAACGTCTGCCCGGGCATATGAAGCACCGCGACTTCAAACGGTGCACGGCGCAGACTGACTTCAGTCCCTATCGGCAGCGACACCGACCTACCGTCAACCGACAGCCTGAAATGCTCGGCTCTTGCCTCGGGACAAAGCTTCAGCTGCGAGCTGTCACTTACGACAAGCGGCCTCATTGTCAGCGCGTGTGCGGCAATCGGAGAGATGACCCACACAGGTGTCTGAGGTTCAATGATGGGTCCGCCGACCGACAGATTATAGGCCGTGCTGCCAGTGGCTGTTGCCACTATCAGTCCGTCGGCGCGATAATCGGCAAGAAGATTTCCGTTGAGTGTCGCACGCGTAGTGATCATCGACGCGCTTTCATCCTTCGACACCGTCACCTCGTTGAGCGCGAACGGCCATGTCGGCAGTTCCGGACCGACAACCTCTATCAGCCCCCTGCGTTCGGTCAACATACTGCCTTTCTGCAATATTTCGGACAACTCGACGAGACGATCGACGCCGAGAGCGGTCATGTAGCCTAGATTACCGGTGTTGACGCCTACGATCGGCAGACACTTGCTTCCGACCCACATAGCAGTTCGCAAAAAAGTTCCGTCTCCGCCGATGCTCACAGCCACGTCAGCCGTAAAATCGCTGCTGTCGGTCACACGTCTCACAGCTCCGAGAGCCGGAAGCATGACCGCACGCAGATACTTGTATAACTTCGGATGCATTACGACTTCATGCCCCAACTCTCCCAAACGCCTCATAAACGCTTCGATTTCCGCTAAGTATGCATCCTGACGTCGGCTGCCGTAAACTGCGATTTTCATTTTATAATTTATATGGAGTGATCATACATTAAGATAACGCAACAGCTCTTCAACCCTGCGACGCAACGTCGAATCTTCTGCATCAGACGTGTCTCCCGGCGTAAAATCAAGCACATCGTAGCCATAACGCTCCAACGATCTGGCCACTGCCTCGCCGCTAAGACGATTGACCCGGATATCTACCAGAAAATCATACGCGTTATCCTCATCTTTCATCATGTTGAGGTTGAGCAGATGCGCATCGCAATCCTCGACCGCCCTCGCGATACGCGACGCCGAGTAATCGTCGCGACGGCATCCGAGCAGCAGATGGCTCGCCCCTTCATGCACAGGATACAGCCCGTCGAGTTGATATGTTTTGAAATCTTTTGACACTAATTTTTTCGCCGTTTTATTATTTCTGACTAAATTTGCAGAAAGATTTGCAAATACAAATTTACGAATATTTTTTCTATTTTGCCAATATGCAGCCGATCTTAGCGGCTGCCGTAGTAAACAGGAATGACAAATCTAAGTGTTAACATAAACAAAATCGCCACGCTGCGCAATGCCCGCGGTGAAAACCGTCCCTGCGTCGAAGATGTAGCATGCGACTGCGAGAGCTTCGGAGCCGACGGCATCACCGTACACCCCAGGCCCGACGAGCGTCATATACGCCGTGCCGACGTGTTCAAGCTCCGTCCGCTCATCAAAACCGAATTCAACATCGAAGGCTATCCGTCACCCGAGTTCATCGACCTTGTTCTAAAAGCCCGCCCGGCACAGGTAACCCTTGTTCCCGACGCTCCCGACGCTCTGACATCGTCGGCCGGCTGGAATGTTGTCAAAAATCTCAGTTTCCTGTCGGGCATCGTCGACACATTTAAAGAAGCCGGCATACGAACATCGATTTTTGTCGACCCGGATGTTGAAATGATCGCGGCAGCCGCGAAGACCGGAGCTGACCGCGTCGAGCTTTACACCAAGCCCTATGCCGATATGTATCCTGCAGATCCTGCCAAAGCTGTCGCGCCCTATGCCGAAGCAAGTGACGCCGCCCATCGTCTCGGTCTGGGTGTAAATGCAGGCCACGACCTCGACCTCGAAAATCTGGCATATTTCCGCCGCAATGTGCCGTATCTCAACGAGGTGTCAATCGGCCACGCTCTGATTTGCGACGCGCTTTATCTCGGTCTCGCCGAGACAATCAAGCGATATAAGACCGCTCTACGATAAAAACGTCAAATTATCTTATCCTATAAACAGCTTTTCACATCATGTCATTTTTAGCTCAAGTTCCCGCAGCAATTGCAGATACAATTCAGACTGTAGGCGTCATGGCCACCGACGCGTTAACCGATACCGGCTCGGCGGCTCTTGCCGAACTCATCCCGTCGCAGCCTGTCGAAACTCCCGAACTATCCATATGGGAACTATGCGTCGAAGGGGGATGGATCATGATCCCGCTTGCCGTTCTCGCTATAATCAGTATATATATATTCTTTGAGCGATCTATCGCGACATATAAGGCTTCGCGGCTCGACGACACCTTCATGAAACGCATCAAGGACTACATTCACGAAGGCGAGATAGAGTCCGCGCTTAACCTCTGCAAGAGCACATCATCGCCTTATGCGCGTCTAATTGCCAAAGGCATCAGCCGCATCGGCCGTCCGATGAACGATGTGCTCGTTGCCATCGAGAATACCGGTAATCTCGAGATCGCGGCACTCAGCAAAGGGCTGCCCTGGCTCGCCACTACTGCTGCCGGAGCTCCGATGCTCGGCTTCCTCGGTACAGTAATCGGCATGGTTCAGGCATTCTTTGCCATCGCTTCGTCGGGCAACGCCGCTTCGATCGGAGACTTTGCCGGAGGCATCTATACGGCGCTCGTCACAACCGTAGCCGGTCTTGTTGTCGGAATCATCGCCCTCTTCGCCTATAATTATCTTGTGGCCCGTATAAATAAGGTAATGAACCTCATGGAAGCCCGCACAATGGACTTCATGGATCTTCTTAACGAACCCGCTCAATAAGATTTCGCCATGGCTCTCAAACGACAGCAAGACATGATGGCGACTTTCTCGATGGCGTCAATGACCGACGTTATCTTTCTGTTGCTCGTCTTTTTTCTGGTGACTTCCACTTTTGTCTTTCCGACAGCTCTCGACATCAATCTGCCCGAAAGCGCAGAGCAGACTCCGGCCAAACCTACGACACGCGTGTTTATCGACGCCGAATCAAACTATTATGTCAGCTACGACAATTCAGAGCTACAGCCTGTCGACAACGACCGTCTGATCGACTATCTCAAGGTGATAAAGACTCAGGATCCTGAAAGCGGCATTGCTGTCTACGCCGATGTCGAAGTGCCTTACGGCAAAGTGGTGGAGGTTCTGAATCTCGGTGCCGAAAACTCTATGAAAATGGTGCTTGCCACTCGCCCGATCGCAAATCAACCGCAACAATCAGATCGTTAAATGAACTCTCGTTCACGCATATATTCAGCCGTCGGCACCGCTCTCGTTGTGGCGCTTGTTGTTGCATGGATGATGCTCGATACCATTTCGCTCGGAGATGCCGATAAAGAATGGCCTCCTAAACACGACAGTGAAATAGTAATCGACGACGAGTACGCCGAACTTCTTGATCTGCCTAAACCGAAATCGCCTAAAATTGCTGATCCGACACCGGCCTACAATGAGACGATTGAAAACAATCTTGCCGAGGCGGCTCCGCAGACAGGCATGGAAGTAGTCGATCAGGGCCAACCGGGCGATGCCCCCGAAACGGTAACACAGACACAACCGTCAACGGTAAAGGTTGAAAAGAAACCGCAGCCCAAACCTCAGGGACCCTCAGCCGAAGAACTGAAAAAGCAGAAAGAGGAAGCTGAGGCTCGGCGTAAAGCGACATCGCAGACTCAGAACGCATTCCGCAATGCCGGTAAAAACAATGCCGATAACCGGGCTAAAACCGAAGGTGACGCCGGACGTCCGACCGGCAGCGTAGCGGCTGTCAACGGACGCGGCACCGGACGCGTAGGCGGCGGATGGGCGCTCCCGCGCTACAACGATGTGCCCAGCACTGTCACCGGCAGCGTTGAGATGATGGTCAAAATCGACCGCAACGGCAAAGTCAAATCTGTTTCGTTTCAGGGCGGCGACGCACCCGCTGCGACAGACCCGAAAGTCCGCGCCGCATGCGAGCGTGAAGTGCGCAGCCGCAACTTCACCCGTTCTGACGATAATGCGCCCGAAGAATCGACCGCATACGTCACCTATCGCTTCCGTTGATCAATCGTCATCGTCATGATGGTGGCGATGATGTTTACGCTGATGTTTATAGTACTTTTTGGCATATTTTTCCTGTTGCTTCATATACTTTTTAACGGCCTTTTTATACTGTTTCGGCGACATCGGTACACCGTATGACGGCATAAAGCCACGGTGATGCGGACGATGATGACATGGAGGCGGTGGAGGCGGATACATCCCGTCATAATAATAGTAAGGATAAGTACTGAGATTGAATGTAACACCATCCGGGCCGAAACCGAATGATACATTGGGCGTATCAGCCGATACTTCTGAGCCGAAGCCAATTGCGGCCAGCGTAATGCCGGATATGATTGCTCGGACTTTCATATTTTTTTCGTTTAAGAGATAGAGAAATTGCTGAAGTTCGTTTGGTTAAATTACAATTTACCGGCAGCATTTGTTTACCGATGTACGGATTCGGACACATCGGCCCGTTATAAAGCCCTGATTTCCAGCAATACTTGACATAAGCCGAAAATTCATGTTAATTTGCGGTGTAGAAATTACGACAGCAAATCATCATGGATAAAACCATCTCAAAAGACGAAATCAAAAGCGCCGCACGCAAGCGTTGGATACGCATAGCCATCTGGACTGTGCCGCTGACAGCCGCTGCAGTCTGGGGCATCACCCTCCTCGGCGGCAAAACCGTAAAAAGCTCCGACATTACTTTAGCTACCGTCGAACGCGGGCCGCTCGAGACCGCCGTCGCAGCTTCCGGCCGCATGGTGCCGGCGTTCGAAGAAATTATAAATTCACCGGTTTCGAGCCGCATCATGGCTGTCTATGCTCAGCCGGGCGACAGCGTTACCGAAGGTATGCCGCTCCTTCAGCTCGATCTTCAGGAATCAGAAACTCAGTACCGCAATCTCCACGACAGCTACCTCGTGAAGCAGAATCAGCTCAATCAGCTGCGGCTGTCCAATCGATCAGCGCTCGACGAACTCACGACTCTCATAGGCATCAAGGAGATGGAAGTCAACCGTCTCGCCATAACTGTCGACAACGAGCGCCGTCTCGACAGTCTCGGATCCGGGACCGGCGACCGTGTGCGGCAGGCACAGACAGCCTATGCCACCGGTCAGCTTGAGCTCAAGGGGTTGAGACAAAAACTCGTCAACGAACGCGAGCGTCTCGCGTCGCTCGAAGAGGCCGCCATACTCGAGTTGGGCAACAGCCGACGCGACCTCGACATGATGGAGCGCACACTCTCTCAGGGTCGCATCCCGGCTCCTCATGACGGCATACTCACCTATCTCAGCAACAGCATAGGCAGCCGCGTGGCCGCCGGCGAGAAAGTCGCCGTCGTCGGCGATCTCAGCCGCTTCAAGGTCGAGGCCGAAGTTCCCGAAGGCAGCAGCTACAAAGTCCGTCCCGGCGCCGACGCCATTGTCCGCCTCGGCAATGTTGAGCTGAAAGGATCGGTCGCCAATGTCGAGCCGCAGTCTGTCTCGGGAGCCGTGCCGTTCACAGTCACGCTCGAAGACGCTTCCAATCCCCGTCTGCGCCCGGGAGTCCGCGTCCAGGTCTATGTCGCCTACGGCTTCAAGGACGACGTCGTGCGCATCCCTTCGGGCAGTTACTACACCGGACCCGGCACATATCAGATCTTCGTCGCCGACGGCTCCTCCACCCTAAGACGTCGCGCGGTCAAACTCGGCGACAGCAACCGTCAGTGGGTCGAGGTCACCGAAGGTCTCTCACCCGGCGAACGCGTCGTGACAGCCGACATGAAGCAATTCGAAAAATATTCAAAACTGAAAATCAGATAACTCTAATAATCTCAATCAAACAATGGCATTAATCGAACTCAACGGTATCGAGAAAGTCTACCGTACAAAAGAAATCGAGACTACGGCCCTCGAAAACGTAAACCTCAAAGTCGAAAAAGGCGAGTTTGTCAGCATCATGGGGCCTTCGGGCTGCGGCAAATCTACCCTGCTCAACATAATCGGTCTGCTCGACAAGCCGACGCTGGGCACAGTCTCCCTGATCGGCACTGACTGCAGCAAGTTAGGCGACACCGCAATGTCGCACTTCCGCAACGCCAACATCGGCTTCGTGTTCCAGAGCTTCCACCTCATTCCGTCGCTCAATGTTGCGGCCAATGTCGAACTTCCGCTCACCTACCGCTCAGGCATCGGTGCAGCCGAGCGCCGTAAGCGTGTCGACGAGGTGCTCGAACGTCTCGGCATGACTCACCGCCGCCGGCACCTGCCGTCTCAGCTCAGCGGCGGACAGTGCCAGCGCGTGGCGATCGCACGTGCCATCGTCGGACGTCCGTCTATAGTCCTCGCCGACGAGCCTACCGGCAATCTCGACTCTTCGATGGGTGACGAAGTCATGCAGCTCCTTCATGATCTCAACCGTCAGGACGGCATAACCATCGTAATGGTGACCCACAACGAGGCGCAGGCCCGGCAGACCGACCGCATAGTGCGCTTCTTCGACGGACGTATAATCTCATGACACCCGACCGACATGAAAACGAAAATAGCAAAAATACTCTACGACATGCGCACACAGCCTGTCATCGGCTGGGTGACCATCATCGGCACAGCGCTGTCGATCTTTCTCATCATGGTTGTGGTCATGATGCAGCAGGTCAGCATTCTGTCTTTTGCGCCTGAAACTCACCGCGACCGTATGCTCTACGGCATGTTTATTCACATTGTTCAGCCCGAAAACGGCGGCGACAGTTCGTCGGGCATGAGCTATCAGACTGCCAAAAAGCTCTACGACGGACTTGACGGCGTAGAAGACATCAGCTATAACAATAACGGTGTGATACCATGCGATGCCAGGGGGACAACAGACCGTGTCATCAGTGTGGATCTCCATTCGACCGACGAGGCCTTTTGGCGCATATATGATTTTGACCTTATCGAAGGCCGGTTCTATGATGCAGCCGAAGTCGGAGCCGGCAGCAATCTTGCCGTGATCTGCGAGTCGACAGCCGCCGCACTTTTCGGTGGTGAGCATCCCGTCGGGCAACATTTCATGCTTGATCACAATGACTTTGAAGTCATCGGCATAGTCGGTGATGTTTCCCCATTGGCAAGCAAGGCTTATGGACAGGTATTTATTCCTATAAGCTTAGAGTCATGGGATCCGGAGTTCGGCAATGTGATCGCAAGCATGCTTGTGAAGGACGGTGTTGACTTCGGCCATATCAGCGAACAGGTCAGAGCGCGTTATGCCGAATTTGACAGCGAACTCGCCGCGGACGGCAAAGAGACTGTATATCACGGATCTCCCTACGATCAGGAGACGATAGCCGGCGGAGTCGACGGCAGCAACACTACGCCCGATCCCGAGTCAGGACGCCGGATGCGCATGATCATATACATAATTCTTCTGATTGTCCCCGCCATCAACCTCAGCAGTATGCTTCACAGCCGTCTGCGTCACCGCGTCAACGAAATCGGCGTAGAACGTGCGTTTGGCTGCACACGCCGCCGCATCATATCCGACATTATCTCCGAAAGTCTCATAGTCACTGTCGCCGGCGGCTTGATTGGGCTTGTAGCGGCGATCGTATTTGCTATGTGCTACAGTGGCCTTTACAGCGATTTCGGCGACGCGGCCGTGAGTCCTTCTCTTTCAATGCTGCTCAGACCACAGACCTTTGCTTACGCATTAGTCGCATGTTTCATACTCAACATCATCAGTGCGGCCGTGCCTGCATGGCAGGCGAGCCGTCTTAACCCCGTCGAAGCCCTTAACGCCAGATAAGTCATGAAAAGAAAACTGATATCACAGATGCGCAACGAATGGCGCAGCAACGTATGGATGACCGTCGAACTCATCATCGTCGGTGTCGTGCTTTGGGTCATCTTCACCGCCTTCGGCACAATTATACATATGCACCAGTCACCCAAAGGCATTGATTTCTCTGATATATATGTTGGCCGTATCGGTGTAATTCCCAAAGAAGCCTCTACCTACAGACCCTATGCAGACAGCCTGCATAATATCGACACCGATCTTGAAATGCTTCTTGTCAACCTCAGGTCTAATCCTTTAGTCGTAAATGCCGGCACGGGCATAAACGCCATACCCTACAATTATAATTATAGCGGCAACTGTCTGTTTGATAAAGAGACGAAAGATTTCATATATCATATGGCCAATTACAGACGCATGGATCCGGATCTCATTCGTACCCTCAGGATCACAGGATGTAACGGAGAAAGTCCGGAGCAACTCTCCGAAATGGTAGCCGAAAACAAATTGCTTATTTCTACAATTGAGGGAGAGAGCGAGCTGGGTGACCCGGCCAAACATATCGGCCACGAGGCTATTATGCGTGATTCGACCGAAGTTTTTATGATCGGCAGCATCATCAACGGATTCCGTCGCGTCGATTATGAGCAGCAGAGCAACGGAGTTGTCATAATGAATATCCCTCATGACTGGTTTCCTTCGGAGATCGCCGTGCGCATCCAACCGGGCAAGAGCCGCGAATTTATAGAGTCTCTCGAGCCCTCGCAGCTCAGTTTCGGCAATGTGTACATATCCAATCTTACCGATATCGAAAAACGCAAAGATTCGGCTCATATCGAATTCCATAACTTTATGCGGAACCTCACTGCCTGCGCAGTGTTTCTGATGACCGCCGTATTCCTCGGCATACTCGGATCGTTCTGGTTCCGCACTCAGCAGCGCGTCCCCGAACTCGCGCTCCGCAAAGTTAACGGCGCCACCGACCGCGACATTTTCGGCCGCTTTATCTCCGAAGGCCTGATGCTTCTCGCGATTTCAGCGGTATTCATATCAGCCATTGTCGCTCTCATAATCTATACTTTTGATATCAGCGAATGGATCGCTGCGCCGGCATGGCTATATTGGACCACGCTGCCCGTGACATTCATCATTCTGGCGGTCATGATAATCGCAGGCATCGCTTTCCCCGCCCGCAGAGCCATGAAAGTCAAACCCGCCGAAGCTCTCAAAGATCAATGAAACAGCTTTTTCCTTCCATTATATTCTTCATCGCGGCCGCATTGATCGCTCAGGCACAGACCACGCGCGAGATGCAGCTCACTCTCGACGACGCCATCGCTATGGCACGTGTGCGGAGCGTCGATGCGGCCGAGGCGCTCGACGAACTGCGCAGCTCCTACTGGGAGTGGCGCAGCTTTCGGGCCGAGCAGCTGCCTGAACTTACATTCAAGGCTACGGCTCCGTCATATGCGAAACAGTACAGCTCATATATGAACGAAGACGGCAGCTATAGCTTCGTCGGCACCAACTCGCTGCAGGCGAGCGGACAGCTGTCTGTCACACAGAATATACCGCTGACCGGCGGCAAGGTGTCGCTCAACTCGTCGCTCGATTTTCTGCGGCAGTATGAAGGCAACACCGGCAACCGCTTCATGAGCATTCCGCTCGCGTTATCTCTCACACAGCCGCTCTTCGGTGTCAACACCATGAAGTGGGACCGCCGCATTGAGCCTGTACGCTATGCCGAGGCAAAAGCCGCATTTCTGAGCGCGACCGAAGATGTCGCGCGTCTGACGGTCGACTATTATTTCACCCTGCTTATGAGCCGTGAGAACGTCGATATCAGCCGGCAGAACCTCGAAAATGCCGAACGGCTCTATGCCGTCGCGCGCGAAAAGCGCGAGATGGGACTGATCAGCCAGAACGACCTGCTGCAGATGGAACTCAACGTTATCGATGCTAAATCGGCACTGACCGACAACCTGAGCGAATTGAAGGCCGATATGTTCCGTCTGCGGTCATTCCTCGACCTCAGTGAGGACACCGAAATCATCCCTGTCGTCCCCGAGACTGTGCCCCACGCTGAAATAACCTACGGAGATGCACTCGACAGGGCCCTGAGCAACAACAAGTTTGTCAAGACCATGCGGCGTCTTCAGCTTGAGGCCGATTATGACGTAGCCAAAGCCAAAGGCGACATGCGCGAGATCGAACTCTTTGTCCAGCTCGGTTATACCGGCACAGACAATGAATTTGACGGAGCATACCGCCGGCTGAGAGCCAACGAACTGGCATCTGTCGGCTTTTCCATCCCGCTTGTCGACTGGGGCAAGCGACGGGGCAAGGTGAAGGTCGCCGAAAGCCGCCGCAGAGTCACTCAGAGCAGTGTCAGACGCGAGACTATGAATTTCAATCAGGATATTTTCATTCTTGTCGAGCGTTTCAGCAACCAGCAGCAACAGCTCGATCTCGCGACAAAAGCCGCCGAGATCGCATCACGTCGCTACCGCACTAACGTTGAGACCTACCTGATCGGGATGCTTCCGACTCTCGAGCTTAACGATTCTCGTGTCAGCAAAGACAATTCGCGCCGCGAATATATTACACAGCTCTACAAATTCTGGAATTACTGGTATCAGATCCGGTCGCTGACTCTATATGACTACGGATCAGGCAAAGACATCAACGCCGACTTTGAAAAATATATAAAGGAGATCTGACGCACTTGTGTTTTTTTACTAACTTTGTCTTATGATACTGATTATAGATGACGATCAGGCAATACGTCTCTCGATAGGGCTGATGCTCAGACAGGCAGGCTTCGAATACGAGGCTGTGGCGACCGAAAGCGACGCCATGGCGTTAATCCGGCGCACTGAGCCTGAACTGGTGATCCTCGACATGAACCTCACATTGACGACCACCGGTCAGCAGGGCATCGAAATGCTTCGCAAGATCAAGATACTCATGCCGTCGGTTCCGGTCATCCTTCTGTCGGCATGGGCCACAGTCCATCTCGCCGTCGAAGGCATGAAATACGGCGCCGCCGATTTCGTCACAAAACCGTGGGCCAACCGCGATTTCATGGCCAAAATCCGCAAAGTGCTTGATGAGGCAGGTAAAGCGAATGAAGCCGCTGCGGTCAGGACTCTCGATGTCACCGAGCGCGAGGCTATCGAGAAAGCCCTCCGTCAGGCCGACGGCAATCTTTCGGTGGCGGCCCAGCTTCTGGGCATCACACGCCAGTCTCTTTACAGAAGAATGGAAAAATTCGGCATAAAATGAATCATACGTTTTTTTGGCTTCCGATATGCGCCATCGCTGTTATTGCAGCGGCCGTGCTCGCATTTCTGGCCTCGCCTGGAGCAGTCTGTATTTGCTGTGTTGTGGCTCTGCTGTCTCTTATTATGGCCTACCGTGCGGCCGCTATGCCCATGCGGGCCATACGCACAGGCATGGACCTGCTCCGGAGTCAGGATTTTGCAAGCCGGCTGTGTCATATCGGCCAGAAAGATGCCGACGAAGTCGTCGACCTTTACAACACCGTCATCACAAACATAAAGTCGGAGCGTCTCAAAAATCTCGAACAGGAGAATTTTCTTGCCCGCATCGTCGAAGTATCGCCGATGGGCATAGCGATCTGCTCGCTCGACGGTGAGATCGAGCGCACCAATCCGTCATTCGACAGACTCTCGTCACCGGCGCTGATGGCAGCTCTCGCGTCATTGCCCGACAACGGGCAGTCGACCATACGTCCCGAAGCGTCACAGGTGCTCCGCTGTTCGCGCCTGTCGTTCATGGACCGTGGTTTCAGACGCCCGTTCTTCCTTGTCGAACGCCTGACCGACGAAATCATGAAGGCCGAAACCGATATCTTTAATAAAATAGTCCGCACTATGGGCCACGAGGTCAACAACACTCTCGGCGGCGTCGTCTCGGTTCTTGAGACTCTTGCGGTCATTAACTCCGGCGATCCCGAGATAAGTGCGGCTATCGGCAGCTGCCGGAAAAGCTGTCTGAACCTCGGCGACTTCGTAAAAGGTTATTCCGACGTTGTCAAACTCCCTGATCCCGATCTCAGCCCCGTCGACCTTAATGAATTTGTAACCGGCGCGATGCCCTTCCTTTCTGAAATGTGTCCCGGCAACATAACTCTGTCGGCTGATCTCTGCCCCGGCAATGCTACTGTGATGATTGACAGTATGCTCATCCACCGCGTCGTGGTCAATGCGGTCAAAAACGCGGTCGAAAGCATTGGCGACCGACCCGGAATAATCATCATCAGCACCGGACCGGCATCACTGGTGATAACCGACAACGGCAAAGGCATCTCCGAAGCCGACGCGCAGCGCATCTTCACACCGTTCTTCTCGACAAAACACGCCGACCGCGGGCTCGGACTGATGCTGATATCCGACATACTGCGGCGTCATCACGCTGACTTTTCGCTTACAACAGGCTCTGACTGCCTGACCCGCATGTCTATAAGCTTCGCAAACCGCTGATCCGTTTTCTCGCTTCCGGGCGGCCGCCCCAGCCCTATTTTGATAACCTATAACTTGCACACAAACGAGAACTTCACTACTTTTGTAGATGTTATATAAATGTGCAAATTTTCACTAAATGGACAGACTCAAAGTCAAGATCATAAACAGGTCAGGAAATCCGCTGCCGGCTTACGAGACTCCCTCGGCCGCCGGTATGGACGTGAGAGCGTTTACAAAAGAACCGATTGTCGTGCAGCCGATGCAGCGTGTGCTTGTGCCGACTGGATTGCGTGTGCAGCTCCCGCAGGGCTACGAGATGCAGATCCGTCCGCGCAGCGGCATGGCGTTAAAACACGGCATCACCCTTGCCAACTCACCCGGCACTGTCGACGCCGACTATCGCGGCGACATAGGCATCATCGTGATCAATCTCTCCGATCAGCCGTTTGTGATCAATGACGGCGACCGCATATGCCAGATGGTGATAAAGCAGTACAGTCACGTCGAGTGGGAACTCGTCGACCGCATTGACGAGACCGTCCGGGGCGACGGTGCGTTCGGCCATACCGGCATCGAATAACTATTTTCAACTATTTCAAGTCCATGGTCACCTTACGAAAACTCTCTCTTCATAAGCTTTTCTTTGTTTTGCTGGCGATAGCGTTTGCCGGCAGCTTCCTGTGCAGTGCGAAAAAAAGTTCCTGGGACGACGATGCACGCCGGCGAAAAGCATCATACCTTTATATTGAGGCCATCGAAGCGTTCATGGACGAGAACTATAATCTCTACGGCGAATTACTCAATCGCGCCTATAGCCTCGATCCCGATGATCCCGAACTGAAAATGCGTGTCGGCGAATGGACTCTGCTCACCAATCCCAACGATTCGGCAGCTATCGAGAAGGGGTTCCAGATGCTGTTCGAAGGCTACCGACAGAAACCGGCCGATTATTTCGAAGGCAATCAGATGCTAAGCCTCACCTCCAACTATCGTCGCTGGGACGACAATCTCCGCGCCGCCGAAATGATGGCCGGGCAGTTTCCCGACCGAAACGAAGTGAAACTTCAGCTTGGCCGCAGCTACCTCGTAAAGGCAATGACGGGCGACACTTCCTATATACGCAGAGCTGTTGATATTTTCTCCGGACTTGAGGACCGCGTCGGTAAATCAGCTCAGCTCAGCGACCTGAAGATACGCGCATTTGCAATCTCGGGAGATACGGCCGCCATAGTCCGTGAACTCGGTGAGCTATACTCTGCTTCCCCTGAAGATTCTTATACCGCTCTTGCTGTCGGTCAGATATTCGGTTCGCTGCAGCGCCCCGACTCGGCGCTAAGGTATCTCGACCGCGCGTGTGAACTCGACTCCACTAACGGCAACGCCATACTTATGCGCGCGCAGTTCCTCCAGGAACAGGGCGACAGTGCTGCTTTCGAACGCGAGGCTCTCCGTGCGATCAAAAGTCCCGACCTTGAGTTTGAATCCAAGATGAAATTCGTTGTGAATTATATTCACACCTACGCTAATGACTCCGCTCAGCAGCCGCGCATCGACAGTCTGTTCGAAACTCTGCTCGATGTCAATTCCGGTGAGCCCGACGTCTACAGACTTTATGCCGAGTATCTTGCAAGCAGGCAATTACCTCTTCAGGCGGCCGAACAGATGGACTATGTGGTGTCGCTCGATCCATCCGATCCCGGCAACTGGCTGTTTCAGGCTCAGATGTATGTCACAGGAGGAGACTTCAAAGCCGCAGCCGACGTATTGTCGGACGCCTCAAAGATTTTCCCCGGCGATCTGACTTTTATCCGCCCTGAGGCCGTCTATCGTTCACTCTCGGGAGACACCGACGAGGCTATCAGACTGCTTGAGAATTATCCGGACTCGACTATCACCAATCAGGAGACACTTTCCGAATTCAAATCCATGCTCGGTGATTTCTACTATCAGAAACACAGGCGCGACGACGCGTTTGCGGCTTATGAAGAAGCATTGAATGCCAATCCTTACAATTACATGGCAATGAACAACGTCGCATACTATTACGCAGAAACCGACACGCTGCTCGACAAAGCCGAAAGCTATGCACGCAGAGTAGTGCGGCATGAACCTGACAATACCACATATCTCGACACTTATGCATGGGTGCTCTATAAAAAAGGCGACTATGAGGCAGCCCGCGAACAGATCGACAAAACTTTGGAACTTGTTGTATTCGACAGTTCAATTGACTCAATAGACGCAACCATCCATGAAATCGAAACCGGAGGCAAACCGGCATCCGATACGCCGCAGGATGTCGTAGAAGAAACCGTCAGCGGCACAACGCAGGAAGCCGCGCCGGTCAATTCCGGTTCGGCGGAACTTTTCGACCACGCCGGCGATATATATTTCCGTTGCGGAAAGATCGACGAGGCTGTGGATTATTGGAAAAAGGCACTCGACCGTAATCCCGACGACTCCGACCGCATTAAAGCAAAAATTAAGAACCGTAAAATCATTGAAAATGAACTATAGACCGTATCTGTCAATTCTGTTTTTCTTTTCTGCTTTAAGCCTTCTGTCTCTGCTTTCGGGCTGCAGGTCGTCGCGTGGCTCTGCTGCCGGCGATTCATCAGGACACCTCTCTGTTGCGCCTGTCTCAGGCGCATCCGCCGACCGTCAGTCGCCTCAGGATCAGGTTGAGGCGTTGCTCGGCAGCTACCGTCAGTGGTCTGACGTAAGCATGAACGTGAAATGCTCGTTGCGCGCACCGAAAAGTATCACTCTTTCAGGCAAAGCAACTATGATATACGGCAAAGAAATACGCATATCGTTCCGTATGCTTGGCTTTGAGGTCGGAGGTCTTTATGCCGACACCGACAGCATTTTCTTTTACGAAAAGCTCAATCGTACAATGGTAGTCGAATCCATGTCACGTCTGTCAGCAGCATCAGGACTTCAGCTTGCTGACATTCAAGATATATTACTAAGCCGAATCACATATCCGGGCGCCGGAGACTCTGACCGTGGCCTCGCAAAAAAATTCCGCATCAGCGACGATGCCGACGGCATAATGCTCCGGCCGCGCTCGTCAGCACTCCCCTGGCATTATATCATTTCACCGCAGCCGGCACTTGCATTGTCTGCTCTGTCGATAACACTGCCGGGGAAAGGGGAGGCTCTGTGCTCATATAATCTGCCGCTTGCTACCGATGCAGGGCCCGTCAGTCCGTCGGCTGATATCTTTGCCCGCTATGGCAAACAGACAGTCGACGCCTCTTTTTTCTGGTCGCTCGAAACAGCCTCCTGGAATCAGGGACTCGCCCCAAAACGCAACTTGCCTAAAGGCTACCGGCGCATTCCATTCGCCGCTCTGATAAAATCTCTCGGAGCCAAACAATGACAGGCAGTAAATCAAACCAATCATAATTTTAGCTATGCACCGATTTCTGATTTTGCTTCTGACTTGCATGTCGATAGCTCTGGCTTTCGACTCTTTGGCCGCACGCCCTAAGAGAAACGCTCAAAGCGTGAAAAAAGAACGGAGACTCGCTGCCGGCGAACTCGAACGCACACGCAAACAGATCAATCAGAACACGGCCGAGACAAAACGCCAGCTCAACAGGCTTGCGTCGCTGACCGCCGACGCCGAACGCAGCAACCGCCTTATCGACGGACTCAGACGGGAGATAAGCGATATTGACAGCCGCATAAACGCCCTTGACGACACAATCGCCCTGATGGATAAAAATCTTGCCGCGTTACGTGAATCTTATGCCGAAAATCTCCGCTCTACCCGTTCCCGCCGACAGCAGATGAGTACGCTCGCCATGATATTTTCATCGTCAAGCTTCACTGAAGCCTATCGCCGATATCGCTATCTCCAACAGCTCGAACTTTGGCAGAAAGACAAAACACGTCAGTTACGGACTCTCGCAGCAGACGTCGCAGAGCGTCGCGATAAAGTCAAAAAAGTCCGTGAAACCCGTGCTCAGAAACTCGCCGACCTTACCGAAGAAAACAACCGCTTGATCGCCACCCGATCCGAAACCGAAACTCTCGTTTCAGATCTTCGCCGTCAGGGTTCGTCGCTCAAAAAAGCGCTTGATGAAAAACAGAAACAGCTCAAGGATCTCGATGCCGAACTCGACAGAATCATAGCAGAGGAAGCCCGGCGCGCTGAAGAAGCCCGCAAGGCCGAGGAGGCTCGCCTCGCTGCCGAAGCAAAGAAAAAGGCTGAAGAAGCCCGTAAGGCTGCTGAAGCCGAAAAAAAAGCAAAAAATTCCGACAAAAAAGGACAAGCCTCATCACCCGGCAATACACCCTCGCAGAAAGATACTGCCAAGCCGGCGGCTCCCGGTAACGCCAAAACTCCGACTCAATTCGAACGCGAAGCATCCGAACGCGTCGCTCTGACAGGATCGTTCGAGTCTAACAAAGGACGTATGCCTTTCCCCGTGGCCGGACGTTATTCTATAGTCAGCCATTTCGGTCTCAACAGCCACCCCGATGTGACCACTGTCAAGGTCAATAACAGCGGCATCGACATCGAAACGCCCCCGGGCGCATCGGCCCGCGCAGTTTTCGACGGCGAAGTCTCGTCTGTGTTCCGTGTCAGCGGCTATCAGAACGTTGTCATGCTCCGCCACGGCAACTATCTTACCGTTTACGCCGGAATTGACAATCTCTCGGTCAAAAAAGGCGACAAGGTGAAAGCCGGACAGACACTTGGATCGATATATTCTGATCCGGACGACAGTAACCGCACCGTACTCCATTTCGAAGTTCGCCGCGAACGCGCCAAACTCAATCCCGAAGACTGGGTCAAATAATCAGACGGCCATGTCATCAGGCAAAAAATCCTCGCTCACGGTTCGTGTACTTTCAGCCATCGCAATGCTCGGATCGGCTCAGGCGGTCAATATTGCCTGTTCCGTAATACGCACCAAGCTGATCGCCGTCTGGCTCGGACCTGTGGGCGTAGGTCTGAACACGATTCTCGTCAACGGATCGACTCTCGTCTCCACAGCCACACAGCTCAACATCCGCGACAGTGCAGTCCGCGACCTCTCTGTCCCGGCGGCTCCCGGCCGGATGGCTCTCAAGACTGCTGTCGTACGCCGCTGGGCTTTAATACTCGGCATTATCGGAGCGGTTGCCATGATTATAGCCTCACCTGTGCTCAGTGTGTCTGCATACAGCGGATCACTAACTTTCACACCGTGGTTCGCGGCTTTGGCTCCCGGGGTATTCTTCGCGGCATACTCAGCCGGAGAATTCGCCGTTCTGCAGGCCCGCGAACGTCTCTCACGCATCGCCCGCGCCAATGTCATGGCCGGCATCGCTGCCACGGCAATAGCAGTACCGCTGCTGTATTTCATGCGGCTCAAATCAATCGTCATAATAATAAATGTCTACGCTTTTGCTGTTGCCGCATGCGTATGGTACCGGCGTGAACGTCCGGCTGCTCAAATCTCAGTCAGGCTCAACGCTGCGACTCTTTGGCGCGAAGGCCGGAGTTTTCTCGGGTTAGGCCTCACGATAGCTTTCTCAGTTCTTCTCACCACTATGATGAATTACGTCTTTGCTGCCTACATCAACAGCCATGGAGGTGAAACGGCTCTCGGCATCTATCAGTCGGGCTACACTCTGGTCAACAGCTATGTCGGCATAATATTCTCCGCTGTCGCCGTCGAATATTATCCGCGGCTCACGCGCTTTATTGGCCGTCCTGCCGCCGCCCGCACTGTCATGGCCCACGAAGTGTCGATCATTGTCAGACTCGTAACGCCGGTAGCCGTCATCTTTGTCCTCGCCTCCGATTTTATCGTCAGACTGCTCTATTCATCGAGTTTTGACGGAGTCGTTCCCTTTGTGACATTCGCGATAGTCGGAGCTCTCTACCGCGGCATATCGTTATGCTACGCCTACCGTATCCTTGCCGCCGGAGACTCCCGGGCATATATCTTCACAGAGACCGCAAGCGTCATCACCGGGCTCACCCTCAACATCATCGCCTACACACACTGGTCTTACGCAGGACTAGGGATATCATATATAATATGGTATGCTTTCTACACTGCTCTGACTGCCGCAGTCTGCCGTATCCGCTATGGTGTGTCGCTGCCGCGCCGCCTGGTCTGGCTCTCCCTCGGTGCCACTGCGGTAATCTCCGCAGCCATCGTTCTGAAATACTTCGTGATAAATTAACCCTATTCTACATTATGACCGATATTCGGTAAGTTTTTCGTAAATTCGCTTTCCTAAACCAACCGATAATAATGATGCAAGACAAAATGAAGTGGGACAGGCTTATCAACGACAAGCGCTTCGGCCTCGAACACTATCACGATCCGAAGAAAAGCAACATACGCACCGACTTTCGCCGTGACTACGACCGGCTTGTATTTTCATCGCCGTTCAGGCGCCTGCAGAACAAGACACAAGTGTTTCCGTTGCCGGGAAGTATTTTCGTACACAACCGTCTGACACACTCTATCGAAGTGGCATGTGTAGGCAAATCTATGGCCGACGAAATTGCCATTGTCCTCGCCGAGAAATATGCTGACCGCCCCTGGCACAATCTGTTATCGCACATCGGCGATATCGTGGCGGCCGCCTGTCTGGCTCACGATCTCGGAAATCCGCCGTTCGGCCATTCGGGCGAACGCGCCATAGCGACGTTTTTCAGCGAAGGGGCAGGACGATCGTTGCGCGGCCAGCTGACCGACAGCCAGTGGTCAGACCTCATTAACTTCGAAGGCAACGCCAACGCCTTCAGACTCCTGACCCACAGCTTCAAAGGACGGCGCGAAGGCGGTTTCGCGATGACTTACTCGACGTTAGCGTCGATTGTCAAATATCCGTTTGAATCATCGCTGGCCAAAAACGGGAAATTCGGTTTTTTCACCTCTGAGCAGGACGATTTTGTAATGGTCGCCGAAGAACTCGGAATGCTGCGCATCAACGAACCTGACGGCCGGATACGCTATGCCCGTCATCCGCTCGTTTACATTGTCGAGGCGGCCGACGACATCTGTTACGAGATCATGGACATCGAAGACGCTCATAAACTGAAGATCCTCGGTTCCGAAGAAGTCATAGAGCTGCTTCTGAACTATTTCGACAGCGAACAGCAACATCATATGACCGACGTGATGAACCGCGTCGACGATCCCAATGAGAAGATCGCTTATCTGCGGTCATGTGTGATCGGTGTGCTCGTCAGACGCTGTGCCGAGTCGTTTATCGCCAATGAAGACCGTATACTCGCGGGGGCCTTTAAAGGTTCGTTGCTCCAAAGCCTCGATTCGATCGAAGGACGTGCCTACAGCCGCTGCAATGATCTGTCGTGGGACAAGATCTACCGGGCGTCAGACGTCGTTGATATCGAACTTGCCGGTAACCGAATCATAACTTTTCTGCTCGAGAAACTGGTCGGGGCCGTAGTCAGTCCCGATCTCAACTATTCACGCCTGCTGCTCTCCAAAGTACCGCGCCAGTACGACGTCGCCGCGCCGACACTCTTCGGCAAGATCCAGGCCGTGATAGACCATGTGTCGGCTATGACCGATGTCTATGCGCTCGACCTTTTCCGCAAGCTCAACGGTCTGTCTCTTCCGGCCGTGTGATCAATCAGTATGACATATCTGTTATAAACACAATGAAAAAAATAATTACACTTATACTCGCTGCCTGCGCAGTGCTTTCTGTTGCAGCACGCGCCTACAGAACCGACGAGATCCCTAATGTCCATCTTGCCGACCGCACCCGTTTTGTCAGCAACCCTGACGGCATCGTGTCAGACGCGGCTCAGACACGTATGGACTCGATTATCAGCCGTCTCAGACGCACAACGTCGGCCGAAATGGTCGCCGTGGTCGTCAGCGACATCGACGGCGGCGACATCGACAGCTTTGCCAACGATCTTTTCAACAGCTGGGGACTAGGTAAGAGCGACAACAACAACGGTGTGCTGCTGCTCGTGGCCCGCGACGCCCGCAAGGCGGTCATCCGGACAGGGCCCGGCGTAGAGGGTGTGCTCCCCGATGCGATCTGCGGCAGAATACTGCGAAACGACATGTTTCCGGCATTTCGTGAAGGCGATTTCGACGGCGGTACACTTGCAGCAGTCAATTCTATTGCTGCACGCCTCGGCGATCCGCAGGCGGCCGAGGAAATCAAATCGTCCGGCGACGACATTGATTATTCTGATGGACGAAGCGTCAATGTCCTTCGGGGCTACCTGTTGTTCAGTCTGGGCGTGACTCTGTTGCTCGGAGCTATAGTGCTGTTCAAAATATTGTCTATGCGAGGACGCTCACCCTACGATAAGTACACAGCGTTTGAAAACTGGCGCGCTCCGCTGCTGATCGTCTCGTTCGCAGGCCTGGGCATACCTCTGGCGGTGACACTGCCTCTGCTGCTGGCCATGAAATATTGGCGCAATCGGCCGCGGAAATGCCCCAACTGCGGCCATAAGATGATAAAAATCGATGAGGTTCACGACAATGATTTTCTCACTCCGGCCCAGGACTGCGAGGAGCGCATCGGATCTGTCGACTACGACGTGTGGCACTGCAACTCGTGCGGCGAGACCGACATCTTCCCCTTTGTCAATAAATCTATGCCTCTGATCGAATGTGACAACTGCCATGCACGCACAGCAAAACTGACCGGCGACAAAATAGTGGTGCAGCCGACAGTATCCCGTGAAGGACTGGGAGTAAAAGAATTTACATGCCTCAATTGTCACCACCGCATGGGTAAGAATTACCGCATCGCCAAACTCGCACCGGTAATTGTGGCTCCGATCGGAGGAGGCGGCCGCGGAGGTTTCGGCGGTGGAGGCGGTTCCATCGGCGGTGGCTTCGGCGGCGGCTTCACAGGCGGCGGCGGTGCCTCCGGCGGCTGGTAATCCAGTTATATTGTAAGCAGCAAGAAACAGCAAGGGCTACGCCGAACGGCGCAGCCCTTGCTTATTGTCTGTTAAGGATCAGTCTCAGTTGTTTTTATAAACTTTCTTACCGTTTACGATATAGAAGCCTGCAGGAAGATTCTTCCACTCAACATTGAGCTTGATGCCCTGGAGCGTATAGATTGTGACTTCGCCATTTTCGCCAGCCAAGATATCCTCAATACCGGAAGATTCGTTGAGAGTATAGTTGACATTAACTTCCTCATTAGAGTAATATTCATCAAGTGTAAATGTACCGGCAGAAATCTGGAGCACATAGTCAGTGAGTTTCGACGGTACACCATAGCTGTTGCTGAACGATATCCTGAAGGTCGGATGCTCGGCATCTTCGACTTGTTCAATAACGCCCGTGAACGAGCACTTATAGTCATAATCAGTCGAACGCATGAACACACCGCTTGTCAAGAATACGTCAGCCGACGTAGCAGTGGGGAATTCGACAGTGACAGTGCTAAGATTGGTGACATCGCCGGCACCCGGAGTGATGACACAATCAAACTCTCTATTTTCAATAATTGTCCATGTGTAATCGATTTCTGTGCAGGGAGTTCCCGAGAGGCTGAGTGCCCCGGCCGGAATATGAACCTTTAGCTCGCCAAGCGCAATATTCTCGAATACATTGATCATAAAATAGTTGGCTTCTATGCCGACATTATCGGTGAGACTCAGCGGCGTATCATTAAGCGAAATTGTGATATTGTCATAATTTTCGCCGCGCGAAACACTGACATTCTCGTCAAACACGATTGTACCGCCAATGAAGAATTCATCATATATTATGCACTTATCGGGTGAAACCGTCCAGTCTGTGCTTACGGGACCACTGAGATTATAATAAGCTTTGACCGCAGGGCTGGCAGTTCCGTCGAGCGAGAACACACCTTCTTCGATATTAAGTGTAATCAGACCGTTAGGCAGTTGAGCCGTTTCATCTGCCGGCAAGAACTTGAAAGTGGGCACATCGGCGCCTTCAACCGGAACAGCCTCAAGGAATATCGCTGAACTCATGCCTGCCATGGCGAGCACCTGATATGCATCTCCTACAAACTCAACATTTGTGAACGCCGGGAAACTTATGGTGATATCACTTACATTCTCTATCTGAGACATCGGCGCAGGATTAAGGACATAAGCCGGTTCGAAATGGTAGACTGCAGTAATCAGTTCACTCGGGTTGCCGTCGACGGTGAATGATCCGGCGGGAACGGTGAGAGTGTAGTCTCCGGCTTCTTCAGGAGCCGTGAAATAAAGCGTCGCAACGTTGCCGTCATAATCTACATAATCGGCCTCGGCTGAGAAATCATCGTTTTCAAGAGTGATGATCTCGTCGTTATACGTGATTTCGGTTGCGTTTTTGAAAGTTACTTTTATTGTGCCGAGATTGAATACAGTTGAGTCAGTCGAGGGATCGAGGATATAAGAAGACTCGACTTCGCCTATAGTGTACTTGGCTATTATCTCAGGGTTACTGTCGCCGTCGAGCTGGAATGATCCTGCCGGGATGGTGAGCGTCCAGTCGCCGAACTCGCTTATTACAACGGGTTCATAATCCGCATCGACGGGAACGATCTTGAAGCAGAGAGTCTCTTTAGTCCAGTCAAGAGCAACTGCACAGGTATGAACGGTGACACCGTTGGTAATTTCCAGCGCTTCGGGAGTAATTGCATTGAAACTGCGGGCTAAGTCAGGGAAGTCAATAAAGATTGTCTCAATCGAGCCTACAGTTGATTCAGAAGCCGGAGTGAGAGTAAATTTCGACAGACCGGAAATAACACTCGGATCGACAGTATATTCAGCTGTTACGGCCGCATTGGCATAACTTCCTTCAGGCTTCTTGAATGACTGGCTTTCTTCGTCCCAGCTGGTCTGGTAGAACACTTCGGCAGGAATGGTCAGTGTGTACTTGCCGGCCTCGGTGATTGCAGGCTCAAAAAGGAGCGGCATCTCATACATCGACTCGTCAGAAGTCATACCGACGTCGCCAAGTGCGGCAGGATGGCAGACTGCACCGTCTTCTGCAGTGAGCGTGATTTTAGAAAGGGCGTCTTCATCCATATTATAAGGATCGTAGTTTTCAGGAACTGCAACCATCACCTTGACAGTCGATATGCTTCTTACGACAGCGCCGTCAGAGGGATTGAGTATGACAGGCACAAGCTGAGAAGTAGAAGCGGCTGCTTCAACGGTCACTACAGTCGAAGCTTCGGGAGTAATAACGATGTAGCCCGCAGCATCGGCATCGGCCGAAGTATAGGTCTTTGAATCGTTCTGGGTTGCAACGACTGCCTGAGAACCTTCCGGCAGTTTGAAGCCGAGAACCATGCCCGCAAGCACGGTTGTGCGGTTGTTGCTGTCGAGAGTGACTGCCTTGCGTGCTGTACCGTAGTAGATATCGCCGGCTGCGATGGCGTCTCCCTTGAATGTAACAGCATATGTCTTGGCTGTGCCGTCAACTACGATAGCTGTGGAGTAGACACCGGTTGCTGCGTCAAAGACCGGAGCGAGCTGATAACGGCCGTTTTCGTCAGCTTCCTGTGCGACACCGTCGACATAGAGAACCATAGCCTCTTCAGTGAAGGCAAAATTGAACGGATCGTGGTAACCCGGCAGATAGCTGATCGTATTGCGTCCTTCCTTAAGAGAGTATTGAGTCATGGGATTCTCCCAGTTCTGTGACAAAGCAGGGTTACACCTGAACATATAACCGCTTGCAGGAACTATAATATCAAGTTTGGCGGGAGTCTCATATTTTTCGGCAATGACATAGAATGTAGTGCCGTTATATTCACTGTTGATGGCGCCAGTCTGTATTCCGAAGCTTGAGCTGCCCGGTTCATCGGCCGCGAGGACAGTCTTGATATACCATCCGTCATTAGCCTCTACAAAAATCTGAGGATTTTTTTCGCCTGCTACGGGATGAAGAATATAAGTCGTCCCGGCCGGGAATGTGCAGTCGCCCACGGTAATATCTTCCGATGTCGTTTCAGTGGCCGCACCTTCGAAAAGATTCTGCTGGTATCCGCCCTGATAGAGTTTGACGCCCTCGGGATTGATAACATAGGCAGTGAATTCTACTGTGCCGTACTGCTTGACGGCGCCTTCGGCCTTGATTTTTGTATCGGCGGTAATTTTAAATGAAATATTGTTGCTGTAGAGCTCTTCAAGATAGTCTTCGCCGTTGACAGTAAGAGTTGTGAACTCAAAGTCGGGATTGAAGTTTACCTGTATCAGATCACCTTCGTTGAAAGTAAGGTTTTCTTCAGTCAGATCGGTGATAAGTCCTCCTGAAGTAGTGCGGTCAAACACACTTATCACAGCACCCTCGGGAGCTTCGAACGACAGGATATATTTATTCCTTACCACTTCCTCTCCTTCATATGCCCGAATCTTAATTTCAGCATTCTCGACTGGCGTAAACTGATATTGGGTCGAGAACGAGTAAGGCAGTGTCAGTTTCTCACCGTTGACTTCAATATTGTATATGTCAGCTGAAGCAAGGCCGTTCTGACCGCCGATATAACAGTTCGTGTCATATTTGCTGAAATAGACAGTCTGTTCGCCGTTTGCGATTTCGAGACGTTTGTTGAGCGGGCCATACTGCATATAGATATCGTTGGCTCCGTTCTCGATGGTCAGCTTCATCGGAATGTTGTATTCAACTTCTTCGAGAGTAATCTCGGCAGGGCTGTATTTCGAAGCGTTTGACTCGGTGATAAACGGTCCCCACACCGAACCATAGTTGCTCGGTGCGGGCACTTTCTGCTCAACGCCGGCTGCGACGATCTTGGTAATTATGTAACCGGGCTTGGCAATAGCGTAGAAGCTGCCGCTCTCGGTATTGGTGTAGGTGTACTCGGTCGCGTCGTCGGCAAGCTGTATGAGCGCGCCGGTAGCAGAATTCTCGTGAAGCTCAATAGCCCCCGGAATGTTCCATCTGTACGTCACTTCGTAAGCCGAAACCCTGATCCCGAAGCTTGCAAGCAACGACATAATGAACGCAATAAAATAAAGCTTTTTCATCTGAAAGTTATTAAATTAAAAATTAGTATTATCCGGAACAGTCAAGATATAATGTTTAATGTATGACAAATTTGAGTGCCTCGCCGCAGGCGTGAGCAACATAGACACCCGGCGAAAGAGATCCAGCAGTGACGCTGTCGTCACCTTCGGCAACCTTAGTGCCCTGCATATTGAAGATTTCTATATGACAGCCTCCGCAGATCACTTCATCACCGGTGAAGCTCAGGGCTTGGCTGCCTGCATTGACATTGCCTATGCCGGCCGATGTGTCACTGAAGGTTACAAGCGCCGACTTATTGTCGATCTGCATCATATTGGAGCCATAATCATAACCCATCATCAGTGTGTAAGTCTTGCCGGCCTCGGCCGTCGCACAATCGAGAGTAATCGAGAAATTATGGGTTTCGAAACTGCGGCTCATGATGACATTGTAGCCGCCATATGACAGAATCGAACTGTCATCATCGACTATACATGCAAACATAGGATAGCCGAAGAGACCGGAGATCAGACGTACTCTGGCCGAAACCTCGACATTGCGCTTGTCGGCAACAAGATAATTGATCCGCGAGTCTTCTTCAACCACAGAGCTTTGGGCATTGGTCACCTTCGGAGCTCCTGAAAGCGAGAGTCGGGGCGCACCGGGATTTGGCTTAAGTATGACCGGCTTGATGAAATCATCAGAAAAGATTTCGTAAGTACCCTCGTCATAGAATGTCAACTGAGCCTCGATATCGCTCTCAACCATAAAATACTGCTGGAGCGCGTAGAGCGACGTCGTCCAGCGGCGTGTCTCTGTAGAATTGGGGCCAACAGTCAGACAGATGCTTTCACCCATTAAAACAGGCTGACCGTCAACAATGATCAGCGGAGCATAGCCGCGTGTCATCTCATGGTCCGACTCATTGATTACGGTTACTTCAACCGTTGTCAGCATGCCGTAATAGAGATCGCCGACTACGCTGCCGTCAGTAATAAGCAGTCGGTCGACATCTTTGACATCAACTGTATAACGGTCACCGTTCTTGGTGAAGTTAAAATAGTTATAGCAGCCATAAACGGGACGGACAGGTATCCACTCAGCGCCGTCGGTGTCCCACCGTTGGGTTGCGGCAGTGAGTCTGTATGTTCCGTCGGGCAGATTCAACTCTGACAGTGAGATACCGGCATTCCACGCCTTTGGTTCGGTGCCGTAGCCCGGCTCAATGGTGAAATTTATTTTACCGAAGTAGGCATTAATCTTTTCTCCGCCGTCCTCAGGCTCGATTATACCTCCAAAGCGTACCTTCATTGCAGAAGGATTATAGTTGACCCACATGGCCTGGTTTTCGGCAAAGAGATCGATCTTGAGGCTGTCGTTGCTGATATAACCTGCAAGAGAACCGTGCTGGGTCATAACAATATCTTTCTCTATGGCCGGATCGCCTGTAGGGGGGCGTATGCCGAACACGGCATCCTGAGTGAAGTTATATCCGCCGCCGGTGCCTCCGCCTATTCCGAGAGCGTCAGGATTAAGAGCGTCGAGGCTGAAATATCCGTCGCTCATGCCGGTCCACCCCCAGTTGAAGTGGAAGTAACCTTCACCGTCATAACCGTCGCAGACAAAGGAGTGTCCGCCGCCGATCGTCGACGCTCCGCCATAGAGTAACGGACCAACCTCATTGAGATTGTCATAGATCATCTGCTCCCACTCGTAAGAACCGTAATAGGCACGCAGCTGATAATTTATATTATCGTCATATTTGAAAAAGTGAGTCATCGCCGACGCAATGTTCATAGCAAGCGCGCCCGACGAGTCCGTGCCATAGTCCATCTTGACCGAGTAGCCGCAGGCCTTCATCAGATAAGCGACAGCGTCGGCCTGATCCTGATTGTAGTTTCCGTCATAATCGTCAAGCATATTCGACCAGTCGAACGGTTGCGCGGAGAAGTCGAGAGTCAGTCTACGACCGACGGTCGTTGCATTGTAGCTTATACGATTCTGTCCTTTCTCGGGATATTCCCAATATTTCATAACCTGAGCCATCGCCGTGGCAACACATCCGGTATATGTTTCGGCAGTGCCATATTTAGGGCACTGACTGTTGTAAGGCGCATCCTGATCCCAGCTCGTTTTTAGCATTGGCTCAATCGCTTTACGATCAGAATTATCAATCGTCTTGCGCGGCAGAGCTACAGTCTTATGCACTGTTGCATATTCAATCTGACGCGCATATTCCTCAAGCCACCATTGCATGGCGGGGGGTAGCTGCTCAGGAAACGATCCGCTGTCTGAGTAACCGAGCAACGGGCGAGCCGTATCGTCGGCGCTGACAACAAGATAACCTTTGTTGTCTGTATTATTGAAAACATATACAGCCGGATCGCCGGCGAGAGTTTTCTGTGTCATGGCAAGCTGAAGGCCTGACGCCTTTCGTGGTGCACGGACAGATGCTGCATCACTTGCCGGTCTTTCTTCGTCAAGACGAGCGAGCGCTTCGTCGGGAGTCAGCGGGCGTGCGACAGCCGTAAAAACGGCAAACAAGGCCACACAAGCCGCGATATATTTATTTTTTATCATATAATACCGACCGATTATTTCACAAAAATCTTGCAGGTTTTTTCTGCCGCCGAAATGACATACACACCGGCCTGCAGACCGTCGACAGCTACAGAGTTGACGCCCGATGCAACCTCTACTCCGTAAACGTCATATACCGATATCTCACCCGCAGCGGTGACTACCTTGCCGTCGAAGGATATACCGTCGCCGACTATGATTTCGTCTACGGCTCCGGTGTCGTCGCTGCCGAAAGGCATATTGTATACTTCGAGGGCATAGCATTCACGCGACTTTGTAAGTTCGGCTTCAGTTTTTTTGTAACCCACATTGAGGTGAGGTTCTTCAGTTAAAGCATATACCACTATGCTGCCGAGCGCGCCCTTCTCGCTGTCAGGGGTAAAGAGCCTGATATCCTGACCTGCGGGATTAGCCTCATCGGTCACCTGGCCTATAAGAAGCTGCTCTTCAATAAGACCGTCACCGGTGTCACGTTTGAGCAGCAGCATATATTCACGTTTGCCGGTTTTGTCTTTGTAGAAGAAGTCAGGCTGAAGCACAGTGCCGTCAAGGTATAGTACAGCATACTGGACATCAAGCCCCATGTTGATATAATCGTAGTTGACAAAATTACATTTGTCATCGAACCATGCGACGCGCATCTTAAGGCCATAGCCATCCTCGTCAGGCATACGCATTTCAAAAGCGTAGCGGTAGCTGTTTCCGCAGGCGGTGCGGTCGCAATTGGCCAAAAGATATTCCGGATCTGAAAAGTCGTCAATCATAAAAACATTTGACATACTTGCCACTTCTTTCGCTTCGGGGAGGTCGACAAAATGGAACATATATCCGTTGTCGTAAGTCACAAACATACACTGCTCCGGGTGACCTGCGACGCCGCTCAGCATCTGTGAATTGGTGCAGTTTTCGAAAACAGTCTTCTCTTTAGTGCCGTCAGCCCTGACGAAATAATAGGAATTGATATAACTCTCATCATTACCGACCAGTTTATTCTGTTTTGTTATATAAAAGTCAGCTTTCCCGTCGGCGTTAAAGATGATGTCGGCCGTATAACGGAAGTTGCCGACAGCATAGTAAGAGGCAATCACGTCCTCAGCGTTATCCTTGACAAAAGGATATTCTGTTGTCTGGCAGAGTTCGAATTTATCGCCGTTGAGTTTGTAAAGTTCGATAACGAGCGAATTGCTTTCCCGCTGGCTCATATCGGGGTCGGCAGAGCTATAGTAAGGATTGTAAAGCGGTTCTTTATATTTTGCAAAAACATAGAAACTGCCGTGGCTATTTTTAAGAGACATAATGAACGGAGTATCTTCCTGTTCGCCGGGCATGCAGACCTGTTGCGTTGTATGACGGAATATCACGTGGGGCTTGCCGTCGGCGCCGACTCTGTCATAGACTACAACCTCCGACTGATAAGAAAGCTGACGGTTCCAGAATTCCTCGCCTGTCTCTTCTTCGTCGCTGTCATCCCCGTCGGCAAACACCATATTGTTGTTGATAACTGCCATCATATAGCGCTCTTCGCCGCCTTCGGCCGAAGCATCGAGCACATCGGAAACCATTTCAGGGATCGTGGCTACGATTGCGCTGTTGCCCTTGCTGTCCTTGTCGCCTCCGATCGAATAAGCTACCGTACGGTAGTGGTTGATGCCCGGAGTTGTCGAGTTGACGGCAAAACCGACAGCAACCTCATAGTTGTCATCATCGTTGAAAAATTTCTTTGTCACTACGGGGAGAAGGTCGACATAAGGCACTCGCAATTCGTCGTCAGCATAGTGCATATCGTCTTCGACCGTGCCGACAAGCTCACCGGCTTCATTGTAGATAGTGAACACATAGTGACGCAGAAAATAATCGGTCCAAAACTCATTCATCTGCTTATACTCATAAGTCAGACTCGCGGTATAATACCACATCTCTCCGTTCGGGCCGTCGAGGTCACCGCATTTGTCAGTGAGAGGCAATTCGAATACCGGTTTCACATCATCAGCAAGACCGCTGCGCGACAACACCATAGCCTCGTTGTCGCCGGCCTGTTTGCGTAGTCGGTTTAGAAGATTGTTTTTCGATGCCTTACTTCACTACTGTCCACTAAAAATGGACGGGGTTAAAAATTAAATAAATTCGGTTCAC
>CANPDU010000034.1 GCA_947573135.1 uncultured Bacteroidales bacterium | reverse complement strand
TCATATAAAAGACCCCTAAAAGTTTTTTGTCTAACTTTTAGGGGTCAGTTCAAATATGACACACCCTCATGTATGAGATTATAGAATTAATGCATCAGAGCATTTTGATGCAGCTTACATCATAAATCACGAGCGCGCGGCGTTCGTACCATACGGCGATGTAGCCCTGCTGTTTCTCGTCGTCGAAGCACCAGTCGCACATCATGCCTGAGCCGTTTGAGTTATAATAATCGATCCACGGAGCTGCAGTCTCAGAACCGAGAGTAAGGAGCCATGTTCCGTCGAAAGCGCCGAAATCACTATAATATACACCGAGGGTCTTGTCGGTGATAATAGTACGTTGCATTTGGGGAGCATTTTTGCCGCCGCCGGTCGAGAAGAGGGCGAGCTCATTGCCGTTGAGGTTCATGGCGTGGACGGTCGGGCGGCGTGCGCCTTTCGCACTCAGAGCCTGACCGGTACGCTGCCACCAGCCCTGCCAGCTGTTGTATTCGGTTGCATAATAGTCTGCCATACCGATAGTATTGCCTAAATTATCATTGACGCGGATCTGAACTTCGTTCTCCATGCCGTCATTTTTTTCAGACTTCTCGCAGTCACCGATGAGGTAGGCAGAATTCTTCTTTGTAGAGAAGAACGAAATCATCTGGAACTCGTTCATGTCGTTGGACGGGTAGCCGGTGTGGATAGTCTCGTAGTTGTCGTTACGGAGAATGCCGCCTGAAATATAGTACTTGTAGTGTGTGCCGAGAGCGTCGCGTTCGCCGCCGAAGGCGATGACTGCCTGACCGGTGATGTCGCCGGTGCAGCTGATATATGTTCCCATCATGCCGGGTTCTCCGAGATCGTATTCAACGCTTGTGTGGGTTTCGCCTTCAAGAGCGACGGGGTCCTGATCGGGAGCAGTGTAATAGAAGAATTTGGAGTGCCCCGAAGCGTAACCGCCGACAGCCACGACGAGGTTGCCCTTGGAGTCGGAAGTGACCGCTACTACATCGGCTGCGGCAAATGCCGGATCAGTCTTGAGCTGAGTTGCAGAAACTTCGAGCGAGGGCAGGTCGTAGACACGGAGCGTGTTGTACTTACGTGAGAACATCACAACATGGTTGAGACCGCAGAAAGCGGGCGAACCGATGATGTCGCCGTTGAAGCCGAAGTTGCCGCCAACGGTAGCCGCTGCCAGACGGTCGATGCTTGCGGGAAGCTCGCCGAATTCGATAGGCTGAGGTTCAACAACGACGTAGCTCACAACATAGGTGTGGGTCGCACCGCCGTTCTTGGCCGTTACGGTATACTTGGGGGGATTGTCGCGGTCAGCGAAGTTCTGGGCGTCGGTCATAAGAGGTGTGACCGTAGCGCCGAGGCTAAGATAGAACTGTGGTACCGCACCGGTGAGTTCGGTGACTGGATCGACGTTCTGAGGCACACGGATAAAGAAGGTGTCCTGAGTGGCGTTGAGCTGAGCCTTGTAGATGCGGGTTTTGTCGACAGCCGAGGGCACATAGAAAGCATCGGGCTCGATGTATGCATTCTCTGAGAGGACGTCGGTGATATCGTCTTTGCAAGAGCTTGCAACGACAGCCAACAGAGCGGTAGCCGCAGTCAGGAAGTGTTTGCTATAATTGAGTTTCATTTCTGTCTTGGATAAAAAACGTTAGAAATTAATTGTCTGATGCTTCTGGAGCAACTTTATATTCGCCGTCGAAGTAGCCGATGACGGTGTATTCGCGGGTTGTGCCGATGCCGGAGTGAACAGTTATCTTGATACCCTGTGCGACACCCTCGGCATCACGGTTGGTGATGTTCTTGATGCCGGCGAGACCGGGTTTGATCACTTCGTCGAAAGTAAGCGAGGTGTTGAGATAGCAGTGTTCGGGATTGTATTCGCCCTTGTAGTCGAGGTCGAGCACGAATTTGATGATGCCGTAGCCGCCCTGTACATTCTTAACGGTCACCTGATCGGCAGGCACGAGATTGCCCTGCGCGTCATATTCTTCAATTACACCGGGGAGACCCTGGGCGCCGGGACGCAGACAGAGCTGCATCCAGGCGATAAGGTTGTTGTCGTGTTCGAATTCCTGGTCAGGAGACTCGCATGCCGAGAAAGAGGCTGAGGCAAGCAGACCGACGAGAGAGAACAGTATATATTTAATTATCTTCATAATGATCGAAATATTAAATTGTTGGAGAATATCGGATGATTACCAGCCGGGGTTGTCCAAGCAGAGTTTGTTGTTGGTGAGTTCGTCGGCGGGGAGAGAGAGACGATAGTAGCGGTCTTCGAACATGCGGAGCTGTCCGTCGTCGATATCCACTTCCTTGTATTGCTTGGTGCCTGATGCGCGTTTGGTGACCTGAACGCCGTGGAACGACTTGCCGTCGATGATCTCTTTGGCGAGTTCCCAGCGGATGAGATCCCAGTAGCGCTGGCCTTCGCCTGCGAGCTCGCATACACGCTCCTTGCGGAGAAGGTTCATAAAGGCTGATACGTTGGGCGCGTCTTCAACAGTGCGTGCGGGCAGGCCGACACGTGCGCGGACCTCGTTCAGGGGCACGAGAGCTTCTGCGATACGACCCTGCATGCCGAGACCTTCGGCCTTGTTGAGGAGCACCTCAGCGTAGCGGAGACAGATCTCAGTGTTGATACTGCCTTTGGTGAGGAAGTCTTTATCGCCTTCCATGAGATATTTGCGGATGTAATAGCCTGTGCAGGTGTGGCCGTCACACGTGCCTGCGCGAGTCCAAGTCTTGATTGCATCGACACCATCGGGTATTTGGGAGGTCTGACCGACAAAGGTTTCGATTGTGCGTCCTTCCCACTCTGCTCCGTCATAGAGGATTGTGGCCTGGAAACGGGGCTCGCGGTAGGTGTAGGGATCGGTGAGGCGTTTGCCTTTATCATCCGTGACTCTATTCCAGTTTGTCCAGTTGAAAGGAGTGCCGTCCTTGAACTCATACATGTCGGCAAGTTCGGCGGTAGGAACGATTGTGGCAGTGGGGTTGACTTTGTTGATCAAAGCGTCGCCCGGGCTGCGCATGGCATTGTCGAAACCGTGTGTGGCAAGTTCTTTCTTATAGTAGATAGCATAGATGATTTCACTGAGGTTTGATTCATCCTTACGGTAGTCGAAGAGGTCGGCGTAGTTGTCGACGAGCTTGTACTGACCGTATTTGGCGCACGAGTCGGCAGCATTGGCAGCCATTTCCCAGTCCTTTGCGAAGAGAGCCACGCGAGAAAGGAAGCCGTAGACCATGCCTTTGGTGGCGCGGCCTTCGAGTGTGCCGCCCTTGCCCCATGACACGGGGAGATCCTCAGCGCTCTCGCACATTGTCTGCATGATGAACTTGTAGGAGTCCTCTTCAGAAGCGCGGGCGCGGTTGCAGTCTTCGGGATTTGCACCGTCGTCGGTGCCGCCGTTGACGCCTGACTTATCCGTGCGGATAACAAAGCCGCCGTAGACGCGGGCGATGTAGAAGTAGTTCATCGCGATAGCGAAGCGAACCTCAGCGCGGCGGATTTTGACCCATTCGGGATCGAAGCGGTCGGCAAATCTGTCGAGGTCGTTGAGCAGAAGGTTGGCGCGTTTGATGCGGCCGTAAGCAGTGCCCCACGAAGCAAAGTCGGCGGCGTTGTTCTTACCGAACTGAGAAGCGAGCATGAACTCCTTATTATACATATGGTCATATGCGAGCCATGTAGTCGACTTGTAGAGATCGGTATAGGCGTCGTAGTAGTGGCGTGTATGGCCGGCGAGGATCGAGTGATCCTTGAAGTGCTGGTAAGAGGCCATTATATAATAGTCGGCAGAGGTCTCAGTGCTCCAGATCGCATCCGAGCTGTACTCGCTTGAAGGCTGGATGTCGAGAATGTCGTTGCATGATGTCGACGAAAGAGCCACGGCCGCTAAAGCTGCTAAAAATATATATTTTTTCATTTTGCGGAATCGTTAGGATTGATTAGAAGTTGACATTAAGACCGAGCGACCATGTAGCCGGCTGGGGATAGTAACCTGCGGCGATGGAGGGAGACTCGGGATCAAGCCATTTGAAGTGGCTGAAAGTAAGAACGTTTGTGCCTGACACGTAGATGTTGAAGCGTGAGAAGGGAGTGTGTTTGAGCACACTTTCAGGCACGTCATAACCTACAGTAAGGGTCTTCAGGCGGAGATATTCTCCGTTGATGAGCCACCAGGTGGAAGCTACCGCGTTGTTCTGACGGGCAGTCGAAGACAGACGCGGATAGCGGGCGTCAGTATTCTCGGGAGTCCATGATCCTTCGACAAGATACTTCGGCGCGTTGCCGTCGCTGTAGAACGGACGGGTGAAGGGGGTGTGGTCGCAGTGGCCGGTGCCCCAGATACCGTTGAGCTGGTAGTCGACGTGGGTAACGCCCTGCCACAGCATGTTGAGATAGAAGTTCTTGAAGTTGAAGTCCATGTTCATAGAGAATGTGATTTCGGGGAGCGCGCCGTAACCGATGCGCACATAGTCAGACTCAGAACCCTTGTACATGATCTTGCCGTCGCCGTTGGTATCATAATAGAGGATATCACCGAGCTTGATGTCGCCCGAGGGAGCTGCGGGAGCATTGTCGATCTGCTCCTGAGTCTGGGCAAGCCCTGTTGCGATAAGGCCGAAGCGTGCGCCCATCGGATGGCCGAGAACGTTGCGCCACGAGGGGTGGTCATCGTTGATCTTCTGACGGAGAACTTTATTGCGGGCGAAGCCGAATGTGCCGCGCAGACGATAGCTGAAGTCCTTGGAGGGAGCGAGCTCGTGCTTGATGGTGAAGTCGATACCGCGGTTGTCGACAGAACCGGAGTTCTCATATTTTGGGGTATTGCCGCCGAGCGACGAGGGATAAGTGCCGCCAATACCTTCGAGAAGGTTGGATGTCACCTGATAGAAGACGTCAACTTCCAGTCCTAACTTACGGCGGAGGACGTCGATATCGAGACCCACGTTGTAAGTCTTTGTCGTTGACCACTGGAGATCGCGGCTCTGAGTGTAAGAGTCGGTCCATACCAGAGGAATAGAAACTCCGCTGGGGAAGATGTAGCCGTCTTTACGTGACTTGTAGAGATATTCATAAAGGAAGGCCGTGATGTTGTCCTTGCCGGACTCACCGTAGCTGGCACGAAGTTTGAGGAAGTCGACCCAGGGAAGATTATCCTTGATGAAATTTTCCTGCGACATAATCCAGCCTGCAGATACGGAGGGGAAGAAGCCCCAGCGGTGTTCGGGAGCGAATTTGTAAGAGCCGTCGTAACGGAAAGCGAATTCGAGGAGATATTTCTCGTCCCAGTTGAAGTTGAAACGGCCGATGTGAGAGGCCTTCGACGAACGTCCGTGGCCGCCGCTCACGCTGGTGGGAATGATTTCGAGACCGAGGCCGAGGTCGACAGGATCGGGAGCGATGTAGTTGCGCGCCGACGCGCCGACGTTGCTCGAGAAATATTTGGTAGCTTCATAGAGGTAGAGAAGACCGACTTCGGCTTTGCCAAACTTGTGGTTGTAACTAACCTGGGGGCGGAGCATTGCAGTGTAGTCCCATACTGAAGACTTGCTGTAAGAAGTGTTCTCCTGACCTTTGGCATAGTCAGCCTTGTAAGCGACAGATCCTGTGGTGACATCGTTGAGAAGCACCTGGAACATTTCTATTGCACCGAAATATGATTCGGCGTTCTGGTGCCATGTATTGTATGAACCCCAGACAGACACTTTCAGACCGTCGAGAAGCGGATGAACAGCCTTGAAGTCATATTCCAGAAGGGCTGTACCCACGAAACGGTTGGCGTATGTGCGCTGGAAGCCGCTCTGCTCGATAGCGGCGACAGGGTTTTTGCCTCCCTGGCCGTAACCTACCGGGCGACCCTGATATTCCTTCTGGAAGATAGGCAGTGTATAAACAGCCTCTGATGCGGGGTTGTATGTACTCTGTTCGCTCATGTCGGTGTTCGGATAATCTTTTTCAGTGCGGTAGGCAGAGATTGTGCTGGCAAAGCGCAAGTTCTTGGCAACCTTCATTTCGAGGTTGGAACGCACATTGTAACGGCGGTAGTTGGTGCCGCGCATTGTGCCCTGCTGGTCCATGATGCCGCCGGAAACGAAGTAAGATGTGTTCTTACCGCCGCCGGTTGCAGACACGTTGTGCTGCTGGGTGAAGCCCGTGCGGAAAATTTCCTTGAACCAGTCGGTGTTGCCGAGCCAGTCATCGGGCGCAGCCTCCTTTACGCGACGGAGAATGTCGGCGTCGAAGCGGGGGGTAATACCGTCCATGATAGACGCTTTGTTGTGCCAGTAGATATACTCTTCGGCGTCGCAGAATTCGGGGAGGGCAGTGTTGTGAACCCATGAGAATGTGCCTGAGTAAGAGATCTTGGCCATGCCTTCCTGACCTTTCTTGGTAGTAATGAGGATTACACCGTTGGCGCCTTCGACACCGTAGATTGCGGCCGATGCGTCCTTGAGGACTGACACGCTTTCGATATCGTTAGGGTTGACAAGGTTCATGTCCATCTGCACACCGTCGACAATCACGAGAGGACCCGAACCGCTGAAGTCATTGATACCGCGCACTTTGATCGATGCACCGTCCTCACCGGGACGACCGGTGCTCTGGACTGCGGTAATACCCGACACCTTACCGGTGAGGAGGTTCGAAACGTTCTGCATAGGAGCCTTGATGAGGTCGTTGCCGGAGATTGATGATACGGAGCCGGTTACGCTGACCTTCTTCTGCTGGCCGTAACCTACGACTACGACTTCGTCGAGGATTTCGGAGTCTTCCTGAAGGACGATTTCGACATTTGAGCGTCCGTTAAGAGCGACACTCTGCGCTTTGTAGCCGACATAGCTCAGTTCGAGTGTCTGCTGCAGGTTGGGAACTTTCAGCGTGAAATGTCCGTCTATATCCGTAGCGGCAGCAACCTGGGGGTTGCTTTTCAGACGGACTGATACGCCGGGCATTGTTTCCCCGTCTTTGTCAAGGACAGTACCTGTGACTGTAACCTGGGCATACGCACAGACGACTGCCGCAAAGAAACACCACAGAGAGACCAATAGCCTAAAATTTTTTGCTAATTTAAGTTTCATGATCGGTTATTAGTTAGGTATTAAAGATTAGATTTATTTGTTTCTAAGTTTGTTTTGACCGATTGGTTAGAATGAAAAATAATTGAATGAAAGATTTTTTTGTCAAAAAGTTTTCAAAGATATAAATAATATATTAAATATAGAGATTATTTTGGCGTTATTTTTTGTGTTTTTTTCGGCAATATTAACACTTATGTGGGTTAATAGGTTGATTTATAGCTAGATGTGTTATTTTGGTGTGAAAGGTTAAAGATCTGCCTCTCCTGTGGTATCACGCCGAGGCGCTGAGCGCGCAAAGAAAAAAAGCGCGTCTCCGACGCTCTCAATTATCGCTGGGGGATTCGCATGTTAAGCGTCTCCGACGCTCTCCTGAGGTATCACGCCGAGGCGCTGAGTGCGCAAAGAAAAAAAAAGCGCGTCTCCGACGCTCATTATACCGATAAAAAACAAGGCGGGCGGCCTGGATGGGCCGCCCGCCGGGGTTATGTCTGTTGTGACAAATTATTTGCGGATGAGTTCTTTGGTAACTTTGTTGCCGCGGCGAACGATATAGATACCGTTGTCGGGGTTAGCAACCTGAACGCCCTGGAGGTTGTAGTAAACAGCTGCGCCGTTAGCTTCAATTTCAGCAGCATCTTTAACAACTACGTCAGTGATACCGCTTGTAACGTTTTCGAAGTCAGCAAGTGCGGGATAACCTTCGAAGTCCTTAGTTTCGCTGAAACCTACCCAAGTGTGAACTTCTGCGATGAGTTCGTCTTTGGTCTCGGCAGTAGCGACTGTGATTTTTTCGTCACCTTCAACAATTGCACTTGCGAGGGCGGCGTCAGCACCTTCATTGAAAGCGATAACTTTGTATGCGTTCACAGTGGGAGTCTTGTCGGTTGAAGCAACAAGTGCGGCAACGCTACCTTCTACAGAACCAGCAACGTAGACGTTTTCAATATTAAGTGTGTTGCGAAGACGACCAACGAGACCGGCAGTATAAGAATTTCCAGATCCTGATACTTTTACATTTGCGAAGCAGTTGGTCATAGTGACATCGTTTCCGGTAGTACCGAACATACCACCAACATAGTTGTCTTTTGCACCGTCGTAAATAACTTCACCATGAACGAATACATTTTCAAGCGTGAGAGCTGAACCATTGGAATTGCCTCCATAAGCACCGAGGATGCCATTGCCCTGATTAGAATTTGCGCTGTAGGCATCAACTACACCAAGGTTCTTAATTTCACCTGAGGGAACGCCGAAGATTGAAGTGCAATAGTAATTATTGAGTGCTGTGTCCGGCGCGTCTGCTCCAGGTGCGAAATTATAGATGACGTGGTTCTGACCGTCATAAGAAATTAACTGGCCATAAACGCCATTATAACCGGTAAGTGCATGATAATCCTCAACGCCTTCCATGTCGATATCGGCGGTCTGAACGAAGTATGTTTTAACTGTATTGTTGTTGGGGTTTATAGCAGTCCACGCGTTGCAGAGGTCTTCTGCAGAAGCAATCTGATAGGGATCAGCTTCTGTACCTGCACCAGAGAGGGCATATTTGAGTGTGGGAAGGCCTTCGCCGTTAGCCTGGAATGCGCTCCAAGCAAGAACTTCTGCTACACCAGCTGCTTTAGAGGCATCAGTGTTGGCCATGATGGGTGCTTTAGATGGGTCAACGAGACCTGTTTCTTCTACACCTGTTGCAAAGATAACCAACCCGTTAATAGTAGAAGCTTTTGTATTGGTAGAGCATACAAGCTTTGCAGTGCCGCTGAATTCGCCGGCTACGTAGCAGTTGTTGATAGTAGCAGGGTTGTTAAGACGACCTGCAATACCACCGACAAGTGCACCTTCTTCACCGCTCAGGGTGACATTTACATAGCAATTGTTGAGTTCGACATCAGTACCTGTTGTGCCGAAAAGTCCGCCGGTATAGCTTGATCCGCCTTTGATAGTACCTGTTGCATAAACGTTGCTGACTTTTGTAACTGCTACGCCGGCTTTGCTCTGTCCGAGATAACCGCCGATAGCTCCGGCACGGCCACCGGTAGCATTAAGATTGAGGCCAACGATGCCGAGGTTCTTGAGCTCGCCGCTGAATACGCCGAAGATTGACTGGCCGTAGTTATAAGCATATCCGGTTTCAAATTTTACTCCTGTTTCAGGTGCAAAGTTTTTGATCACGTGGTTACGGCCGTCATAGTTGAGAGGACGATCGTAAGTAGCTGCATCGGCTCCTACAACAGGAATATATTCTTTAACTCCTGCCATATCGATATCAGCAGTCTGTACGAAATAGACTGTTTGATTAGCCACAGTAAGTTTGTGGGCACCACAGAGGTCTTCAGCAGTAGCGATCTGATAAGGATCATCGGCTGTACCTGAACCGACAACTTCTGCGAAAGCAGAGAACGGAGCAGTTGCAAGGGCTACGAGAGCCAGATTGCGTAAAGTTTTGTTCATAAGAATTTTTGTTTTGATTAATAAATGTTTTAATATGGTATGTTGGTTACATTACTTGCTAAAGTTTGGTTGCGGCAAATATACGACTTAATTTTGGGAAAAGAACAAATTTTCAGCAAAAAAATTAATGGCTTTGTAAAAAAGTGTTCATAAAAAGGTAATAAATGCGAGATGATTTGCGGAATTACAAATAAAAAAGGGCTGTATCTCGCGATAGAGCCCTCTAATAATCTACAATCTATAAAAACATATATATTTTGAAAAACGGTTCTTTGAGCATCAGGTCATAAGACCTAAGACATTTTTAACCGTTGCAAAGTTAAGCAATTTTTGCAATCATTACAAATAATTTTGCCGAAAAATTTATTTTTTGGGCGGACAAGTCAGACGAGTCGGACCAGTCTGACGGGTCTGACTCGTCAGCGGATGACTTGTTTGGTGACTTTGTCGGCGCGGCGGATTATGTAGATGCCGGCGGCCGATGGGTCGGCAACGCGGCGGCCGCTGAGATCGAAGAATTCGGCGGGAGCATCAGGGTCGGGATCGGCGATGATGTCGTCGACGGCCGAGACTGTGGCGTCGGTGGCGAATATCGCGAAGCTTCCGCCCGGCAGACGGCATGAGATAGCACCGTCGGCGGCCGTCGGCTTGACTTCAACGCCGGGCGAGGCGAGCAGCAGGCGATAGACCGATGCATCGGCTACGGTAACGGGCGCCGAAACGGTCTTGGCCTGAGCGGTGATCGAAGTGTTGATCAGAGCCACGACCTCTTTGTCGCCGGCGCGGAGACGCATTGAGCGTGTCGTGGCGAGGGCTTCGTCGAGGTTGACGGGGGTGAATTCGGCCGACCGCCCGAAGAGCTCGGGGTTGGCGAGGCGCAGACGGCAGAGAGCCTGATATGTGTCGTGGAGCGACATGGCGTCGGGGTCGTCGAGAAGATTCCATACCACGGTCTTGGGATCGGTGTTGTTGCCGCCGTCGTGCTTGGTGTTCTGAGCGTCGCCGAGTTCGCCGAACTGCCATATCATCTTGGGCCCGGGCGTGAGCAGCATCTCGACGGTGAGAACGCCGAGTCGGCGGTAGGCGGAGTTGCGTACAGCATTATTCTTGGCGTTGGCTGTGACATAGTAGCCGATGCGCTGTTCGTCGTGGCTCTCGGCGTAGGAGACTGTCGATCCCCACGGGCGGTTGTCCTGGGCGGTAGAGAGGAAGGCGGTCATCGGGGCGCCGTAGCCGAGCGACGAGGGAATGCCCGACTCTCCGGCGTTCCATCCGGCTGCGAGCCGGCCCGAAGCGGAGTTGATGTTGGCCCACTGAAGCATGCCGGCCTCGCCGAGCTCGATCTCCTCGCGCGCCTGAGCGAGATCCTCATTGATGTGAATGCCGTCGGGGCGTACGGAGAGGATGACGTCGTGGAGACGCTTCATGCGGTTGATGCGCGAAGCGTTGTAAGAGTCTGTGCCCGACGAATAGCTGTCGTTGTCGCCGAGACCCTTTACGAGGTCGAAACGGAAGCCGTCGACGCGGTAGGCTGTCATCCAGTAGCGGATGGCGTCGGCCCACTGCTGCTCGACAAGCGGGTTGCCGCCCTGGTTCCAATCGTTGAGCACACTGTAGCCGTGGGGCGCTTCGGCGTTATAGAAGGGGTTCTGGCCGACGGGGTACATCTGGTACCACGGGTGGAGCCCGTCGCTCTGGTTGAAGACTATGTCGAGTATCACGGCTATGCCCTGACGGTGGCATTCGTCGATAAACTCGCGGTAGTCGTCGGGTGAACCGTAGGCTTTGTCAGGGGCGAAGTAGAAGTTGGTGTTATAGCCCCAAGAGTTGTTGCCGTTGAACTCCATAATGGGCATCAGCTCGACGGCGTTGACTCCGAGTTCCTTGAGATAGGGGATGCGTTCGATAGCTGCGCGGACAGTACCGTTGGCGTTGGCTTCGCCGACGGTGCCGGTGAAGTCGCGCAGGAGCATCTCATAGACAATCAGCTGAGAATGGTCGGGCACGGCGAAGTCGCTGACCGTCCAGTCATAGGCGTCGATGTCGCCGCGATAGACGGCAAGCATTATGTTGTCAAACTTTTCGTAGGGGTAGCGGGGCATGTCGGGCCAGACGGCTGTGTCAAGCCATTTGTCGCTGTAGCAGTCGAGCACGAGGCGCGCATAAGGATCGGCCACGGAGACAGAACCGTCGACAAGATAGTAGTAGGGGTAATATCGGTCGTCGGCGAGACCGCTGACGGTGATCCAGAAATAGCGGTTGCCTTCATAGTCGTGGTAAGCCATGACATAGTCGTCGGTGACGGCATAGTCGTTCCATGAGGGCACGAGGATGACGCTCTGTTTGCCGGGGGCGGCAAGGCAGAAGGTCACGGTGCCGTCGTCGTTGCGCACGGCACCCTGAACCGGCTTGCCGCCGGGGTATTCGGCCGCTGCCGAAGCTGTCGGCCATGCAATCGACAATGTTTCTGAGTGAGTGACTCCGTCGCAGACTGCCGTTGCAGTCGCTGTATAATAGCCTTTGGCTGCGATGTCATAGGCTTTAGAAAGTGCAGTGGCGCCTTTGGACTCGGCGATGGTGACTCCGTTGACTGCGATGCTCAGGTCGGCGGCCAGGGTAGCGGCCAGCGAGAATGTCACGGTGGTCGGCTCGCTGATGACAGCCGACACGGCGTCGGACGTGAACGACATTGCGAAGCCGTCGGGGCGGACGTCGACAAAGATGTCGCCGCCGGAGACAGTCTTGCCCTGAAGCGAACCGTCGGCGTTGCGGAACACCATCGCTATGCGCTCGACGTGTTCGTCGGGATCTGTTATTCCGAAATATGAGCGGATGTCGCCGATGGTGAGTGAGTAGGTGTCGTCAGACACGCGAGTGAGATGGTTTTTCTCGGTGTTGGCGGCGTCGGCATTCGAACCGTCGCTCTCGGGCCAGGGAGTGACAACGTGAGTCCACGACTGGCTGAGGTTGGTGATCACGCCGATGTGGGCGTAGACCTGTGTAGACTCCGGTGCGCCGGCAAGCTCGCGATTGCCGAGCGGAGAGGCGGCGTGATAGGTCAGCACGACGTCGCGGCTGTCTTCCTGAAGGATGGCCGGTGAAGTGGTGACGATCTGCGCTGTCGCGGCAAACGGCAGCAAAGCGGCGATAACCGCAAGAAAGAGGGTAAATCTTTTCATTTTGGTCGTTGAGTTATAGGTAAGTAAGTGTGACGTAATAATCTCCGGTTACAAAGATAGACAATTACGTCAATACGACCAAAAAAAATTATTCGTTGTCGTCGCTGAGATCGAGCACGACGTTGTCGGAGCCTTTTTCGTAATACTGGCGGCGCAGGGGATGACGGGTGGCGGCGTCCTCGCGGCGGCGGTTGCGGTAGATGTCGATGGCCGAGTAAATGGCTTGGCGCATTGATTCGGGGGATGCCTCGCCGCGTCCGGCGATGTCATAGCCTGTGCCGTGGTCGGGCGAAGTCCTGACATAGGGCAGGCCGGCCGTGAAGTTGATGCCGTTGTCCATGGCGAGCGCCTTGAACGGAGCGAGCCCCTGGTCATGGTACATGGCCAGAATGCCGTCGAACTTGACGAAACGGCCTATGCCGAAGAACCCGTCGACAGCGTATGGGCCGAAGACGAGGATGCGGCGCTCTTTGGCTTCCTCGATTGCCGGGATGATTATGTCGCGCTCTTCGGTGCCGAGGAGTCCTTCCTCGCCGGCATGGGGGTTGAGCGAGAGCACGGCTATGCGCGGCGATGATATCGCGAAATCGCGGCGCAGCGAGGTGTTGAGGGTGCGGATGCGTTCGACGATCAGTTCCTTGGTCAGGGTCTTCGGCACGTCGGCAAGCGGTATATGGATAGTAGCCAGAGCCACGCGCATGTCGTCGTTGCAGAGTATCATCATCGCCTTGTCGCCTTCTTCGCCGAGCGAGGCTTCGAGATACTCGGTGTGACCCGGAAAGCAGAATGTATCGCTCTGGATATTCTTTTTGTTGATCGGCGCCGTGACGAGCACGTCGACATTGCCTGCGCGGAGGTCGGCGACAGCCTGTTCGAGGGCTGCGAAAGCTGCGCGCCCGGCGATGTCGGATGACACGCCCGGCTCTACTTTGGTGTCTTCGCCGACTACATTTATTATATTATATGTGCCGTCTTTGATCTCCTCGCCCGAAGCAACCTGACTGAACGGCAACTGGGGCATATCGAGGCTTTTGCGGTAAAAAGCGGCTATCTTGGCCGAACCGTAGACGACGGGTGTGCAGAGCTCGAGCAGACGAGTGTCCTCGAGCGCTTTGAGTATCACTTCGTAAGATATGCCGTTGATGTCGCCGTGGGTAATGGCTACGCGTATTTTGCGGTTGTTCATATTGCAGTTGTATTGTTTGTGTCGTTTTGTTTTTTGCCGGCCAGCATTCCGCAGGCAGCCATGATGTCCTCTCCGCGTGAGGCGCGTATCGTTGCCGTGACGCCGAGATCGTTGAGGCGGTCGCGGAAGGCCTCCATGACTTTAGACGAGCATGGCTGCAGATCCGAGCCGGGGATTGCGTGGAAACGTATGAGATTGACGCGAGCCGAAGTGCCCTTGATCAGACGGGCGAGCATGTCGGCGTGACGCATCGAGTCGTTGACGCCGCGCCACATTATATATTCTACTGACAGACGTCTCTGATGGGCGAAATCATAGCCGCGCAGCAGCGAGAAAACCTCACGCACGGGATATGCTCGCTCGACGGGCATCAGCGATTCGCGTTGCTCGGAGATCGGCGAATGGACGCTTATGGCGATATGGACTTTCGTCCGGTCGAGTATGGTTTTGAGTTCTTTGAATTTACCAATCGACGAAACAGTTATGCGTTTCGGGCTCCATGCCAGGCCCCACGGAGCGGTGAGGATATCTATGGCGTCGAGTACGGCGCCGAGGTTGTCGGTAGGCTCTCCCATGCCCATGAAGACGATGTTGGTCAGGTCGGCGGATTCGGGAACCGAAAGTATCTGGTTGATGATGGCGGCTGCGGTGAGATTGCCGTGAAATCCCTGCCGTCCGGTCATGCAGAAAGAGCAGTTCATCCTGCATCCGGCCTGCGATGAGACGCAAATGGTCACGCGGTCACGGTCGGGGATGCAGACAGCCTCGACATCGCGGCCTCCGGCGCCTTCGAAAAGATATTTGGCCGTGCCGTCGGCCGACCGCATTTCGGCTTTGGGCGCTTCGCGTCCGACGCAGTAAGCGGCAGCGAGAGCCGCCCGGGCACTTTTCGACAGGTCGGTCATGGATTCGATGTCGGTGACGCGCTTCTGATAAAGCCATGAAGCGATCTGACCGGCTGCAAACGTTTTGAGTCCCAGATCCGAGACTACTGACCTGAGGCCATCGAGCGTCATGCCCAACAAGGGCTTTTTCTTGTTTTCCTGCATCTGATCTGTTTTATGTTACAAATTTAATCAGAATCTGTGAGAAAACAAGTGGTAAAACTGATCTGCCTCTTATTTTTAGCGTACAAGACTGATCCGTACCCTTTGCCCCTTGATTTTTTCTGAAGCGAGAGCCTTGACAAGTGTAGCGGCTTTTTCAGAAGCCACGGCTACGAGCGACTGATGGTCGCTGACGTCGATTTTGCCTATTTCGCCGGCTGAAAGTCCGCCCTTCTGACAAAGGAAGCCTACGATGTCGCCTCGTGAGATCTTCTCTTTTTTGCCGGCGTTGAAATGGAGAGTCGCAAAGCGTGAGCGGATAGGATTGTCAGACCGTCCGGTCGGGTTATAATCATGATCCCAGACCACATAATCGGGAATGTTGTCGGCCTCGGAGGTGATGATAAAGACGTCGCCTGTCGCTCCGGCACGTGCCGTACGGCCATTGCGGTGGGTCCAGGCTTCAGCGCTCACGGGCATATGATAGTGGATGACTGCGCTGAGATTGTCGAGGTCGAGTCCGCGGGCGGCAAGATCGGTCGTCACCAGTATAGGCCGTGAACCGTTATCGAGCAGACGCACGGCTTTCTCGCGCTCGTTTTGGTCGAGACCGCCGTGATAGACTCCGGCGGGAAGGCCGGCTCGAGTGAGGATTTCATAGGTGCGGTCGGCGCTTTCGCGATGGTTGACGAATACGAGCACCTTCCCGTCAGGCAGTGATTTTATAAGATCGACAAGAGTCTGTGCTTTGTCGCGGGCAGGGCTTACGACGTGGGCTATGTTAAGTCGCGGAGCCGTAGCTTTTTTTGAATCACCGTCGGTGCAGTCGATGGTCTCGCAGCCGTCGAGACTGATGAAGTCGGGCATCTCTGCGAGACGTGTCGCCGATGTGAGAATTATATCAGACGGTGAGCCCATGCGGCGTACTATACGGCGCATCTCGTCATGGAAGCCCAGTTCGAGTGATTTGTCATATTCATCAATGACGAGTGTGCTGACCGTTCTGAGGTCGACATTGTGGCGCAGAAGATGATCGAGCAGGCGTCCCGGCGTTGCAACGATGATGTCGGGAGTCTGCGACAGACTGTTGACCTCCTCGGCCATCGGATGGCCGCCGTAGAATGCCACGGTCTTATACCCGACAGCGATGCGGCGGATCACATCGCAGATTTGCAGAACGAGTTCGCGTGAGGGTGCCAGCACGACACCCTGCACACGACCGTCAGACTTGTGCAGCGAACGCAGCAAAGCAATGGCAAATGCTATAGTCTTGCCGCTGCCCGTCGGCGCCAGTAGCATAAGTTTGCGCGCACGTGTACTGCCAACCGCAAGCTGCATGGCGTTGAGTTCGGCTATGCCGAGCCGCGAGCGGATGTTTGCTGTGATTTCGCTGTATTTCATAAAACGTAAGTCTTATTTTGTGAATTTTTCGACAATGGCGTCGAATACTCCGTCGCCTATTATGTCCTGAGTCCCGACATAAGTGGTATATTCTCCCGAGGGGAGTAAGGCGATGACAGTAGGTATGCTCTGTACACCGAATGCGTTGGCCACCTCCCCGTAGACATCAACGTCGACCGACAGGAATTTTGCACGGTCGGCATATTTCTCTGCCGATGCCTCGAAGAAGGGCGCGAACTGGCGGCACGGACCGCACCATGTGGCGTTGAAGTCGATAAAAATCGGTTTCGCGAAATCAGCTTCGCTGACAAGTGTCGAGGCCACTAGTGCTGATTTCTGATCGGCAGTGAGCTTCGGATCGCTTGTCGCTGCCGACTGTGATGTTTCGGCTGTCTCTGTTGTCTCAGATGCGGTTTCAGCCTTTTTGCCGGAGCAGGAAGCGAAGGCAAGAGACCCTGCTGCTAATGCTGCTACTGCTAAAGTTAAAAATGATTTTTTCATATTGTGTAGTGTAAGGGGTTATACGTGGATATGATTCAGAGAATCAACAATTCTTATTTTAAATAGTTGAAAAGAGCAGGCACAACGGCTGTCGCCCGGAGCGACGGAGCTTGTGTGCCTGCCCTTTGTGGTTTTGCCTGTGCTGCCTCAGCAATTATGCGAGAGCGGCATTGGTTTTGTGAACGGCTTCGGCGCTCTTGTGGAAGAGTGCTTTTTCTTCGTCGTTGAGATCGAATTCAACGATCTTTTCGATGCCGTTACGACCGAGGATACAAGGCACGCCGATGCAGAGATCTTTTTCGCCGTATTCGCCGTCGAGGAGCGCCGAGCACGAGATGAGTTTCTTCTGATCACCGAGGACCGCGCCTACAACCTGAGCTGCTGCTGCACCGGGCGCATACCATGCTGATGTGCCGAGAAGTTTGGTCAGAGTTGCGCCGCCCACCATTGTGTCTGCTGCCACTTTTTCGAGTTGCTCGGCAGGAATAAGTGATGCTGCGGGAATTCCGCGGTATGCAGCGAAGCGGGTCAGAGGTATCATTGTGGTGTCGCCGTGGCCGCCGATCACAATGCCTTCGACTTCGTTTGCGTTGGCGTTGAGAGCAATCGACAGGAAGTATTTGAAACGTGCGCTGTCGAGAGCTCCGCCCATGCCGATGATGCGGTTTTTGGGAAGGCCGGAGATCTTGTGGATAAGGTAAGTCATGGTGTCCATAGGGTTAGACACGCAGACGATGATAGCGTTGGGTGAGTGCTTCAGAACGTTTTCAGTCACAGACTTGACGATGCCGGCGTTTACGCCGATAAGTTCCTCGCGTGTCATGCCCGGTTTGCGGGGAATGCCTGAAGTTATGACAACGACATCGGAATTCTCTGTTCTGGCATAGTCATTTGTGACGCCTGTCAGACGTGAATTGAGACCTAGTATGTTGGCGGTCTGCATGATGTCCATAGCTTTGCCTTCGCTGACACCTTCCTTGATGTCGAGCAGCACGACTTCGTCGGCAACCTGAGTTGTTACCAATACATTTGCACAAGTGGCGCCTACATTGCCGGCACCTACGACTGTTACTTTTGACATAATGGTATATTAATTATATATGTGTTTGTTGAAAATGTCAGTTATGTATGCCGTTCTATTCTCGGAACAACGTCCGCAAAGTTAAACAAACTTCGGCCATTGCGCAACCATTTACGTAAAAATTTCTTTAATTAGAGCCTAAATCTCGTTAATGTGATGAACCTTAACGTTTTTCTTTATGTTCTGCCCATGACGACGCTACATCGGACGTTGTCGAATTCCAAACAGGCTCATAAGACTGTAAAGGGCAACTGCTAAAAATAATTAATAGGGAAAAATTTCCATAATAACAGCTCTCGCAAACAAAAATTTTCGTACCTTTGCATTCGAATAACTGGATTAAGACGCAAATTACATAAACATTCATATTTTCAAGTTATTACAACAATGAACAACATTGAAGAAATCAAAAACGCCCGTATTGCCGAGATCAAGAAAGACCTCGTGAAATATGGCATCAAAGGCACAACCGAAGTTGTCTACAATCCTTCTTACGAACAGCTCTTCAAAGAGGAGACTCTTCCCTCGCTCGAAGGCTATGAAAAAGGTGTGCTCACTGAGCTCAACGCTGTTGACGTGATGACCGGCGTATACACCGGACGTTCGCCTAAAGACAAGTTCATCGTTCTTGACGAAAACTCTAAGGACACCGTATGGTGGACAACTGAAGAATACAAAAACGACAACAAACCTGCTACTGAAGAAGCTTGGAAAGCATGCAAGACTCTCGCAGTCGACGAGCTCTCAAACAAAAAACTGTATGTTGTCGACGGTTTCTGCGGCGCTAACAAAGATACCCGTATGGCTGTCCGTTTCATCATGGAAGTTGCATGGCAGGCTCACTTCGTGACCAACATGTTCATCCGTCCGACGGCCGACGAACTCAAGGACTTCAACCCCGACTTCATCGTCTACAATGCTTCTAAGGCTAAACTGACCAACTACAAGGAACTCGGCCTTAACAGCGAGACTGCTGTTGTGTTCAACATTACTTCACGTGAGCAGGTTATTATCAACACTTGGTATGGCGGCGAAATGAAGAAAGGTATGTTCTCGATGATGAACTACTTCCTTCCCCTCAAGGGCATCGCTTCAATGCACTGCTCTGCTAACACCGACATGAACGGCGAGAACACCGCTATCTTCTTCGGCCTTTCAGGAACAGGAAAAACCACTCTTTCTACCGATCCGAAACGTCTTCTCATCGGTGACGACGAACACGGTTGGGACGACAATGGTGTGTTCAACTTCGAAGGTGGCTGCTATGCAAAAGTTATCAATCTTGACAAAGACAGCGAACCCGACATCTACAATGCCATCACTCGTGACGCACTTCTTGAGAATGTTACAGTTGACGCCAACGGTAAGATCGACTTCGCTGACAAGAGCGTGACTGAAAATACTCGTGTCAGCTATCCTATCAATCATATCGAAAAGATCGTTCGTCCTATATCTGCAGGTCCTGCTGCTAAAAATGTTATTTTCCTTAGCGCAGACGCTTTCGGTGTGCTTCCTCCCGTTTCGATCCTTACTCCCGAGCAGACTAAGTACTACTTCCTCTCCGGCTTTACAGCAAAACTCGCCGGTACGGAACGCGGCATCACCGAACCGACTCCGACATTCTCGGCTTGCTTCGGTCAGGCATTCCTCGAACTGCACCCGACCAAATATGCTGAAGAGCTCGTTAAGAAGATGGAAAAGAGCGGTGCCAAGGCATATCTCGTCAACACCGGCTGGAACGGCACAGGCAAGCGTATTTCTATCCGCGACACCCGTGGCATCATCGACGCCATCCTCGACGGAGCTATCCTTTCTGCTCCCACCAAGAAACTCCCGATCTTCGATTTCGAAATTCCGACTGAACTTCCGGGCGTAGATCCCAAGATCCTCGATCCCCGCGACACATATGCAAATCCTGCAGAATGGACCGCTAAGGCAGAAGATCTCGCAGCTCGTTTCATCAAGAACTTCAAGAAATACGAAAACAATGCTGCCGGTAAGGCGCTTGTTGCTGCAGGTCCCCAGCTCTGATCAGATTAGTTTTTTCAAATATCGGAAGGAGTCGCACAATAGCGTGCGGCTCCTTTTTTTACGGGAATCCGTGATTTTTGTTGGATTTATTTATGTAAACATTTGGAAAATACAGAATAATATATACCTTTACAAATCATACCATAATTTTTAACCTTAAACGGAAAACTCCGAACCGCCGCTAAAGGGTGTAGGAATAATCATCAAAAACCTTAATTTCATTATGGCAACACCTAAATCGGGTATTATCCTGAAAGAGGGAGAAGAAATCATTCTCGAACTCGAAGCCGAATTATGGGCGTCCAGCTCTAATCCCATCGCACAATTTTTTGGTTCTATCCTGCGTATCATTTACATGATTCTCGGCTGTAACCGTCGTGGCTATATAGTCCTGACTAATCAGCGTCTTGTCGAGGTCGCACAGACACGCTTGTGCTATGTTTTCAACTCTGCCAAGGCCGTAAAGTATGTCCTTCCTTCAAGCATTAAAGAAGTCGGTTACACCAAGGAGGCAACTTTCTGCGGATGCTTCTGTCAGGCTTATTCTTTGTATTATGACGCATTCACTCAGCGCACGGCTATCTTACTCAAGGGTGAGGATGAAGTCGGAGCTCAGCGCATTGTCGACGAATTCTACAATTTCATTGTAATCGCCAATAACAAGTAATCAACTGTTAACAGTCCTGTGAAGCATCCCATAGCCACAACATCACGTTTCCTATACTTGAACCTTTGGGCTTTTTTTCTATTGTTTTCAGGTATAGCGCTTGCGGTTATTCCCCTTTATAGATTGGGAGTCGTGGCTGTGATTATTCAGGTTGCAATCGTTCTGTTTGTCGAAAGAGGTGCAGTCAATATTTTCAACACCTGGAGTGATAAGAAAAGGAAATACAATGTCTTGATTGAACGTAACCGCGTCGAATTCCGACAGGATACTTTCGGTGAATACATGGACGCACCGTGCGGCCGTCTCTTAGTGAAGATCGTCCTGCGCGATTTGGGTCTCTCAGATTGTTACAAGCCGATGCGCAAAGCTCATAATGGCTTTTGGGCATGCAAAAAAGAGAACTTCCGCAGGCAGAACGTGTCGGTATATATCAATCCGAAATATTCAGTTCGTACTGACAATTCGGAAATCTGAAACATCTATACAATTACGTACATCTGCCGGAAAATATCTGTTTTCCGGCAGATGTTGTTATATGTATCGGTTTAGACCCCGTTCTCTAATATTTGTTAACGCTGGGGCGGTCAATCGTCGTGCAGATGAGTTCGCGCAGTGAGGGAGCAATGCGGTTGCATTGTGACCGAAACAAGCGGGCGCAGATGCATGGCGATTGGCCGAGGCGATGGTAATTCCATCGCGCCCTTGCTATCGTGGACATTTGCATGTGATGTAACTATAGTTAGCGGCAAACCGTTTGAATCTACGGCCAAATGTCTTTTTATACCCTTGATTTTCTTACCTCCGTCAATTCCATTTACCGAATGGCCAGTCCCGTACGTACGCTTTGGCTATAGATGACGGCAACTGTCGGTGGTGTCTGTTTTTCTTTCGAAACCTTTGCGACATCATTTAATTCCCGTGTCAGACGGTCAAAAAATCCGGTTGAAATCCACTCGCGGTAAAATTCATATATGCTACGCCATTAATTTATTGCGTCGTAACGAATTAAAAATGCCTGAGTGTCGCATCTCTCCGGCGTTTTTTGCCCTGTTCCTTAGTCACGTAGCTATGGCTACGCTCCTTCGTCACAAGACAAAAATCACTCATAGATATGCGACCCTAGCGTTAACAAATATTGGGGAACGGGGTCTTATAAATTAGACGCCGCGGATATCACATCCACGGCGTCCGTAATTCGCCTATTATAAAAGCTAATTATCCCTATCGTAATGTTATAGGCGAATATTATCTTCCTGGAGGCGGTCCCATCGGTCCGCCTGGGCCGAAGGGATGCCTTTCATTGCGGTTGGCAGGTTCATTGCCTTTGCCGAATGTGTTGAATTTGTATGTAAAAGACACCATGAAATAGCGTGTGAGAGAATTATAGATCGAGTCGTCAATGTAGTTGGCTGTAACTGAGCGGCTGATATTGCTCTTTTGCTGGAGCAGATCATAGGCTTTCAGTGTAACAGTTGCCGCGCGTCCTTTCAGGAACTGGTATGATATCGATGCGTTCCACATCCACTGGCGTGAATCATATCCGGCGGAATAGCCGCTTGTTGCGTCATAATTGAGATCGGAGTTCAGCACTATGCCGAATGGTGTGTAATAAGTCGCATTGAAAGATCCTCCGTATGAGTGTATGGCACTCTGATTGATGCCTTGAAGCGAATTGAGCGTATAGCGTAAGCCATATAACGGGCGGAGTTCCAGTTCTGCGTTGGCAGGACGCCATGCAATGCTCGGGCGAATTGTGAACCGGAGATCGCCCGAACGGTTGCGTACATTATTATTGAAGCCTACATTCTGCCTATACCACAGCATCAATGAATTGTTGAAAACAAATGATTTGTTTTTGAACGGGAATGAAATTATATTTCGCAGAAAAGCATTCCACGAGCCATTGACATTCTCATATGTTGTCGTCGATCCGCCTGTCTCTTGATTATAAATTGTACGCGATGCTACGGAATTCTGTGTCATCTCAGCATGCCCCATCAACATTATCGATCGCTGTGCTGTTTGGTTGAAATTATTAAATCTGAAGCCGATGAAATGGGAGAATGAAGGCTTTAGATCCGGATTACCGATAACTATGCGCAGAGGGTCACTCATATCTGCTACGGGTTGTAACTGAGCCATTGATGGCTGTGAACTACGGCCCATATAGTCGAGACTCAGCGACGTCTGCTTTGTTGGTTTATATCGGTAGCGCATGTAAGGCGCGAAATTCCATACCCATCGTTTGGGGATCGTCTTTCGTTCATCGGTAAGATTTATCGATTTGGACATCTGAGGCACGGCTGAAACACCGACATCGATACTGCCGGTCTTCCGGACATGTTTGTAACCGACTCTGATATCCTGATTCATATAATCATTGCGGAATTTGTTCGACAGATCATAATTGAGCTCAAGTAATGGACTGATTTCCGGTTCTCCTGTCCATCCGTCAGGAAATATGACAGGGTGATCATATGTAAAACGGTCGGTATTGTTCCACCTGTATTGTATGCGGTATGCGATTGTAAGAAAATTTCCTTTCTTCACATCGCCGAGGGGTTCGGTCCACGAAACGCGTGCCATTACAGAATTTGACCAGGTATGATTATTGGTGAATCGGTCCGATAGGTCAATTGAGTCATTGAAGAGATAAAATTTATTCCATGAGTATGAATTGCTCTTTTCGCGGACATTGCTCATGCGGTAGTTGGCGAATACTGAAAATGATCGTCCGGGCTTGGATCGGAACTTGTGATTATAGATAAACATACCTCCGAATTCGACCGACGATCCTTTGGTCCGGTCGTTGTTTATGCTTCGCGTCACTTCGCTTAGAGCCGCGTTGCCGGCTCGGGTGAGCGATGAGTCACTTGAGTAAGAATTATTATGATTTATGGAGATATTGGGCCTGAACTCAATCGTGTTGAATGAGTCGGGATTCCATTGCAGTCTGAAGTCAGCTCTGAAATTGCGACCTTTGTCGCGGGCCGATTTGTTGGAATTGTAATATGATGTTGAATCGGTAAAAAGAAACTGGCGATCCGATTTCTGATAGGTGTCGCGGTCTGTCTGTGAGTACATTATGTTGCCTCCAATACGGAAAATTTCCTCTTTGCCGATATTGAAGTTTATACCGAGTGCTTGCGACGACGTGATACCGGTCGAACTGCCAAAGCGGCGGAACCGGCCCGCTGTACCGTCAGTGAATGCAGGATCGTTGACATTATTGCCGCCTCCCATGATTGTAAACTGGTTGCCGTTCCAGAAACGGTTGGCAAGAAATGAGGCCTTATATCGGCCGTCTGTGCCATAGCCTGCCTCTGCATTTCCAACCCAGCCGTTATTCATGTCTTTTTTTACTGTCAGATTGATGACTGTTTCTTCTTCTCCGTCGTCGACTCCTGTTATTCTGGCCAGATCACTTTTGCGGTCTACGACCTGAAGTTTTTCAATCATTTCTACAGGGAGATTTTTCGAGGCTACTTTAGGATCATCGGCAAAGAATTCTTTGCCGTTAAGAAGTATTTTAGATACCTCTTTGCCGTTCGCTGTGATTTTGCCATCCGAATCTACTTCAACGCCGGGAAGACGTTTGAGAAGGTCCTCGACAACAGCGTTTGGTGCAGTTTTGTATGAATCTGCGTTAAATTCGATCGTATCTTGCATCACCTTGATCGGAGTTTTTATGCCGACGACTGTTGTTTCGTTCAGCATAATCGAACTTTCATGCAGAGTGATCGGTTTCAGTTTAAGATTGGCGTCTCCAACAGAAATTTGAGAATAATCAGAGTTATATCCGATATACGAAGCCTCGAGAATATAGGATCCTTTTTTCACTCCTACAAGTTTAAACCGGCCTTGTTCGTTGGTGACAGATCCTTTTACCTGAGTGCTGTCTTTAAGGGTCAGCAATCTCACAGATGCCTGTACGAGAGGTTCGCCCGCGTCATCGATAAGACGGCCGCTTATATCGTAGGCCGACATACATAACGCACTTGTCAGAATCAGAATAGATAGTAGAAACGTTCGTGTTATAGATGAATGTTGCATTGTTTTTTTAGCGAGGGTTTTATGGGCTTGCTGAAAATATGACACGAAATTAATAAAAAGTTTAACCGCCTCAAAACCATTGTAACCCGTAACTGCCTAATTATAGACCAACCGGTTTTTTTTATAGACGAAACAGACATGTGATGGCGAAATATTTTTTATCTGTGAATATGAATTTTTGTCGGTCTGATTGTTATTAGTATATAATTTACTGATGAAAATGAAACATAGACCTATCATATTGGCGGTAATATCAGTGATGGCATTCGGCATCGTGTCATGCTCCGGACTGCTCGTGTCTTCTGATTTCGGGTTCGATGATTATGGACCCTCGTATGATTATTATTGGCCTAATTACGGTAATATATATAATCCTCCGTTAGGTTATTATGGACCCGGATGGAATACACCTCCGCCGCCTCCGGTAATAGTTAGGCCTCAGAAACCGCAGCCACCGAATGGCGCCAATCGGCCGAATTTCATTCCGTCAACTCCGTCTGCACCGTCAGCGCCTGCTCCGTCGCAGCCTTCACGTCCTGTCATGACAACACCGACAGGTCAGCCCCGTCCTGGAAATATGGGGCAGGCTCCGGTTCAAACGGGAGGTACGGGTAACAGAAACGACAATTCAACTTCAGGCGGTTACAATCGGGGCCGCTAATTTCTCTGTTTTTTGTTGAGATGACGGAATTCGTTGAACATAAGTATTGCGGTAACGATTGTGGCCAGTATGTCAGAACCCGGGAACGACAGCCATACACCGGTCAATCCTAATTTGTCAGGTAAGATTAAAAGTAAAGGAATTATAAAGATGACCTGACGTGAAAGACTCAGAAATATTGACTGACTGACTTGTCCGATGCTTTGAAAAAAAGTGGTTGACACAATTTGAAAACCTACTACGACAAAAGCCGTCAATGCATACGACAGGCAGGTAGAAGTCACCTCTATCAGATATTGGTCTGATGTGAACGCGCGTGCTATCAGACCGGGGCAACACAAACCGAATAGACTTCCGCACAGACATATTGCCGTTGTCACTGCTACTGCGAGCCAGTATGTCTGTTTAAGTCGGTCTAATCGACCGGCTCCATAATTATAACCTATTATTGCCTGCATGCCTTGACATATACCGATGATTACCATTACAAGCAGTGATGTGTAGGTAGAGAATATGCCGACTGCTCCAATGGAAAGATCTCCGCCATAGTGTGCGAGTGACTTGTTGATTATGATGTTGATGAAACATGATGCGGCGTTGACCAGTGCCGGAGCGGCACCTATCGAGACTATGCCGATGACGACGCGCAGCTTCAGACGGTAGATTCCGCGTGTAAAATGCAGATTGCTGTCTTTACGCATAAAATGAGCCATAACAAAAATCATAGAGCATGTCATGGCGATGTCGCTCGCAATTGCCGCTCCCTTGATACCCATGTCAAATACGAAAATGAATAGCGGAGCCAGTGCGAGATTGATCAGCGCGCCCATGATCATGGTCATCATCGCTCTTTGTGGATAACCCGACGCTCTCATGATATTGTTGAAGCCGAATGCCAGATTTGTCATCAGTAGACCGGGCAACATCCAGAGTATAAAATCCCTCGCATAGGGCAGTGTGGCGTCACTTGCTCCGAATGCACGCAGTATTGGATCTATGAAAATACCGAAAAAGCAGATATAGATGCTTGCATTGATAAGCAACAATATAAGGGCGTTGCCGAGAACTTCTGATGCGCTGTGCATATCTTTTCGTCCGAGAGCTATTGATATGCGCGCTGTCGCACCCGCACCTACAAGTACACCGAGAGCCGTTGTCAGGTTCATTACCGGAAACGTTATCGCCAGACCTGATATTGCTTCTGCTCCGACCCCGCGTCCGATAAATATTCTGTCTACAACATTGTACAGCGACATGACCAGCAGTCCGACGACTGTCGGAAGGCTGTACTGCCACAACAGACGTCCGACCCGGCCGGTGGCAAGCGTGTCGAGATCGTTGTTGATTCTTTCGGTTTCAGTGGAACTCATGTACTGTGATAGCTTATGGTATTATATACAAAAATCTTGAAAACAATTGTTTCCAAGATTTTTGATGCATTTATCAGCTCCTGAATTTCAGCGGAGCCGAATATAAAGTTACTCAGCTATGGATGCTTTTGCTCTTTCGTAGTATTTACGGATATCAAGATTCTGTGCTTGTCCGAATGTCGGATATTCGTCTACGATCTTTCCATAAGCCTTGGCTTCGGCTGCATAGTTTTTCTGTTCGCGATACACATTCGCTTCTTTGATAAGGATGATCGGAACGAGTTGTGAATTTCCGTTTGCCTCGCTTATGGCCTTTTCATATGCCTTTATGGCTGCATCGTAGTTCTTGAGGTTTACATAGCAGTCACCTTTGAGTGTTTCGATGCCTGCGGCTATAATTTCGTCGGAAGCTGATGCGTCATCGAGATATTTGATCGCTTCCTCATAATTGCCGGCGCCATACAGACGGATAGCGCATTCCATTTTAGCACGGTCGCCGCTTTTGGTGCCGTGAGTGGCTGCTTCTTTATAAAGATTCAGCGCGATCGAATCATTCTGCTCGACATCAGCGAGTGCTATAGCCTGATCGGCTTTAGCTGTCTGAGACTGGCGAACGAGAAACCATGCCAGAATAGCAACGAGAATGACTGCCACTACAATAAAAAGCGTGGTAAGTTCTTTGCGGTATTTTTTTGTTTTTGCTACGAAGTCTGTTTCTTCTTGGTTAACAGGCTGAACGTGTTGTTGGTTATTTTCCATCGGATTATGTTGATTTCGTTTTTTTCTGAGTTTTAGGCCGAATGTGATTTTGCACTTTCGGTCTGCAAAAATAGTGTTTATCTCTCAGAAATAAAAATTTTTCAGGGGCTTTGTTGGATTGCGACACTCTTATTTGCTGAAAAATCGATATATAAAAGCAAATGCCCGGCGTTGAGGATGTTTATTTGACCTTATAGCCGAGATTCTCCAGCAATTTTTTGCAGTCGGCGGTTCTATCTCCCTGAATGAGTATTTCTCCGTCCCTTGCCGACCCACCGCATCCCAGCGTTTTTTTGATGTCGGCGGCGAGGTTTTTCAGATCGTTGTCGTCAAGTTGCAGATCGCAGATGATAGTTGCTGTTTTGCCTCCGCGTCCTTTCCGTTCGAGTACAATGTGTATCGGTGATTTTTGTACAGTCACGGCCTTATCTTCTGCGCCGGTACTTTTTTCACAGACTTCCTGACCGGAGGCTGTATCTGCGAATGTAAGGCTTTTAAGCGCCTCATGCCAATCCTGAGATTTCATGATCAGTCTGTATAATTGGGAAAACTGTCGGGTTCAGCGGTGATAACTATTTCCCCGGTGTCGGGATCACACGAATTGCCAATCATTTGTGTAATCTGCCTTACAAAAAGTGTGCGCGATTGTTCGTCAGCCGGCAGTGAATGGACAAATGTCATAACAGAATCGGCATTTCGGTTCATTGCTGCCTGCATACATTTTGCAGCGAGTGCCATATTGGTGTCTTCATCGGTCTGTTCCGCTATTCTGGAGGTGAGCAGCGACAGGCGGCACAATTCGTCGACTGACAGATCTGAAAATCTCGATCCGAGCACAAGGCTGTCACAGATTGCCTGTGCTGTTTGCAATCTGCCTGATGAATATTCGTCTTCTGCCGTCGCAACTGATAAATCGCCCTGATTTTCGCATGACGTCAAGACAATGGAGGCAGCAAAGATGACATTAATGAAATTTTTCATTCTGAAGTCGGAGGGGTGGCTGTTGGAGCTTCAGGGTCAGTGATGACTTCGTCAAGCGATTTGTTGTCTGCATTCTGCCATTCTGTTTCTGCAGGTGATTCCGGATCTTTGAGCTCATAATTTGCTTCGACGTTATCGCCCGCCGGCGTATCGACATGTGTGCGTTCGTCAAACCATCCGATATAGTATATGATGGCTACGGCAATCGCGGCCACGACAAGGCCGATGATCAGCAGACGGCCGATGCCTGTTTTTTTTGAATTGTTTTGTGTCATTTTGATATGAAATTTGGTTACAGGTTCTTGATTTCTTCTGTGAATGCATACATCTTTATCGCAGCTTCGGCAGCCTCTGATCCTTTGTTGCCAAGTTTACCGCCGGCGCGGTCTATTGCATCCTGTTCGGTGTCTACGGTAAGCACACCGAATATTACCGGAATGTCGCAGTCTGCGTTAAGCGATGTGATACCTTGTGTTACGCTTTGGCAGACATAATCGAAGTGAGGAGTCCCTCCCTTGATCACACATCCGAACACAATGATCACATCGAAAGCCGAACTTTCTATCAGTTGTGAAGCTCCGAATGTGAGTTCAACAGCTCCCGGCACATGAAAGACTTTGATTTGTGAATCATCGAAGTTTTCCTTGCGGAATGTGTCCATAGCCCCTCTCAGAAGGGCTGAGGTGATGTGTCCGTTCCATTCGGCGACTACGATGCCTACGGTCATGCCGTCAACTTTAGGAAGTGGCCCGGCGGGGGCGCTGTTTTTATTTGCTGTTGCCATGAAAAAATAACAATTATACTTTAGAATTGGTTTGTCATTGGTCAGACTATTGTGTTTAATGTGTTTTCTGCCATTCGGCCGTCAGTGATTTTGATGCGTTGGCAGCTGTGAGTGCAGCATGTGTCAGTACTTCACGGCGGAAGTCGTCATTCGGTGCTTCAAGTTGTGCTGCCGATGTTTCGTTACGGTATATCGCGTCAACCGTTCCGGCGACGACACCGGCGTTCCACATCATCGACAGACACATTTCTTCCGGTATTTCGACCGATGTGACTTCTGTCCCGCTGTAGTAATTGATGCGTCGTTCGGCAACATCGACATTGATCAGTGACCGGCAGTAAAAGTCGATATGATCATGGTAGCAACGGTCTCCGTCGCTTACCCCGAATATTGTCTTAAGGTCATTGTTGCGGACGATGACAACTGAGGCGAATTCAAGATTCTCAAGAATTACAGGCATAACTCTCGTGATCTGTGGTTCCTGCTGAGGAAGAAATCCAGGCAGATAGATAAGCGTAGCCTTGCGTTCGGCTGCATGCGAAAGCAGTTGGGACATTCGTGGTCTCATGCGGGCATCAAGCGCGTAATAGCCTCCGTAGACCACGATATCGCCTTCGTCGATCCGCGGCCATACCACATCGAAACATTCGTCGGGATACTTTTCGTAGCGTGTGACTGCGGTTATTGATTTTTCGTCGGTGATGTATATTACCAGAGGTGTCAGTCCTTCGGTAAAACGGTCGACTGACGACACATCAACTCCCGATTTGGTCAGGAAGTCGGAGATAATGTCTCCGACCGAATCCTGTGAAAGTTCGCTTACAAGCGATACGGGCAGACCCTGTTTTGCCAAAATTGCGGCGGCATTGACTATTCTGCCGCCGGGCATAGATCCGACCGGTTGTGAACCGCGGAAAATGACATCCAGAGCGCATTCGCCTATGCATATAATCTTTTTCATCGATGTCTTGTCAGTGTTTGTCACCTCGGGCTGCGCGTCCGAGATAACCGCCGTGATGGCGTTTGGCGTACTCTTCTTTTGTGAAATTGATGGCTTTCATTACATTGACTACAAGGACGTCGCCTATAACGGTCATGACCGTTGTCGACGTGGTGGGTGTCAGCCCGAGCGGACACACTTCCGGTGCACCTCCGGTCGGAAGCACGTAATCAGCCTGTTCAGCCAGCGGTGACGATGGCGCGCCTGAAATCACGATCAGCGGGATGTCGGGATACATGTTTTTTGCCAATGAAACAAGGTCTACGATTTCTGTCGTTTTGCCGGAGTTGGAGATCATAAGCATGATGTCGTTGGGCTGGAGTATGCCGAGATCGCCGTGCTGAGCCTCCGACGGATGTATGAATACGGCCGGTGTTCCGGTCGAAGAGAATGTCGTGGCTATATTCATTGCTATCTGACCGGCTTTGCCCATGCCGGTGGTTACCATTTTGCCCCCGCGGCGGTGTACCCGTTCGACTATTGCCTCGACGGCTTTCTCATAGTCGTTAGTGTAGGGGATAGATGCTATTGCTTCGCTTTCCGAGCGAAGTATGTCATGCATCGATTGTTTTATATCCATATTGATTATTACGGTTTACTGAATTATTTCTGGCTCGTCGTCATATTCCGTGGGATCGTCAATGCCGGCAGCCGCGAGCGCCTGACGACGCTCGATGCATGTGCCGCATTGTCCGCAATGTCGTTCTCCTCCTTTATAGCACGAATATGTATGGCTGTAATCTACGCCGAGTGTTTTTCCGCGCTCGGCTATCTGGGCTTTGCTGAGCAACGTGTACGGCGCTCTGAGTTCTATTGAGTCGTATGTGCCTGCGGCTATAGCTTCACCCATTGCTTTGACAAAGCTTTCGCGGCAGTCGGGATAGAGTGCATGGTCGCCTGCATGGTTCGCTATCATGACTGCTTTGAGACCGCGGCTTTCTGCAAGACCTGCTGCTGCCGAAAGCATGATCCCGTTGCGGAATGGCACCACTGTCGACTTCATGTTGTCGAAATCGTATTCTCCCACAGGCACAGCGTCTGCTCCTGAAAGAAGCGAACTGTGGAAATATTGCCCGATAAACGATAAGTCGATTTCGACAAGTTCGATGCCGAGTTTGCGGCACTGATAACGAGCACACTCGATTTCACGCAGATTGTGGTTCGAACCGTAGTTGAATGTCACGGCAAGATCTATGCTGTCGGAATATTCATAGAGCATGGTCACAGAGTCCATGCCGCCGGATAGAACTATTAATGCGTCTTTATCCATATTATTAATTTGCGATACGGGGTTTCGTGGTGTTGTCATTTTGTGAGGCCGGGAGCCGACTGCAGAGCGGCAAGCATACGGCTCTTTACAAGATCCTGATGATCGTCGTCGCCATAATTGGCAAAAGGATAGATTGAGATGCCGCCCCGAGGCGTGAATATGCCGATGACCTCGATATAACGGGGGTTCATCAGTTTTATGAGATCTTTCATTATGATGTTGACACAGTCTTCGTGAAAGTCTCCGTGATTGCGGAAACTGAAGAGATATAGCTTCAGGCTTTTGCTCTCGACCATGTCTTCGCGCGGTATATAATTTATTATAATACGGGCGAAATCAGGCTGCCCGGTCTTTGGACACAATGACGTGAACTCCGGGCAGTTGAATGTGACAAGATAGTCGTTTTCGGGATGCTTGTTCTTGAAAGTCTCGAGGATTGACGGGTCATATTGAGTCGGATAGCTTACTCCGGTGTTACCCAAAAGTGTGCATCCGCTGATTTCTTCGTTGCTTCGTGGCATAATGCTTGTCTTTTATTGATGTCACAAAAATACAATTTTTTTATGACACTTAAAAATCAAAGCAATTGCCTAACGCCCGACTGAAGTCTTGAATGTCTCTTCGCCGGCGGTGACAATATATAGCCCTGCGTCGAGTCTTACATTTGCGTTCTGAACGGGAGTGCCCGACGCGTAGATGCATCGGCCCGACATATCGTAGACTGTGACGCGTACAGGCGCCGGATTATATATGGCAATGCCGTCAGGCGTGGTGTGAATTTGCGTGGCGGTTGCCGTAATATCATCTATACCGGCGTTACGGTCTATCCATACGTAATTTGACGGATCGCTGATCACTTCAGGTATCTGACGCACTTCACCGTCTTTGTGTTTTACAGCCCATGCCGCTTGGATATAATAGGCCGCCTGATCTGATGTCGCGGTGCCCTTGAGCGACACTGTCGCAGGAGATTCTTTTGCGACTGTAGTCCTTACAGGCAGGATCATCGATGCCTGAGCCGGGAGATCGACGGTCACTTTGAGTCTGTCGATAAACATCATGCCGCCGTTTTCTTCACTCGTAATCAGTACGCTCGACAGTCCTGTGCCCCCGGAAAGTGTGAATTCATAATCAGCGGCATCTTCCGAAACTGCGAAATTTTTTGTATCGACAAAGGTCACTTTACCCGTATGATCGCATAATTTTATCATCGCATTTTTCATCCCTTTCCTTGCAAATGCGGTGAATGCAACTTTGACGGTTCCGTTACATGTTTTTAGGTCGATTATCGGTGACTGCAGATAAGCTTGTCCGAAAAAGTCGATGTCCTGATTATTGATGCCTATCATGCCTTTTGCTATTACGGGCATATTTGCAAACCAGTCGCCGTCGAAAAGCATCTCGAGTTCTTTTTGTGGCTTTTCAACTGTTCCCTCAGTGTCGATGTCGGAGTAATCGGTATCGATAATAGCGTATTGTTCGGCTGACTCAGCCGTGTGACGTTTTAATACATGAATATAGTATTGTGACGCAATAGACGATTCTGTCCAGTTGGCAGTAAAAGAATCATTGTCAACATCTGTGGCGGCAAGAGCCTCGCATGGGTCAATTTTGTCGGGACTAACTGTGATTATGTTTGACTCGCCTGAGACTGCATTTCCTGCTTTGGCCGCTACCGTATAGTAATATGGCACATCAAATTCTCCTTCATCGACAACATAAGAGCATCCTTTGACCTCTTTGTCCTTCAGCAGATATTTGCGGTTGAATATAGTAGTTTCGACATCATAGTCGAGCGTAAACACATTGAGCAGATAACTTTCGGCGTTCATGGCCTCGCTCCAGTTCGCGGTAAAAGATTCGCGCGTAAAATCACTGCTTTTGAAAGCCACAGGTATGCCTACTCCGCTGTCGTCCATAACGATATCGTCGATGAGCATGTCTGTATAGCCGTAGAAACTGAGTGTTGTGGGTAGTCCTCCGTTGGAGGGTCCGGAACCTGTCGAAAGTGTCACTGTGTATTGTTTCCATTCCGCACTTATATCGCCGCTTTGGTAACCGCCGTTAGAGTCGATTATGAAGAAAAATGCGTTTGGAGTTGCTGATTTCGCTTTAAATGACAGGCTGTAGTTGCCGTTGTGCTTCCCGAGATCGAAAGCCGGAGTCGTCAGGAGTGCATTGACGGGTATATATATGCAGCCTCCGGCCGATCTGATGTCTGATCCCGTCCAGCCGGGTGTCTGTGTCATAGCGTCAAAATCGGATATTGCCGTGGCCGCTGGCTGATCCTCGGTGCCGTCGGTAAATTTGTCGAATTTTTCAGATAATACGATTTCGCCGTTCATCGTCAGTGATAACAGGCTCAGACAGATAATAGTCAGGAAATATTTTTTCATAACGCAATGATTGAATCTGATATTGTTATTGAAGCGTTTTGCTACAACTTTAGCTTAAAGTGTTGCAAAAATACAAATATTCTCCGTTTTGACCAAATAAATGAGCACGGTTGTTTGGCATAAGAGAGTAATTGTGAAATATTGGGGAATATGGTCTTAATATATGTTAATGTGTGTTTTGTAGTTTGAACGAATGATGGATTTTACTAATTTTGTCATATCAATATATTTTTATAATTTTTTAAAACGGAGCGTTATTATATTTATAATATTACCCCACGCTCAAAAATAATTATTTAAAGTAGCATTCCTGGGGTGGAAAGCTAACCTTATTTCTGATAATTATAATGAAACTGATTCAGTCTGTTTTTATTGCTGTTGGAGCGTTGGCTGCATGTTCTGCTCTTTCATCGTGCTCCCATTCTCATGATCCGAGACCGGTCGTTCCTGATGGAACTCTCGTTGATGTGAATTTCACTTTGGCTGGTGAATTTGTCAATATTACCGAAGAACCACTAGCGCGTGCCGACGGAGAAACAAAGAAAAAATATTATGCAATCAATGTTTTGCGTTCTAATATAGGTGAAGCGGATTACTCTTATATCGCTTACGGTGTTTTCGATAATCTCAGTGATATGCATATCGCCCTCGAAACAGGCTATGAATATAAGTTTGAATGCACGACTGTTCAGGACGACGTCGACATACTTGCCACTGTCGAGACCGGCTCGGTCGAGCATTATATGCTTCCCTTCTCGCTTGCCAAGAGCGAAACCGCGTCCGACGGTACAAAGGTGTCGTATTACCGTGTTTCAAATTTAAATACATTCTGCAGCGAAGCCGGCAATTATCTCAATGGTCTTGGAACAGGAAAATCTACTGTCGAAAGCAGTAATGCTGACGGACGAGAAGATCTGTTGTATCCGCGCTTGGTGCGCTACTATGGTGCTTTGGAAGGATTCAATCCGACAGTCGCTACAGAAGCTACGATCAATCTTAAGAGCGCGACTTTTGGTGTAAAGGTTGTTGTTGAAGATATGCCGGGCGGAACGCTCACATGGAAAGATGCCTACGGTACGCTGGATTTCGGAGAAGTCAGCCTGACGGGTTCCGGCCGACAGGAAGCTACGACCAAATTTACGTTGGACAAAGTAAAGAGTGTGATAACAGCTAATAGTGATGAGGTTTCTACAGATATTTTATTCACCTGGCAGCCCGATGGCGGCATGGAGAAAAAATATATGGCAGAAGTAACTCTTAAACGCAATATTATGACAGTCATCAAGGTCGAACTCTCAAGCTATGACAAGAATATTACTCTTGGCATTGTTGAAGAGGCTCCTATGACTGAAGAAACAGTTCCGGCTAATCCGTTGTAATTTAAACTATAAAACTTATATACGAAGCAAGCGCGATGAGATTTCATCGCGCTTGCGCTATTTTTAGGGGAATTAAATTCGGAGGGTTATTCTACGGTCCAGGTTTCGCCGGCGAGGATCATATCGCGGAGTTTGTCGAAGCCTTTTCGGGCGCGCACTTCTTCGACCTGTTGCGAGACGCCTTCGTTGTAAGTCGGAGCGGCGACATCGCGTATCACGCCGACAGCCAGAGGCAGACGGTCGCCGTCCATCATCGCAAGCTGCTGATGCAGGAAGTTGCTTTCGCAGTGGGCGTCGTGGACGAGTACGTCGTCGATAGTATAGCCGTCTTCACCTATGGTCACAGCTTTGAGCAGGAACCCGTCCTGAACGAGGCCGCGGTTGTTGTCGGCGCCGAAGATCATCTTTTCGCCGTGGCGGAGATGGATTGTCTTGTCGGCGCGCACCGACTTGTCAGTGATCGGGTTATGGATGCCGTTATTGAAGATCACGCAGTTCTGCAGTATCTCCACGACCGATGCACCCTTGTGGCGGGCAGCGGCGGTGAGAACCTCAACCGACGTTGCGAGCTCGACATCGATCGAGCGCGCGAAGAAATTGCCGCGGGCACCGAACACGAGTTCCGCCGGGATAAACGGATCTTCGGTCGTGCCGTAAGGCGATGACTTCGATACAAATCCGCGGGCCGAGGTCGGAGAGTACTGACCTTTGGTCAGACCGTAGATTTTATTGTTGAAAAGCAGCATGTTGATGTCGACGTTGCGTCGTACGGCGTGGATGAAGTGGTTGCCGCCGATTGCCAGACCGTCGCCGTCGCCCGAGATCTGCCATACGGTCATTTCGGGGTTGGCCACCTTGAAGCCTGTCGCAATGGCAGCCGCACGGCCGTGGATGGTATGGAAACCGTATGTGTCCATGTAGTAGGGCAGACGCGATGAGCAACCGATGCCCGATATGACGGCTGTCATATGAGGAGGAACGCCGATCTCGGCCATCGCCTTGTGGAGAGTGTTGAGTATGGCATGGTCGCCGCAGCCGGGACACCAGCGCACTGATAGCTTGTTTTTATAGTCGGCTGCTGTATATTTCTTAGTTTCTTCCATTTCGCTTATTTCTCGATGATTTCACTTACGCGGTCTACGATCTCTTTGACCATGAAAGGCTGGCCCTGTACTTTGTTGATGCGGAGCATCTCGACGCGAGGATATTTGGCCTGGAGATAGTCGGCAAACATTCCGGTGTTGAGTTCGGCTACGATCACACGCTTGTAGCGGCCGAGCACCTCGCCGGTATTGGCCGGCAGCGGATTGATGTAACGGAAATGGGCGAAAGCCACAGGCTTGCCCGACGAATTGAGTTCATCGGCTGCAGTGTGGAGATGTCCGTAGGTTCCGCCCCAGCCGACGAGCAGAGTGTCGGCGTCGGGATTGCCTATCACTTCAAGCTGGGGAATGTCGTCGGCGATGCGGGCTATCTTTTCGCGGCGTATCTCGACCATCTTCTCGTGGTTGGCCGGATCAGTCGATATGCCGCCTGTCACGGCGTCTTTCTCGAGCCCTCCGATACGGTGGGCGCAGCCTTCTGTGCCGGGCACAGCCCAATAGCGCACTTTCGACTTTTCGTCGCGCAGATATGCACGCCACGATCCGTCGCGCATTTCTGCCGGCACATCGGGTGTATGGATTTCGGGGAATTCGTCAGCTTCGGGCACACGCCATGCCGACGATCCGTTGCCGATGAAGGCGTCGCTTAGCAGGATGACCGGAGTCATGTGCTCGACAGCGATGCGGCAGGCTTCAAATGCCATTGTGAAGCAGTCGGTCGGAGATGCCGGAGCCACGACAGCCACGGGCGACTCGCCGTTGCGGCCGTAGAGAGCCTGCATCAGGTCGGTCTGTTCGGTCTTTGTCGGGAGACCTGTCGACGGACCGCCGCGCTGAACGTCGATTACCACCAGAGGCAGCTCGGCCATCACGGCCAGTCCGATGCCTTCGCTCTTGAGTGCGAGGCCGGGACCCGAAGTCGATGTTACAGCGAGATTGCCGGCAAACGATGCGCCGATCGCCGAGCATACGCCTGCGATCTCGTCTTCCATCTGACACGCTTTCACTCCGAGATCCTTGCGCTTGGCAAGCTCATGGAGAATGTCGGTGGCCGGAGTGATGGGGTAGGAGCCGAGGAAAAGCGGACGACCGCATTTTTCCGAAGCCATTATCAGTCCCCATGCTGTGGCGGTGTTGCCGTTGATGTCGGTGTAGACGCCCGGACGCGGATCTTCGGTCTCGATGCGGTAGGTCGATACCAACGCGTGGATATTGTGGCCATAGTCGAAACCGGCTTCGATCACCTTGGCGTTGGCCTCGTAGACCACCGGTTTCTTGGCGAATTTATTTTTAAGGTGACGTTTGGCCTGTTCGAGCGGACGGTCAAAGAGCCAGCAGACGAGGCCGAGCGCAAAGATATTGCGGCATTTCAGCACGGCCTTGTTGTCGAGACCGCTGTCGGCGAGCGCCGCCTTGGTCATTGCCGTGACGGGGACTTCGAGTATCTGTGCCGTGATGCCGAGTTCTTTGAACGGTTCGTCGGTCTCGAACATCGCCTTGCGCAGATCGGCTTCCTTAAAAGAGTCGATGTCGACGATGATCACGCCGCCGGGTTTGAGAAATTTTACATTCTGCTTGAGCGCCGCGGGGTTCATGGCGATAAGCACATCGCAGCTGTCGCCGGGAGTGTGCACGCCTGTTCCGACGCTTACCTGAAAACCAGACACGCCGCTGAGCGATCCCTGCGGAGCGCGAATTTCAGCCGGATAGTCGGGAAATGTCGAGACCTGATTGCCAAGTCCGGCAGATACGTTGGTGAATATGTTGCCGGCAAGCTGCATGCCGTCGCCCGAGTCGCCCGAGAAACGCACTACGACCTTGTCGAGCGTCTTGATATTGGTTTTTTCTAACATGCTGACGAAATAAAATGTTTAGGCTTAGAAGGTTAACTACACAATATTAAAACATGATCCAAGATCATGCATTTGCCCTACAAAATTACTCAAAATATTTGGATAACAACCCATTCAGACCCTACAAAAAACTCCCGCCGCCCCAATACCGACAATATCGGCAGGTTCAACTGGCAAGTGCAAAATTAGCGATTTGTTTGAAGAATTCAGTTTT
>CANPDU010000033.1 GCA_947573135.1 uncultured Bacteroidales bacterium | reverse complement strand
ATATGTGCAACTTTTTCATTTATAAATATTTAGATTCTTAATTCAACCAACGAGTATTATTTATTCAAAAAATCGCCTTTTTAATATTAATCCAAGTCAGACATATTGCACGATCTTAATTTTTTTCTCAAAATCAAGACCAGTAAGGCCATTTGCGATAGCAGTATTTACAAATTTCTCACTTACGAATATCGGGGAAAAGCTGTTATAGAATTTCACGCAGTCAAGTTCCATCGGGAAACTGGCATTTACTGCTATTTCTTCAACCTGAAGATCATGCAAAGCACAAAAAGCATCATAGTTATCAACCGATCTAAAAACCGGCACTTCTGTATCCAACTTTTTATCATAGATACTGTCGAGATCTGCGCTTTTTAAAGCCAGTTTTGTCTCGTAGAAACGGCATTTATCCCAATGAATATAATCAGCTTGCTTCATAGGGATTATCCCTACGAAAAAATAAAGTACAGGTTGGTTCCGAACATATATACGAACCGGATAAGCCTTGTGAGTTCCTACATTAAGTCCACTCAGACAGCCAATAGCCTTTTTACTTAAGAGTGAATATCTGAAATAGCTTGAACTCAGGAAATCTGTTGGTTTTGCTGACTTTGCCAGTTGTAATCCACTTAGCAATGGCTTATCTTTTGGAAACGTTAAGCCTGAATTTATCAAATGTTGCACCTGATACACTCCTCTGGGTGTATCAACTGCGCTATCCATTCCTTTTAAATATTTTTGACATTGGGGAAATACCCAACCGGTAATTTTTTTATCTATTGTATTTCCAGGTCTATAAAATGTCTTTATATTTTTTATTATCATATCCATAACCAATTTAAATTATTTTATTCTTTGCGCATTTTTTGAGGCAAAACGTTTATATATCCCTCATCCATACCATCATTTTGCAATAACATTTCAATTTTATCGATAAACGTTCCTTGCCCCCGAAGAGGTAACGCTGACCGCTCAGCTCTATCGTCGGCTCTCCGTAGGGATAATAGGTCGTCTTCTGAACTACGTTGCCCCGGTTGTCGGCCACGACGGCGTTGTTGCCCTGCCAGTCTGTCAGATAGTACATCGTGCCGCCCTGAGGATCGAAGTATCCCCCGGCGAACGCCGAGTATTCGAGCTTGCCGTCGCGGAACACATGCGGCCCGACATACGACCGCCGCGACTGCAGCTGATACTCGCTGTCGGCATATACGGTCTCGGGCGACGTAAGCATGGCTTCGGGAACCTGCGAGTACTCCACCGAAAGCTTGCCGCTCATTGTCAGCACTGACAATAAAGCCCACAAAACACCCCCTATGCCGCGAAAACTGTGCATATCCACCAAGTCTTTGCCTGCATATATTTTTTAAATTATTTTCGGGTCATTTTCATTCATCATCATATGTAAAATAATCAGGTAACCACTCTACCTGTATAGTTGTGTCTGCATCTTCCTTCAGGATCTTTAATTCAAGTACATAGACATTGTCGGTTCCATATTCTCCAAAAAATGCGCCTAATACGACTGTGTCATTTCTCAATTCTTTGAATGTCGTTTTACCGAGACTCAGTGCTTTTAAATTAGAATTCATACCGACATCGTCTTTTATATTCAATGCATCGATCACCAGATCTCGGCGAATCAGCATTAAATCGCGGCCACTTGACGGATCGACCATCACATATGACATTTCCCCCGGGTACAAACCGGTCGTGCTGTCATTATAAACTACGTATATCATATCTTCAGGCTCATGAGTGACCGCTGTCCCACAGATTATATGGCGGCCGTTGACTGTCGTGTCCGTGTAGGTAAACGGCCATTCATGGCTTCCGATCCTGAATTCAAGCTGAGGGAATGCAAGCGTATCAATCTCGATCTTAACCGGTTCGTTTATAGCTTTGATAGTGTCCGCATCCAATGTCAGACTGTCGTCCAGCGAAACTGCCGGCACTTCAGATTTTTGACTCTTGCCATTGCATGCGGTAATGGAAACAATAACGGCGCACATGGCACACAGTTTTAATAATTTGCTGTTCATCATTTGGGTATTCTTTAGGTCATTTAATCAAACGGGTAAGAATTTTCGGTACAATATCGTTCCACTTCCTCTCGACTGGCTTCATACATATTTAGAAATGGAAATTTCTTCCAAAATAAAAGTTTTAAGTCCTCGATTGTATCAGCATTTATTTCATATGTAAATTCAGTAAACAGATATAATGCAAGTGTACGTAAAACCTGCTTTTGATCGCTCTCCGGTAATAGAGCCAAATAGTGTTCAAATTCCGAGTGTTTGTTTGGGAACGTAGAAAACATCTGATATAAGTATAAACTTATACTTTCGTCAAACTCCTCGTTATGGTGTTCTATCATGTAATTGAACAATGGGATATAGCCTGCTGCCGTTGACGAATTTTCCGTGTATATTTTGCTCTCAACAACATTAATTACTCTTATGGAATCTGTATATGAATCTCGGTCAAGTTTAAGAGCAATAATAAATTCATCATTTTTATCTATTGCTGATACCTTTGCGAAACTTATTAAAAGCACTAACAAACATAACGCCATACGGCATTTAACCTGATTATTCCTCATTATAATCCTTATTATTTGGTGTAACAATCAACTCGGACAATATATGCATGGCTATAAATGATTAGTAACGTAAGATAATTATTGCACCAAAGCGGCAAATAAAATCAGGGAGGCTCAGTTCTGCAAGGATTCGAGGATGCGGCGCAGCTCTTCGTCGGTCGAGGTCAGACGTGAGCGGCAATAATTGAGAAGTTCGACGGCACGTGAGGTCATGGATGTCAGTTTGTCAACGTCGCAGTCATCGCCGCGCAAGGCGGCAAGAATTTGTTCGAGTTCGGCAAGAGCCTGACTGTAAGTAAGGTCTGTAACGGGTTGCATATGTGTTAAATTTCAATTTCTGTAACTGTTGATTTTATAGAGCCGGAAGCAAGGACAGTAGTGAGTATATCACCGGCATTAAGAGCTGAGGCATCGGTAACGGCACGGCCATTGACGCGACAGACAGAATAACCGCGGCGAAGCACAGCCTGAGGCGAAAGAGCCTCGACGAGACGAGAGGCGGCATCAAGTCTGTCATTCTGCCGGCGCACGATCAGCTCCACGGCATGACGCAACGCCTCAGGTACAGCCGCATCAAGCGACGAGCGTGCACGGTCAATCTTTCCAAGACTCAATGACGGGAGCAGACCCTGATAATAGGCAAGTTGCTGCAGGCCGCCGCTGACCTTTGAAGTCGCCGCTCGGAATATCTCAGCTGCGAGATCACGCACTCGGGTCAACGCAGCCTCCATACGGCCGATGAGCCACTCTGCAGCAGCTGTTGGGGTCTTTACTCTTACAGCCACGACATAATCGAGGATGGTGACATCACGCTCGTGGCCTATGCCGACAATGACAGGCAAAGGAAACTGCGCGACGTTGGCGGCAAGATCGTAATTGTCAAATGATGCCAGGTCGCCTGTCGCCCCACCCCCGCGGATTATGACGACGCAATCGAAATCATCGGTCCGAACTGCGATCTCGTCTAGTGCAGCAATTATACTCTGCGGAGCATTCTCACCCTGCATTACAGCCGGAAAAAGTTCTGTCGAAAAACGCAGATGCGACGGATTGCCGTAAAGATGGGTAATAAAATCGCCATATCCGGCCGCCCCGACCGCCGAGACTACCGCAACCCGCCATGGCACATCAGGCCACGGCAACGTGCGGTTCATATCTATTATTCCCTCATCTGTCAGACGACGTATCATCATCATGCGGCGGCGGATCAGATCACCGCAGGTAAATTCAGGATTTATATCCGATATGACTGCCGACAGTCCGAACGCCGGATGAAAGTTAACAGTAACCTTCACCATCACTTTGAGATCGGACACAAGCTGCTGGCCCGTCGCTACGGCAAATTCCGACGATATATGAGCATAGTGCGAAGCCCATATTATCGCTCTCATTCGCGCGACAGGCCGCCCGTTGGCCGGATCTTTCTCAATCAGTTCGAGATAACAATGTCCGCCGCTGACACGCAGATCTCCGGTTTCGGCCGTAACCCACACGTCATGCAACGACACATCGCCGGCGATAAGCGAGCTGATGCGCGAATTGAGCTGAAGCAGGGTTATCGGATCAGCCATCATTCTTCGGTCTGTCTGAAACGTTTACCGTCCCAGACATATTTCAACTGTGATTTCAACATCGAAAGCTGAGACGGAGCATCGCCGTCGGCAAAATAGCCTTCAGTGCGATCAGTAAATACCAGCGTATTCTTTTGCGGCTCGAATTCCGCACTCATGAACATAAACGGAAGCACGTCGGCTATCTCCCGTATAGCGCCTTTATATTCAGGTTTAACCCAATCTTTCAAAACCGGACGCGGAAATGATCTGTCGGACAATTTCTGCCAGCCACTGCTATAATATGACAATTCGCTATCAGCAACAGGAGAAGCAATAGTACGTATCACGAGAAGAAGCGTATCGGGTCTTGACGTATTACTTTCAGGTAAAACTACTATGGCTGTGGATACGGAATCATCATCCTGCCATACTATCATATTGTCTGAAATAGATTTCAGCGCACACTTCCGACCAAGACGGTTCTCACTTTTTACACTTGATCCATGCGTAAAATAATCAATCATATCGAGCCTGCTCACCGGCGACAGACCGGTAGCCACATCGACCGGGGCTCGATTGAAAAATTCAGCAGCAGCCGTTTTTGTCATATCTATAGTCTGAGACATAACGGTCACAGGCATCCCCAATAACGAAATTAGAAATAAGATAAGCAGTTTCGACATAATAAATTTATTTGCAAAAGATTAAATTGATAATATTATCTGTCGCGATACTTTTTAGACTTTCTGGAACCTTCTTTCCGCTGACCATATTTTCCGTTTTTTTCGGTGCGCGATGAACCCTGACGGGCATAATCCTTGTCAGGATCTGCGATTTCACTATAAAGACGCTGTCCGAAAAAGTCAGCACCCTTCAACGCGTTGACTGCTTTTTTCCCATCGCCTTTACGCACATCAAAAAGCGAATAGTTCGGCAGGAGATCAATACGGCCGACATCAATGCGGTGTCCGGATGAATTACGGTTAAGCAGTTCGATCAGGTTGCCTGCAAAAAAGCCGTCGGCCTTGCCGGCGTTGACATATATGCGTTCCATGCCCTTTTCGGCGGTGCGCCGATCTTTATCTGCGTCTGTCGGCCGTTCTCCTTTCCCCTTTTTCTTACTGTCTTTCTTAGGCTTTTCATCAATAAAATCGATATCAGGAGCATCTTTATAATAATTGAGCAGCCGGTTGAATTCGAGAGAAAGCACGCGTTTAAGGAGATCTTCAGTTCCAAGCCACGAAAGTTTGCGCGATACTCCGGGCATGTATTTATTTATCTCATCTTCGTTGACCTCCACGCGTTCAAGTCTGTCGGCAAGATTATACAATTGTTTCTCGATAATATGCTGAGGGGTCGGCACCTCGCGGCGTTCGAATTTCTTACCTATGATTTTCTCTATCTCACGTAGTTTTCCTTTTTCACGCGAATGAATAATCGCCACAGACACGCCCGTCTTTCCGGCGCGGCCGGTACGACCCGAACGATGGGTATAAACCGCAGTGTCATCGGGCAAACCGTAGTTGATCACATGCGTAAGATCGTCGACGTCGAGTCCGCGGGCGGCCACATCCGTTGCAACAAGCATAGATATGACACGATCGCGGAATTTCTTCATCACAATATCACGCTGCTGCTGAGAAAGATCTCCATGGAGCGCCTCAGCATTGTAACCGTCGGCAATCAGTTTGTCGGCGACTTCCTGCGTGTCGCGGCGTGTGCGGCAGAAAATGATAGCATAAATATTCGGGGAGTCGTCGGCGATACGCTTCAGCGCAAGATATTTATCACGGGCGTTAACCATATAATAGATATGTCTGACGTTGGCCGCGCCTTCATTGCGCGTGCCGATGACAATTTCCTCGGGCTCTTTCATGAAGCGCTTTGCGATGCGTCCGACCTCCGGAGGCATTGTAGCCGAAAACATGAGCATTTTTCTATTTTCAGGAACGTGACCGAGGATATCGGTTATCGAATCGACAAAACCCATATTCAGCATTTCATCAGCCTCGTCAAGGACAACCGTATGAACATCAGCCAGTTTAACGACGCCACGGTTGATCAGGTCAATAAGGCGTCCCGGAGTGGCGACTATGATCTGAACGCCCTCACGTAGCGCCCTGATCTGACTTTCAATGCTCGATCCGCCATAAACAGGCAATACCTTTAGATCAGGTGTATATTTTGAGAAATCGGCAAGATCCCCCGCTATCTGGAGGCAGAGTTCACGCGTAGGAGCAAGGATCAGAGCCTGAGGACGGTGAACAGTAGTATCTATACGCTGTATGACCGGCAAACCGAATGCCGCCGTTTTACCTGTCCCGGTCTGTGCAAGAGCCACAAGATCGTGGTCATCGGCAAGCAACACCGGAATCACTTTTTCCTGAACAGGCATAGGGTTCTCAAAGCCCAGTTCAGCTATAGCCCGAAGGAGATCGTCACGAACTCCCAATTCATTAAATGTCATGTTTTATGTCTTGTTATAAATAATAATACTACAAAGATAACAATATTACAGAAGAAAAAGACAATGCAACCACTCCTTTTTTCGATTGCCGCTGCTATAATGATGGATTATTATTGCTAACTTTGCGCAACAAGATATTCTGTCAACGCTAATTCTTAAGAACAAAAACATGCGCAATCTAAGCAAGACCCTTATACGGATTTTCATTACCTCGACAATGGCGATAGCATTCGCATATCCGTCACAAGCCCAAATCGTAAAAGGCGAGAAGTCGCTCGGACCTAAAGTCGGATACGTTTCAAAAAACAAATCGGCCATTGCCGGTCTTGTTTTCCAATATTCCTTCAGCAATCACTTCAGGATATCACCTGAGCTCTCTTACGTTTTCCGAAACAACGATATGGATGCATTCTCTTTTGACATCAACGCCCATGTACCGTTCGGTTTTACCGGAGAAAAAGTAGCCTTTTATCCGTTAGCCGGATTGAACTACTCGTCATGGAGCCGTCATTATCGTACGCAAGGGACCGAATTTGACAGCAGTGACGATGTATCGACACGCACCGCCCGCTTCGGTATGAATCTCGGAGCCGGCTTTGATCTACGATGCAGTGAATCGCTAAAGCTATCGCTTGAAGCAAAATATGTACTGATGAAAGGATACTCGACAGCCGTAATTACAGCCGGTATCGCATATGTCTTTTAATTATGTCAAAAAACATTATTCTCGGAATCGAATCATCATGCGACGACACTTCAGCGGCCGTTATAGCCGACGGTCTGCTGCTGAGTAATGTAATAGCGTCGCAAAGTGTTCACGAAGAGTATGGCGGCGTTGTTCCCGAACTGGCATCACGCGCCCACCAGCAAAATATCGTTCCTGTGGTAGACACCGCGCTCAAACGCGCAGGTATAGACAAACACGATCTGTCGGCGATAGCTTTTACCCGCGGTCCCGGACTACTGGGCTCTCTGCTGGTCGGCACAAGCTTCGCCAAAGGAATGTCACTGGGTCTGCGGATCCCTATAGTCGACGTCAATCATCTCCACGGGCACGTACTGTCGCATTTCGTGCGCACTGCGCCTGAAGACGAAGTACCCGAATTCCCGTTCCTCTGTCTGCTCATATCTGGCGGTAACTCGCAGATCATACTTGTGAAAGGCTACAATGACATGGAAGTTCTCGGACAGACGATCGACGATGCTGCAGGTGAAGCGTTTGACAAATGTGCCAAAGTCATGGGGCTGCCCTACCCCGGCGGCCCGCATATCGACCGGCTTGCCTCGCAAGGAGATCCGACTCGGTTTAAATTTGCCAAACCCCACGTCGCCGGTCTGGACTATTCGTTCAGCGGACTGAAAACATCGTTTCTCTACACTCTGCGCGACGCGTCGGCCACAGACCCTGATTTCATAAAAAACAACATGGCTGATCTTGCAGCTTCGCTACAGACAACTATAATCAATATACTTATCGACAAGCTCGCAAAAGCAGTTAAACAGACAGGAGTGAAAACCGTAGCGATCGGAGGCGGCGTATCGGCAAATTCAGGAGTGCGTGCTGCAATAGCAGATTTCTGTAAACGCAGAAAACTTAAAGCATTTATTCCACAAAGAGCATTTACCACTGACAATGCAGCGATGGTCGCGATCGCCGGTTACTTCAAATTCAAATCAGGAGAATTCTGTCGTTACGACGAAACTCCTTATGCCCGCGTGAGCATATAACAATTGATTAAATGAAACTTTCGATAATCGTCATTGGAGACGAAATACTCATCGGTCAGGTGACCGATACAAATTCAGGTTTTATATCCAGGACTTTAGGGCCATACGGCTGGGAAACAGCAAGAGTGGTGACCGTAGCAGATAAGGCGGATGATATACGTTCGGCTATCGAACTTTGTATGGCCGACAGTGAGCTTGTCATAACTACCGGAGGACTCGGCCCGACAAAAGACGACATAACCAAAGGGGTAATGTGTGGGATCTTCGGCGGCCCGATGATTTTTAATGATGAGGTTGCAGCTAATATCCGTGAGGTATTCGACATAAGAGGCCTCCGGATGAATCCGCTCACCGAAGCCCAGGCCTTCGTGCCTGCGTCATGCCGTGTGATCCAAAACCGGCTCGGCACAGCTCCGATCATGTGGTTTGAACGGAAATCAGACGGACATGTCCTTGTCGCAATGCCGGGAGTGCCGTTCGAAACCGAAGGAATGCTTACACGATCAGTCATCAGCGAAATAGCCTCACACTTCTCTCCAGAATTGTTCATCGGACATAAATCGCTGATGATAACCGGCATCACGGAGTCAGCTCTGGCTCAACAGCTTGAGAATTTCGAATCAGCCTTAGACAAACGTCTCCATCTGGCCTATCTTCCCACGCCCGGACTGATACGTCTGCGGCTTGACGCAAGCGGAACCAAAGGCGACGGAACAGATAAAATCCTTGATGAAGCGTTCGAACAATTGTGTAAGGAAACTGAGCAGTACATTATATTTAAAGGCGATGCCAACGCTGCCGAAATCGCAATTGATGCCATACGCCGAAAAGGGCTGCATCTGGCAAGCGCCGAAAGCTGCACGGGCGGAAATATCGCACATCTCATCACCTCGACAGCCGGATGTTCAGACATTTATCTGGGTTCAGTAGTCAGTTATTCAAACGAAGTTAAAACCAATGTGCTCGGTGTAAAAGCCGATGTGATCAGAGAGCACGGAGCAGTAAGCAGTGAAGTTGTGGCTGCGATGGCTGAAGGTGTGGCAAAACTGACGGGCGCTGAATGCGCCGTTGCAACATCAGGAATAGCCGGCCCCGGAGGCGGATCAGATGAAAAGCCGGTAGGAACAGTATGGACTGCTGTCGTCACACCTGGCGGAACCGAAACCTTTGTAAAACGCTATCCCGGCAACCGACAGCGGGTAATCGAGCGTGCATCTACAGAAGCTCTCCTTGCTCTCGCAAAAGCTTTAAGGTAAAAAAATAAGCTTCGAAAGCGGACTTACCCGACATTTCGAAGCTGATTTTTTACAAGGACTTGATCCGTCTTAATCTACGATCACATTTTCAAGCGCATCGATCAAAACATTGGCCATACGCTGAAAGCCCAAGTCATTAGGATGGACCGCATCATTGGTGTAGCCGATTGAAGCACGGGCGTTATTAAGCGATTCATTCAGCAGTGTACGCTGACCTCCGCAATATTTATAGAAATCTGCAACCGGTATCGACTCATAATCGGCTATCTTACGTGCCATCTCGGCATACTCGCTCAGATAGATGCCGTTTTTAGGGTCATAACAATGATCCGGCAGATAACCTGAGAAACCATAGCCTCTGCGCGGAGTGCAGATCACGATTTTAGCTTTCGGATTAATCTTATAGATCGCATCGATAAGTTTCCGATATTCAGCGGCAAAACTGCCATTGTCGGTATTGTTGATGTAATCATCCATAGTGCCTACGGGGATCGACTGTCCCCAGTCATTTATACCATGCTCAATGGTATAATAATCAGCCTTGACAACATTAGCAAGCGCAGTCTTAAGCGCACCGCCATTAACGGCCTTGTTAGAATATTGTGTAAAGGCCAGTTTTTCCATCACACGAGTCTGATAACCTTTTGTAAATCCGCCGTTAGACGCACTTACATTCTCGTTATACCAAGTGATTGACGTGCCTAACGCACACCAATGTCCTTTCACCGCCCGTATTTGGGAAAAAGCTGGCATCGCAATCAGAGCTGTCGCAATTATAATCAGTATCTTTTTCATTTCTATCAAATTATTCAACTACCAGTTTACAGATTTCCTTGTCAGCAGTTACTATATAGACCCCTTTTGACAATCCGTCAAGAGACATTTCGAACCTGTTTTCATTATCTATTGAAGCGGAACGGCAAACAATGCCGTTGATCGATGTAACCATTATCTGCGTACCGACCGTGAAACCCAAGAAAGCGACCTTGTTACCTCTATCTGCTTTAATTGTTTTTTCTCCGTCTACAGCATCGGTTATTCCCGACAGATTGCCAAAAGTAATTTTGCTGACATTCTTAAATGGTCTGACTTTCATTGACATTGTCTCGCTCTGAATTTTCAAAGCGTTTTGAGAATTAAACGAAATTGTCGGTCGGTCTACAAAATCAAGCTCCATATGCTTGCCGTCAGTAAAATGGATATAAAATTTTGTTCCGTCGTCCGCCTTCATACACGGTATCGAGACAGCCAGAGCAATCAGCGTGACGGCTAAATGTTTCATGATTTTCATAATATTAATATGATCGTTATGAAATATCATTTTACTATAATTTTCTCAAATGCCTTTATGAGTACATTAGCCATCATCTGATAACCGTCATCATTAGGATGAAGTGCTACGTCTATGGAAAGTTCCGAGAGATTGTGCTGACCGCCGCATAAGCTGAAGAAATCAGCGACAGGCATCGATTCATATTCAGCTATCTCACGAATGAGTTTGGCATATTGCTCCAGATAAATACCGCCCTTCTCATCATACCAATGCGCAGGCAAATATCCGCTGAATCCATAACCTTTACGGGGCGTGCAAAGAACGACTTTGGCATTGGGGTTGAGAGAAAAGATCTTATCGATAAGACGACGATAATCCGCAGCAAATGTGCCGTTGTTGGTATTATTGATATAATCCTCGATTGTTCCGACAGGTGTTGAATGTCCCCAATCGTTGATACCGTGCTCGATAGAATAATAATCAGCCTTTACGGGTTTATTAACCGAACCGGCTACGCAACCACCGTTATCTCCAACATTTGTAAGTTTGGTAAATACGAGCTGATCCATAACGCGGTCCTGATAACCGCGGGTAAAACGGCCACCGGAAGCAGACACATTATTATTGTACCATGTTATCGATGTCCCGACCGAACACCACGTTCCATTCACAGCCTGAGGTCCGGAGGCGGCAATAGTGCCGGTCGGAGAGTCCATGCTGAACACGATTTCATCAATTGTCGAAGGAGAGAGGCTTACAACCTCCTCGCCATTTTGAACAATAGATACGCTTTGTGCGCTGGCCGCAATGCCGACGATAGCGGCAGCGACAAATAAAAATAGTTTTTTCATGAGGTTTTATCGTTTCATTTATTATTAAATTCAAGCAATTTCGATCTCGCGTCCCATCTGGATAACACCTGTAAGATTAAGATCACCGTCCATCAGGATAATATCAGCATCTTTGCCGCGCTCCAGACTGCCTTTGCGGTCATAGACTCCCATAATCTTAGCAGGAGTCTCCGATACCATGCGCGCAACGTCTTCGAGCGGAAGTCCCGCCTCTGTTACAGCTACCTTGATAACTCTGTCCATTGTAGCGATCGAGCCGGCTATAGCCGAACCGTCGGCAAGCACACAGACGCCGTTCTCGATGCGCACCCGCTGGTCAAACGCTTTTGTGCTGTCGGACGCCGCTACGGCAAGAGCATCGGTTATGAACGCCATATTCTCAACGCCTTTGACACGGTGAGCGAGGCGGATAGTTCTTACAGGAACATGAATGCCGTCGCTGATGACTTCAACAGTCATTTCAGGATGATCATAGACTCCTTCGACAGTACCGGCCTTACTGTACATTCCTTCTTTATGATACTGGGTCATCGCATTGTAGAAGTGCGTTGCATGGCTAAAACCGGCATGAGCCGCGCGATCTACATCGTCAGGCGTTGCCGCAGTATGGGCGAGCGATACGACGACGCCTTTTGAGCGGAGATAACGCGCAAACTCTTCCGACCCTTCCAGTTCGGGGGCTGCATCCCAGCGACGGATACTGCTATGTCGCTCGACAAGATCTTTGTATTCGTCAGGATTGATTGCGCGTATAATCTCAGGCATCTGAGCGCCGGCCTTTTTCGGATTGAAGTACGGACCTTCGAGGTGAAGACCGATAATGCCGTTATTGGGGTCAGCCATGAGTTTGTCGCAAGTAGTGGCTGCATCGTCGATCATTTTGTTTGTCGACGAAGACAGAGTCGGAGCGATGGCTGTTGTGCCGTGACTGCGGTGTGCGGCAATAGCTTCGAGGAATGCGTCCTCGGTTGTCTCCATAAAATCCCGGCCGCCTCCGCCATGGACGTGGATATCTATTGCGCCGGGCAGCACATAAGCGCCGCGGGCATCAATGATTTTATCAACTCCGTCGACAGGATCGTCAGAATTGAGTATGTCGCGTATCTTTGAATTTTCCATTACGATTGAGCCGTTGTTGACCCATCCGTGGGGCGTAAATATTTTTCCGTTGATTATCTGTGTTAACATGACGATTGGATTATATAAATTCCTTGTTATTTTTCAGCAAAGATAATCATTTTTTTTGTAAGTTTGCATTGCTAAACAAATAAAAGAAATACTGCGATGAAAACAGAAATAACCACCCGGCTCAACGCTTTAAGAAATAAGATGGACGAAGCCGGCATATTTGCGACAATAGTACCTCAGGCAGACCCCCATATGAGCGAATACCTTGCCTCTCACTGGCAGGTACGCCGCTGGCTCAGTGGTTTTACCGGTTCTGCCGGCGACCTTGTTGTGACAAATGACAAAACATATCTCTGGACTGACTCCCGCTACTTTCTGCAGGCAGCCCAGCAACTCGAAGGCACAGGAATCGAGCTTATGAAAGACGGCCTTCCCGGGACTCCGTCAATTGATGATTTTCTTGCAGCCAATGTTCCTGCAGGAAAATGCGTAGGCATCAACGGCATGATGTTCTCAACCATGCGTGCCGAGACACTCAGAGCCAGACTTCAGACACACGGCATCAAACTGTCGACAGATTTTGATCCGGTAGACAAAATATGGTCTGACCGCCCCGCATTGCCCGAAGCAAAAGTATTTATCCACGATGTAAAATACGCCGGTCGCGAGGCATCGCAGAAAATCGCGGACATCATTGCCGCTCTTCCGGCGCAACAGGCTTCTTCAATGTTTATTTCAGCACTTGATGAAATAGCATGGACATTGAATATCCGCAGCAATGACGTAACGTATAATCCGGTTGCGACTGCATTTCTCTATATAGCGCCACAAGGCAGATCAGTCCTGTTTATCGATCCGGCAAAACTGACCGGCGAAGTCACATCATATCTTGCATCACAAGGTGTAAAGACTAACGACTACACAACCGTGATGTCTTTCCTCTCCGGTCTGCCGGCGGATGAAAAAGTTCTCATCGAACCTGACCGCACAGCCGAAGCCATTGACACAGCTCTAGGCAAGCGATCTGTATTCGGTGCTTCGCCTGTGGCTGAAATGAAAGCATGTAAAAATCCGGTACAGATAGCCGGCATCAAAGCAGCCATGCAAAGAGACGGCGTCGCCCTCGTTCATTCATTCATGGAAATCGAACGCAGAGTAGCCGCCGGCGACGGCATAGCCGAAATTGACGTCGCCGAAATATTACGCCGCAACCGTAGCGCTCAGCCGTTATTCTTTGACGAAAGTTTCGGCACTATTGCCGGATATGCCGGTCATGGAGCCATCGTCCATTATGAAGCGGACGAAAAGTCTTCGTCGAAACTTAAGCCTGAGGGTCTGCTTCTTGTTGATTCCGGAGCACAATACCTCGACGGCACAACTGACATAACTCGTACTGTTGCCCTGGGAGAACCTACAGCTCAGGAACGCCGTGATTTCACCCTTGTAATGAAAGGGCATATCGCCATGGCAAAAATGGTCTTTCCCGAAGGCACCAACGGCGCCCAGATCGATGTAATCGCCCGCCAGTTTCTATGGAAAAACGGGCTCAGCTATCTCCATGGCACAGGTCATGGCGTAGGCCATTTCCTCAACGTTCATGAAGGGCCTCAGAAAGTAGCATTAAACCTCAGCAAATTCCCGTTCAAGCCCGGTATGCTGACCTCAAACGAACCGGGACTCTATCGCACCGATGTCCATGGCATAAGATGCGAAAACCTCGTTCTTTGCACAGAAGTCATGACAACAGAGTTCGGTAAATTTTATGGTTTTGAAACTGTTACCCTGTTCCCGTTCGACCTGCGGCTTTTCGACACTGAGATAATGACTGATGAAGAAATCGACTGGCTCAACAATTATCACGACCGCGTGCGTCAGACTCTGTCGCCGTTGCTTTCAGGCGATGCACTCAAATGGCTCGAAAACAAGACTCAGAAACTAACACGATAACCAAACAACACAATGGCTCTCATAATACCAGTAAGAGGTTTTACCCCTGAGATCGGCAATGAATGCTTTCTCGCAGAAAATGCTACAATAATCGGTGATGTCGTGATGGGCGACGGTTGCAGCGTCTGGTTCAACACCGTTTTGCGCGGCGATGTCAACTCGATCCGTATCGGCAACCGGGTTAATATTCAGGACGGCTCAGTTCTCCACACTCTCTATCAGAAGTCAACAATAGAAATTGGCGATGATGTATCAATAGGCCATAATGTGACAATCCACGGTGCAAAAATTCACGATCTCGCTCTTATCGGCATGGGATCTGTCGTGATGGATGATGCCGAGGTCGGAGAAGGCGCCATTGTCGCTGCCGGAGCTGTTGTGCTGTCACGTACAAAGATCGGGCCCAACGAACTGTGGGGCGGTGCTCCAGCTAAATTTATCAAAATGGTCGATCCGGCTCAAAGTCGCGAAATCAATCAGAAAATCGCCCATAACTATCTGATGTACTCTAAGTGGTACGACAGTCAGGAAGAAAAATAACTCACATTCTTTTTCATTAATTCTGCCATAAATTCCAATAAGCACATCATCGCAATTTTTTGCCATAATTTTTTCGACAGTAGAACTTTTTGTTGCTTAAAAGTTTTGCCAAATGAAAAACTATGCTTAATTTTGCCGCGCAAAACAAAGGAAAGAATATAAACAAACTCAAATATTTAACCCTAATATGATTATCGTACAAGTAAAAGAAGGCGAAAACATCGAAAGAGCTCTCAAAAAATTCAAAAGAAAATTTGAAAAAACCGGCATCGTTAAAGAACTTCGCAGCCGTCAGGCATTCCAGAAGCCGTCTGTAACAAACCGCAAAAAAATGATGAAAGCGGTTTACGTTCAGAAACTCCGCTCAGTCGAAGATTAATTTTTCGCTATTTTATTTGGCAGCATAAAAAGGATTGACTATCTTCGCTCCGTGAGTCTGAAACAAATCAGACAAAAATAAAAACGGACTATGATAGATGCCTTTTTAGAATATTTACGGTGTGAACTGAATCTTTCAGATCACACCGTTTTGTCGTATGGTACAGACCTACGGCAATGGTATGATTTCGCGGCATCTGCAGCTCTGGCCGGATGTCGCAGCACATCTGATAAGCCCAAGCCGGCATTAGTAACCGTCAATGACCTTAGATTATGGATATCCTTTATGTCTTCAGAAGGCATTTCCGCACGGTCTATCAGACGGAAACTCCAATCGCTGCGTGCGTTTTACAAATTTCTGATGCGACACCACGGATTACTGTCCAATCCGGCAGCCGAACTAACCGCAGCAAGGATGCCGAAACGCCTTCCGACATTCATCAGGCCTGAACAAACCGAAAAAATACTTAACGACGACTTCGACCAAAACGATTTTATCCAAACACGCAATCACCTCATTGTCGACATGTTCTATTCTACAGGGATCCGTTGTTCCGAACTAATGGAACTTCTCGATGCCGACGTTAACCTTTCTCGAGGCGAACTAAAAGTACTCGGAAAGCGTAATAAGGAAAGAATTATACCTTTTGGTGAAGAAATGAGAAAACTGATCATAGATTATCGTCGCCTGCGTGCTGACGCCATCGGCTCTGACAAAACAATATTCTTTTTCGTCAGAGAAGACGGGCGGCAGCTCTATCGCCGCAAAATATATTCCATCGTCCACGACACTCTCGACGGTCGCGTAAGCGCTTCAAAATGCTCGCCTCACGTTCTGCGTCACTCATTCGCCACCGATATGCTCAACAACGGTGCCGACATAACGGCCGTGCAGCAATTGCTGGGACATCAATCACTGTCTACAACACAGATATATACACATCTGTCATACAGAGAACTTTTAAACAATTACAAACTCGCACATCCACGTGCACAAAAATCAGGAGGATAAAACTATGGAAATCAGAATTCATGCCATCCACTTCGAGATCTCTGAACGCCTCGAATCATTTATAAACAAAAAAATCGACAAACTTGCACGACGCAATGACAATATCGCAGAGGTAGATATAACCCTCAAAGTGATTAAACCCGAGACGTCAATGAATAAGGAAGCGGCCATCAAGTTTGCCGTTCCTCAGCATGATGACGTAATAGCGACCAAAATCGCAGATAGTTTTGAAGAAGCCGTCGATCTCGCGCTTGAGGCTACAGAGCGACAGCTCGAAAAACTCAAACAAAAGAAATAATCCCTGACATTATATGTCATTAATCTACGAGGAGAAGACTGAAAAGCCTTCTCCTCGTTATATAATACTATATGACAGGCATAAAAAATAAAAAAATATGTTTTTTAGCATTTTTTTGCTCAACAGTCGACTTTTCTGCGAAGTTCCTGTCCTAATAGTCTACAACCGCCATGCTATTTTTAGCTAACTTTGCATCGCTAAAACAGATAGATAAATATAGCATAGTATAAGTATATAAAACATTTCACTCAATTAAACATGAAGATTAAAGTGTCTAAACTGACTTGCATGTCATTAGCAGCAGTCGCCATTTCACTCCATTCCTGCGGAGACAAACAGCAGGCGACTCAAGCGACTGCCCCTTCGCTTGCAGTACTGACAGTACAAAACGCAGACAGCGAACTCAACCACAACTATCCTGCCACAATCAAAGGCAAAACCGATATTGCCATTCGCCCGCAAGTAACAGGTTTTATCACTAAAGTGCATGTTGACGAAGGTCAGAAAGTCCGCAAGGGACAGGTCCTTTTCACAATTGACCAGGTGCAGTATCAGGCTGCCGTTGATCAGGCTGAAGCCGCCGTCAATTCTGCAAAAACAGCCGTTTCGACAGCTGAACTAACCGAAAGCAACAAACGTCATCTCCTTGACAAAAACATTATAAGTGAATACGAATGGCAAATGGCTGCCAATCAGCTAAGCCAGGCCAAGGCTCAGCTTTCACAGGCTCAGGCCGCACTGACAACTGCCCGTAAAAATCTTGCTTATACGACCGTAACTTCTCCGAGCGACGGTGTGGTTGGTACCATCCCCAACCGCGAAGGATCACTCGCGTCACCCTCGTCGGCTCAGCCTCTGACAACGGTCAGTGACAATTCAGACGTTTACGCTTATTTCTCACTCAACGAAAAAGACATCCTTGAACTTACCGACGGCGGAGCAAAATCACTCGACGAAGCGATTGCCGCACTGCCCCCGGTAACGCTCACACTTGCCAACGGCACAGTTTATCCTCTGACGGGAAAAGTCGCAACTGTATCCGGTGTCATTGACAACACCACCGGATCAGCAAGCGTACGCGCAATTTTCGACAACCCGACGGGAATGCTCAGAAGCGGCAACACCGGACAAGTTGCAATCCCCGTTACCGTCCATGATGCTATTCTGATCCCCCAGAAGGCCACTTTCGAACTTCAGGATCTCAAATATGTGTTCACTCTTAATGATTCCAACATCACAGTAACTACTCCGGTCAAGATCCTCCCGATCAACGACGGAAAACAGTACGTCGTGACCGAAGGCCTAAAACCGGGCGACCGTATTGTAATCGAAGGTGTCGGAACCAGTGTCCGCGGTGACATGCCTGTTAACCCTGTCGATCCCACAGCCAAAACAACTGACTCAACTGCAGCCAAGGCTCAATAATTTTCATCCAATCGTTAGTCAATCAGTTCAATTATAATAGATAATGAAACTCGATACATTTATTAACCGCCCGGTGCTGTCGACGGTAATTTCGATATTCATCGTGCTGTTGGGTCTGATCGGCCTCGTATCGCTGCCTATCACCCAGTATCCTGATATAGCACCTCCTACGATCTCCGTTTCCACAACTTACAACGGCGCAAATGCCCAGGCCGTGCTCAACTCTGTCATCGCGCCCCTTGAAGAGTCGATTAACGGTGCTGAAGGCATGCAATATATCACATCTACTGCGACCAACACCGGATCCGCCACTATCACAGTGACATTCGAGCAGGGCTTCGACCCCGACATGGCCGCGGTCGACGTTCAGAACCGTGTGGCTAAAGCCGCAAACCTTCTCCCGTCGGAAGTAAATCAGGTCGGCGTTCTGACCCAGAAACGTCAGACTTCCATGCTTGTAGGCGTGTCACTCGTCGACACAACCGGCAACTACAACGAGGAGTTCCTCGACAACTACATGAAGATCAATGTCGTGCCTGTGCTTCAGCGTATCTCGGGTGTCGGCGACGTCATGTCATTCGGTGCCGACTACTCTATGCGAGTATGGCTTAAGCCTGAAGTCATGGCTCAGTATAATCTGATGCCTTCAGATGTTGCGGCAGCGCTTGCCGAGCAGAACGTCGAGGCCGCTCCCGGCGCATTCGGCGAACAAGGAGACCAGTCATTCCAGTACACTATGCGCTATCGCGGACGTCTTACGACTCCTGAAGAATTTGGCAACATAGTAATTCGCGCGAGCAATACAGGCGAGGTTCTCTATCTCAAAGATGTTGCCGAACTCGAACTCGGCCGCGTGACATACGGTTTCCACAACAAAGCCAACGGACATCCGTCATCAATGGCGATGGTGTTCCAGACCGCAGGTTCAAATGCCACACGAATCATCAACGACGTGCTTTCGACAGTCGAAGAACTGAAACGCGACCTGCCAAAAGGACTGGAGTTTGACATTCCTATGAATAATAACGAGTTCCTCTATGCCTCTATCCACAATGTGATCAGAACTCTTATCGAGGCATTCGTGCTCGTGTTCCTTGTTGTATATGTATTCCTCGCCGACATTCGCTCGACTATCATCCCTGCAATTGCCATTCCTGTCGCTTTGATCGGTACATTCTTTGTACTTAATCTTATCGGCTTCTCTATTAACCTTATCACACTGTCGGCACTCGTACTTGCCATCGCGATTGTGGTCGACGACGCTATCGTGGTCGTCGAGGCAGTCCACGCCAAGCTTGATCAGGGTTACACATCGGCACGCCGCGCTTCTATCGATGCGATGAATGAAATCGCCGGTGCTCTTGTCTCGATCACACTTGTCATGATGCTTGTGTTCATTCCGGTGTCATTCATGCCCGGCACTGCGGGTGTATTCTACCAGCAGTTCGGTCTGACAATGGCGATCGCCATCGGCTTCTCGGCTGTCAACGCGCTCACTCTGTCGCCGGCTCTTTGCGCAATATTCCTCAAGCCTCACAACTCCAAGGAAAAACTCGGCGAACGCATGGGCAAAGCCTACAGCGCCGCCGGCGAAGCTGTGGTTAAACGCTACAAACGTTCCTTCAGCCTCAACTTCCCTCCGCTTGTGACTATCCTACTTCTCTGCGCGACCATCTATTTCATGATCGCAGACTGGTTCACCTTTGAGAACGTCCTTGAAAGCTGTATCGCCGTAGCAGTCGCTCTTCTTGCTGTCCTCGGCCTTTTCAGCAAACGCTTCCACGATGCATTTGAAAAAGGCTACAGCGGTATGCTCGACCGTTATAAAAAACTCGTCAGCTGGTGCAGCCGTCATAAGATCACGTCATTCGCAACTGTCATTGCTTCTGTCGCCATTCTCGTCTGGCTTATGGTTCGCACTCCGAGTGCAATGGTTCCCGACGAAGATACAGGCTTCATGTTCGGTATGGTCGACATGCCGGCCGGCACATCTCAGGAGCGCACGACCGAAGTTCTCGACGAACTCGAGAAAATCGTGATGAGCATTCCTGCCGTACGCCTGTGCGAAACCATCAACGGCTACTCATTCCTTGCCGGTCAGGGCGCCACTTACGGCACACTGATGATCAAACTTAAAAACTGGGACGAACGCGGTAAAGGCGAAAGCGTCAACGACGTTATCAAGCAGCTTTACTATCTTTCGTCAAAGATCAAGGACGGACGTGTCGTATTCTTCGCTCCGCCTATGATCACAGGTTACTCTGTAACCAACGGTTTTGAAATCAAGATGCAGGACAAGACCGGCGGTGACATCAACCAGTTCTACTCGGTTGTCCAGGCCTTCCTCGCTCAGCTCAACGCTCAGCCCGAGATACAGATGGCCTACACGACGTTCAACCCGACCTTCCCTCAGTACCTCATCGACATCGACGCTGCGAAATGTAAGCAGGCCGGCATCAGTCCGTCAACCATTCTTTCAACCCTTCAGGGCTATTATGGCGGTATGTATGTCTCCAACTTCAACCGTTTCGGTAAAATCTACCGTGTGATGATGCAGGCCAATCCCGAAAGCCGTGTCAGCCCCGAGACTCTTAAGTCTATCAAGATCCGCAACGGCGCAGAAATGGCTTCCATCGAGAACTTTGTCAAACTGACACGCATCTATGGCCCTGACTTGCTCAACCGCTTCAACCTCTTCAACTCTATCTCCGTTTCAGGTAACCCTAACCCCGGTTTCTCATCAGGTGACGCCATCGCTGCAATTGAACGAGTAGCTGCACAGACTTTGCCTCAGGGCTACGGTTTTGAATACGCCGGTATGACACGTGAGGAAGCCGGTTCGTCATCAGGCAGCTCGACAGCCGTTATTTTCGGATTATGTCTGCTGTTCGTCTACCTCCTTCTCTCGGCTCAGTACGAAAGTTATCTTCTCCCCTGGGCGGTTATTCTCTCTGTGCCGTTCGGCCTTATGGGTGCGTTCATATTTGCTGACATATTCGGCATCTCCAACAACATATATCTTCAGATCGCACTCATCATGCTTATCGGTCTTCTTGCCAAGAACGCCATTCTTATCGTTGAGTTCGCCCTCGAACGCCGCAAGACAGGCATGAGCATCTTCAACGCCGCTGTTGCCGGTGCGGCCGCTCGTCTCCGTCCTATCCTCATGACTTCGCTCGCCATGGTCATAGGTCTTCTCCCTATGATGCTCTCGACCGGAGTTGGAGCTAACGGTAACCGCGCGCTCGGCACAGGTTCTGTCGGCGGTATGCTCATAGGTATGATACTCCAGATATTCTTCGTCCCCGCTCTCTTCTGCGTATTCGAAATCATTCAGGAGAAGATCAAACCGATCACCTGGAAAGACGAAGAAGCCGGAGGCACAATCGAGACCGAAATTGAACAGTACACCCACTAATCATCTCAGATAAAAATGATAATAAAACAGTTATCTTGTGTAGCCATGGCTGCCGGCGCTGCCGTCATCCTTTCCGGCTGCCACATATATAAAAAATACGAAACTCCTCAGACGTCGGCGCTCACACGCGCCTACGCTGAGGCCCGGAAAGCCCCGGTCGACTCTGCGGCGTTCGGCAACCTGCTTTGGGAAGATGTATTCACCGACCCGCTGCTCGTCGATTTCATCAACCGGGCTCTGACAAACAACAAAGACCTCAACAATGCACGTCTTAACGTCGACATCGCCCATGCACAGATGAAAGGCGCTCGTTTAAGTTACCTCCCGTCCGTAGCTCTCGCTCCTAACGGTGCAGGCGCTTCTTATGCCGGCAGTGACATAAACTGGACATACCAGCTGCCCGCTCAGGTAAGCTGGGAAATCGACATCTTTGCCAAAACGCTCAACCGTAAGCGTAACGCCGAGGCTGCCTTCCGCATGCGAGAAGCATATGCCCGTGCGACACGTTCGCAGATCATCTCATCGGTCGCATATACATATTATGCCATTGCTGCTGTCAATAGCCAGCTTGAGCTTTCAAGATCAACAGCCAAAAGCTGGGGTGAGAGTGTAGAAGTAATGAAAAACTTAAAACTCGCCGGCCGAGTGACCGAAGCCGCTGTCGTTCAGTCTACTGCACAATATTACAGCATTCAAGCATCGATCACCGATCTTGAAGTTCAGCTCGATCAGCTCAACAACACTATGTCTCTGCTTCTTAACGAATCTCCTCAAAACTGGAATATAACCACTACGCTCGATTTCGAGAAACCGGCGATAGTCAGAACTTCTATTCCCATGGCCGAACTTGCCTCCCGTCCCGACGTTGAGGCAGCTGAACAGGCTCTTGCCGTAGCTTATTACGCTACCAACTCCGCTCGAGCCGCTTTCTATCCGGGGCTGTCGATTACAGCTAACGGCGGCTTCACTAATCTCCTCGGATCTTTTGTCAAGAATCCGGGCGACTGGTTCTACCAGCTTGCAGGTTCACTCACAATGCCACTCTTCGCCCGCGGACAGAACATAGCCAACCTTGAAGCCACAAAAGCCCAACAGAAACAGGCTATGAACAATTTTGAGTATGCCATACTGAACGCGTCGGCAGAGGTAAGCGACGCACTGACCGTTTATGAGAAAAGCGCCGAAAAAGAGCGTCTGCTCGTCGAACAGGTCAAAAACCTCGAAAAATCAGTCGAATATACTCAGGACCTTCTTCAGTACTCCACCGGAACCTATCTCGAAGTCCTGACAGCTCAGCAAAGTCTGCTCGGCGCACAGACCGCCTTTATTTCAAGCCGTCTGTCTCAGGCGCGTGCATTTATCAACCTCTATCAGGCTCTTGGAGGCGGCCGTTAATATCATCTAACCCTAATCCCTAATATCAAACAATTATGATTAGTCCATTAGCATACGTAGATCCTGCTGCAAAGCTCGGAAACAACGTTACCGTACATCCGTTTGCTTATATCGACGCAAATGTCGAGATCGGCGACAACTGTGAAATAATGCCCTACGCAAGCATAATGCACGGAACACGCATGGGCAACCGCTGCAAAGTCTATCAGGGCGCAATCGTAGGCGCCGACCCTCAGGATTTCCGTTGGAAAGGAGTCGAATCTTTCTGTTACATCGGCAATGAAGTCGTCATACGCGAAAACGTAATAATCAACCGAGGCATCTACTCTCAGGGCGGCACTCGTATCGGTGACAAATGTTTTATCATGGCTGAAGCACATATAGGACACGACACACATGTTGTCGGACGAAACGTCCTTGGCAACGGCGCGACAGTAGCCGGCGACGCAGTTATAGGTGAAGGTTCGATACTCTCGTCTAACGCCATCGTCAACGAAAAGGTCAATATGGGACGCTATGCCCTGCTTAAAGGGGGTACACGCGTCTCTTCTAATATTCCTCCTTTTGTTATTATCGCCCATAATCCCGCTGTTTATTATGGCGTAAACGCCATTGTGATGAGAAAAGGCGGTCAGTTTACTGAAGACGAAATCGACGTAGCAGCAAAAGCCTACCGCCACATATATCAGTGTTCCACGACAGTGTTCAATGCTCTCAAGCGCATCGAAGCCGACATTGAGCCGTGTCCGGTCCGTGACGAAATACTTGCATTCATCCGCGACAACAATCTCAAGATTGTTGCCGATAAGTTTTTCGACGAATAATAGCATTAGTTTTCACATATCTCAGCAACCGAGGCCGCACATATACGCTGCCTCGGTTGCTTTTTTGACTGTTAAAAAAGATCTTACAAAACTTAAATTAAGTTTAATTAATTTGTTTTTACTAAAATTCGTTTTACCTTTGCTGTGCAAACATAGGAAGTACTTATTTTTATAAAAGCACAACAATTAATAAGTGAATCATAGGTTAGAGATGCGGCCGCTCGTGAGAGTAGTCGCATTTATTTTTTAAGCCCTCATTGTCATATGTCAGCTTCACCCTGCCTTTTTGAAATGATCGTTATATATCTTTATTCCGAATATTATTACGGAACAGCCGGCTGTAATGATATTAGTGATGGCAAGCGGATAATTGTGCCACATAAGACCATTGATCACAAAAAACACAGAACCGAGTCCCATCATTGAAAAAGTCATCATTGAAATACCCTCAGTGTCCCGGGTTCTTATTGTCATGATAGCCTGAGGCAAATATCCTAACACCATACAAAGGCTGGCCAGGTAACCGAATATATCTGTCAAACTTAAATCCATTTCTGTCCGAGTGTTAAAAATATCCTTTGATTTTTAGTTAAAACGAATCACCCGCGGCCGTTATTGCCGTGGGTGATTCCTTTTCGCTGTTATTGTCTGTTTTGTCATTTAGACTCTTCAAGTGTACAGATGCTTACTCGGTTCCAAGACTGCTCTTCGAACATTTCACCGATACCCTGACCTTCTGCCACGATTCGGCTGGATGCAATCTTATATTTCTTGATAAGCGCTGTCTTGACTGCGTCTGCTCGTTTCTGTGCAAGTTTAACGTTGAAATCATAATTACCGTCTTTCGACGCATAGCCTTTGACCACAACCTTAGATCCGGGATGATTATTCAGATAAGCGGCAATCATTTCAATGTTAGGCTGCTGATCGGCTGTGATAGTCGACGAACCGTTGCGGAAGAACACGTAGCGGACTGAACTGAGATTATTTGAAACCTCTTTTACAACTTGAGGCTTGCGATCTTTGCATGCTTGTAACTGCGTAGCCAGATCGGCGGCTGTTGCTTCTGCCGCAGCTGTCATCACAGATGCGTCGGCCACAGCTCCACGAAGCGCGTTGATTTCTGCGTTAAGAGCGTCCACTTCGGCCTGATCATACGGACGCACACACTCAAATCCATCACCAAATCGGTATGAAACACCGGCTGTAAGAATAAATTTAGCTGATTTGCGGGCATAACCGGCTGTACTCTGATCAAAATCATGACCGTTCATGTTGAAAAGCACTGATGGCTGGATATTGACTGAAAAGCGCTCGCTCGTGTTGATCCTGAAATTCAGTCCCGCTCTTGTTCCGAAGTAGTTCCAATCACTTCCGTTGGCCTTATTGATGTAATAATGACCCCAGCCGGCACCTGCCTGTGCTTCGATTGTAAACGGACGCACAGCACACTGATAGCCGCCGAACAGATTAAAAAGATCGATCTTGCCGTAGATTCCTACATAAGAATCATCAAATGCCGTTGAACTGTGGCCGATGCCATTGAACTGCGACGTATTGATGCCGAACAATGATTCAACACCTACTCCGAAATTAGGAGTGACCATCTTGTCAATTGTCACGCCCACAATCGGACGCATTGATTTAAAGAACGGGTGATTGTCCATCGGGGTGACGACACCACCGTTGACACCAATCGATACATTATCAAATAAACTGGGTTGCTCAATTGCTTGAGCTGATGCCGTCATAACACCGAGTGCGATGGCGGGAAGGAGAATCATTCTTTTCATGTTAGTCAATTTAGCATTAAAAAAACATAGGCTTCTGACAGCCGGATTCTAAATTCGTTTAATTGTTATTTCAAATTTCTTTATAAATCAGCAGACGTCGTTCCCTCGTATGCTTTTCCTAACTAACGCCTCACCACGAAAAAAGGTTTAGATTTCACCTGATTTAATATCCCTTTTAATACTGCAAAAAACGAGGGCGCTGAAGCTTTTAATCGCTTCAGCGCCCTCATCGTCAATACTTTTAATATTCCTATTTTAATTTCGAAAGAGCTTCGGAGATCCTTTTCATTGCCTCGGTTATATTCTCGTCAGATGTAGCATAACTCAGACGGATATAGCCGGGAGCACAGAAAGCATCACCTGCGACTGTTGCCACATGACCGACCTCAAGCAGATACATTGCAAGATCGGATGCATTGTTGATCACGCGCCCACACGCGCTTTTCCCGAAATATGCGCTAACTTCAGGGAAAAGATAGAATGCACCTTTAGGTTCATTGACTTTTAGGCCCGGAATCTGTCGGGCAAGCCCTACAACTAGATTACGACGGCGCTCAAATGCCTGACGCATCTCTTCAACACACTCCTGCGAACCGGTGTAGGCCGCCTCAGCAGCCTTCTGCGCTATCGATGATGCTCCCGACGTATATTGTCCCTGAAGCTTCGTGCAAGCCTTGGCGATTGCTGATGGCGCTGCACAGTATCCGATGCGCCAGCCGGTCATTGCATATGCCTTCGAAACGCCGTTGACAATCACAGTGCGGTCTGCGATCTCGGGGAATGACGCTAACGACGTAAACGATCCGGTATAATTGATATGCTCATAGATCTCATCTGAGAGAACGATTATGTCGGGATAATCAGCAAGCACCTTGACAAGAGCGGCAAGTTCTTCCTTAGTGTACACCGATCCTGTCGGGTTCGAAGGCGAACACAGAAGCAGCATGCGCGTCCGTGGGGTTATGACAGCTTTAAGCTGCGCGGGAGTCATTTTGAAATCATTTTCTATACCGGTCGGGACAAGCACATTCTTACCCTCGGCAAGTTTTACCATCTCGACATAGCTGACCCAAGCCGGAGTCGGTATGATAACCTCGTCGCCGGGGTTTATAGTTGCGAGAATAACGTTACACAGGGCTTGCTTAGCTCCACCTGAGACCACGATATGCTCCGGAAGGAAAGCTACGCCGTTCTCACGCGAAAGCTTTTCGGAAACAGCCTTACGGAGACTCATATAGCCTGCTACCGGCGAATAAAACGAGAAATTATCATCTATCGCCTTCTTGGCCGCCGCTTTAATATGATCCGGTGTATTGAAATCAGGTTCTCCGACCGAAAGATTGATCACATCTATGCCTTGAGCCTTGAGTTCATTGCTCTTTTGCGACATGGCAAGAGTCTGCGACTGAGCAAGATTATTGACACGCGTTGAAATAAAATCCATGATTGTTTTATTTTATTATACAGACAAAGTTACAAAGAAAAATCGAATTTAGTCTGAATCCGGTCATAATATCACAGCAAACTATTGGAAAGCAAATAAAAAAACACTACCTTTGTCTCATATAATTCTACAATGTATTGACGTAACATCTGATTTTTATATCAACTTAATTTTTTACCATCTTATCCCCCGCTCAAAAGCTATGAAACTTTTCCGCCCTCTGAGTCTACCGGTCCTGACAGCATTTCTGGTTATCGCTACGATCGTAACTTCTTGTTCTAAATCCGAGATCGCTGACCGACGCGCCGATCTTCTTGCCATGACACCCGACGATGCTCCTGTCACTGTCGCTCTGTCTCCCGCAGCAATTCTCAAGTCTGCCGGAGCTGAGATCAAGGGTGACGGCGTAGTACTTCCTGCTCAACTCGAAAAAATGATCTCCAAAAATAAAGATATTAAGCATGTCGCTGAAATGCTGACTTCTGCTAAAGGAGTGGATTATAACACTCTCGTCATCGCCGGCGGCACTGAGTCTGGCTGTGTGCTTTTCTCACTCTCCGATGAGGCAAAATTCGAAGGCTGGGCTGCCGACAATGGCATGGAGGTCTCAAATGTCGGCGCATACTCTGTCTGCCACACTCCCGACAGCATGAACCCCGGCATTGTAATTGATTCTAATGGCATTGCTTGGTTCATCGGTTCTTGCGCCGATCCTGCTAAAGCCGTAGAAATTGTTGAAGCAAACAAACAGCGTGCTACTGACAATCGGCTCGCGGAATGGAAGATCGAGCGTCTCGCGAAAAACGACATCAACATTCTTATCAATCTGGAGAAATATTCTGACATGATATCCGGTATAATCGCAACGACGATGCCGGGCTTCAGCATACCTTCAGTTTATTCCGAAACGTGTAAATTTTCTTTCAGTGACATTGATTTCGACGGTCCGTCGATCAGAATGGCCGGTGAAGCTTTCGATAATGACGGAAAACAGACTACAGTATATGCTGAAGGCAGTTTTGAGCCTATTCCGTCAAAAGCGCTCAACCTCATCAAAGACAGCCAGATCGCTTTCGGCTTCGCTATCCCCCAGCCGCCCAAGGAGTTCTATGTATCTTTCTTCGCCCAGGATATGGGTCAGTTAGGTACCGAATATCAGAATACCATCAAATCGACTATGAACGCTCTGAAATCTGTCGTTTTTGGCGTGTCACTCAAAGAAGACGCATCAATCGCCGGTTTCAAGCCAACTGACTTGTCTGCTACCGCAGCCGTGGCTTACGACAAATCAATTGCTGAAAGTGCGGCTGCAGACTGGATTGCTTTGGCTGAAAACAGCGATCTGAAAGCGACTCTTACCAATGGCTGGAATGCATGGAAAGAAGACTCTACTTTTGTAATCGCTCCCCAGCCTGCATTCCCCGATTTCAAACTTTATATCACAGGACGCGACGATCTTGCCATGATCTCGACTGTCGCCGACATTGCATCATCTGATCTGAAAGACAATTCTTCGTTCGACAAACTTGTCGCATACGGATCTATAAATCTAAAGAAATCTCATCCGGTTCTCGCCCTTGTCAACTGCCCCTTCGGCGTCGAAATGCGTTTCACCGCAACCGATAAAAAAGCCGAAGGCTACATCACACTTACAGATTGCGATACACCTGTTCTTGAAACCTTGTTGAACTTTATCAGCCGCTTCTGATGACCTGTCAGACTGCAAAACGACTTTCAAACATAAGTATGCAACATGTGATCCCCGATGTCTTCTCGCCTGAAGACGTCGGGGAGTCACGAATATGGCTGAAAGAATTTACTTTCGTCAGAGGACGCCATTATCTTGTCGAGGCTGCATCCGGCTCGGGCAAGTCGTCAATGTGCAGTTTCATTTATCGCAACCGCAGTGATTACCGAGGTTCGATAGGCTTCGACGGTCGCGACGCCAAAAGTCTTTCGGCTGATGAAATCAGTGACTTGCGCTGCCATAACATCGCTCTTCTTCCACAAGAACTTCGTTTGTTCGGCCAGCTGACGGCAATTGACAATGTCAGAATCAAAAACAAGCTTACCGGTTATTGCTCCGAAAAACAGATCATAGAAATGTTCGGTCGGCTAGGTATTGCCGATAAAATCAACAGACCGGCTTCGCTGCTGTCAATAGGCCAGATGCAACGTGTCGCATTGATAAGAGCACTCTGCCAGCCGTTTGATTTCATCTTTCTCGACGAACCGGTCAGCCATCTTGACGAAAACAACAACCGCATTGTCGCATCGCTCATATATGAGACCGCCGAAGCGCAAAATGCGTCAATTATAGCAACTTCGGTCGGCAATCAGCTTCTGTTGCCGACTGATAATATCAATCATATCAGATTATAGCCAATGATCTCAACTCTTCTCAGAAAGAATATCTCCGCCTGGCAACTGGCGGCCTACTCAGTCGCATGCCTCGTCGGGCTGTCCATTCTTCTGATATCGATTAACTTTTATGCCGACATCAGATCGGCTCAGAGCCAGGACAGACAACCCGGCAACTATATTGTATTATCAAAACCTGTGTCTTTGCTTGCGGCGCTCGGGGGCTCACCTTCTGCGTCCAATAGTTTTTCCCCCGCAGAGATTGAAGATCTTGCTTCCCAACCATGGGTGAGGCGAATCGGGGAATTCACTTCGGCCGATTTTAATATCTCCGCTGCGGTAGAATTCGCGGGTCGCGGACTGTCGACCGCACTGTTTTTCGAGTCATTGCCCGATGAGTTTGTCGATACCGATCTTGATCAATGGCATTTTGATCCTGCGTCAAAAGAAATTCCGATTCTCGTCCCAAAAGACTATCTCGCACTATACAATTACGGATTTGCAGCCTCAAGAGGAATGCCCCAGTTAAGTGAAAGTCTGATTAAGCAGATTCCCATACGTATAGCAGTGGCCGGCAACGGGCACTACGATGTTTTTCCGGCACGCATTGCGGGTCTGTCATCAAGGCTCAATACAATAGCAGTTCCCGACAGTTTCATGACTTGGGCCAACAGTTATTATGGAGATAAAAACGATGTCAGACAACCGGCGCGTCTCATTGTCGAACTTTCATCGCCGGGTGATCCGGCTGCCGCCAGGTGGATCTCTGATAACAATCTCGACAGCTCTGACAACAACGCTGCTTCAGGCAAAGCTGTCTACCTTGCAAGCGTTGTATCAGCCGTCGTCGGGACTATCGGTGTTGTCATAGCGGCGCTGTCGGTTTTGATTCTTTTGCTGAGTATGTTTTTGCTTGTGCAGAAAAACAGCGGTAAAATACGTGATCTTACTCTTCTGGGCTACCGCCGCAGTCAGGTCGCTGCATTCTATGACCGTCTGATCATAATAATAAACTGTGCTGTCACCACAGGTGCTATAATAACATGTATACTGGTGTCACGGCTATGGACAGGCATACTGAAAGAATTCGGTGTGGATGGGAACAATACTATATTGATAGTGCTTGCAGCTGCTGCAATCATGGGCGCGGTCACAGTCATATCCGTAGCATCGTGTAGAAAAATGATAAAAAAGGCATCACGATGAAACAATCATCACACATATTTTTATTGTCAATATTCTGTGTGACATTCATGTCTTGTAATGACGAGGCTTTTATAGGCAAACTCAGCATAGAGCCTGAAAACCAGACGTTACCGTGGACAGGGGGAAACGTCTGCTTCAAGGCCAATCAGGATATTGACATGGTTTCTGCAATTGTATTCCGCTGGTCTGAAAATCGGGGTAAGCCGCTTACTGATGATTACGGTATACAATATACTTTAGGTCAGGGGGCTAGCGCCGCAATTATCAGAAATGAATTGTGCGACATAAGACTCAGTCTGGATAATAATAATGAACTTAACCTTTCATCAGGCTATAATCTTTTTCCGGACACCGTATATGCGCAGTTTGAGATTTCCAGTCCGTTTGAGACTGCGACAAAGGGGGTGCGTATCTTACCGTCCCCGGGATTCGGACACGGAAAGATCGAATATATCCTGTCCAGCTGGCAATATATGGAGCGCACCGACACGGTCATGCTTGCTCAGATCGGAGGCGCCGCAGATCATGACGCCGATCTGACCCTTCGCCGGAAGGGAGAGATTGTCGCACGGCGGTCGAGCCAGTTCAAGCCATGGAACAAACTGCTTAGCGACAATATTTTCGGCCGCGACAGTTTTAAAGTCGAAGGTGTGCGCTATGATCCATCAATGTGGTCACCGGAACTGTCAGGAGAAATGGTTGTCTACTCGTCAGAGGTAAAGCGTTCCGACTACGCACCTCTGCTCTACAACGAAGATGTGAATATTACGGTTCCGGCAAATTCGTGGGCCAAAGTCAGACTTCTGATTAAAGGCGAACATTACGGCATCATCTATTCTATCCCGGCGATCAGTCCGGTTGATGATATCCCCGACAAGACAATAGATGGAGTCTATTGGCTGAGTGTTCCTGTAAGTTATTCCGTTGAAACCGAATTCGGACATATTAATAAACCATGAGACGGCTCATTCTGCTTTTTATAATTCTGGCAATCAAGATAAGTGCCATAGCGACAGAGACTGACAGTTTAATGTCAGTCCCCATTATTGGATCATGGGCCGTCGAAGGATCTGTCAACGCATCGAGGATATTGCCGACCAACGTTTTCCTGAAAAGCGTCAGCGGCAATGAAGCGATCATAGCTCCTGATCTTCGGGCAAGTTTCAGATTTAGCAACCGCTGCCGTTATGGCCGGCTATACCCGAATGTCAGACAAGGTCTCGGCTTTACGCTCTATAATATCATTCCGCATTCATCGCTCGGCAGACCGTGCGGACTCTATCTTTTCCAGAACGTAAGAATAGCCGGAGAAGGCCGATTCTCGCTCGAAGGTGAATGGAATTTCGGAGTCTCGGCCGGATGGTCGAAATATGATCCCGAGGCTCTGATCGCAAACAATGCCATCGGATCAAAAGTCAATGCCATCCTCGGCATAGGATTGTCAGGAGCGTATCGGCTCAACAGCCGATGGGAGCTTAAAGCGACCATTAATGCACAGCATTTTTCCAACGGCAACACCCATTTGCCAAATGCAGGTGTTAACACTGTCGGACTCATGATTGGCGCCCGGTACTATCTGTCGCCGGATAAAGCCGACAATAGAGTAAACATCCCTGATGAAAAATTCAAACGGGGATTCTCTTACGACCTTACCGCATACGGTGCCGCACGACGACGCATCGTCAGCGACGGCATGGATGGATACACCATTGCTCCCGGTTCATTTGCAGTCGCCGGAATAAACTTTGCTCCGATGTATGATCTCAACCGCTACTTCCGCGGAGGTATCTCGCTCGACATGCAGTATGACGAAAGCGCTAATCTCGACAAACATCGGGCTGTGAACACCTACGGCGATAATGTCAAGTTTTACCGCCAGCCGTTCGCCGACTGTTTTGCAGCCGGGCTGTCGCTCCGGGCGGAACTCACACTCCCGGTGTTCAGCATCAATCTCGGTCTTGGAAGAAACATAATTGCCAATGGCCCCGATACTCGCATATTCTACCAGACCCTGGCCTTAAAAGCTCACGTCTGGGACAACGCCTACCTTCAGGTTGGCTATCAGCTCAGCAATTTCCATCTGCCTAACAACCTGATGCTCGGTGTAGGATATACTTTCGGACGAACGAAATGACCGGTCTATGGCAGACATAAAATTTAGGGAAGTTTAAATACTCGTTATACAAAAAATAGAGTATATTTGCAGCGGAGAAACATATCATCCGTATATAATTATCAACCCATTCAAAAACAAAATTATGAAAAAGAAATTCATCTGCACTGTCTGTGGCTACGTTCACGAAGGTGACCACGCTCCCGAAAAGTGTCCTATCTGCGGTGCCCCCGCATCTAAATTCAAAGAACTCGACGACGCAGCCGAACTCAAATTCGTCACCGAACATGAAATCGGCGTTGCAAAAGGTTGCGACGATCAGATGATCGCAGATCTTACCGCGCATTTCAACGGTGAGTGCGGCGAAGTCGGTATGTACCTCGCTATGTCTCGTCAGGCTGACCGCGAAGGCTATCCCGAAATCGCTGAAGCATTCAAACGCTACGCATTCGAAGAAGCTGAACATGCTGCCAAATTTGCCGAGCTCCTTGGCGAATGTGTCTGGGACACCAAGACTAATCTCGAAAAACGTATGGCGGCCGAGGCCGGCGCTAACGAAGACAAGATGCGCATCGCTCGCCGTGCCAAAGAACTGAACCTTGACGCTATCCACGACACCGTTCACGAAATGGCAAAAGACGAAGCTCGCCACGGCCAGGGCTTCCAGGGTCTCTACAACCGTTTCTTCAAGAAATAATCAGACTCAACAACAAACGAAAAAGCATCGCCCCACCCGAGCGATGCTTTTTTTATTTTAATACCATATTGTTTATTCCGGCAACAGGGCGACGATGGCCGGTTCGAGTTCTTCGGCAGAGTAAGCAGTCGCTACAATCGTGCCGTCACGGTCGACGAGGAAAAATGCGGCATTTGAGGTCCCGTGTTTTTCGAACACTCCGAACTCATCATCAAGGTCATACAGCGACGGCCACGGAAGTTTATCTTCCGCTATTGCCTTTCGGAACTCATCGGGAGAGTTAAACTCATGTGCAAGGCTGAATGCGACAAGCCCCCGGTCTTTGTATTTTTCAAATACAGGAACAGCATCAAGAGCATCTTTTCTGCACGGCAGACACCATGTAGCCCAACATATCACCATAGTCACACGATCGCGGAAAAACTCCGAAGCTCTTACCGTATCACCGTCTGCGTTACGCGCCGTGAAATCGTTGTATTTACCACCCTTCATCTGATAACCTTTCTCAAGATTGGCTGCAATGCTTCTGTGTGAACTATGATCCGGACGGAAATTCAGATAAGATCGCTTATAGACATCTACCTTGTTTTTGATCTCAGTATCCGTAAAACTATAATTAGACAAACTTTCATCGAGATCAAGAAGGAAACCCAGCATAGGTTTACGCTGACAATAATCATACTGCCAGTCATACATCTTCCTCGACAGCGAGTCAGCCTCTTCTTCTGTCAGGTTATCTCCTTTTGACCGAAGGTAAGCAAGATCATCGGCAAAGACTTCCTTCATTTCAGCCTCCATGCCGCGCCATGCAGTATCTTCTTTTCCGGTTGAGCTGACGCTTATTCCTTCGGCACTCAGCCTGATGTCGACCAAAGCGCCATTCTCGACAAAGAAATCGCCGAAACGCCGGGTTCCGCCTTTTTCCAGCATTTCTCCGACATCGGTTACCGAATACTTGATGATCTCATCAGCTTCAAGATTAATTATCGTATCCCCGTCAAGCAGTCTTGTCCTCAGATTGCTGTTACGCAAATCGCTCTTTGAATCATATATTGCCAGTTCGACAGGCCTGGTGCCGTCGGTCGACATGATCCTCACAGTGCATCGCTCTTTGCCGGAGGCTGAACAATACACTGCAAGGATTGTGATAATTGTTATCAGCAGATTTCGCATATCGTTATCAGTGCAGATAGTTTGAAACGCGGAGATTTGAGATCTTCGACTTGAAGTCGCCTGTCTTGTGGAGAGGGAAGACGAGTGTGCGCAGTTCGGCGATCTTGCGGCTGTTCTCGTTCTGGCGCCACCAGCGCAAATTCATATCGTCGACAAGTCTGCCGTTAAGATAGAAACGGAGAGCGTCTTTATCGCCCTGGATCTTGACATGACTCTTTTCGCCGGGACGGACATCGTGACGGAGATAATAGAGTTTGTCATCACGGCTGTAACCAAGAGTTCCTGTAACTGGATTTGAGAGCCAGAATATGCCGTTTGGCGACTCGAAAAGGACCGTACCCTTAGCTTCTTCAGCACCGTCGATATCGAACTCAACCGTGTAGTCATAACCGATTTCGGTGACGGGCAGAACAGTCGAAGGAGCAAGTTCGGCAACTTCGAGAATATCAAGCTGATCAGGGCCGAATGTCGAAAGATAATTCACCCCGGGAGCCTCGCTTAGCGCAGCGCTCCTGACCGCGAATTCGTCGAAAGGCACCGTGACTTTCGTACCGCTCCAGTTTTTGGCGGCTACGGTCGGGAGCGCATGCATCACTCGATGATGAATATCCTTGACAGTCACGCCGTTGGTGGGATGATCATTCCAGACTGCAAACATGCCGCCGACAATCTGCGGATCGCCCTCTTCGAAGGTGAATCCACGGAAGTCGTGAGGAGCCCATGTATTGTAGATGTCGCGGATATCAAGATAGTCATGATAATACCCTGCATGGGGAACAATGTAGAGAATCTGGTCGGGCATCGACACCATCTTATAGCCGAGATCATGCATTTCCTGAGGATTGGCGAAACCGTTGCTCCAGACGATCATCTCAACGTTGTCAACCTTGACCGGCTGCTTGCCTTTGGCATGGGTGAGCGACCCCCATACCATGGGCTTTTTACCGTATTTCTCGGCAAAGCGGGCATAGCGGTCGGTAAAATAGCGGAATTTTTCGACAACGACGGAGTCGCGGTTTGAATATTCATCAGTTCCGATATTGAAACGCGAACCGACAAAGACCGGATCAGGTCCGGCGAGATATTCTGTAAAGAGAGAATCAAGAAAACCGTAAGTCTCTTCCGACATGATGTTGAGATGATCCTTACCGTACTCTTCGGGTGTGCTGCCGATCGAAGGACGGAACCGAGTAAAGGCGAGCGAATGGGCCGGCACATCTATTTCAGGTATCACTTCGACGCCGCGGCTCAGGGCGTAACGCTGGAAGTCGCGGAAATCGTTCTTGCTGTATGATCCGTCGCGGGCCGTAAGACCGGGGAAAGTCTCGCTTTCGAGACGGAATGCGGCTTGGGTCTTGTCCCAGTCATCGTCATAGAAATAAGTGAAGCCATTGTCATTGAGGTGAAGATTGAGTTCATTGAGCTTGTAATATGACATCACATCAATGAGGTTGTAAAGATAGTCAAGGGGGATATATTTACGGCCGGCATCGATCTGAAAACCGCGAAAACCGTACATCGGAGCGTCGGCTATGCGGCCCTTTGGCAATGACGGCGCCTGATCGAAGAGCTGAAGGAGAGTCGATGCGCCCCAACGCGCACCCTGCTCTGCCGGAGCCGTTACGGTGACATGATCCGCGATATCGACAGTATAGCTTTCAGGCGATACCTTTTTTGCGGGTTTCAGCCGGAATGCTATATCACCCTTACGGGGTTTCGATGTATGGGCTACCTCAAGTTTGTTACCGAGTATGGTAGTATAATCCTGGGCAAACTGACGGGCAATATTCTCGAGTCGCGGGTCTGAATAAGTGACACGTGCTCCGGCCGGAATTTCGAAAGAGCCGTCTGCGCCGTGCCAATCGCGCACCTCGGGCACTGTAAACGGTTTGGGATTTGCAGCCTGAGCGATCGTTGCGAGGCCGAGCATCGAGGCGGCTAAGCCTGTGCGGATAATAGAACGGATAGTCATAAGCTTATTAAAATTAGATCTATGGTAAAAAAGTAGGGATGCGCCGAAGCACATCCCTTTGAAAATTCAGATTATAAAGCCATAACAGAAGGGTTACAACCCTTTTCAGGGTATAAGGTTATGGGCACGGAAGACTTTCTGGATCTTTTCAAGAGCGGTGGTCACCTGTTCCTTAGTGTGGGTAGCCATCAGACTGAAACGGATGAGAGTATCCTGTGGGGCGACAGCAGGCGAAACGACTGGATTAACGAAGATACCTTCGTTCTGCAGATCGCGTGTGATTGCAAAAGTCTTGAAATTATCGCGAATAAAGAGCGGAATAATCGGCGTCGAAGTGTTGCCGATCTCACATCCCATGTTGCGGAATCCGTCGAGAGCATAGTGGGTAAGTTCCCAAAGATGTTCCTGACGTTCAGGTTCAGCCTCCATAATTTCGAGAGCCTTGAGAGCAGCTGCGGTCGAGGCCGGTGTGATGCTGGCGGTAAATATATATGAGCGCGAATGATGGCGCAGATAATTGGTGATTTCTTTGTCGGTAGCGATAAAACCGCCGAGCGAAGCAAACGATTTGGAGAACGTACCCATGACAAGATCGACATCGTCTGTCACGCCGAAATGGTTGCAGACACCGCGGCCGCCCTTGCCGAACACACCTATGCCGTGAGCCTCGTCGACCATAACGGCAGCATTGTATTTTTTGGCAAGTCTGACGATCTCAGGAACATTGGCAACGTCGCCTTCCATAGAGAACACGCCGTCAGTGACAATGAGCTTCACACGGTCAGGCTCGCATTTCTGCAACTGTTTCTCGAGAGAATCCATGTCGTTGTGCTTATATTTCAGCGACTGGCTGAATGAGAGACGGCGACCCTCGATAATCGAAGCGTGATCCTGTTCGTCCCAAAGTATATAATCCTCGCGTCCGGTAAGGCATGACACCACTCCAAGATTAACCTCAAAGCCTGTTGAATAAATCATCACGTCTTCCTTGCCGATATACTCGGCTATGCGCGCCTCGAGTTTTTTATGAAGGTCGAGCGTACCGTTGAGAAACGGCGAACCGGCGCATCCTGTGCCGTATTTGCGTGTTGCCTCGATAGCAGCTTCTTTGATTCGCGGATCATTGACAAGACCCGAATAGCAATTGGAGCCGAACATCAGCACCTTTTTGCCGTCCATAATGACTTCGGGATCCTGCTCAGACGAGATAGCTCTGAAATAGGGATATACACCTGCGGCTTTTGCCTCCTGTGGTGCGGTGTACTTTGAAAGTTTAGCTTGTAATAGCTTCATGTTCGCGGATAAACGATTGATCTGTTATTAAATCTCTTCGATTGGCATCAATGAGTCAATCAGGCTGCAAATTTAGCAAAAAAATCATTAACTATCTGAGTAGCCAACTATTTTTCCAATGCCTCTATTACATTTTTTAATACTTAAAAAATTTCAAGAGCTCGTTTTGAAATAAATGCTACCTACCGCACGGTCAGTCGCCGAGCAGCCCGGCGGCTAAAACAATAAGTACCCCCAAAAGCGAAAGAATCATCCACGCCATACGACATCTTGCAAACTGCAGTCGCAAAACCTCGTGAGAAATGCAAAGTCCGGCTCGGGCATTACTTTTGACCGCATATCTTATCGCACCGATAATTACAATAAGACAACCAATGATCACGAGTGTCACGCCACCGTATACCAATATATCTGTCATAATAAAGCTCACTTATATATAGCAATCAACACCCGACACGAGCGATAGTTCAAACAGGCTTACTATCAGAATCATATCTATAGACACACAATACGAACTAACTGAGCGGCACAGTTTTTTAATCAAAAACGGCAGAAAAATTTGTGAGATATAAAAACATTGCCTACCTTTGCATCACGTTAGTCAAAACCTAACCTGAAGGAGAGGTGGGTGAGTGGCTGAAACCACCGGTTTGCTAAACCGACGACGGGAGCAATCCTGTCCACGAGTTCGAATCTCGTCCTCTCCGCAATCAACGCTGAT
>CANPDU010000032.1 GCA_947573135.1 uncultured Bacteroidales bacterium | reverse complement strand
ATAACACTATGCTCCGACATCATCGCTCACCAACCGGAAAAATCCGCTGACCCCAGATTTATTAATATGCGCCAAAACAATTCTATAATAAAAAAGCTCCGAGTCTCATGAGACCCAGAGCTTTGTGTAGCGAATCCGGGACTCGAACCCGGGTTTCCGCCGTGAGAGGGCGGCGTGCTAGGCCACTACACTAAATCGCCTTTTGCGCTGCAAAGTTAAGGCTAAATTTTGGTACTGCCAAATTTCTGCAGCGTATTTTTATCAAAATTTTCACGACACAGTGGCTTTGTACCATTCATAAAGACGGCCGATGCCTTCGTCGAGTTCTACCTTGTGAGTCCAACCGAGTTTATGTAAGCGGCTTACGTCGCAAAGCTTGCGCATAGTACCATCCGGTTTCGAAGTGTCCCAGCAAAGATCGCCGGTGAAACCTACGGCATGACGTATCTTCCCGGCAAGCCGGGCGATAGACAGTTCTTTACCTGTGCCGACATTTATATGGGTATTACGGATATCTTTTCCAGCCTGTTTTTTAAGGTCGTCAAAACTGACGTTAAGCAACACGTGGACCGACGCATCAGCCATATCCTCGCTCCAAAGGAATTCACGCAATGGAGTACCCGATCCCCATAGTTCAAGACGGTCGGCATAGATGCCGAAACGTCCGAGGACTTCAGCTATCATCAGGTTAGAGGCATCTGCATGATCGAAATCCTTAACAGGACGCACATCAAGATCCCTGCGAATAAGATCAAAGCGGTTCTCGGACAGAAGACGCGCAAGATGCATCTTGCGTATCATAGCCGGCAGGACGTGAGAATTTTCGAGATGAAAATTATCATTTGGACCGTAAAGATTTGTGGGCATCACGGCAAGATACTCCGTGCCATATTGGAGATTGAACGCCTCGCACATCTTCATGCCTGCAATTTTGGCAACGGCATACGGTTCGTTAGTGTATTCAAGCGATGATGTCAACAACGCATCTTCTGTCATCGGCTGGGGAGCCTCACGTGGATATATACATGTCGAACCGAGGAAAAGAAGGCGCTTCACTCCGTGGCGGAAAGCTTCGCCAATGACATTCTGCTGGATCTGCAGATTTTCATAAATGAAATCAGCGCGGTAGATGGAATTTGCCATAATGCCGCCGACATGGGCCGCAGCCAGGACAACCATATCGGGGCGCTCGGCGTCGAAAAACGCTTTAACAGCCTGCGGATCGAGAAGGTCGAGTTCAGCGTGAGTGCGGCCTACAAGATTATGATAGCCGCGTTCGTTAAGATTCTTCCATATTGCCGATCCGACAAGTCCGCGATGACCGGCCACATATATTTTTATGTCTTTATCTGTCATTATTTCTTTACAGCTTCTTGTTTGACGAGTTTCATATCAGAGTCAACCATCAGCTCGACAAGTTTCTCGAACGATGTGCTCGTCGGGTTCCAGCCAAGTATCTTACGCGCTTTCGACGGATCGCCAAGAAGCTCCTCGACATCAGACGGGCGGAAGAAACGAGGATCGACTTCAACGAGAACTTTTCCGGTTGCTTCGTCGATACCTTTTTCGTCTATGCCCTCTCCTTCCCAGCGGAGGTTTATGCCGACTCGCCTGAAAGCGAGAGTGGCAAATTCACGCACGGAATGATACTCACCTGTGGCGATTACAAAATCGTCGGGCTCAGGTTGCTGAAGTATCATCCACATGCACTCTACATAGTCTCGCGCATAGCCCCAGTCACGCCGGGCGTTAAGATTGCCGAGATAGAGTTTTTCCTGCAATCCAGCAGCTATCCGGGCTGCGGCGAGGGTAATCTTACGGGTAACGAAATTTTCGCCGCGACGCTCAGACTCATGGTTAAAAAGAATGCCGTTAGCCGTAAACATGCCGTAACTTTCACGATAATTCTTCATTATCCAGAAGCTATAGAGCTTAGCCACAGAATAAGGCGAACGCGGATAGAAGGGCGTCTTTTCGGACTGAGGGATTTCCTGCACTTTGCCGAACAGCTCCGAAGTCGACGCCTGATAAATGCGGCATTTCTTTTCCATATGGAGGATTCTTACGGCTTCGAGGAGTCTTAACGTTCCGACAGCGTCGACATCGGCCGTATATTCAGGCACGTCGAACGAAACCTTCACATGGCTCTGAGCGGCGAGATTGTAAATTTCATCGGGCTGCACTTCGGCTATAATCCTGACAAGCGACGAGGAGTCAGTCAGATCGCCGTAATGGAGATTGATCAGGCGGTGACCGTGCATGTCACGCACCCACTCGTCAAGATACAGATGCTCGATACGTTCGGTGTTGAAAGAAGAGCTGCGGCGCAGAATGCCATGCACCTCATAGCCCTTTTCAACAAGAAATTCAGCAAGATAAGATCCGTCTTGCCCGGTAATTCCAGTTATTAATGCGGTAGGCATAATTCAGGCAGTTGAGTTAGGTTATCAATAAAAATTTGCGGCCAATGATCAGGTTCATATACACTAAGATCCTGTGACGGCACATTGACTCCGTCTATGTCGCGGAGCATTATAGAAGTCCACCCCAACAGATTGGGATGATAAAAGTCTTTTATCGGATTATCACCGACCATATAATAACGGTCGGCCTCACAGCGCTCCATAAGACTCATGAACGGGCGTGGCGAAAGTTTGTCATCTCCGACTTCCTCACTTATCAGAATATTGTCGTGAGCAAAATACCGCTCAAGGCCGAGAGCATCAATCTTGTTACGCTGAGTAATCGAACGGCCATCAGTAATAATGGCAAGAATAACACCGCGCTCGGTCAATGCGGATAACGCGGATACCGTATCATCGGGCAATGTGAGCGCAGGTTTGTGTGACCGATAGACGGCCAGTATGTCATTTATACCGATTCTGGCCCGACGGACGGCAGGAAGATCAAGCAAAGCATCGAAAGCATCGGGAGCTGTCTCCATCATCGTAAACAGATCAGCCGCATCCATTGCTGCCAACGGAGCAAAATGACCGGCAACAGCAAGACGCCCTGTCCTAACATAATCACGCTCTTTGAAAAGCGTGTCATCCAGGTCAAATGCCATGCATATTTTTCTCTTACCTTTCACTGAACAGTCATTTGAAGAATTTTTTGATACGTTCGGCGACACGGCTTATATCGTCATCAGAAAGGGACGACCCGCTCGGCAGACACAAGCCGTGGTCGAACAGCCGGCCGGAAACATTCTCTCCGTAATACGGCGCATCGAAAAATACAGGCTGCAAGTGCATAGGACGCCATAACAGACGCGACTCGATATTCTCAGCCGCGAGATATTGCCGCAACTCTTCGGGAGACTTATGAGAATCAGGATCAATGGAGATCGTAGTCAGCCAAAAATTAGAGTCAAACCGATCATCCGGATTATCCTGAACCACAACTTGCCTACAATCGGCCAAAATGTTCTTATAGAGATCATGGATGAGACGACGACGACTGACGCGGTCGGCAAGAACATCCATCTGACCGCAACCTATCGCGGCCGATATATTACTCAAGCGATAATTATAGCCGATAGTCTCATGATAGTAATACGGACGGTTCTCCCGTGCTTGCGTCGCGTAAAATTTTGCTCGACCGGCGATCTCAGCATCCGGGCATATCAGAGCTCCTCCGCCCGATGTTGTAATTATCTTATTACCATTGAAGCTGAGAGCAGCGAAAGTACCGAATGTACCACACTTACGACCATCGAATTCCGAACCGAGAGCCTCTGCGGCATCTTCAAGCACAGGGATCTCATATGTGCTTGCTATCGAGATGATTTCATCGATTTTGGCTGGCATACCGTACAGATGAACAGGAATGACGGCCTTAGGATATCGCCCGGTGATGCGTTTACGCTCGACAATCGCCCGCTCAAGCATCGCCGGATCCATATTCATCGTGTCGCGCTCGCTGTCAACGAACACCGGCGTGGCACCCTGGTAAACAATAGGATTACAGGATGCGGCAAACGTCATCGACTGACATATGACCTCATCACCTCTTTCTACGCCGAGGAGCACGAGGCCAAGATGAATCGCAGCCGTCCCCGCACTCAGAGCCACAACCGACTGAACGCCGAGATAGCGTTCGAGTCTGTGCTCAAATTCGTCAACATGAGGACCGAGAGGCACCACCCAATCATCGGCGAATGCCTCATTGATGTATTTCTGTTCTGTTCCGCTCAAATGTACACGCGAAAGCATTATGCGCTCAAAATCCATATTTCAATAACGAGTTAAAGAGTCGGTATGTTTATCAATTACTCTACGGCCGATGCAGTAATATGCAAATCCCTCATCTGCAACTTCGGCCGGATCATAAATATTGCGTCCGTCCACAATGACACGACCTTTCATCGCACGTCTTACAAGCTCCCATGACGGCAGACGGAACTGTTTCCACTCGGTAATCAATGCAAGCGCATCCACGTCAATGACAGCTTCGTACATGTCAGATGCATATGTCACAGCATCGCCCAAGCGTCGACGACACTCATCCATAGCAATAGGATCGAAAACCACAACATGGGCTCCAGCCTCGAGAAGTCTACTGATTACAATAAGCGAAGGCGCGCAGCGCATGTCGTCGGTCTCAGGCTTAAATGCCAGCCCCCAGACAGCAATACGTTTACCGTTAAGATCGTCCAAAGCTTCTGATATTTTTTCATATACAACAGATTTCTGGCGTTCATTAACACTTTCTACCGCGCGTATGATGCTCATATCACATCCGTATTGTTCGCCGGTCGAAATCAATGCCCTCACATCTTTGGGAAAACAAGAGCCCCCATAGCCACATCCGGGATACAGAAACTTTCCGCCGATTCGGACATCACTTCCGATTCCTTTACGAACCATATTTACATCAGCTCCTGTAAGTTCACAAAGATTTGCGATCTCATTCATAAAAGAAATGCGCGTCGCGAGCATCGAATTGGCCGCATATTTCGTCATTTCAGCCGACGGAATATCCATGAAGAGTACCCTGAAATTGTTTAGCAAAAACGGACGGTAGAGACGTTCCATCACTTTGCGCGCACGCTCTGACTCGATGCCGATCACAACCCGGTCGGGCGACATGAAATCCTTGATCGCCGCCCCCTCTTTGAGAAACTCGGGATTAGACGCCACTTCAAAATCGACTTCGACTCCCCTTTTGTCAAGCTCTTCAGCTATGACTTGCTTTATAATCGAAGACGTGCCGACAGGAACAGTGGATTTTGTCACTAAAATAGAATAGCGACTGATCAGACGGCCAAATGTGCGGGCCACATCAATGACATGGCTGAGATCGGCCGATCCGTCTTCATCGGGAGGCGTGCCGACGGCACAAAACACAGCCTCGACATCGTCAATCACCGTTTCAAGGCCGGTAGAGAAAAAGAGACGCCCTGCCCTGACGTTACGTCTGACAAGTTCGTCGAGTCCCGGCTCGTAAATCGGTATCTCACCGCGACGAAGACGGTCGATCTTACCATGATCTATATCAATACAAGTCACATTGGCTCCCATTTCAGCGAAGCATGCTCCGGAAACAAGTCCGACATATCCTGTACCAACTATTGCAATATTCATCTTAAATAGAATTGCGGTAATAAATATCATACAAAACTACTGTTTTTTTTTGACACTACAACGACCTGAATATAATTTTAGACTCAGGAGACCGTTAATACAATGAACTTCAATCGACTCACGCCAGAGATGCCAATCATATACAGACTCATCATAACGTCATTTTTAGTTTTATCGGCCTATAGTACAGCGCTGTCTGCTGTAAAAATAAGCGGTCAGATCACCGACGAGAACAACGAGCCCCTTGAATTTGCCACAATCCGTATATCAGGAACAACAATAGGAGCGACGAGCGGTCTCGACGGACGATATTCGTTATCAGCTCCCGATGCAGACACAATTCGCGTAATATTCAGCTGCATCGGATACGAAGAAGCCAAGCGACGTCTCATCGAACCTAAAGGAGACGTCACTTTAAACGTAAAAATGACTCCGGCATCATACGCATTGGGCGGAATCGAGGTGACAGATATCCAGAAACAGACCGGCGCAATCCAGAAGATCGACGCATCATCCTACAAACTCGCACCGGATGCAAGCGGAAACGGCATTGAATCCATGATCACCACGATGGCCGGAGTAACGTCGGGCAATGAAATGTCGTCTCAATACAATGTCAGAGGCGGATCATACGACGAAAACAGTGTCTACATCAACGGGATAGAAGTTTACCGCCCGCAGCTGGTGACATCAGGCCAACAGGAAGGATTAAGCATTATCAACCCGGATATGGTCGGCGCGGTAAGTTTCTCGACCGGAGGTTTTCCGGCGCGTTATGATGACCGTATGTCGAGTGTGCTTGATATAACTTATCGAGAACCAGAAAGTTTCGAAGGTGCGGCCGCACTGAGTCTGATGGGAGGCAGTCTGTCACTCGGCAGTTCCTCGCGAAAGTTCACTCAGCTCCATGGCCTGAGGTATAAGAGCAACAGTTCCCTGCTTTCGTCAATGGATGACAAGGGAGAATATGATCCGCGTTTTTTTGATTATCAGACATCTATGACGTTGAAGTTTTCAGACAAATGGCGTGTCAACTTTCTCGGAAACGTAGCAATAAATAATTATAAATTCATACCTGCGACCAGAACGACCAATTTCGGCACATCGACTGACGCCAAACAGTTTAAAGTATATTTCGACGGCCAGGAGAAAGATAAATTTGAAACATGGTCAGGAGCGCTGTCGCTGACTTTCAAGCCCAATAAAGCTCATGAGTTTGCACTTCTGACCTCAGGATTTATGACCAATGAGCTCGTCACCTACGATATCAGCGGAGAATACTGGCTTGACCAGGCCGGCACATCGGGCGACGCGTCTGGAGGCGGTGCTATCGGCGGCGAACTCGGAGTCGGGCGCTACCATGAACATGCCCGAAACCGTCTTAAAGCATCTGTTATCGGACTTGATCTTCACGGATCAAGCGGCATAAACAATCATAATATCAGCTATGGACTGTCATTCAAGCACAGATCAATCGTCGACCGTACACGTGAATGGGAACTGCGCGACTCGGCTGGGTTCTCTCTTCCGGCAGACCCTGATGCGCTTAAGGTCATATACAATCTTGACTCGCGTCACGATCTGTCGGTCAATAATTACGCCTTTTATGCACAGGATGCCTGGCGTGTGAGTGCAGACGCAGGATATTTCAATATCAACGGCGGGCTGCGCCTCTCCTACTCCGATTTCAACAGTGAGATGCTTGTCAGCCCACGCTTAAGCGTCGGCTTTATTCCTGATAAAGCACCACAATGGGCATTCCGTTTCGCCACAGGTCTATATTATCAATCACCGTTTTACCGAGAGTTCCGCAGACCTGTCGCCGACAGTGAAGGCAACACAGTGATCACGCTTAACAACGATATCAAATCGCAGCGCAGCTATCAGTTTATCGCCGGAGCGGATTATACGTTCCGCGCCTTCGAGCGACCGTTCAAACTATCGGGCGAAGCGTACTATAAGATATTGGGAAATCTGATTCCATATGAGATCGAAAATCTCAAACTGGTGTATTCCGGCGTCAATGCATCCAACGGTTTCTCCACGGGTCTTGATCTTAAACTGTTCGGACAATTTGTGCCTGGGAGCGATTCGTGGATAAGCTTTTCACTGATGAAGACCTCTCAGACGCTCAATGGGGTGAAAGTTCCGTTGCCGTCAGACCGCAGATACAGTTTTGCACTGTTCTTCACCGATTATTTTCCAAAATTTCCCCGTCTGAAATTCAATCTGCGCGGTATCTTTTCGGACGGACTGCCGATTACCGCGCCGCGCAGCACGCGCGATCAGGGCTATTTCCGTGCACCTGCTTACAAACGCGTTGATATCGGTCTCGCATATGCCCTGGTGCAATCCGACAACAACAGAGCCGAACGTAGCGGACTTGGGAGAGTATTCAAGTCGGCGTGGCTTGGGCTCGACATATTCAACCTGCTAGACATATCCAATGTGAGCGGATATTATTGGGTGACCGATGTCAACGACATCCAATATGCCGTGCCAAACTATCTGACGCGCCGCCAGATCAACGTAAGACTTTCGGTAGAATTCTGATTACAGCCCTTTGACCTTATCGGGATTTTTCGCGATGAAGTCTTTCCACGATCGGCATCCTTTCTCGACCGACGGGCGCTGAGACTCGTAAAAATGACACAGAGCCGCACCAAGAGCGTCGGTAGAGTCAAGCTGCGGAGGGATGGCATCAGCAGGAATGGAAAGCTGTCGGCGGAGCATCTCGCGGACCTGCTCTTTTGAAGCAGCTCCCGACCCAGTTATAGCCTGCTTTATTTTTCTAGGCTCATATTCGGCGATCGGTATATCACGTGACAATGCGGCAGCCATAGCAACCCCCTGAGCGCGGCCAAGTTTCAGCATAGACTGAACATTTTTTCCGAAAAACGGGGCTTCAATGGCCATTTCATCAGGTAAAAAGCCTTCAACCAATGAAAGAACCCGATCATATATATGTCGCAGCCGCAGATAATGACTGTCGGTGCGATGCAACTCAATAACCCCCATTGCAATCATGGCCGGTGTGCGTCCCCTGACGCCGAGAATTCCGTAGCCCATGACATTCGTACCGGGATCTATGCCTATTATAATACGATCCCAGGCTTTCAGATCTGTTCTCTTGTCAGTCATAGATCGACAACCTCCATTGTCGTTGAGAATGCCAGCGCACGCTGTCCCCAACGTTTATTCATTGCTGCAAACAGTCCGGGCTGACCATCGCGCTCCCATCGGTTCACGACGCTATGATCGCAAGCGTGAAAATGGAGAGCAAAGGAAGAACAGCCCTCACCGACAGAAGTCAAAAGTTTTGCAAGCATCGGATCTGTCATGCCAAATGTCCGGTGAGATTCTATGGCTTCGGTTTTCAGCCAAACAAGAAAATCGTTCTCGATCGACTCATCTACGTGGAAAGATGTATTATACAGTATCAATGGTTTTGCAGTTTTTTCTGTTTATTATTATATCGTATAAAGCGTCTGACGAAGCCTAAATGTCTGAAAAGCGTCGGGAAGAAACCATAATAGTGAGACATTATTCGAAACCGCTCAATTAATGAAGCCCTACGGTTGGCAGTCGTCATGCCCTCACTCAGATAGTCACACATAATTTTACCGGTATATACATTCTTGCGTGAATGCTGAAGACATTGAACGCTCCAGTCATAATCAGCCGAGAAGCGGTAGCGGGTATTATAGAGCGGCGCTATCAGACGCAATACGGCCATCGACTGATGACAGACCAGCATACCATCGGCAAAACTTTTATAAGTCAGCGTTTCGGGTGCGACAAGATGCCGCTCGCCAACATAATTACCGTCAGCATCAACGAGAGCCGTCTGACCGTAAACTATCCCGGGCTTATTGTTTTCGTCAATCAATCCGGCATATGTCGCCAGAGTATCAACATCATGAAAACGATCGCCGGCATTAAGAAATATAAGATAATCGCCTTCGGCCATGCCAAGGCCCTTGTTCATTGCATCGTAGATACCATTGTCGGGTTCGGAGACGATCTTTCGATTAGCAGATACCGACTTGTCAAGCACTGCTTGCGTATGGTCTGTCGAGGCTCCATCAATAATAATGTGTTCGTACTGACGGCATGTCTGGCTATTGACACTCAATATTGTACGCTGCAAATCATCAGCAGCATTGTAACACACGGTTATAATTGAAAAAAGAGGTGACATATATAAAAGTCCGGTTAGTAGCCTGATTATGCAAAATTAATTAAATCTTCTTACAATGACAAAACACATGGTGTAAATAAAAATAAGATATCACATTTTTTCGTAATTTTGCAAAAATAAGAATAACGGATAATCTGCAATTTTAAGATCATGGCAGCAAAAACAGGCGATACAGTGCGCTTCCTTAATGACATAGGCGGAGGCGTAATAGTCAGAATAAAAGACAATATGGCATATGTGGCCGACGAAGACGGCTTCGAGACTCCCATGCTTTTACGCGAATGCGTGGTCGTAGCGCAATCAGCTCCGGCAGAAAAAACAGAAAAGAAAGAGGTTGTAGTCGGTCCCCGGCTTCAGGATACACCGGCTCCGTCAAAGTCGACCGATCCTGTCGAAAAAGAAGAACCTGTCGAAGAAACAGACGGAGGAGATATGCTCAATGTCGTGCTGGCATTTGAAGCCCACGACCTCAAGCGTCTTTCCCAAAGCGCTTTTGACGCTTATCTCGTCAACGACTCAAATTATTACCTCTACTTCACGTTTCTCACCAAAGACGATGACGGGCAATCATGGACAACCCGCTATGCAGGTGTCGTAGAACCGAATTTTCAGCTGCTTCTGGCTGAAATAAGTCAAAGGGATCTCCCTGATATTGACCGGATTGCCGTGCAATTTATTGCATTCAAGCGAGACAAAACTTTTGAGTTCAAAGCTCCGGTTTCTTATGAAAGTCGTTTCGACGGCTCGAAATTTGCCCGCCTGCATTGCTTCCATTCAAATGTTTATTTTGACTCTCCCGTGATTGCCTATGAAATTGTAAAGGATGATGTGCCTCAGCGAGGCGCCGTCGCCATTGAAGGCATGGTTTCAGAGCCCAAAGCCATCGCGACTGAAACCAGACCTAAAGCCAAACCCGTAAAGAAACATCATACAAGCGTAAAGGCACAGAAACATTCAGATCCATCAGTCTTCGATCTTCATATAGACGAACTGATCGATGACCGCACAGGCATGTCGAATGCCGACATACTTAACTATCAGATTGACCGTTTTCGTGAGATCATGGATCAGAATTTACGTTTCAGCGGCAAAAAGATCATCTTTATACACGGTAAGGGAGAGGGAGTTCTGCGTCAGGCGCTTCTCAAAGAATTAAACTATCGCTATAAGGGCTGTGGCGTTCAGGATGCATCGTTCAGAGAGTATGGATACGGCGCAACACAGGTAACAATCGGAAGCCCCTCAAAAAAATGATAGTATTTTTCAGCGGAACCGGAAACAGCCACTTTGTTGCTGACAGACTCGCGGAACTTCTCAGTGAAAAATGTCCGACCGAGTTAAGAGGAGAAATGCTTTATGATCCCATGAAATGCCGTCTCTCTGCCATAGGAGAGAAGCGCATAATCTGGGTTTTTCCGACTTATTCCTGGGGAGTGCCTCCTGTAATAAGCCGTTTCATTTCCGAAGTGAATTTCACGGGCGCCCAGGCAGTGACACATATCATGGTAACGACCTGCGGCGACGATATTGGCCAGGCTGCCTCACAGTGGCGAAAGCTGATCGGCCGACGCAAATGGATTTCAGGAGCAGCCTACTCTGTGACTATGCCAAACACGTATGTGCTCATGAGCGGCTTTGACGTGGACAGCCCGGAACTCGCCGACAGCAAACTTGAACATGCGCCCGAACGCATTGATGAAATAGCCGAGAGAATAAAAAACAATATCGAAGGGGATCTTGTCACCAAAGGCGCATGGCCCCGGCTCAAAACCTCAATTATTTATCCATATTTCAAGAAGTTTTGTATGTCGCCCAAACCGTTTAAATCAAACGGAAGGTGTATCGGTTGCGGCACATGTTCGCGGTCATGCCCGATGGACAATATCACAATGGAAGAGGGACGCCCGAAATGGCATGACCGATGCGCCCTATGCCTCAGATGCTATCATATCTGTCCTTGCGACGCCATAGAATATGGCAAAGCAACGAAAGACAAGGGGCAATATTTTTTGAAATAGAAATCAGTCAGACGTATTAAAACGCTGACCCATTTCCTTGATTGACGAAGACATTGTCATGTCGGGCGACACAGGGACGACAGATATATAACCGCGCTCAAGCCAGTATTCATCAGTGTCGACAGCATCAAGATCCTCATTTATAAATCGACCTTTAAGCATGTAGAACGGACTACCATGCGGATCAAGATAACGGCAATAACCATCTGACCAACGGCCTCGTGCGGCCCGACATGTCCGAATTCCGGCCGGCACTACTTTCGCCGGAATGTTCACATTCAGACATACACCGTGCGGTAAACCCTGCGAAAGCACTTTGGATGCTATTTCCGTAACCATAGGCGCCGAAAGGCTGAAATCTGCTTTTACAGAATGATGCGTCAACGAAAATCCGACAGCCGGAATGCCTTCCATACACGCTTCGAGCACCGCTCCCATCGTGCCGGAATATATTATTGAAGTGCCCGAATTAGAACCATGATTGATGCCGGCAAGCATCAGATCAGGCTTACGCGGAACCACAGCATGAAGACCAAGCTTCACACAATCGACAGGTGTGCCGTTGACAGTAAACATTCTTGCACCATTATAATCATCGCGCGACTGTATGCGCAGCGCATCAGTCACAGTAAATGCCGACGACATCCCAGAATGAGGATCTTCGGGAGCGACAACTATTATATCGCCAAGATATCTGACATAATCCACAAGCCTGAGCAAGCCTGGCGCATTAATGCTATCATCGTTACTGATTAAAATGAGAGGACGTCTGTCGTTATGATTTTCAGCCATTGATTATCTATTACAAATTATTCTCTGATTATTGTTTCGCTGCCGGAGTCATTATCTTGATCGCGTTGAGCGCGTTTCCGCTGCAATATTTCATTAACACGCGCGGCTTCCTCATAGTTCTCATCTTCGGTAAGCTGACACAACGTGCGCTCAAGTTCTTCTATCGCATAATTCTCCAGACGAGGTTCGGCAAAATAGTCGGCGCCGGGCACATCCGCATCGGATACTTGATCCGTTTTGCCTGAATCATTTGATTCGGCATCGGAAATATCACTGTCACTGATTATAAAACCTGTTTCACTCACAACGTCAGGAGTCGTGTAAATCGGTGTATGGGTACGCATCGCTATAGCTATAGCATCCGAAGTCCGGGCATCAAGCTGAACCGTACGGGTGCCGTCACTGAACGAAAGCTCACTGTAAAAGATGCCATCCTCGAATTTATAAATAAATACTTCGACAAGTTTCACGCCGAAGGCATGCGCGAAGCTGACAAAAAGATCATGAGTCAAAGGACGCGGGGGGATAATGCCCTCCATTTTAATCGCTATCGACTGAGCTTCGGCTCCGCCGATTACTATCGGAATTTTATGCGGACCGTTCTCTTCGCTGAGAAGAAGCGCATAGGCTCCCGACTGCAACTGACTGTAGGAAATACCCATTACTTTTAGCCGTATACGCCTATCCATAACTATTAATCAGCATTTTTTAATGTTTTGAATTTCCGTTACATTGCGCCCTGTAATTATGCCAGATCCTATACAAACCGACGCAGCCGGATCATAGATAACCGCAAACTGTCCGGGTGCAATACCTTGCACAGGGCGTTCGGATTCGATTACATAACTGCCATCAGGCGCTTTTGTTATCGTAGCCTGAAGGAATTCGGGCATATGTCTGTTTTTAAATGTAACAGGCACATTCCGGCATACATCATCCCACGGATTCATCGTTATGAAGTGCATCTCGTCGATATGCACGATGTTGCCATATTGTTTCTCCGTATCATAACCGTTCGAAACATATATGACGTTATCATCAACATTCTTTTTGACGACATACCACGGTCCGCCACTTAGCCCCAGGCCCTTACGCTGACCAATCGTATGAAACCAGTATCCACGATGCTCACCGAGCTTGCGGCCTGTCTCTATTTCGATTATAGCTCCGGGCTTCTCTCCGAGATGACGGCGTATAAAATCATTGTAATTGATTTTGCCGAGGAAACATATGCCTTGTGAATCTTTTCGCCGCGCATTAGGCAGATTAGCAGACAAAGCCATTTCCCTTACCGCGGATTTCGGCAGATCGCCGATCGGAAACATAAGATGACTCAGCTGATCATATGATATGCGAGCCAAAAAATCGGTCTGATCCTTGACCGGGTCAACTGCCGTGCCGAGCCACACACGGCCGTCGATAACACGCGTAGTGGCATAATGACCTGTCGCCGTGCGATCGAACTCATGACCCCAGCGCTGTTCGAAATAGCCGAACTTTATCATCTTGTTGCACATGATGTCGGGGTTAGGCGTCAGACCGGAACGAACGGTACGCAGCGCATACTCCATGACATTGTCCCAGTACTCCTGATGAAGTGAAACGACATCGAAAGGCAAACCATAGCGACGAGCAATAAATCCGCACATCTCGATATCCTCCTCTGCAGAACAGTCCCCTTCATCCGTGTCAAGACCAATACGGATATAAAACAGATGCAGATCATGCCCCATGGCAAGTAACCGCTCTACAGCAACCGCACTATCGACTCCTCCGGATATAAGAACCGCTATCTTCATATAAAATCATTTAATCAATGTACGGAAGGCCGAAAGAATATTGTCAACAGAAAGTTCCTTGGCCATGATACGATGATCCTTATCGAGATAATATATTGCCGGAGTCATACGCATGTCAAAATAGTCGGCAACCTGCGGCGACGCAACGTTGATCCACTTTTCAGGGAAAGACGTAACTGTGGTCAGGAATGAAGCGTCCGGTTCGCCGGCATACACGCTGACGATACGCACGATACCTCCGTCGTTCAACTGATTTAGAATCATATCGGCAGACAGCCGCACACGAGCAAACGAACAATCAAGGCAGTCAGGCTGATAAATAAAGAGCAACGTAAATTCGGACGAATCGGCAAAAAAGCTTGTCTTTGTTCCATCGGCACGTGTAAGTTCAAGATCGGGAACAACTTTGCCTACACTGCTATTGTCAAGAATGCGTTTCTGAGCCTCGAAGTGGCGACGCTCCTCTGCCGGAATTTTCTTATTGGCAACAGCCGCATCAACAAAACGTCCGTATAACTCATCAGAACGGTATTGCGCAGAGTCAGAATACAACCACGCTTCCGCCATCTTAGCTATGGCAAGCGCATGCTCACCTGATTTTTTAAAAGATTTATGGAAATTATCAATGGCAAGATAAACCGTATCGGCCGAAGCATAAGGCATAAAGCCGAGCCAGTCACCAAACGCTTCGTTAAGCTTCGCCTTTTTTGAAAACGCAGCCTTTAAATTGCATTGATCCCAAAATTTATATACAAGATAATTGCAGCGCTCATATAAATTAGTCATATCCTTAGGAGGCTCCGGATATGGAAACAGACGCTCGGTATTTTGCGCAAAAATATTTTGCGCAATAAATATAATACAGGCTGAAACTGTCAGCAGGATTTTTTTCATTGCAGTTACTATTTTTCAGAGTTGATCAACAAAATTAAGCAAATTCCTCGGTTTCTTTTTTCTAACAGCTGTTAAATAAAGAAAACGCACGGTTATTTGGCTGAACCTATCACTTCCTGACGCAACCATTCGCGTAATTCGGAAGTCCAGACAGGTTTATACGGAAAGCTGTCACGATAGCCCCACCCATGTCCGCCTGACGGATAAACGTGCATGGCAGAGTGTACACCTGCATCAGTCAGAGCCTGAAAATAACGTAAACTGTTAGCCACAGGGACAGCTTCGTCATCGGCCGACAACATTATGAATGCTTTGGGGGTGCGGGCATTTACCTGCAGTTCGTTGCTCAGGCGGTCAATCTCCACGGATGTCGGATTTTTGCCCATTAACAGCTCACGTGAATAATGGTGAGTGATATCGTCGCGCATACTTACAACCGGATAAAACAGTATCTGAAAATCAGGGCGCGTTTCGTCTGAACTGTAGTGCGTAGCGAGTGTTGTCGCAAGATGTCCTCCTGCCGAGGCGCCCATCACACCGACCGAAGCCGGATCAACGCCCCAGTCTGCGGCATGACGACGAACTATACGCATAGCCTCTTCGGCATCACTCAGCGGCACCTCAGTATGTCCGTTGGGCATACGATATTTAAGGACGGCATATGTTATACCCATCGAATTAAACCAGTCAGCCATATCGGAGCCTTCATGATACATTGCGAGACCTGCGTAACCGCCGCCGGGTAGCATCACTACGGCTGTGCCGTTGGGCTTGGATGCCGGATAAACATACAGCACCGGGGTAGAGACCGATGTCACAAACTGATTGCTTTCGGCCTCGGCGTTCACATCGATACCATTGTCGGACGGAGCGCCCTCGGGCCATACCATAATTTCAACAGGCGGATTTGACGCACTTGCCATAAGACTGAATAACAAAGAAAAAAGTAAAAATAATCTGTTCATATTCCATTGATTGGTTGTCAACGCTAATTTCGCAAGATTTTCCCAATTATGCAAGTTTTTTCAACACATATGATCTTCGACACAGAATTTTAATTAACTTTGTTGATAAAACCTCAAACGACAGACCAATCAATGAAAAATATATTATGCATAGCTGTTGCCGCGACCATGGCGTTTGGCTCTGCGGCAGCCGACCGATGGCAGATCAAGCCTGACAGCTTAGTAATCAACATTAATGCAGACGAGACACAGCTGCCTCATGCCGATCATGTTGAAATGAGCGGGGAAAAGATGGCCGTAGTTCTGTATTGGTCGCTTGACAGCGATGCTGTATTCGGTCTCAACCGTGCGCTCGTTTTTCCTATGTTAAGGACTATTCCCAACAACACACACGCTAGCCTGATGCTGCATAACGATCTCGATCCGGTATCAATGATCAGAGTCAATAATAAGGCCGTGAAACTGAAAACGAGAAATATCGAGATAAACGGCATGATGAATGTAGTCGGGATCAACACCGCCACCGACAGCAGAGGAACCACTTCAATAGAAGTCTGTCGCAGGATATTTCCTACGATGGGAGCTCCGGCCATGGCAGAACTCTATACGGTAAGCAATATCGGCACTCTGCCGTTCAATCTCCTGATACCGAAGATCAGCCAGAGCTATGCGACTGACGCAGCCCGCGGAGTGCAAGGCTCCTACACGGTCACAGCGGAAACCTACGGTGACGGATCCTTCAATCTCAATCCGGGCGAGAGTGTTGACTTCTCTCTTGTCATCAAGGCCTATCCGGGCAAAGATGACAGCGTCGGTATCCTGTCGGCGACGGAAGAGCTGGAGAAGCGTAAGACATTTATCGACAGCCTCGACGAGAACCTTATCCTCAACACTCCCGATGATGTGATTGATGCAGAATTCCGATATGCTAAAATCCGTGGATCAGAAAGCATCTACAAAACGAAAGGCGGATATATGCATGGCCCGGGGGGAGAGAGTTACTACGCGGCATTGTGGTGTAACGACCAAGCCGAATACATCAATCCGTTCTTTCCGTTTCTCGGCTATAATATCGGGAATGAATCAGCCCTCAACTGCTTTCGTCACTACTCGCGGTTTATCAATGACGAATACAAGCCGATACCGAGTTCGATCATAGCCGAAGGCGATGACATATGGAACGGTGCCGGAGACCGTGGCGACGCGGCGATGCTCGCTTACGGTGCCTCGCGCTACGCGCTCGCCAGAGGCGACAAGGCCGAAGCCGAAGAATTATGGACACTGATCGAATGGTGCCTTGAGTATTGCCGGCGCAAACTGAATGCCGACGGTGTCGTGCTTTCAGACCATGATGAGCTGGAAGGGCGCTTTCCGGCCGGCAATGCAAATCTGTGTACAGCGTCGCTCTATTATGACGCCCTGATATCGGCGCACTACCTCGGTAAAGAACTCGGCAAACCGTCGGGACAACTTGCCGCGTATTCCCGTCAGGCCAAAGATCTGCGAAAAGCTATCGAGCGATATTTTGGCCGTGACATACAAGGCTATGCCACCTATAGATATTATGACGGCAACGACGTGCTGCGCTCATGGATATGCATTCCGCTTGTCATGGGAATAAACGAGCGTGCCGACCAGACCGTAAAGGCACTCTTCAGTCCGGAAATGTATACCGACGACGGAGTCCTTACCTGTCAGGGCTATCCGGTGTTCTGGGATCGCGCGACACTCTATACACTTCGCGGCGCACTGTATGCCGGTTATCCCGACGAAGTCATTCCGCGTCTGTCTGACTATTCGCGCCGACGTCTGCTCGGTGATCACGTACCCTATCCGGTTGAAGCATGGCCCGAAGGCAGCCAGCGTCATCTTTCCGCCGAAAGCGGACTCTATTGCCGCATCATCACCGAAGGTCTTTTCGGCATCCGTCCAACAGGTTTCAAAAGCTTTGAACTCAAACCGGAATTACCTGCCGGTTGGAACTTTGCCGAACTGAAACACGTGCGGGCCTTCGGATCTGATTTTGATATTCTGATCAGCCGGGCATCGTCTGACATATTAAAAGTAAGCATCATCAATCATAACGGCCGCACTCAGAAATTCAGCATCAGACAGGGAGAGTCCATAAAAGTAAAACTCTGACCGAGTTTTTAAGACGTCGCCCATACCAATATTTTGCTGAGATAAAAGTATTTCGTAACTTTGCATTACGGTTTACCGACCAAGACAACAAAACGATACAAAACAACTATAAGTCATTCAATAATATGGCAATCGAACTAAAAGGCCTTACCAAGCGCAAGGACAATTATTCACAGTGGTATAACGAACTCGTCGTCAAAGCCGATCTTGCCGAGCAGTCGGCTGTGCGCGGCTGTATGGTGATAAAACCCTACGGATATGCAATCTGGGAAAAGATGCAACAGACCCTCGACCGCATGTTCAAGGAAACAGGTGTGCAAAACGCTTATTTCCCGCTGCTGATCCCGAAATCATTCCTTTGCCGCGAAGCCGAGCATGTCGAAGGTTTTGCTAAAGAATGTGCCGTTGTAACCCACTATCGTCTGAAGAATGACCCCAACGGCAACGGAGTAGTTGTCGATCCGGATGCGCGCCTCGAAGAAGAACTTATCGTGCGTCCTACATCAGAAACTATTATATGGGGCACATATAAGAACTGGATTCACAGCTACCGCGATCTCCCCATCCTTTGCAATCAATGGGCCAATGTGATGCGCTGGGAAATGCGCACCCGCATATTCCTGCGTACAGCCGAGTTCCTTTGGCAGGAAGGCCATTGCGCCCATGCCACAGCCGAAGAGTCTGAGGCTCGTACCGTCCAGATGATCAATCTCTATGCTGAATTTGCCAAAAAATACATGGCGATGCCTGTGATCAAAGGCGTCAAGAGCGCTAACGAACGTTTTGCCGGCGCACTCAACACCTACACCATTGAAGCCATGATGCAGGACGGTAAAGCTCTGCAGTCGGGAACATCCCACAATCTCGGCCAGAATTTTGCGAAAGCATTTGATGTTACATTTGCCAATAAGGACAACAAGCCAGAATATGTCTGGGCAAATTCATGGGGCGTCTCAACCAGACTGATGGGAGCTCTCATCATGACCCATTCCGATGACAACGGTCTTGTTCTTCCTCCCCATCTTGCTCCGATTCAGGTTGTGATCATTCCTATCTCTAAAAATGCCGAACAACTCGCCGCTATCACCGACAAAGTGCTCCCGATCATTGAGCGTCTGCGTGAGCTCGGCATCAGTGTGAAATATGACGATGCCGACAACAAACGCCCAGGTTTCAAATTCGCAGACTACGAGCTCAAGGGTGTTCCTGTACGTCTGGCTATCGGTGCCAGAGATCTCGAGAACGGAACAGTCGAACTGATGCGACGCGATACACTTGAGAAAGAAACACTTCCCCTCGCCGGCATCGCAGACCAGATCAACACTCTTCTTGAAGATATCCAAAACAATATCTACCAGAAGGCTCTCAAGATGCGCAACGAGAAAACTTATATCTGCGACTCCTATGACGAATTCAAGGAAAAAATCGAAGACGGAGGTTTCTTCCTTTGTCACTGGGACGGCACGACAGAGACCGAAGAGCGCATCAAAGAAGAAACAAAAGCGACCATACGCTGCATCCCTCTTGACGGTGATGACACACCCGGTGTATGTATGGTCACAGGCAAGCCTTCGGCCCGTCGCGTGATCATCGCCCGTAATTATTAAATCCGTGCCTGACTCCTCCGGACATAGCACATCAGCCCATATCGACATATTCAGCGCCGACGTGTCAAGCTCGTTGGCGCTGCCATATGCCGACAATGGCATTCAGGCCGGCTTCCCCTCCCCGGCTCAGGATTACATAAACGAATCGATCGATCTCAACCGTGAGATTATCAGACATCCGGCAGCTACTTTTTACGGCAGAGTCGAGGGTGATTCAATGATCGACGAAGGCATCGAAACGGGAGACATTCTCGTAATCGACCGCTCGATAGAACCAGTCGACGGGGACTTGTCGGTATGCTGTATTGACGGGGAATTTACGTTAAAACGCATAAAACTCGAGCACGACCGTGTATGGCTAATTCCGTCCAACGAGACTTTCGATCCGATACTTGTCACGCCCGACAAGCGTTTCGAGATATGGGGAGTGGTCACATACACCATCAAACAAAATCGCCGACCCCGAAAAAAACGTCACACTAACTATTGAGTCTTATCCTTATTTAGGGCTTGTTTAATAAAATATGGATAATGATAGGACTGATCGACTGTAATAATTTTTTTGTGTCGTGCGAAAGGGTTTTTAATCCGGCCGTACGCACTAAGCCGGTGATTGTATTCAGCAATAACGACGGCTGTGCGGTTGCCATATCCAATGAGGCGAAAGCTCTTGGAGTGAAACGCGGCGATCCGTATTTCAAAATCAAAGGAGCCTGTAATGCTTATGGCATCGAGATCTATTCTGGAAACCATAAACTTTATGGCGACATGTCGACAAGAGTAATGGCTGTTCTGTCGGCAATTGTCCCAGAAATCGACATTTATTCTATAGATGAAGCGTTTCTTCATTTTGAAACATTCGACAGATCAACTCTCCAGTCGACAGGACGCGACATCGTAAGGAAAGTACGCCGCTTTACCGGCATACCTACATCACTCGGCATCGCAGAAACCAGAACACTCGCTAAAGTAGCGGCCCGATTTGCAAAAAAGTATCCCGGCTATCGGTCATGCTGCGTGATCGACAACGAAGAGAAGCGTCGTAAAGCCCTCGAACTCACTCCCCTCAGAGAAATATGGGGCGTCGGGCGACGTCTCAGCCGCAAATTAAACGATCATGGTATAATAACAGGTCTACAGCTGGCTGATCTGCCTGTTGATGCTGTCGAGGATCTGTTTAACGTATCCGGAAAAAAGACATGGATGGAACTTAATGGATCTCCATGTATCGGCTTCGAGCCGGATGACCAGCAGAAACAGATGATGTGCTCCCGCTCTTTTGGCAAATTTTTAACTACGTTTGACGATTTAGCCGCAGCTGTAGCTGCATTTGCAAGTACTGTCGGCCGGAAAATGCGCGAACGGTCTCTATGCGCTGTGTCGCTGTCAGTGTTTCTGTATACCGATGGCTTTCGTTCTGATCTACCGCAGTATTATAATACTGCCCACCGCACATTATCCGAACCGACCGCTGACACGTTAACCATTACCGCCGCTGCTACTGACGCCTTACGGTCTATTTTCAGAAAAGGATTCGCCTATAAGAAAGCCGGCCTGATGATCAGCGAGTTGACCGACAGCAATCATATTCAACAATCGCTTTTCAGCAATCCCGCCGACCGCGAGCGACGGCGAAGACTCATGGAAACTGTGGACTCGATAAACCGTTGCACCATCGGCCACGACACAGTCCACTCTGGCTCCTACAGCCCCATCGACAACTTTGTGCGCAGAGAAAAACCGTCACGGCTCTTCTCGACACGCCTCTCCGACATAATCACAATAAATTGCAATCATGGATCATAAGACTTTTATCTCAGGTCTTGCCCGACAACTCGGCAAAGACACCAACAATACCGAATTTATGGTCAAAGCATTGACTGACGCCATAAAAGAAGCCGCTTCTTCGCTTGACGCGGTTGCGATTCCTGGTTTCGGACAGTTTGACTCAATAAAAAAAGATGAGTATGTTGCCGTTGATGACACCGACGGCCAGACCAAACTTTATCCCCCCGTAATTGAACTGACATTTTCCCCCGGATCAAAACTAAAAAAACGTCTCAGCCATGAATGAAATCATAACATTGCCTCGTCTGGCCGAGATAATCGCCCGAACCGGTATTGCCGATCTCTCTGCGTCTGAAAAATTCATAAAAGTATTTTTTGCCCATATTGAAGATTCTCTCGCTGTGAGCGACAGCGTTTCGGTCGACGGATTAGGATCGTTTTTCCGCACCGGCAATCCTGACGGCCCTATCCGTTTCGTCCCTGATGAAAATCTTTCGCAAGCCCTTAACGAACCGTTCGAAATGTTCAGCCCGGTTGCGATCGGATGCGCGCAACTCGACGAGACTGTCACTGCCGCGCAACAATGTCAGGAGCCTGTGGCCACCGCAATGCCAGAACAATCAGAAGGTTCAGCAATCAATGCGATCCCTGAACCTGCGCAGCCTGAAGAACCTCAAACGCCTGAGATCACTGACACGAAGCCTCAGCCTGAAACGGTTTCATCTGCAGTAGGCCAACGGGAAAATACTGACGAAGTAGACTCTGAGGCAGAAGAATCCGAAGAACAGCCGATATATCAGCCCCACGCCAATAAAAACACAATCGGCATATTGATGTTTATAGCCGGACTTATTGTCGGAATGACTATTGGCTACTTCTCTCACAACCCTATACAGGAAGCATTATCCGGCGATACAAATGAAACCATCCGGCCCGTACCGGCTGATATCGACGAGTCGGACAAGAATACCGCTGTCACGGATACAATCATTCAGGAGACGGAGGATACGGTTATTGTCGAAGAGAAGCCAGCGGAAGTTGACAGGCCGGTGGTTTATGACACAATCTCACCGACCCGTTTTCTCACGACTATGGCCCGGAAATATTACGGACAGATGGAATATTGGGTGTTTATCTACGAAGCCAACGCCGATAATCTCGGGAATCCCAACCGCATAAAGCCCGGCACCAGAATAATCATCCCTGATAAAGAAGATTTTACAGACGGTGAGACTCCTGAACAGACTCTTGTCCGTGCAAAACGCATAGGACGCGAAATTTACAATCGTTTCAATAACTAAAAATATGCTGCATATCCTGTGCAGTTTTTAGCACCGCACATAACATATTATATTGACTGCCAAACGACAGCAACGCCGCAGATATTTTAGGCCAGATGTTGTTGAAGAGCGATTTTCGCACAAAAAAAAGTTAAAGTTTAAGTCATTAAAGACTTAATAGATAAAATTAACACTCCCTTTTAATTTAGTCGTTGTTATAATTGTAATTTTGTAATAAGTAAAGCAAGCTTAGAGCTATACGCTAAAACGATATATATTAAATACTTCAATTATAACATCACTTATGAGTGAATCCGTAAACATCAGAGAGCTTAACGCTCTCGTAGCAAGCAAAAGCGATTTTATCAATCTGATCACCCACGGTATGGATCAGACAATCGTAGGTCAGAAACACCTTGTCGAATCACTCCTGATTGCCCTTCTCTCCAACGGTCATGTTCTTCTCGAAGGTGTTCCGGGTCTTGCCAAGACTCTTGCGATCAAAACTCTTGCGCAGTTGATTGACGCAAAATACAGCCGCGTACAGTTTACTCCCGACCTTCTTCCGGCCGACGTTTTAGGTACTATGGTCTACAGCGTCAAAAGCGAACAATTCCAAGTGAAAAAAGGTCCGATTTTCGCCAATTTTGTTCTTGCTGATGAAATAAACCGAGCCCCGGCAAAAGTGCAAAGCGCCCTCCTTGAAGCAATGCAGGAGCGTCAGGTCACAATCGGCGACAACACATTTCCCCTTGACGAACCGTTCCTCGTCATGGCGACACAGAACCCGATCGAACAGGAAGGCACCTACCCTCTGCCTGAAGCACAGGTAGACCGTTTCCTGATGAAAGTCGTTATCGGATATCCCACGAAAGATGAAGAACGTGTAATCATACGCCAGAATATCAGCAACGAAAAGCGCAAAGTCGAAGCTCTCGTCAAGCCTCACGAAATCATCGAGGCACAGAATATCGTAGAGCAGATTTACGTCGACGAGAAGATCGAGCGCTATATAGTCGATATTGTTTTTGCCACACGTTATCCGGCAGAATACGGTCTTGACGATCTCACAAGCATCATCGCCTTCGGTGCGTCACCTCGTGCATCCATCAGTCTTGCACGTGCGGCAAGAGCCTATGCATTCCTCCATCAGAGAGGCTTCGTGATCCCTGAAGATGTTATTGCTGTCTGCCATGATGTTCTCCGTCACCGTATCGGTGTCACATACGAGGCTGAAGCCAACAACATCACTACTGATGAGATCATTACAGAAATTCTTGATAAAATCCAGGTGCCCTGATAATGTTGGCCGGTCGGAATGGCCGGCCAACATGCAATTTCATTTTAACACGTCCTTCATTTAATTCTTCTCTCGCGACAATATGGATTCTTCTGAACTTTTAAAAAAAGTCCGTAAAATAGAAATCAAGACCCGCGGACTATCGCAAAACATCTTCGCCGGTGAATACCATTCGGCCTTTAAAGGACGTGGCATGATGTTTTCAGAGGTTCGTGAGTATCAGTATGGCGATGACATCCGCGACATTGACTGGAATGTCACCGCGCGTCATAACCGTCCGTTTGTCAAGGTTTATGAAGAGGAACGCGAACTGACTGTAATGCTGATTGTCGATGTGTCGGGCAGCCGTAATTTTGGAGCCGTCGGAGACGAAAAACGACAGATGATCGCCGAAATATCAGCGACTTTGGCTTTCTCAGCCATTCAGAATAATGATAAAATCGGAGCAGTTTTTTTCTCTGACAAAATCGAGAAATTTATTCCTCCAAAAAAAGGCAAAAAACACATTTTGTTCATTATCCGCGAATTGCTCGACTTCAAACCTACAAGCAACGGAACAGATATCGCGCTTGCATTACGCTACCTGACTGACGCGCTCAAAAAGCGCTGCACGATGTTTCTTATTTCAGACTTCATCGACGACAGTGATTACGGCAAACCGATGACAATAGCGGGAAATAAACACGATCTAATGGCATTGCAGGTATATGACAAACGAGATTCTCACCTCCCCGATATCGGACTCATGCGTGTCAACGACCTTGAGACTGGAGCGACGCGGTGGATCGATACATCATCTGCCAAAGTAAGAAAAACTTACGACAAATGGTGGTATGACCGCCAGCAAGCAATGTCATCGACACTCCGCAGCAGCAGAGTCGATTATGCGACAGTCGCCACAGACGAAGACTATGTCGTTGCGCTGATGGCTCTATTTAAAAACCGCGGACGATAACCGTAAATTTATATATCTACTGCAAGTCTCAGCTAAATTTATGAATGCGTTTTTTAAAAATATACAATCTCTGGCTTCTGCTCTCCTTCTTACATTGGCAGTTCCGTTCTCTGCCGGTGCAGCCGGCAACGCATCACTCAAAGCGTCGATCGATTCAACGACTGTCGTGCAAGGGTCCAAAGCCGGTCTGCGGCTTGAAATCCTGAAGAACGGCACAAGCGGTCAGCTTGTCGATGCGCCGGAAATAGGAGCTGAATATTTTGGTGTGGAAGTCTCCGGGCTGGAAATCGATACAGTCGACCACGGCAACGGACGTATTGAACTCGATTATAACTATACTATCCAGGCTTTTGATCCCGGCACCGTCACACTCCCGCCATTCCGTTATGTGATCGGTGATGACACAATTGATTCTGAGACAGTCACGCTAAAAGTTCTTGAAGTCGATCTCGACACTCTCACCGATATCAACCCGATGGAAAGCGTTGTAAGCGTGCCCTCGCGATGGTATGATATAATTCCCGACTGGTGGCTGTGGGTTTTCATCGGAATTGCTGCGGCAGCCATAATAACATGCGCCGTATTGCTATTCAGACGCAAAAAAGGATTTATATCCAAACCAGAAGCTGTCACTCCGCCTTATGACCTTGCAGTAATGCGTCTAAATGATCTTCAGGCAAAGAAACTGCCTCAGAGCGGTCGTGATAAAGAGTATTACACCGAACTTACCGAGATCCTGCGCCAGTATCTTGATGGCCGTTTCGGAATCAACGCTATGGAAATGTCGAGTACACAGATCGTTGACACTCTGCGGCATAATAAGGAGACTCGTCCGGGCTCGGATCTGATGAAACAGATACTCGAAATTGCCGACTTTGTAAAATTTGCAAAAGTAAGGCCTTTGCCTGACGACAACATCAAAGCCTTTAACTCGGCCGTGAAATTTGTCGAAGATTCAAAACCGTTGCCTCCTGCCGAACCAGAAGCCGGCGATGCTGTCAAAGAAGGTAATAACGACACAAAATTAAAGTAAAAAATATGCAATTGTCCCAACCTCAATATCTATGGCTATTCTTGATATATATACCGCTTGTCGCGTGGTATATACTCAAGCACCGCAACTCTCACGCGTCCATAGCCATGTCATCGACCAGAGCTTTTGACAAATTAGGCCGCACATGGAAAGTATATCTTCGCCATGGTCTATTTCTGCTGCGCCTCGCTGCGATCGGCTGCCTTATAATTGTCCTCGCCAGACCACAGCTTAAGGACAGTTGGCATACAAGTTCGACCGAAGGGACGGATATTGTAATAGCGCTCGACGTTTCTACGAGTATGCTCGCCCGTGATTTCCAGCCCGACCGACTGGAAGCAGCAAAAAGAGTTGCGGCCAAATTTATCAACGGACGCGAATCCGATAATATTGGTCTCGTGATTTTTGCTGGAGAAAGCTTGACTGGTGTGCCTATGACAGTTGACCGCAGCCAGCTTTTGAGCTACATCAGCGGAGTAAGCACTGATATGATTGAAGACGGCACAGCCATCGGTGACGGCATTGCCACTTCGCTCAACAGACTGAAAGAAGGAAAGGCCAAGAGCAAAAGCATCATATTGCTTACCGACGGTTCTAACAACACCGGCGTCGCAACTCCCCAGATGGCGGCGGAGGTCGCCAAAGAAATGGGCGTCAAAATATATGCTGTCGGAATAGGCACAAACGGCATGGCCGATTTCCCACGTGCAGATATGCTCGGCAGGATTGAATATGTCAAACTTCCCGTTGTTATCGACGAAGCAACATTGCAGAATATCGCCGACAGCACCGGTGGCAAATATTTCCGTGCTACTGACAATCGCGTTCTTGAAGATGTCTTCCGTGAAATTGACGCACTTGAGAAAACACAGATGGATGTGCGCCATTTTTCACATACCGAAGACAATTACATGTTATGGGCTTGGCTCGCATTAGGTTTCTTCGCTCTTGAAATGCTTCTGCGCTACACAGTCCTTCGCTCTATACCGTAATATTAACAGACCTGAATACAAGCAACCACAAATATGTTTGATTTCGCTTATCCACTCCATCTTTATCTGCTCGGCCTTGTCGTGCTGTTTGCCTTGCTCTACATATGGGCGAGAGCATCACGTTTACGCAAGATCAAGCGCTTCGGACGTCCCGATATTGTTGCAAAGCTGATGCCGGACGCTTCCCGCTATCAGCCGAGAATCAAAATCGTTCTGGAATTGCTCGCGCTGACCGCCCTGATTATCGTCATCGCCCGACCGCGCGCCGGACAAAAAGAACAGGAGACAAGCGTCAAAGGCATAGAGATCATGATCGCCTTCGACATTTCAAATTCTATGCTCGCGTCGTCGACCGATGATCCGTCAGGTATATCTCGTCTCGACCGCGCACGGCTTAATCTCGAGCGACTTGTCGACAAACTTGAAAATGACAAAGTCGGCATGGTGATATTCGCCGGCGAGCCCAAACTTCAGTTGCCGCTGACGACCGATTATATTTCAGCCAAGATGTATCTTAACGATCTCTCCCCGGAACTGATATCATATCAGGGAACATCTCTCGCCGAAGCCATAAAGATGTCTGCCGAAAGTTTCTCATCCTCATCCGATGTCCACAAAGCCATAATTCTGATTACAGATGCCGAAGATCATGAGGGCGCCGCTGTTGAAGCAGCTAAAGCCGCTGCCGATGCTGGCATTCAGGTCGATGTAATCGGGCTTGGTTCGGCAAAAGGAGCTCCGATCCCTGTTTCGGGCTCCACGGGCGATTTCATGCGTGATGCCGAAGGGAAGGTCGTCCTCACGACAATCAACGAGCAACTTGGCAAAGCTATTGCCGAAGCCGGTGATGGCATCTATGTCAACGGCGCCTCGGGGAGCGCAATCTCACAGCTGACAGACAAGCTCGATCAGCTCGAAAAATCCGAATTCAAACGTGTCAACTACAAAGCAAGTGCCGAGCAGTTCCCGACTTTCGCATGGATAACGCTCATATTGCTTCTGATTGATATTTTTGTAATTGACCGTAAGATCGGATGGCTTAAAAACATCAATTTCTTTACTAAATCAAAGTGATCGCGTCATGAAAATATTTCCCAGAATGCTGATTTCATCCATAGTTATGATTGGAATATCTGCAGTCATGATTGACCTTTCTGCAAAATCAGTTAAGGCCGAGCGCAACCTGATCAAAGAAGGCAACAAGGCTTTTGCTGACAGTAATTTTGTAGAAGCATTCGCTTTATATGAGAAAGCACTTGCCGAAAATCCATCCTCGGACGCGGCACTGTTTAACAAAGCTGTGACGCTGACACATATGGCCAGTGAGGATAACCGCGGGACTGCAAACGATCCCCGCGTAAAGGCTGTTGAGATTTTCGAATCGATAGCCCGCACATCCAACGATGATTTCCTTGTTGAAAAAGCTTTTTACAACATGGGCAATATGGCGTATCGCGAAGGCGATTATGCTGCCGCTATCGAGCAATACAAAGGAGCGCTCCGCAAAAATCCTGATAATCTGAAGACCCGTCAGAACCTGCGTATCGCACAATTGCAACAACAGGAGCAAGAACAGAACCAGGATCAAAATCAGGATCAGGGTCAGGACGAGCAACAGCAGCAACAAGACCAGCAACAACAGCAACAGGATCAGCAGGACCAGCAGGAGCAGGATCAGCAACAACAGCAACAGCAGCAACAGCAAGAGATGACACAAAGTGCCGAACAGATACTCCAGTCGGTTCAGAATAAAGAAAACAGCACACGAAAGAAAGTGCAGGAACAGGAAGTTAAAAACGGCGGTCGCGCCACGACTGATAAACCTTGGTAAAAATGATCATGCGCCAACTACGTTTAACTATTTTCTTATTGGCAGTCATCATCTCGTCAATTGCATACTGCCAAACATCATTCAAAGTCATACCGCCCGGCAATGTAATTGCCGGACGCAACTTCTCGCTTACTTTCAGACTGTCGAACGGACAGACCAACGCGCCGAAGCCTCCCGAACTCCAAGGTTGCGACCTACTCTATGGCCCGTCAGTATCGACGATGTCAAGCAGCCAGTATATCAACGGACAGATGTCGTCATCCACGTCCGTCGATTTTACATATATGTACAGGGCACAGACTCCTGGCAAAGTTACAGTCCCGGAGATTACTGTAAACTCAGGTGGCAAAAATTACACTTCGCATTCTGTAACATTTGAAATTCTGCCGCCTGATAAACCTGTCACTCAGCAAGGGCAGTCCCAACAGTCAGCTCCGCAGGTCAGCGCAGTTGACCCCACGACTCAGCGACCGGGTAGCGTCTCGCCAAACGATCTCTTCGTGCGTGTATCTTTTTCAAAGACACATGCTCTCGAGCAAGAAGCAGTTATGGCGACCATAAAAGTATACACAAAATACTCCATTACAAGTTTTCTTGTCAAGCAACAGCCTCTTTTCGACGGCTTCCTCTCAGAAGAACTGCCTGTCGATCTTGAGGTAAATCTTGAGAACTATAATGGACAGAATTATAATACTGCCGTCCTGAAGCGCTTGCTCCTTTATCCTCAGAAATCAGGCAAACTAACTGTTAACTCCGGAAAATACGATATAACAATCCAGCAGTTTGAGTTGGTCAATATGGGTTTCTTCACAACCCAGCGTCCTGTCGAACGTCAGGTTACGACAGAATCAAATATGGCATCAATCGATGTAACTCCCCTCCCCGAACCCAAACCGGCCGGTTTCGACGGTGCGGTAGGACGCTTCACTGTCTCGACCGATTTACAGCCTGAGCTGTTGCGCACCAATGAAGCGGCGGTATATACATATACAATAACAGGAACGGGAAATATACGTTACCTCAAGCAGCCCGACATCAAGTTTCCCGCAAGTATCGACCGGTATACTCCCAAAACCGACATTGATGCAAAAATTGTTGGCGCTAACACGACCGGATCATACAAAGTCGATTATACGATTGTTCCTCAGGAAGCCGGAAAACTTGAAATTCCCGGAACACCTTTTGTATACTATGATATTGACAAAAAAGAATATGTCACTCTTGACACCCGTTCATATGAGCTCAACATCGCGAAAGGCTCTTCGACATCATCTGTAGTCGAACAGCGTGAGATCGACAAGAGCATGAATGATATTCTTCACATAAAACCCTCGACCGACAGACGTGAGAAAGAAATCAGCTATGTGTTCCACAATGGTTTATATTGGCTCACATTCATCATTGCAGTCACTATTCTTATATGTGTTGTTATCATATACCGCCGCAAGCTGAAATTCAATGCCGATGTCAAAGGCCGTAAACATGCGCGTGCCAACCGCGTGGTGTCAAAGCGCCTCAAGGCTGCAAGATCTTATATGAACGCCCGAGAAAACGATAAATTCTATTCTGAACTCGCTAAAGCTATGTGGGGCTATATAAGCGATAAACTCGGCATTGCGCCGTCTCAACTGTTACGTGACAATATAGCTTCACAGCTTGAGAACTACGGCGCTTCGGCTCAGACGACAGAAGATACCATTGCGGTGCTCGACGAATGTGAGATGGCCCGTTTCACTCCTCAGCATTCCGATCAGGAAGTAGCTCAACTCTACGAAAGAGCTGTCGCTGCGATCAGAAGTCTTGAAGATGTCAAAAAATAAAAACATAACGATCATGAAATATATAATTGCTTTATGTCTTACTCTGTTCGGATTATCTGCATCCGCTGACTCACTGGCACTCAGGGCTGACTCAGCATACAATCGTGAAGCTTATGCCGATGCTATAAGACTCTACAACGAAGCCATTGCCGACGAAGGTGTTTCATCAAACCTTTACTACAATCTCGGGAATGCCTACTACCGTGACAACCGTCTGGGCAAGGCAATTTTAAGCTATGAACGTGCGCTTGCTCTTGATCCGTCTAACAAAGAGGCCGCCACAAACCTTCGTTTTGTCAGGACGCAGATCGAAGATATGCCTGAAGACGACAGCAGCTTTCTGAGCAACGTTCACGGCAATATCGTCTCCGGCATGTCGCCCGATGCCTGGGCGTGGACAGCTCTTTTCCTCTTTATAATCGTGCTCGGCACAGTCGCGCTCTATATATTCTCTTCAAACGTTGCTCTGCGCAAAGTCGGCTTTTTCGGCGGTATAATAGTGCTTGTATTTTTCGTCTACACTCTGGTGATAGCTTATCAGACAGCCGGAGCATACGACCGGCATGACAAAGCGGTTGTCATTGTTCCGACGACCAATCTGAGTTCAGCTCCGCGTTCGACCCGTAGCGAAAAAGAGAAGATCGTGCCGATCCACGAAGGGACAAAAGTAGAGATCATTGATTCACTGTCGACACCTGATGATCCTAATGTCGGAAAGTGGTTTGACGTAAAGATCAACAATACCACGCGTGCGTGGCTCGATGCTCAGGCAGTCGAACGCATCTGACTTTCAGACTCAAATGTCACTATATGGACTCATGCAGATAAAAATATGTTGAAGAACATATATCAATCTACAACTTTTATGTACAATTTATTTGTTCATCTCGAAAAGATAGTCTAACTTAGGGCTAAATTATTAAATTATATTATCGATCGTTTAATCCATTAAATTATAAGCATCATGAGTAAAACAATCACTTTCAACGAGCTTCGCCGTCTCAAAGACAGCTTGCCCGACGGTTCGATGCACCAGATTGCAGACAAACTTAACACCACAGTTCAGACTGTCCGTAATTATTTCGGTGGTAGCAACTATGATTTCGGTAAAAATTGCGGTGTTCACATCGAGCCAGGTCCAGACGGAGGCATTGTAGTTCTCGACGACGCTACTATATACGACATGGCAGTCGAAATCCTCAAACAGCAGGAAAAAGAAGCCTGACAAGAATTCATTTTTTCTCATTCTCCCTCTCCTTATCTCACATAAACACATATTCATGGTTCAAGAGTCTGCAAACCGACTGATTACTGTTGCCATACATACTTATGACAAAGCAGTGGCTTTGCGTTCGTTGCTTGAAAGCGAAGGTATAAAAGTAACGTTGCAAAACGTCAATCTTGAGCAGCCTACTGTTTCGTCAGGCATAAGAGTCCGCATTTTAGAAAGCGATCTGCCTCTGGCTCTCCGTATAATCGAAAACCATGAAATTTTTATCGCTCAGGAAAGTTCGCCCGATAACACAGGTTCACATTATATACTCGTACCTGTTGATTTCAGCCGGCATTCAATGGGTGTAGTCAAAGTCGCGGCTGCTCTTGCATCGGTGCATAAAGCTTCGCTCACGCTCCTATATTCGTTTATAGACCCATATATCAGCGGAGAAGGACTGCAACTTTCCGACTCGCTGACATACGACATTATTGACGCCGACACCCGGGAGCAAATTTCCAATTCTGCAAAAAAGGCCATGGACGACTTTGCTAATGACCTGCGTTCCAAGATGAAGTCGGGAGAGATTCAGGCAGTGAAATTCACCACTGAAGTTGTCGAAGGCGTGCCTGAGGACGCAATCGGAGCATATGCCAAGATGCATCCGCCTCTGGCTACTGTAATGGGGACTCGCGGTGCCGACCAAAAGGAAAAAGAGATGATCGGAAGTGTTTCCGCTGAAGTTTTTGACTCTGCGCGTAATCCGGTCATTACCATTCCACATCCGTCGCTGATTGACGGTGATAGCTCACTAAAGCACATCCTGTTTTTCTGTAATGCTGATCAGGATGATATTCTCGCTATGGACACACTGATGCGCATGTTCCCGGAAACTAAGGCTTCTGTGACACTTCTGGTAATACCGTCGCGAAGGCGCTGGATCAGCAAAGAACGGCCGCAGTCAGCCATAGAGGCTCTTTCGGATTATTTCCGTCAGAACTACAAACGCTTCAATTTCAGCTCAGTCGCTACAGATACGGGGCACGCCATCGATGATGTGACGCAACTGAATTCCATGCATCACTATGATCTCATAGTGGTGCCAAACAAGAAAAAACTTAATATTTTAGGCCGTATTTTTCATCCGAGCCTCGCTCATCAGCTTATTTTCAGCGCAGATATTCCGATGCTGATGATCCCGGTCTAAGGTCGCCCGAACAGCTTTGATATCAGATCCGGACGGTGTATGCGACGCAGACTGTTCATTATTTCCGGTCTGTAAGTCTTGTCATACCAGAAAAAATATCTGCGCTGAGCAAGTTTTTCAGACTGTGATCTTGCCGTAAATACATGCTCGCCTGTATAAGGATGATAGCCTGAATAATATATTTCTGTGGCAACAGTCATCGGTGTCGGCGTAAAATCCTGAACCTGCTCAAGATGGAAATCGAGCTGTTTTGTTTCGACAGCGAGTTCGGCCATATCAAGTTCCGTACATCCCGGATGGCTCGAAATAAAATACGGTATCAGCTGCTGGCGCAGTCCGTGCCGGCGATTGACATCGTCAAATACGCCTTTGAACTGCCTGAAAAGATCAAACGACGGCTTACGCATTATTTTCAGCACGGCGTCAGACGTATGCTCGGGCGCAACTTTCAGCCGTCCTGACACATGCTTGCATATCAGTTCCTCGTTATACTTTGCGGCCGCTTTATCTGTAGCCGAATCGCCGGTACGTCTCATTGTGAGATCATATCTGACACCGCTTCCGATAAATGACTTCTTGATGCCCGGCAATGCGTCAACCTTGCGGTAAACTTCAAGCAACGGACGATGATCACTGTTGAGATTGACGCATGGTGAAGGATGCAGACACGACGGCCTGAAACAACGCGCACATATCGATTTGTCCTTTCCTCCCATAGCATACATATTGGCCGACGGACCGCCGAGGTCGCTGATATATCCCTTGAAGTCAGGCATACGCGTCACTTGTTCGGCCTCACGCAATATTGAGGCTTCCGACCGCGAAGCAATAAATTTACCCTGATGAGCCGAAATCGTACAGAACGCACACCCACCGAAACAGCCCCGGTGAAGATTGACCGAATGCCTGATCATTTCATAGGCCGGAATTCTCTTGTTTTTGTAACGCGGATGGGGCAATCGGGTATAGGGAAGATCAAACGATGCGTCAATCTCTCCCTGTGTCATTGCCGGATACATCGGATTAACTTTTACGACTTTGTCGCCGGTAGCCTGCCATAGTGTGACGCCTCCTGACATCGCATTGCTCTGTTGCTCGATATGCTTGAAATTATCTGACTGTTTTTTCCTATCTTTAAGGCATACTTCATACGGTGACAATATGATATTGTTGTCATCTGCCTGAGGCATCGCTTCTTTAGGCAAAAGTACCACTGTCTGGCGAACATCAGTCATATCTATGATCTTCTCGCCGGCTTCAAGACGACAGGCGATTTCCAAGACAGTCTTTTCTCCCATACCGTAGCTAATCATATCGACGGGGGCATCAACAATCAGCGACGGCCGGAGACGGTCCTGCCAGTAGTCATAATGCGATAGCCGCCGTAGAGATGCCTCTATGCCTCCGGCTATAATAGGCACATCCGGATAAAGACCACGTAATATCTTTGAATAGACTATCGAAGGATAATCCGGTCTCATGCCGTGTCGACCGCCAGGAGTATATGCATCGTCGCTGCGACGACGGCGGTTGGCTGTATAATGGTTGACCATAGAGTCCATCGCTCCGGGAGATATACCGAAAAACAGACGCGGAACTCCGAATTTTTTGAAGTCACGTAAATCATCCTGCCAGTTGGGCTGAGGCACTATGGCCACTCTGTAGCCGGCAGCCTGAAGCGTACGTCCGATAACGGCTGCACCGAACGACGGATGATCAACATATGCGTCGCCCGAAAACAGCACCACATCTACCCCACTCCATCCCAGCGCCTTCATTTCCTTTACTGACGTCGGCAACCAGTCAGTCGGTTTCAGCGCAGTGTAATCAATTCGTTTTATATCTTCTTTCATTGATTTTTCATTGTTTCGAGCCGATGCTCCATCTTGATGATCTCATCACGCAGACGGGCTGCTTCGATAAACTCCATTTTCTTGGCGGCCTCGAGCATCTCACCTCTCATGCGCGTGATCGAACGCTGCAACTCGTCAGGATTCATATACTGAATCACAGGATCTGCCGCTATATCGACTGTCGTCGAGAATTCCGACGCATAAAGCGGCCTTTCGGTTCCGCGTTTACGCTCCTGACGGATCTTTTGCCGCGATAATGATGATGAAGCGACATCATCTTCAGTTTCATGCCCAATTATAGCATTGCGCGCTTTGATAATGGCTGTCGGAGTTATGCCGTGTTGCTCATTGTAGGCAAGCTGCAGCGAACGGCGCCGTTCTGTCTCGTCAATTGTGAGCTGCATCGATTCGGTAATCTTATCGGCATACATAATGACTTCGCCGTTGAGGTTTCGGGCAGCGCGTCCTACAGTCTGAGTCAGCGACCTGTGACTGCGGAGAAAACCTTCTTTGTCGGCATCGAGTATCGCGACAAGCGACACTTCAGGCAAATCGAGTCCCTCGCGGAGCAGATTCACGCCGATCAGCACATCGTAGACTCCGGCTCTTAGATCGTCGAGTATCTTCACACGATCCATCGTATCGACATCACTGTGGATATATGCGGTCTTCACTCCGAGGCGGCCGAGATAGTCATTAAGTTCCTCGGCCATGCGCTTGGTCAAAGTCGTCACGAGCGTGCGTTCACCACGTTCGATTCGCAGATTGATCTCCTCCATCAGATCGTCGATCTGGTTAAGAGACGGGCGCACTCTGATAACTGGATCGAGCAGACCGGTCGGACGGATAAGTTGTTCGACCACAACGCCCTCACTCTTCTGTAACTCATAGTCGGCCGGAGTAGCACTGACATACAGCACCTGAGGTGTGAGCCGCTCAAACTCCTCAAACTTAAGTGGACGGTTGTCCAACGCCGCCGGCAGACGAAAACCATATTCCACAAGGTTCATCTTTCGAGATAGGTCACCGCCATACATAGCCCGGATCTGTGGTATAGTCACATGGCTTTCATCAATTATCGTCAGGAAATCCTTAGGGAAATAATCCAGCAGGCAGAACGGCCTCATACCTGGTTCGCGCCCGTCGAAATATCGCGAATAATTCTCGATGCCTGAGCAATAGCCGACCTCTTTGATCATCTCCACATCGTAGGTCACACGCTCATACAGACGCTTAGCCTCAAGTTCACGCGCCTCGCGGTTGAAAAACTCTACCTGTCGCCCAAGATCAAGCTGGATCTGAGCTATCGCCGAAGCCTGACGTGCCGGCGACGTCACAAAGATATTTGCCGGATAGATTCTGAATTCATCATGATTGGCAATATGCACACTGTCTTCAGGATAGAGAGTCTCAATTGATTCTATCTCATCGCCCCAGAACACGACACGCAGCATTACGTCCTCGTAGGCAAGCCGGATGTCGATTGTGTCGCCTTTAACCCTAAATGTGCCTCGCTGGAAATCTACTTCATTCCGAGCATAAAGCGACGATACAAGCTTGCGTAAAAATGCGTTGCGTGTTATTTTCTGGCCGACCTTAACCTCTACTACGTTTTCGTGAAAATCCTCAGGATTGCCTATACCATAAAGACACGACACTGATGACACAACGATTACATCTCTTCTTCCCGACAGCAGAGCCGAAGTCGTGGCGAGCCTGAGCCGGTCAATTTCGTCATTGATCATCAGATCTTTCTCGATATATTTATCAACCGACGGTATGTAAGCCTCAGGCTGATAATAGTCATAATAAGAGACAAAATAGTGAACTTCGTTTTCGGGAAAGAACTGTTTGAACTCACTGTAAAGCTGTGCGGCAAGCGTTTTGTTATGGCTCAATATCAGCGTCGGCTTCCTGACTTCCTGAATAACATTGGCCATAGTGAAAGTCTTGCCCGACCCGGTGACTCCGAGCAGCGTTTGCGCCGGAAGGCCGTCGTTCACACCCTCGGCCAGCTGAGCTATAGCCTGAGGCTGATCTCCTGTAGGTTTATATTGAGAATGAAGTTTAAAATCCATGCAACCAATTATTAAACAAACTACAAATATAGCAATTTTTCCGCACAATAAAAAAAGCGCTTACAAATAAACGTAAGCCCTTGATTTTATGACTAATGAACTATTTTGATATTTTCAAAGACACTCATCCCCGAGGAATTGAGAAACCTTCTTAAATATGCTGGGCTTATAAAAGTATGCATCTTGTATTTCGAAATGCAACATAACAAAAAACGAATACTAAGCAATAAAACAGGTCGCAATACGTTTTGGTATTAAGCATCGATAAAAATAAAACGCCGATGGCCACAATCAATCACATTATGTATGAAATCCACTCAGAGAAAAAATCTAATCAGGTAATCCATTTCTTGAATTCTTTGATGCTGTGTGTACAATGCTTATATGAAGCATAAAAAATTTTATGTTGCAAATAAATAGACACAATGTTTCCCTTTTATAAAAATAATCAAAGCGTAAAAGCATTATACTTTTCTGGGACTCCTTATCACTTGTCTGTTTGGTGTACTAAAAGATAGAATCATGATTAATAAATCTGCTAAAAATGTAAGTCTGGTCTTTTTAAGCATCATTCTTTGTGCGCTACATATTCAGGCTCAGTCTCACTTTAAATTATATAAAAGTGAAGGACACTTCTACTTTAATGGTCAAATGAATGAAACGCGTGTTGACAGTATCCTTTTGGAGACAGGATGCAGGTACATAATGTGTAATGAGTCTTTTTTTAATGAAATCTGTAAAACTGCTGCTTTTGAGCCCGACTCTGTTGAATTCACTCACGCCAAATCGTATCGGAAGGACTATGCTGTTCAAAATGTTCATAGAGGAAGAATCAGACTTGGAGATTTTTATTATGAGGGCAAAATAATTGTTCTCAAAAATTTTAAACATTTACTTTTGCCTATTCATTTGCTACGCCATGAAAATAAAAATGAGATGCAGGAGCCGTTAATTTGTCTTAATTTTGAAAAACTCACGATGGACTTTGTGTCAAGCGATAAGGTTAACCTAAACGATAAAAATACGTTCAGAATTGTTGAATTACTGCCAAGACCTGTTATCGAGGCTTCAATAGAGATTAAAGATGAAAAGCGGACAATCGGCGAAATGACAGCAAGACTAAATTTTGATTTAGGAAGCGCTAATTACATATCATTATTCGGGCGTCATCCCAAAGTCGCCAATTGGATTAGAAACACTAAATTTTGGATAAAAACCACATATCATTTAAATGGCAAAAAAGCGGGAAAAGGTATATTTGCAACTAAATGTTCTGTTGGTGAACTAAGTCTCAAAGATATTCCTATTAATATTCTAAATTGGTCGGTCAAAGATATGGATGGTCTGATTGGCCCTTCCTTTTTTGGTAATAGAGATGTGTATTTAAACACATCTAAAGGACTGATTTATTATTAAATTACCATGCGCCGAAATAGTGGGTCAAGCCGAAAGTGCGGTGCATAGATTTTCCCAAAAAATGTTAAATTTGCGTCATGAAAACCAGTGAAGCATTTTGGCATTTTTTACGGGTCAGCGGATTTTTCCGGTTGGTGAGCGATGATGTCAGGCGTATAGTGTCG
>CANPDU010000031.1 GCA_947573135.1 uncultured Bacteroidales bacterium | reverse complement strand
GAATTTCAATAATTTCAAAGAACTCTTATGATTTTTTAGTGGACACTAATGATAATATACATATCTGCAATAATAACAGCAGAGCAAACAAAATTACAGCATAAATCCGAAAAAACACCAACAAAAGCAAAAAAAAGCTTATATTTGCATCATAAATAAATTAAACTAATCAAATCACATATTTCAGATTTATGGAGAACTTACGTTTTAAGACCATGCTCGCCGCATTTATATTATTTGCAGGCATACAACATTATGCGTCAGCTACCATAGGGCAAATAAAAATGACAACGAATGCCCCTGCCGGCACAGAATTGAGGATTCAAGCTTATCCTTATGATTACGAAGTTAAGGGTGCAGATAAATCAGAATATTTTGGCATATACATCTCAAAAGGTGAAGGCTCCGAGATAATTGTGTCTGCAGAAGCGCTCAGCCAGGTCGAAGTATATGGATGCCAACTTTCCAATCTGGACATCGTATCAGGCGATGATCTTTTCATATTAAGATGCTATAACAACGGCATCAGTAAACTTGATCTGACAGGCTGCAAAAAGCTTGAAGTTCTTGATTGCCACAGTAATAAAATAACCAATCTTGATCTTACACAAAATCCGATTCTCGAAAAGATCAATGTCAGTGACAACAAACTTACTTCACTTGACCTCGGTGTCAAAGATGCGATGACCGAATTGGATTGCAGCGTAAATCAACAGCTAAAGGAACTTGATCTCTCACAATGTCCGTCGGTGAACAATTTATCTTTCCATAATTGCAGCCTTACAGAAATAGATCTGTCGAACAACAAAGTACTCGACTGGATTTATGCTTACAATAACGGGATAAGAGGTGCGTCAATGGACAAATTCATCTCCAATCTCCCCGTCGCACGCGCAACCGGCCTTGTGTACATAGTCGACACTCGCGCAGAAAGTGAAAACAATGAGTGCACAATGGCTCAGGTCAGTGCTTTTGCCGAAAAGGGCTGGGCGACAATCGACGCTCAGACCAGCCAGTTCTATCCGGGATGTGACTACAAATCTGATGTAAGCGACCGACAGATCACGCTGACCACTTCGCGCTCAGCCGGGGAAACAATCAGTCTAAATATTGTAACTAACGCCGACATCGAGATATCAGGTGTACAGGAAACAGCATATAGCGGTAAGAAAACCTATACACTTACCGGATCAACTGTCGTGATTTCAGGAGATGTGACCAACTTCCAATGCCCGGGAAACGATATTACATCACTCTCTTTCTCCGATCCTTCACTGCTTACCTATCTTGAATGTCAAGACAACAAAATCACAACTCTCGATCTGTCAGGAGCAGAAGCAATGACTCAGCTTCATTGTCAGCATAACGAACTGACTTCACTGAATCTTAGCGGCTGCACATCACTTTTGCGCGTCAACTGCTATCAGAACCGGATCAAAGGCTCGGCAATGGCTGATATGATGAATTCGTTATGCAAGAGCGACAATGAACCGTATCTTTTTGTAATCGACACTGAAGCTCCCAATGGGCTCGAAGGAAACATTGCAACAACCGATGATGTGAAAATAGCAAATGAAAAAGGCTGGAAAGTATACGACTACAAAAACGGCTACAAATACGGCATGGGAATTATATACGCTGGTTCTGAGCCAACGGAGCCTCAATTACCTGCAGAATATTTCACGCTCACACGCTCAAGCAAAGGCCACATAATGTTTACAGTTTTATTTGCCGACAGCAATTACGCCCCAGTCATCGAAGGAGGTACAATTTCAGGGTGGAACGGAGGCACCCTGACAGTCAATATGACGGATGAAACGATTAAAGTATATGGTGATGCCGTAACAATCAATGCTTTATACGCTAACATAGAGAATATAGACATTACTCATCTGCCCAATATTACTGAACTCAACATTGCTCTCAACGATATTAAAAATCTCAACCTGACCGGAAACGCAAAACTCAAAACTCTTAGCTGCGAAGGGAATCTGCTTGAAGAGCTCGATCTCAGCAATTGTCAACAACTCGGCTACGTCAATTGCTATGGAAATCAGCTTAAAGGCACAAACATGACCGCAATGATAGAATCTCTTCCGATAAAAACAAGTGAAAATTTCGGCCAACTCATCGTGCTTGACCAAACATACCAGCACGAAGGGAACATCTGCCTTAAATCAGATGTGGCAAAAGCAAGTGATAAATATTGGGCGACTTATGAGCTTATCGACCATAAGCCAATGCTTTATGAGGGAGCCGAAGATACCGGCATCGACGAAGTTATCAATGCTTCGACAAGCATTAATTACGATCCGGACACCCAAATTGTATCAGTCAGTGAACCGGCAACAATAGAAATTTACACGGTCTCCGGGCAAATAGTTGCAAAAACCACAAATGCCAAATATATCAGTCTTGCCACGCTCAATTCCGGCATATATATAATCCGATCAGGCGGCAATGTCGTCAAAATAGTCAGATGAAACTATTAACCCCATATTGGATTAAATAATAACAATCTTCGCCATCGGTGCATCTCATTACGCCGATGGCGAATCTGGTAATAGCACCTCGTTCATCTTTTATGAGAAAATATTATCATCATAAAAATCCGATAACACTTGAATGCGGAGCGACACTGCCTGAAATCAGTATCGCATATGACACTTTCGGTTCATTAAACGATCGGCGCGACAATGTCATATGGGTAATGCATGCACTGACGGCGGACTCTGATGTCTCTGACTGGTGGCCGCACACAGTCGAAAAAGGGAGATTTCTGGATCCGGATAAATGGTTTATCGTTTGTGCAAATGTCATTGGATCATGCTACGGAACAACAGGTCCTATGTCTATTGATCCCGTCACCGGGAAACCATATTTCAATGACTTTCCCGATGTAACTGTCCGCGACATGGTAGCCTGCCACCGGTTGCTCGCAAAGCATCTCGGTATTGACAGGATCAACACTATAATAGGATCGTCGCTCGGCGGTTTTCAAGCCATTGAATGGCTCGTGACGGAACCAGATATAGCCGACAGGGCTATTCTTATTGCCACAGACTACCGTTGCCGTCCGTGGCTCGCCGCGATCAACAAGGCAATGACTATGTCTATAGAAGCAGACTCGACATTCGGCCTGCGCGACCGTGAGGCCGGAGCCCGCGGACTCGCAGCAGCCAGAGCCATAGGGTTGCTGAGTTATCGCGGACAAACCGCCTATGACACCACCCAGGACGACATAGATACAGATCACGGTCTATTCGATAGACGCGTCCATTCATATCAGGTGCATCAAGGGGAAAAACTCTGTACCCGTTTCGATGCTTACAGTTATATGAGAATGTCTCATTCTGCCGATTCTCACGACATTGCGAGAGGCCGCGGTACATATGCCGAAGTACTCGCCAGCGTTAAGGCAAAATGTTTGGTCGTGGCTATCACTTCGGATATTCTATTTCCGCCGTCATATCATCGCGAATTGACCACCCTACTCCCTCACGCCGAGTATCACGAAATAGATTCCGAATTTGCGCACGACGGATTTCTTATTGAAAATGAAAAACTTAACAACTTGATCTGCGATTTTTATTCGCGGACTTAAAGGCCAGATATATGAGCAAAAAAATCAAAATAGGGCTATTCGGGTTTGGAACGGTCGGACGCGGACTGTTCGAGTTACTTCGCGATGTGCCTACCCCGAATGTCAGCATCGAAAAAATATGTGTAAGAGATATTAGCCGCGACAGAGGTGTCAATGCGCGCTTCACAGACTCGGCCGACGAAATATTCAATGATCCTGAAATAAATTTCATCGTCGAACTTATCGATGACGCCGATGCGTCTTTTGAAATTGTAAGCCGCGCGATTAAAAAACGGCTTCCGACGGTAACGGGTAATAAAAAAATGCTCGCCCACAAGCTGCCTCAACTCATTCAGCTCCAAAAAGAATATAACAGCACCCTACTCTACGACGCATCCGCTTGCGGTTCTATTCCTGTGATCAGAAATCTCGAAGAATATTACGACAACGATCTGCTTATATCCGTAAAAGGCATACTCAACGGATCATCAAATTTCATTCTCTCAAAAATTTTCAATGAAAACATGTCTCATTCGTCAGCACTTGAACTTGCACGCCGGGAAGGTTTTCTTGAAAGCAATCCGACTCTCGATCTTGACGGCTGGGACTCCCTGTTTAAACTTGTCATAATCGGTGTCCACGCATTCGGTGTATATGTAAACCCCGACAAAGTTTTCAACTACGGCATCAGTCATATGAACGACAACGATATCCGGTTTGCCAATGAAAAGGACAGGCGCATTAAACTCGTTGCCCACGTCGAGAAACTTTTCGACAACAGACTGGTGATGTGTGTCATACCTCAGTTGATTTCTAAAAATAAATTCATTTATTCTGTTGAGGATGAATTTAACGGTGTAGTTATAAAAGGGCTGTTCTACGACAAGCAGTTCATGTTCGGACGCGGGGCTGGCGCCCGTCCTACATCATCGGCCGTATTATCCGACATCACAGCAAGTCTTTACAATTACAGATACGAGTATAAAAAGATGAATCACTCGCAATCGCTGCCTGTCTTTACAGACGATATATCATTCAGAATATACGTCCGCTACAATGATCCTGTGGATCTGGGGCTGCTGCATTTCGATGAGATTTATGAAAGCTATTCTTCGAAAGGCTATAATTATATTGTCGGTCTCGTATCACTAAGGAGTCTGCATGCTTCTCGCGAAGCACTTAATGCCCGAAACGTGTTCCTTGCGGCTTATCCCGGCGACTGAATGTACCCGATCCCGCGTCATTAAAGCATACATATAATATTTTTTCACTACCTTTGCGCAAATAAGTTAGCTATACGCCGATGAAAAGTACAGAAGAACGCTGGACCGAAATAGAACATCTTCCGAAGTGGGATGAAGAATTTTATGACGTTTATACCGCCAAAAAATTCGGGAAATGGGTAATGCTGAAAACCTTGAAAAAGGAATACAGAGATTTGCCCGAATATGAAGCCATGATCGAAAAAGAATTCGATACACGCTATAATCTTGCCCACCCCAACATTGTGATGATCAATGATTTTGAAGATGTTCCCGGCATCGGACGCTGTATCATCACCGATGATGTTTACGGAGATTCTCTCCGTTCACTCCTTGATAAAAACAAAGTCGGCAAAGAACATGTCGACAAACTCAAAACCCAATTCCTTAGCGCGCTTGAATATATTCAAACCAATCATATCACCCACTTGCCAATCCGCAGCGAAAGAATAATCTTCACCGAGAATATTGGCAACCTGAAACTCATTGATGTCGGTTTTGAACAACGTCCCGCACTGACTCCCGAACAGGCTTCTGACGATATACGCAATTTTGGCATTATCGTGCTTGAGACCCTCAACAAGAGTGGAGTCAATGACCCTCAGCTAAGAAAAATCGCTGAAAGATGCGCCGATGCCGACAGCCGTCACCGATACCGCGACATTCATGATCTGCGTATGGCCATTGAAAACCGTCACAGCAACCGGCTATATATTGCCATAATCGCGTTTCTCGTAATCATGGTCGCCATTTTGGTCTGGCTGTCCTCGCCTTACAAGCCGGCAATTCCAGACATGCACGAGATTGAAACTTCTGATCAACGATAACATTTCCGTCAAAAAGCAATGCCAATAACCATAGTCCCGTTAAAACCTACTCGAAGCGAACTGCTTAAATATGTAAAATTCGGCATCAACCTGTATAAGGACAGCAGTTGTTATGTCCCGCCATTGATCCTTGATGAAATAGACACACTCTCTCCCAAGAAAAATCCGGCATTCGATGTGTGCCGTGCACAATCATTTATGGCATACAGAGATAATCGGCCCGTCGGCAGAATCACCGCTATAATCAACGATGCTGTCAATAGCAAAAACGGAGTAAAGGAAATGCGATTCGGCTTTGTCGATTTCATTGACGACAAGGAAGTCGTCAATGCCTTGTTCAAAGCAACAGAAGACTGGGGCCGTTCCAACGGCATGACAGCGATTATTGGCCCGTTGGGATTTTCCGACATGGATCATGAGGGTATGTTGATCGACGGTTTTGACCAGATCGGAACCATTGCTACTATATACAACTACCCTTACTACGTTGACCATATGGAACGTATGGGCTTCAAGAAAGATATCGACTGGGTAGAATATCGCATAAAAATTCCCGACGCAATCCCTGACAAGTACGCACGCATCGCGCAAATCGTAAAAACAAAATACAATCTCCGCTCTGTTCCCCTGACGTCTCGCAAAACGGTCAAAGAACGTTACGGACAGGCTCTTTTCAAATTGATAAATGAAGCATACGCGGATCTATACGGTTTTTCTCCGCTCACAGATCGTCAGATAGACCATTATGTCGATCAGTATCTCGGTCTGATTCGTCTTGACTGTGTATCTGTAATTGTTGATTCGAACGATGACATCGTCGCAGTCGGCATATCCATGCCTTCTCTCTCGAAGGGTCTTATCAAAAGCCGTGGAAAACTATTCCCTACCGGATGGATCCACCTTCTGAAAGCACTCAAAGGCAAAGCCGATGTCGTAGATCTCCTGCTTGTCGCCGTTAAGCCCGAATATCAGAGCAAGGGTGTCAACGCTCTAATTTTCGCAGATCTTATCCCGGCATTTATTTCGGCCGGATATAAGGAAGCAGAGAGCAATCCCGAACTTGAAGGCAACGAAAATGTACAGAAGCAATGGGAATATTTCGAACGCCGGCAGCATCGTAAACGTAGAGCATGGCGCAAAACTCTTTAATCTGTTTTAATTAAAATTTAACGTTTATGGCGCCAGGGGGTAATTTGCAAATGCAAATTACCCCCTGGCCGTCATAGCGCATGTAAGTCAATACATTGACACGCTGTTGATAACTTTTTTGTGCATGTGATAATAATTTCCAATTTTGATTTGTAAATTTTCGCGTTTTTTGAGTAATTTTACAAGCTGCTTAAAAAGCTATCATCAAGCGACAATACTGTATGAGTCAAGAAATTTATCATATACCTGCCCTGCTCAATCAAACAATTGAGGCTCTGAATATTACCCCCTATGGGACATATGTCGATGCCACGTTTGGAGGAGGAGGTCATTCACGGGCCATCCTCGATAGCCTCGGAGATGGCGGCCATCTTTATTCTTTTGATCAGGATGAAGATGCTGTCAGACGCGCATTCTCCGATCCTCGTTTCACAATGGTTTACGGTAATTTCAGATTTCTGCAAAACTTTCTCAAGTATTATCGAGTAGACTCCGTTGACGGCATTCTCGGAGATCTTGGGGTGTCATTTCACCATTTTGACGATAGTTCTCGCGGTTTTTCATTCAGATCGAACGGAAAGCTCGACATGCGCATGAACAGACACGCCAGTGTTTCTGCAGCTACAATATTGAACGATTACTCCGAAGAACGTTTGTCCGACATATTTTATCTTTACGGCGAAATTAAACAATCGCGCCGCATTGCCGCGGCTATTGTATCCGCAAGACGCACCGAGCCTGTTGATACCGTAGATAGGCTGCTTGACATTTGCAGACCCTTTATCAACGCCCAAAAAGAAAAAAAAGAAATGGCTTGTATCTTTCAGGCGCTCCGCATTGAAGTCAACGGAGAACTTGAAGCACTTAAATCATTTCTCCAACAGGCGGCATCGGTATTACGACCTGGAGGAAGACTTGCTATTCTAACTTATCATTCGCTTGAAGACCGACTCGTTAAAAATTTTATGCGCTATGGAAATTTTTCCGGTAAAGCCGAAAAAGATTTTTTTGGACGCCTGAATGCTCCGCTAAGACAGATCAATTCAAAACCTATAATTCCCGACGACAATGAAATTGCGCGTAATCCACGGAGCAGGAGCGCAAAACTCAGAGTTGCCGAAAAACTGTAATTATTCCTACTGACTCACATGATGCTGTTCGCAAAAATAAAAAAATCAAAAGCGTCTCTGCAACTTTCCGATGCCGCAAGCCGCGCAGCTCACGGACGAGTTGTCTCCAGCCGTTTCTTTAAAAAATATTTTTTTCAGACAACGTTTATAGTCTGCCTGATTATGGTCTATATTTCCAATCGCTATGATTGCGTGACCGGTATGGAAACAATAACAGCTTTGCAATCTGAACTTGCGATTGTAAAGACCGAACTGCAAAGCGAACGTTCGGCGTATATGTCATCTACCCGAGAATCCGCAATGCAGGCTTTGGTCGACACTCTGCATCTTGGTCTTGGAATTCAGGAATGCCCCCCTTATCAGTTAAGTTATGCCGATGACATCCGATAACAGACCTCGCGTCAAAATCTCCGGTGCCGACTCACAGCAGCAGAGAGCAGCTCGAAGCAGACGCATGCACATACTGGGGCGTCTTGGCTTTATATCGCTGTTCATAATTCTTATAGCGGCCAGTATTGTATTCATGGCTGTAAACAATACAATCATCAATGCCGCCGAATGGAATAAGAAAGGAACGCGAAATCTTGACGACACAATCACGATCAAACCTCTCCGCGGCGATATACTTGCAAGCGACGGTTGCATTCTGGCTACAAACCTTAACTATTTCAATCTACGCATTGACTTCAAAGCCAAACGCTTTATGATCAGAGAATATAGTGCGGCAATCGATAGTCTCGCCGATAGTCTTGCGGTGTATTTTCCACGACGTACACGCGACGCATGGAGAGATTATCTCGCCGCGCCGCTCAAGAAAAGCCGCAAAGACAGATCCTCGGCCTATATGCTTTTAAAGGAAATACCTGATGACGAGGTTCAGCGTGTCAAACAGTTTCCTTACTTCAGACGAAGTTCAAATGCCAATCGCACGGGTCTTGTAAAAGAAAGAGTACTTAAACGCAAATATCCATATGGCGAGATGGCTACGCTGAGCATAGGCCGTGTCGGAGAAGTAGCCCGACGCGACGTCAGGGGTGTATCAGGTCTTGAACGGGCACTTGATTCTCTTCTTTACGGTGTTCCCGGTAAAGCGAAGAAAGTAATGTTCACTGACAGGGTCGCCAACTGGACCATTCAGGCGCCACGCAATGGTTACACCGTCACAACGACCATCGACATTACCATGCAGGACATTCTTGAATATGAACTTGGAGCGATGCTTTTAAAAACCGGAGCAGAATGGGGCACTGCTTTGATAATGGATGTGGAGACAGGCGATATTAAGGCGATTTCTAATCTCGAACGCGACACCATACCGGGCTCCGGCCGCTATATCGAAGCCATGAACCGCGCCGTACTTGCCTACGAACCCGGATCTGTGGTAAAAACCATATCTATGATTGTCGCTCTGGAAGATGGCTTTGCCTTTCCGCTCGACCGGGCATTCAACATCGAGCCGAAGGGTGTCGGTTTTAGATATTGCGGAGGTCGCCCGATCAATGACACCCACTCTCCGGCCACTTTGCCCGTAAGCCGTTTCCTCGAATATTCATCCAATATCGGCATGGCAAAATTGCTGACGTCACATTTCGAAAACGACCCGAATGCCTTTCGCGAACGCTTACGCGAACTCGGGTTCTTCGACCGGTTCCGCACAGGTATGGCTCGTGAACGCACTCCTTACTTTCCTACGATAGCCAACAACAAAGGCGGCCGTATTGCTTTGTCGCGAATGGTATTCGGTTATTCGACGATGATTCCGCCTCTTTATACATGCGCGATGTACAATGCGGTCGCTAACGACGGGAAATTTGTAAGACCTCGTCTTGTTAAGGCTCTGAAATCACCGGGAGGCCTCGATTCTATTATTCCCGTATCATACGTTAGGGATAGTGTATGCAGTCGCAAAAATGCTAAAATACTCCGCGACATGTTACATGAAGTCGTTTGGGGGGAGGGAGGCACAGCCAAAGCCCTTCGAAACGACATTGTTGAGATTGCCGGAAAAACCGGGACCTGTCGTATTCTGGCTGAGGTAAAGCCTTCGGCTACGAAAAAAGATAGTGCTGCGATGACAGTAACAAAAGACAACAAGCATCAGATTGGCGGATATCTTGAAGGGCATTACCGTTTATCCTTCTGTGGCTTTTTCCCGTTTGACAAGCCTAAGTACACTTGCTTTGTCATGATCAACGACCCTTCTCCAGAATACAAAGGCGCTGCAACAACTTCAGGCACAGTGCTCAAGAATGTCGCATTAAAACTTTATTCTCGCGGAATGCTCGACAATAGTTCTGATCTTAACGACGAGCCGGCTATCGAATCACGGCCTACCCTATACGCCTCAAACGATAAGAAACGTCACAATACACTTGCCACTGGGCTTCATTTGCCTGGAGGGTCTGTTATCACAGCACCCGCTTCCACAGACCCCGGCCTTGTACCGGATGTCCGCGGACTTGGTATTCGAGAGGCTGTTGTGACGCTTGAGAAGGCCGGCTACAACGTAGCCTTTTCCGGAGCAGGATATGTCGTCGCGCAAAACCCCTTACCGCGTAGCCGAATAGCTCGCGGATCAAAAGTTTCAATAACTCTAAACCAAGACTAAAGCAATGCTACTGTCCGTCCTATTGTCATCCATCATCACCGAAGAAATTATCGGCGCTGACAACATTGAAATCACCGCTCTAACTGCAGATTCTCGAAAATGCGAACCCGGAACTTTGTTCGTTGCAGTTAGAGGCGTGTATGTTGACGGCCATAATTTTATTGCCTCGGCCGTCAAAAACGGAGCCTGCGCTGTCGTATGCGAAGAAATTCCTCAAGACGTCTCTGCCGAAATAACCTGGATTAAAGTCGCAAATTCATCAGTGGCATTGGGCTGCCTGGCCTCCCAATGGTTCGGCAATCCATCGCGAAAACTTTCACTGATTGGAGTCACCGGAACAAACGGCAAAACAACTATTGCAACACTGATTTACGAAATGGCTCGATTGAACCATCGCCGAGCCGGACTTCTTTCGACCGTCATAAACAAAATAGAGGATGAAGAAATCCCCTCAACTCATACGACACCTGATCCACTCGAACTGAATAGCCTGCTGCGACGTATGGTAGACGCCGGATGCACAGTTGCTGCAATGGAAGTCAGCAGTCACGCGGCACATCAGCATCGCATTGCCGGACTACACTTCTCCGGAGGCATATTTACAAACCTCACACGGGATCATCTTGACTATCACAAAACTTTTGAAGCATATTTGCAAGCGAAACAGTCTTTTATCGACTTGCTTCCCAAAGAAGCTTTCGCTATAACAAACCTTGACGACCGCAACGGTATGACAATGGTGCAGAATTCGCGCGCCAAAGTATACACCTATTCTTTAAGAGCCGATGCCGATTTCAGAGGACGTGTGATTGAGGATCGCATTGACGGAATGACAATTTCTTTTAACGGTACGGAAGTCGAAACATTATTTACCGGACGTTTTAACGCATCCAACCTGACTGCAGTCTATGGAGCATCCTTGCTGATGGGTTACGAACCGGAAAGTATTCCTATTGATATGAGCCGACTCGAACCCGTGGCTGGACGCTTCCAGACGTTTCATTCCGCAAACGGTATCACTGCGGTAGTAGATTATGCCCATACACCCGATGCACTTGTCAATGTTCTTGATGCAATACGAGAAATAGTCGGAAAAAGATGTTCTGTAATAACTGTTTGCGGTTGCGGAGGCAACAGAGATAAAGGCAAGAGGCCTCTTATGGCCGAAGCTGCTGCTAAGCGCAGCGACAGAGTCATACTGACTTCCGATAACCCACGAGACGAAGACCCTTCTGCTATCATCAATGATATGCTTGCCGGGCTTGATCGCGAACAGTTGGCAAAAACACTCACAATAGTTGACCGTCGTGAAGCCATCCGCACTGCCGTAGCTCTCGCAAAGCCGTCTGATGTAATTCTGATTGCCGGCAAAGGTCATGAGACTTACCAGATTATAGGAAAAGTAACAAATCATTTTGATGACCGCGAAGAAATAAGATCCGCGTTAGCCTTGATTTAATGATCAAATTTCAACTTATTTGACAATGTTTTACTACTTATTTCAAATCTTTCAAGACTGCGGTTTACCGGGAGCTCGACTGATGAGTTATATAACATTCCGTTCCGGTATCGCATTAGTACTTTCTCTGCTCCTCGCTATTTTTGTCGGACGCCGCATAATCAATGCTCTTCAAAAAATGCAGATCGGAGAGATAGTGCGCAATCTTGATCTCGAAGGTCAGACAAAAAAGACAGGAACTCCGACTATGGGCGGCGTGATAATCATCTTATCCATAGTTGTACCATGTCTGCTGATAGGCAACCTGACAAACATTTATATGATACTTATGTTGGTTGCGACTATCTGGCTAGGGACAATCGGGTTCCTTGATGACTACCGCAAGATAAAATATCACAATAAAGATGGACTGAAAGGAAAATACAAAATTATCGGACAGGTCGGCATAGCCTTGATAGTAGCTGTTACAATGTTCTTGAACCCAAACATGGTCATTGTCGAAAACTCCGAAGTGGTCAATCACGACACAAACGAAGTAGAGCATGTCATATATAAGTCTGATTCTACAAAGTCGCCTCAGACAACGATACCCTTTGTCAAAAACAACAACTTCAACTACAGTTGGTTTACCCAGTGGATGGGAGAATATGCGCAGACCGGCGGATGGATACTATTCTTCTTCATCGTAATCTTCATCGTTTCTGCTACAAGTAATGGAGCTAATCTTAACGATGGTCTCGACGGCATGACAGCAGGCCTCTCTGCAATATGCGGGGTCGCCCTCGCTATCATGGCATATCTTGGAGGAAATATAATATACTCAGCTTACCTGAACATCATGTATATTCCGGAAAGCGAAGAGCTCGTTGTATTCATGGCAGCTTTCATCGGAGCGCTTATCGGTTTCCTGTGGTACAACGCATATCCTGCTCAGGTTTTCATGGGTGATACAGGTAGCCTTACTCTTGGCGGTATAATTGCAATATTTGCGATTCTTATCCACAAGGAGCTGTTGCTGCCTATCTTGTGTGCCCTGTTCTATGTCGAAGATCTGTCTGTCATAATGCAAGTTGCTTATTTCAAACGCACCGGTGGAAAGCGGATCTTCAAGATGACTCCTCTGCACCATCACTTTCAGAAACCAGGAAACGCAGGTTTCCAAGCCCTTATACAGCGGCCGATACAGATAATACCGGAATCTAAAATCGTCACTCGTTTCTGGATTTTTGGCATTATCCTCGCCGCAATAACATTTGTCACTCTTAAAATCAGGTAATATTTTCAAGTCTCAGAAATGGAAAATAACAATATATCAGTTCGTCGCATCGCGGTACTTGGTGCCGGCGAAAGCGGCACAGGAGCTGCAATTTTGGCCAAAGACAAAGGGTTCGACGTCTTTGTTAGCGATTTCGGAAAAATTCCGGATAAATATAAAGAAATGCTCAATCGCGAAGGCATCGAGTGGGAAGAGGACAAACATACTTTCGAACGAATACTTGCAGCCGACGAAATTATAAAAAGTCCGGGAATCGCAGACTCTACCCCTATAATGCAGAAAATTTTGTCAAAAAAAATCCCCGTCATAAGCGAAATAGAGTTTGCCGGACGATTCACCGACGCAAAAATGATATGTATTACAGGCAGTAACGGAAAAACCACTACTACTTTGCTTACATACCATATCCTTAAGCGTGCCGGATTAGACGTAGGACTGGCCGGTAACGTCGGAAACAGTCTTGCTCTGCAGGTAGCACGGAAACCACACGAATACTATGTCATTGAACTCAGTTCTTTCCAACTCGACAATATGTACGATTTCAAGGCCAATATCGCCGTTATTATGAACATAACGCCCGATCATCTTGACCGTTATGACTATAAGATGGAAAACTATATCAACGCAAAGTTCAGAATCTTACAGAACATGACTCCGACCGATGCCTTTATATATTGGAAAGATGATCCGGTCGTAAGCTCTCAGCTTAAAAAAATTGCTACCGAAGTTGCCATGTTTCCTTTCTCGGCCAATGACGAAGAGTCTTGCGCAGCCTATGTCAACGCTGAAAACGAACTCATAATCAATACGCCCTCCTCAAAACTTTCCATGCCCCGCGCAGATCTTGCACTCAACGGTATCCATAATCTCTACAATTCGATGGCCGCCGGACTATCTGCATGTCTGCTGAACATACGCAAAGACGACATACGCGCCGCACTCAGTGATTTCGCCGGTGTCGAACATCGGTTGGAACCTGCCGGTACCGTTAATGGAGTCGAGTGGATAAACGATTCCAAAGCGACAAACGTCAATTCCTGCTGGTACGCTCTTGACTCTATGACAAAACCGACCGTTCTTATTCTTGGCGGCAAAGACAAGGGTAACGATTACAACGAAATTCTTCCGTTGGTAAAGAAGAAGGTAAAGGCTATCGTCGCCATGGGCAAAGACAATTCCAAGATTGTCGAATTTTTTAAAGATTTGAATATTCAGATATGCGACACACATTCATTGTCTGAGGCTGTAGATGCTTGCCGGGAACTCTCTCGTCCTGGCGACGTTGTCCTACTGTCGCCATGTTGTGCAAGTTTCGACCTGTTTTCAAGCTATGAAGACCGCGGCAGGCAATTCAAAAATGCCGTCGCTGGAATATCTGAATAACCGCAAACCAAACAACTCTCCAAAAGATGGAACCAGTATTCAATATTGATGAGGCAATCCCCGAGACCGTTAACGCCGCCAGCTCATCAACTCCGGCTGACGATCTTGGCAAAATAATGCCAAAACTGCGAACAGACCAGCACATATGGGGCATATACATATGTCTGCTGATAATCTCTGTAATCGAACTTTTCAGCGCTTCAAGTCAGGAAGTTGAAGTTAACGACATTTACGGTCCGATAATCCGACATGCCAGATTTCTTGCCATTGGGCTCGTCTTGATGCTTGTCATTCAGCGTTTTCACTTTAAATATATATTTCGGTTAATTCCACTATATGTTTTTGGCAGCATTTTGGCTATGTTGCTTGTAATGGCCATAGGCGTTAAAGTCAACGGGGCTCAACGTGCCCTTCAGTTTGGATCAATAATGATTCTACCGGCTGAATTTCTCAAATTGGCTGCCGCTTTAGGTATTGCTTATATTCTGAGTCGCAATCAGATGCCGGGAAAACGTGATGTCACCACAAAGGGTGTTGTCATGAGCGCTTCGCTGACATTAATCTGTGCCGGACTTTTATTCTCTCACGGTCTGACCAATACACTCCTTATAATAGCCATCAGCATGTCCATGATGCTGATCGGCGGTGTCGGCATGAAAAAATTCGGCATTGTATGTGCAGTCTATCTGGTCATTGGCTCGGCTGCCATGGGCTATAAAATCATGCAGAACAAAGACGCTGCTCCTACTACCGAGGCAATTGAAATCGCGGCTCTGAACAAAGAGGAAGTCGGAGCGTCGGCCGGAAACCGTTCTTCAACTTGGATCGCCAGAATCAAACGTCATTTCCGCCTCAACAAAGCCGGTGACATGATCGACGATACTAATAAACAGGAACAGCTGAGCTACATAGCTCAGGCTCATGGAGGCATAACCGGGGTCGGTCCCGGCAACTCCCGTGAGAATGCCCGCCTGCCGCTGGCTTTTTCCGACTATATCTACGCGATCGTAATCGAGGAACTCGGTCTAATAACCGGTATTTTTATCCTATTATGTTATCTTTGGCTGCTGGCCCGGGCCGGGCGCGTCGCCACTAAATGCAAACAGACTTTTCCGTGTCTTCTTGTTATTGGATGCGCTATCTATATAGTTTATCAGGCTCTTTTCCATATGGCCATTGTGACCGGCGTATTTCCTGTGTCTGGCCAGCCCCTCCCGCTGATTTCAAAAGGCGGCACATCCGTGATCGTTACTTCCATGGCTCTCGGCATTATGCTCTCGACAAGCCGCCATGCAGCATTCAAGGGCGACAAAGAAGCCATAAGGCAAGAGTTGAATGCTCTTCCTGCAAGCATACATAGCGACAATCCTTCTCAACTTTAGTAATTTATTACGATGAACAGCGACTCTGTAAACACATCCGATACACAATTAAGACGAGTTATTATCAGTGGTGGAGGCACCGGCGGCCATATTTTTCCTGCAATTTCAATTGCCAATGCCATACGTCGTAAATTCCCCGAAGTAGATATTCTGTTTGTTGGTGCCGACGATCGCATGGAAATGGAACGCGTCCCGGCCGCTGGATACCCGATCGAAGGCCTTAGCATATGCGGTTTCGACCGAAAAAATTTGGTTCGTAATATTTCGGTCCTTATCAAATTGCGTCGTGCATTAAAAAAAGCCCGGTCAATCGTACGCAATTTCAGGCCTCAGATAGTAATAGGCGTAGGCGGTTACGCTTCTGGTCCTACTCTAAAAGCTGCCCAAAGACTTGGTGTGCCGACATTGGTTCAGGAACAGAACTCTTACGCCGGAGTAACCAATAAACTGTTGGCAAAAAAAGCCGGAAGAATATGTGTCGCTTATGATGGCATGGAGCGGTTCTTTCCTTCTGATAAAATTATTATGACAGGAAATCCGGTTCGAAAAAATCTCCTCGATAACAAGATGACCCAGGCCGAGGCAAAAGTCATTCTCGGGTTTGATCCAGACAAACCGCTGGTTCTGTTTGTCGGAGGAAGTCTCGGAGCGAGAACGATAAACGACAGTGTTGCCGCCTCTCTTAGCCGCTTCTCTGATAATGGCATTCAGATTTTCTGGCAGACCGGGAAAAATTATGCTGATTCTGAGGCCGTACGGCATGCTTCGTCAGTCCCGGGCGTCAAAGCGGCCGCATTCATTTCTGAAATGGACATAGCATACCGCGCTGCTGATGTCGTTGTTTCTCGAGCCGGAGCCGGAAGCATAAGCGAATTGCAGCTATTGGGCAAAGCCGTCATTCTTGTACCCTCACCTAATGTTGCCGAAGATCACCAGCGTAAAAACGCCATGGCTCTCGTCGATCGCGGAGCAGCGATAATGATCCCGGACGACAGTTGCCGACAACGACTCGCCGACGAAGTACTTGCTCTTGTTGCCGACGTAAACAGACGCACGTCTCTTTCTCGTAACATTTCAGAAATGGCTGTTCACGACAGCGACGAAAAAATCGTTGATGCTATTATTGATCTAATTTCAAATCCTATATGAAAAAAATATATTTTGTCGGTGCTGGCGGCATCGGCATGGCCGCTCTCGAACGATACTTTCTATCTCAAGGTTATAAAGTAGCCGGCTACGATCGTACCCCTTCTCCCCTTACAGATGCCCTTATAAGTGAAGGCGTCGTGATATCATTCGACGATTCGATGGATGCCATACCTGACGAATTCCGCGATCCCGCCACAACCGAAGTTGTTTATACACCTGCCATCCCCGACGACAATATCCCCCTATCCTATTTCCGTAATAACGGTTTTAATCTGCTTAAACGCGCGGCCGTTCTCGGCAATGTCACGCGTTCTGGCCTCGGTTTATGTTTTGCCGGAACTCACGGCAAAACGACAACATCTTCAATGGCCGCTCACATTCTACACTCCGGATCAATAGGATGCAACGCCTTTCTTGGCGGCATTCTCCGCAACTATGGAAGCAATCTTCTTCTTGCGCCTGATTCGCCATATTCTGTCATTGAAGCCGATGAATATGACAGATCTTTCCATCAGCTGTCTCCCTACATAGCCGTCATTACGGCCACTGATCCAGATCATCTCGACATATACGGCAACGAAGAAGCCTATCTTGAGAGTTTCGCTCACTTTACTGAGTTAATAAAACCCGGCGGCTGTTTGCTTGTCCATACAGGTCTGAAGCTCGTCCCTCGGCCGCCTGAGACAGTAAAAACTTATACATATTCGCGCACATCAGGCGACTTCTATGCCGGTAATATCCGCCACGGTGCGGGTAAAATTGTCTTCGACTTTGTTTTTCCCGGCGGATCTATTGCCGACATCGAACTTGGAGTCCCTGTTGAAATCAACATCGACAACGCTGTTGCTGCGCTTGCTGCTGTATGGCTGACAGGTAAATTCGAACCCGAAGTGGCAAAAAAAGCTATGGCATCTTTTATGGGACCCGAACGTCGGTTTGAGTTCCACCTAAAAGAAGAAGGTGAAAACGGACGCGCAATAATCGACGACTATGCACACCATCCCGACGAACTGCGACAAAGCATCGCCTCCGTAAAGGCTCTTTACCCCGGCCGACATCTGACTGTTGCGTTCCAGCCGCATCTTTATAGCCGGACCCGTGATTTCGCTCCGCAGTTTGCCGATGTGCTTTCGGCTGCCGATGCAGTCATCTTGATTGATATTTACCCTGCTCGGGAGCTGCCGATTCCGGGCGTTACTTCTAAAATCATTTTTGACCACATAAAATGCGCTGATAAAACCATGATTTCTAAGGAAGACTTTGTAAACACCGTAAAAAATCGTAACTTTGAAATCCTGTTGACTGCCGGTGCCGGCGACCTCAATCTCTACCTCCCGGAATTGTGTGCCGCGCTGACAGCCGCTGACTGAGAACCATCGGCCTGATACCGGTGTTTTGAATTTTATCAAAAATGGAGAAAGATACCATAATAAAAATAGCATTGACAGTTGTTCTGGCTGTCTATCTTGTTTTTGCGCTGGCAATGACAGGATTGGCCGAACGTGCCGATCGCTACAATGGTGTGACTATATCTGTTGTCGATTCAATCGGATCCGGATTTGTTTCTGATGCCGATGTTGCTGGCGAATGCGGTGACTTATATGCTCTTGTTGCCTCACAGCCAAGAGAAGCCTTCGATCTCCGTGATCTCGAACAACGTATTCTCAATATGCCTGTAGTTGAGTCTGCTAATGTTGCTGCTTATTGTAATGGTTCGCTTCATATCGACGTAAACCCAATGGTTCCGGTTGCGCGCGTTTTTTCTCACAACGGACAGTCTTACTATATTAACCGTACCGGCAAGAAAGTCATAGCAAACGCCAACTACCACGTCGACGTGCCAATTGTTATAGGCGACTTCAATGACAGCAGTCTCCATGCCGAGCATCTTCTCCCGATGTTATCTTATATAGCGGCCGACCCCACTCTCAATGCGCTCGTCTCTACTGTAACTCTTTCCGCTTCCGGTGACATCATAATTATTCCAGTCATACGCGGACAGGTGATTAACTTCGGCGACAAGGATAATGTCAGCGACAAATTCGACAGACTCAAGACCTTTTATAAAAAAGTGATGCCGGTCAAAGGATGGAATACTTACGACACCATCTCTGTCAAATGGGCCGGACAGGTTGTGGCTTCTCGCCGTGAAAAAAGCCTCGGACGCATATCGCTGCAGACTGAAGAATCTGAATTTGATTATATTGATGATATAGCCACCATGACGCCTGATGCCGACGGATTTGTCGAAGATTCAACCGCTCATGTTTAGCCCGTTTTTACTAATAACGATAACTCCATAACATCACTCCAAAACATGGATACAAAATATATAGTCGCGCTCGAAATCGGAAGTTCAAAAATCAAAGGACTCGCTGCCGCTGTAGGTGAACTCGGCGACATACGGGTTATTGCTATCGAAGAAATACGCGTCAGCGACTGCGTTCGTTACGGCAAGATCCAGAACGTTCAGGAAGTATCGGCACATGTCAACGACATAATCCGGAAACTGGAAAACAACCCGGAGATCGCGCCTCGCAAAATAACTGACATATTCGTCTCGCTTGGAGGACGATCGCTTTCTACAGTCATGGCGCAGGCGCAGGCAAAATTTCCGAATGCTGTCGAGATTACGGCCGAGACTATCGATAGGCTGAAACGTGATGCATCCTTCGGACTCGTGACCGATAAAAACAATCTCGGCATGCTACCACACGCCTTTTTTGTCGACAATTCTGAAGTCAAAAAGATTGTCGGGACTGTGGGTACTCACATTCGTGCCGAGTTTTCGACTATAGTCATATCACCGGCCATTTGCCGCAACCTTGAACTGATCAAATTTGATGATCATTCACTTAAACTTATCAACGTTGTCAGACCCATCGCTTTGACCGATCTTGTACTTACTGCATCCGAAAAACAGCTCGGATGCGCACTCGTCGATTGTGGTGCCGAGACAACGACCATTACAATCTATAAAGACGACGCCCTGCAAAGCATTGTAACCCTTCCTATAGGGTCCCGCAACATCACGCGCGACCTTATGGCGGGGCTGAACATGACTGAGGAGAGCGCTGAAATGGCAAAAGCACGCAGTGGTTCCGCAATTACTTCTGACGCATCATCCGCCGATATAGAAGTCAACAACTATATATCCGCGCGTGCCGGAGAGATCGTTGCAAACATCCTTCACCAGATCGAACTCGCCGGCTTCAGGCCTCAGTCTCTCCCTGCCGGTATAATTCTTACTGGCGGCGGGGCCCGGCTGCGAAACTTCGACCGGCTGATTGAGAATCAGTCGAAAATGCCCGTAAGAATGGCCGCAATTGACAGTTCCCTCAAATTCAAAGGGAATAACCTCGACCGAAACGCTAATATCGACATTCTCGCTATTACCGGATATGCCGCCGACAATTATTCTGTCGACTGTCTGACAGCAGCCCCCGAACCTCTCTCTGAACCCACCGCTACGCTGACGGAAAACCAGACCGACTATGATAATACTCAGCGCCCCATGAATAACCGCCGTCAGTACATCGATGATGACTCTTTACTCGAAGATGACAATGACGATGTCGACACCGACGGATCTCCGGCTGTTCATGTCCGAAATTCAAAAAGACATTCTCAGAAGATTCAACCGGACTTTGACAGTTACGAAAACGGTTATGACGATGACAGTGAACTCTCTGAAAAAAACGGCAGTTCTTTGATAGACGGTATCAAACGTCGTTTAGCCAAATTTTGGAACGACCCAAGAGATACTGATGACGATGATCTCGATGCACCTGCCGACTGAATTTATAATCTCCCTTCTAATTCACAATACCAATTACTGCAATGAGCGAAGAATCTGATTTCCAGTATCTCGACAAATACAAAGAGTCGCCCCAAGCTCCCGACCGGATAATGGTTCTTGGGGTAGGCGGAGGAGGCAACAATGCCGTAAACCACATGTACACCGAAGCCAAGATCCACGGCGTCTCTTTCGTTGTGGTCAACACCGATGACATGGCTCTTAAAACGTCTCCTGTTCCTAACAAATTATTGATTGGCCCTAACACTACAAAAGGTCGTGGAGCCGGTAATAAACCTGAAAAAGCTCGTGAAGCCGCCGAAGAGAGCGCAGCAGAGATTGCCGCACTGTTTACTCCGGAGATCGACATGGTTTTCATTACTGCCGGCATGGGCGGTGGCACCGGTACTGGAGCTGGACCTGTTGTCGCTCGAATTGCTCGCGAACGTGGTCTGCTGACTATCGGCATCGTTACCATACCATTCCGCTTCGAAGGCATGCGTAAAATCAACAAGGCCATTGTCGGTGCCGACGAAATGGGGCGTTATGTCGATGCCTTGCTCATTATAAATAACGAGCGCTTGTCAGAGATATATCCCGACCTTGAATTCGACTGCGCCTTCGCTAAAGCCGACGACACTTTGTCGATTGCCGCTCAGAGTATTTCGGAAATCGTCACAAACCCCGGCAAGATCAACCTCGACATGAACGACGTCGACACCACTCTTCGCGATGGTGGCACTGCTCTGATTTCTATCGGTTATGGCGAAGGCGAGAACCGCGTGACTGCCGCTATCGAAGACGCACTCCATTCTCCGCTTCTAAAAAACACCGATGTGTTCTCAAGCAAACGCCTGCTTTTCAATCTATGCTATTCTCGTAAGTCTCAGATGCCGTTTAAGGCTCAGGAGTCACAGCAGATCGACGATTTTGTTTCAAAGATCGACGAAGATGTCGATGTAATATGGGGCATAACCTACGATGACACTCTTGGCGATAAGGTCAAGTTCACGATCCTTGCCGCCGGTTTCGATGTAACTGTTCGCGAAGGTAAAAATGCCGCCGATACAATTCAGATTGCCGGACCCGCTGCAAAAAATGATGAGGCGACAATCGACATTGACCGCATCCGCGATTTCTATGGTGACGAGAAAGTAGACGAAATGCAGAGGCAGCGCGATGTAATGAACTATATGATACTCGAACCCGAACAGCTTGACAACGACGAAGCAATAGATGCTTTCGAAAAAGCTCCTGCTTACAATCGCAAAAAGAAATCGGTTTCGGCTTCTGTATCTCGTCCTGCTCCCGACAACACGCGCCGAGCCGAACAACCTCAGCCGAAATCTCAGGAAAAGGCTTCCGGGACTATCGAAATTGAATTCGATGATGATCTGTAACTATAATATGAGATGAAACGACTTGTCATTTCTACCGGGGCCGGCATGAGCGCCGAAAGCGGCATCTCTACATTCCGCGATGCTGGCGGTTTGTGGGAAAACTACCCCGTGATGGATGTTTGCAGTGCGGATGGATATGCCCGCAATCCGGCTCTCGTTCACCGTTTTTATAGCGAAAGGCGTGCCCAGTTGATCAATTGCTCGCCAAACGAGGGACATATTGCCCTAGCCGAACTCGAAAAACGCTTCGAAGTGATGATCATCACCCAGAACGTTGACGACCTCCACGAACGGGCCGGCAGCAGCAACGTTCTCCATCTGCACGGCGAACTCATGAAAGTTCGTGCTGTCGATGATGACTCTCGCGTCTTCACTCTTCGCCCTGAAGAATACGTGACCACTCCCGACACTGTGATTGAAGGCCACCATGTCCGGCCGCACATCGTTTTCTTTCAGGAAGCTGTTCCTAATTTCGAACCTGCGACTGAAATCGTTCGTTCAGCCGACATATTCGTTATTATAGGCACAAGCCTTGTGGTATATCCTGCAGCAGCACTTCTTCATTACGTAAGAAAAGGCACTCCCGTATTCTATATCGATCCTAATCCCGCCGAAGTGCCTCCCGGGGTAAACGTCATCCGGGCGACTGCTTCGCAAGGCATTCGCCGCCTTTCCGAAATTATTTGATTATTTTGTTCTCATTCTTTTCCCTTTCATCGCTCTATGGCTGATATCAAAATTGCCGGCATAATGAGAGCCGGAGCATTTTCTCCAAATCACATCGGCAACGACTCCTCTATTTTCAACATTGTTGCCGATCAGCTGCGTAAACGTGGTTGCGAACTTAATGTCTATAGCGAAGAACAGTTCATATCGTCGGGGGTGCATGAAGACATAATTGTTAACATGTGTCGCGAACCAAGATCTATCGCTCGTCTGCAGGATCTTGAAGACAACGGTGCCCTCGTAATTAATTCAGGATATGGTATTGAAAATTGCATCCGCGAACGAATGGCTCGCATACTGATGGGCAGTAACATCCCCTACCCTGAAAGCATAATAGTTAGCACCGATGAAGCCATACGCGACTCTCTTGCCAAAGCTCACATTTCCCGTTGCTGGCTAAAACGTGGCGACTCCCACACCATGCACAATGAGGATGTCACCTACGTCCGCCATCCCGAGGAGGCTCAGGAAATCCTTCAGGAATATTTCCTCCGTGGCATCAAGCGCGCGGTCATCAACCGCCACATTGACGGAGAGCAGATAAAGTTCTACGGCATAGCCGGCACATCTTTTTTCTATTGGCTTTCGGCTAGCGATTCTTCAGCTGACAGAAGACTCGCATCAAAGCGTCAGGTCTCTCCCGACTTCGATGAAGAACGTTTGAAAGCCTTGTGTACCGCAGCCGCAGACGTTCTCGACGTAAAAATTTACGGCGGAGACTGCATCATTTCACCCGACGGCAGAATGCGTATCATCGACTTTGATGACTGGCCAAGTTTTGCGCCTTGCCGCCAGGAAGCAGCAGTCCAGATTGCTAAATATATCATGAGCGCCATCAAAACACGGTCATCATCCAATCGTCATTGATCTCTCCCGTATGTTTTTATTATATATAATAATGTATAGAAAATAATGACTGACAAAGACAATATAGACATTCGACCCGACGTACTCAACTACGACGATATTCGGCGTATGGTGCCAAAACTTGACGGACATGAGAAATTAGTCAACTGGATGCTCCACTTTCTGTCCGTTGACAAAGTCAATCGTGTCCACGCCAATTGTTGCGACACTCCGGGTCCCGAATTCACCCGACGCTTGTTGTTTGACGAATTTAAGCTCACTTTGCGCGTTGACAACGAAGAGATACTCGATAATCTCCCTGAAGGCGCGTTTATAACCGTCAGCAATCACCCGTTCGGAGCACTCGACGGGATTGCGTTGATTTACCTCGTCGGTTCTCGTCGTCCGCAGTTCAAAGTTCTGGTCAATATGATTCTGAATCAGATCAGTGCTATGCGGCCCAATTTCATTGCCGTCGATCCGCTTGCATCGACCGACCCTTCGAAACGTTCTGTCTCCGTCAACGGCATACGGCAGGCGCTCCGTCAGCTGAGCGACGGTAATCCTGTCGGCTTCTTCCCTGCCGGCGCAATGAGTAAAACAACTCTCCGTCATGGGCTGCAGGACCGCGAATGGCAGAAATCGATACTTCAGATCATATATCGGGCCAAAGTTCCGGTAATTCCCATATTTTTTCATGGGGGCAACAGCTGGTGGTGCAATCTGCTTGGCCATATCTGCTGGCCCGCAAGGTCTCTACGCCTTCCGGCTGAAGTCTTTCGCAAAGTAGGCTCTGAAATTCATATAAGCATCGGTCAGCCGATATCGCCGGCCGAACAGGCTCTGCACAGTCAGAACCCTGAAAATCTCGGAAAATTTTTAAGAGAAAAAACTTACCAACTTTCCAAACTAAAATAACCCGTTATGTCAGACCAGTCTTCACATAATCAACATACAACATCATCTGCAACTACAGAAAAACAAAAAAGTGCATACCTTCAGTCTCTGAAATCACTTGACTCAGAGGAAGGCATCGATCTGGTGTTCTACAGACCCATAGGATATGCATGGGCTTGCCTTGCCAAGCGCCTCGGCGTCACACCGAATGCTATCACGATTGCGTCTATCTTTATCGGTATAGGCGCGGGCGTGGCCTTCTATTTCCCTGAAATGTGGATCAACGTTATCGGCATGCTACTCCTTATCTGGGCTAACTCATTTGACAGTGCCGACGGACAGCTCGCTCGAATGACAAAACAGTACTCACGCATCGGTCGTATTCTCGACGGCCTTAGCGGTGACTTTTGGTTTGCTGCGATATATATTGCGATATGTCTTCGTGAAAACATCACTTCAGACTTTTTCAGCGAGCATCATTGGATCATCTGGACTATAGCTGTCTTCGCCGGACTTTGTCATGCCAAACAGGCTGCCATGGCCGACTACTACCGCCAGTTCCACCTCTATTTCCTCAAAGGCGAGGACGGCAGTGAGCTTGATACAGCTTCAAAGTTGAAACAACGCCTCGCCGATCTCTCGTGGAGTCATGACTTTTGGAAGAAACTGACACTTACGTTCTACACCAACTACACCGTCCAGCAGGAAGCCACTGCTCCGGCAATGCAGAAATTACGCGCTGCTTTGGCGGCCCGTTTCCCCGACGGGCGTATCCCTCAGCAGTTTCGCGATGATTTCCGCAAAGCGTCATTACCTCTGATGAAATACACCAATATTCTGTCTTTCAACTGGCGTTGTATAGCTTTATTTATCTCACTGTTCCTAAAGATGCCCTGGCTATACTTCGCTTTTGAAATCGTAGTTCTCAACAGTCTGCTTGTCTACATGGTTGTCAGACACGAATCCATATGCCGCCGCTTCACACGCGAATTAACCGCTTCAAAATATTAAGTGATTCGGCCTTAACCACAATTAACCTTTATTAAACAAACAGCCCACTGTATGGGTGTGATTTATGTTTATTTAATGATATAGTCGATTATTTTGCATTATTTTGCAAATATTTACTATCTTTATGCTATAATCTTTTTTGCAGTTCAAAAACTATATGTACTTTTACAGACCGATTTCCCCGGCCTCGGCCAAGCTTCGGTTAGTATAAAATTAAATAAGAAATAAAAAATTCGTAAAATAACTTCTCAATCAAAAACCTATTTGACAATGAGCAAAAGTAATGTTAAGCCCGCACAGGGCAAACTCGGTGTGATGGTTGTTGGCCTCGGTGCAGTATCTACAACTTTCATGACCGGTGTTCTTATGACCCGTAAAGGTCTTGCAAAGCCCGTCGGATCAATGACTCAGTACGATAAAATCCGCGTAAGCGACGGCAAAGAGACAAAATATCTCAAATATGACGAAATCGTGCCGATGGCAAAACTTGACGATATCGTATTCGCATCTTGGGACGTTTATCCTGCTAACGCATACGAATCCGCAATCAATGCCGAAGTCCTCAAAGAAAAAGATATCAACCCCGTTAAAGAGGAACTTGAAGCCATCAAGCCCCTCAAAGCCGCTTTCGACCACAACTATGCAAAGCGCCTCGACGGTGACAACATCATGGTCGGCAAAACACGTTGGGAGATGGTTGAGCAGCTCCGCGAAGACATCCGCAACTTCAAGAAAGAAAAAGGCGTTGACCGTATCGTAGTACTTTGGGCCGCCTCTACTGAAGTTTATGTCCCGGTTGATGAAAAGGTTCACGGTTCGCTTGCTGCTCTCGAAGCCGCTATGAAAGCCGACGACAAAGAGCATGTCGCTCCGTCTATGTGCTATGCATATGCAGCTCTTACCGAAGGGGCTCCTTTCATCATGGGTGCGCCCAACACAACTGTCGATATTCCTGCTATGTGGGAACTCAGCGAAAAGACTGGCATGCCTATCGCCGGCAAGGACTTCAAGACAGGTCAGACACTCGTTAAGTCAGGCTTCGCTCCTATTATCGGAACTCGTTGCCTCGGTCTTTCAGGATGGTTCTCAACCAACATCCTCGGCAACCGCGACGGACTTGTGCTTGACGAACCCGCCAACTTCCGCACAAAAGAAGTCAGCAAGCTGTCTACACTCGAGTCAATTCTCGTTCCCGAAGAGCAGCCTGATCTCTACACTAACTACTTCCACAAAGTGCGCATCAACTACTATCCCCCGCGCAACGACAACAAAGAAGGCTGGGACAACATTGACATCTTCGGATGGATGGGCTACCCCATGCAGATCAAGATCAACTTCCTCTGCCGCGACTCAATCCTCGCTGCTCCTCTTTGCCTCGACCTCGTTCTCCTGAGTGATCTCGCTGCTCGCGCAGGCCGTCACGGCATACAGCGCTTCCTCAGCTTCTTCCTCAAGAGCCCGATGCACGACTACACAAAAGGCGAAGTTCCCGTCAACCACCTCTTCCAGCAGTACGTTATGCTCAAGAACGCTATCCGCGAAATGGGTGGCTACGAGGCTGACGAAAAGATCGACTAACGGGCGCGATCGCTATGTGGCGGTTGCAGCCGCAATATAGCAGGCGCGCCTCCGCTCATAACCCGTTCAAAAAAAAATACATAGTGGGAAAACCGCACCGAGCGCCTGCCCCAATCCGGCAGGCGCTCATTTTTTCTATCCGCACATAGCGTCGCAGGAGCATTATGCAACATACAACAAATAATTAGCGACAAAAAGTTGCACCATTCACATATTTAGAATACCTCTGCGAATAGTTATTAACAACAGCAATACAAACGCCAATCACAACATATGAAAAAACTTTTACTCTCAGCTTTCACTCAGTTACTTATCACCGCCACGATGTCGGCAGCCCAGTCAGTACCTGCTGGACACATTCACAGAAATGCTCCGAAATATGCCAGTCATGACATAATTATGACTAAGGCATCACAGCCATCCGAGAGCGACATCTATAACGTGACCATGCTTGTGGCGGAAAATTTCGACAAGTGTACTGCCGGAAGCATCGGAACCCCCGATGAAACCGCTTTCGACGGCTTTATTCCGCCGGAATATACTTCCGCACCAAACTGGAGCGCATATTATGTCTATCAGGCAGGCGGCTGTGTGCTGATCGACCGCACAAAAAACACAAACGCAAACCTATGTTCTCCCGTACTGCGTATCCCTGCCGGGGACACGCCCGTTACGGTCACATTCAAGGCAAGGCTCGCCAACAAACAGGTCGAACGGGACTGGGTTGAGGTCTATGTGGCCGACGCAAGCAACCCGGACGATGTTTTCACATTCACCAATGACTATGCGTATGTCTACGACGAGTGGAAAGACTATAAATTCGTATTTTCCAAGAAACGTCCGGGTTCGGACTATTTCTTCCAGTTCAGCGGCTACGACGAGCCGGTCTTTGTCGACGACATCGAGATCAAGATGCTCGATCCCAAGATCAGCGCGCCTATAGCAACAGATTTCTCGAACTTCACAAACGACAGCTTCACAGCCAACTGGAATCCGGTCGAAGGCGCCGACGGATATCTCATCAGTATGTACCGGATCAACGATGACCGCGACAAGACTCGCAGATATATCGTCGAGGATCTCAGCGTCAATGAATGCCGCCACACTTTCACCGGTCTCGACACCCCGACAAACACCTTCTACTATGTAGTAAAGGCTGTCCGCAACGGCGTGCAATCACCTGAATCCAACGCAGTCAAAGTGCAGTCGCTCACTGTGCCGGCAAATATTGCCATCACGAAGATCGACGAAGACAATATCAGGATAACATGGGACGCCGTCAAGGGTGCCGAATATTATAACATTGAAGCTTTCCGCGCCCATCAGGCCGAGGCCGACGAGACCTATGTCCTTTCGCACGAAACATTTGATCGTCTCGTCAACGAAGGCACGTATCTCGAACCCGAGGTACCCTGGAATTCTCAGGAAGAGCTCGACGAATGGACCGAACAGCCGGGATGGATCGCGCAGTTCCCGCTTCACATCAATCAGGCCTACGGACTCATGGGCGCCTATGACGAAGCATACGGCTATCTCGTATTCCTCGAGTCTCCGATTTTGGATCTCAGCGCCGCCAGCGGCAAGGTGAATGTCTCGGCCGACCTCTACGGACAGAAAGTCAATACCACCGACCTCTGCACCATGACATTCCGCACGATGAAATATATCATCGAGGACGGCAAGGAAAAACTGGTGACCACCGACAATGACATCACCGGCAAACTTCCCGAAGAATGGACAAGCCACACCATGACGCTCGGCGGCGGCACATCGAAATCGGTTGTCGAATTCGTTGCCAACGCCGGAGCGATCTACATCGACAACATCGTCATCTCTCAGGATCTCAAGGCCGGCGAAAAGGTCAGCGTGCCATACAGCAGGGCCAAAGCGGAGACTAACGAAATATCACTGCCCGTCAACAGTCTTCTGCGCGGCAGTGCCCTCGTTGTCCGCATTCAGGCCGTGCGCGAGATCTGGGACAGCATGCACTATTCGGTCAACGAATACGTGCGCAGCCCGTTCTCGGCCGATGCTTCCTATTCAGTCGAGTCCACAGGCATCAATGACATTGAGTATGACAGCGCACAGCCCAATGCCTTCGTCACTGACGGCGTCATCAATGTGATCAATCCCGACGGAGACAACATCGAGATCCTTGACATGAGTGGACGCACCGTCGCAACAGACAAGAGCGGCTCACAACTCGTCAGGCTGACCGTCAGCGCAAGAGGCGTATATGTTGTGCGTGTGGCCGGAAAAACACTGAAAGTGGTGCGCTGACGCACCGCTTTCAGGCCTCAGACAATGAAATTCATATTTAATCATCTATTCAAAATCAATTATGAAAAAGCTTTACACTCTGCTCATCACCATTCTGGCACTGAATCTCACGGCCTCTGCCGCCGACTGGGACATCGTACTGAAAGTCACCGAAGGCGCTGACCGTGTCAAGGCCGTCATCGGCGCCAGCGAGACCAATGGCGCCGTAAGGGCTCTCGTCAACGGAGACAACCAGATCATCATTCCCGAAGATCAGTCTCTCTACATCATTCCGCAGAACGAAAACGACATCATCATCTTCAAGGACAGCGATGGCGATGATATTGAGAAGTCCTACTACGGCTATTATGAGATCTACGCAAGCAGCTGGCGCTCGCCCTACTCGCCCTACACTCTGACTGTGAAGGACGAAAGCAGCTACCGCACTAAGTCAGTCTCCGTCAAAATAGACGATTGTTCGAAAGTCAGCATCGTCCGCGGCGACGGCAAGGAATTCGATCCCGACACAAACTCTTTCGCAGTTTCTTATAACCCCGAGAATGAATCAAAACTCACCATCAAACCCCGCAGCTACAGAGACATCATCTACAAAGTCTCTGTCAACGGCAAGGACGTGGAGAAGTCTTCAGACCGTTTCGTCGTGGATCTGGTCGACAATTCGGGAGCCGAACCGTCCTATGTTGAGACTGTCGACGTAGCCGCTAACTTCCCCGAAGGTCTCAAGTTCAAGACCGTAGTCACTCTAAACGGCCCGACAGAGATGATCAGCTATGTCCGCATCAACAACAAGGACGTGGATGACATAGCCGCATGTCTGACAGCCGACGGCTTCGAAGCGAACCCCGGCGACAACATCGCCATCGGTTACAATACCGACTACAAGATCGACGCTGTGAGCGACAACGGTGAGTCAAAATCGGTGTTCAGCCAGTACTCCATCGAACAGATCGACAAGGATCACAACGTAGAGATCACCGGACACGCCTACGCTCTCTTCAACGTCAAGTTTGACGTAACCGGCGCCGAGGGCATCATAGGTTCGTTCGGGAGCACCACACTGAAGCTCTCTGAAGGAGAGAATACACCGAAGATTTCTGAGAAAAACAATTACATCACCTTCTCTGCCGCTCCCGGCTGGTACTTCGAGACATTCACCGACGCCGCAGGCACAGATTACCTGAGCCTCTCCGACTGGGAATACTATGGTAAAGTCTACCTTACCGTCAAAGAAGGCGACTCCTTCTCCATCGTTGCAAAGAAGATCCGCCGCGATAACACTCTGGTAGTTTTCTACGATGATTTCTCTGCTCTCAGCTTTTCTTATTTCAAGACGAAATTCAAAAATTACGACGAGCTTCCCGACGAAATCACTCCGGGCTACAATGTCATAAATTTCCGTGACGAAGACGGCTATTTCTCAGTTTTTGCGTCAGGCAGCTATGACGGTTTCTATGCCTATAAGAACGATGAGTTTATGAATCCGTCCTACGAGGGTGCAAAATATTTCGAGGACGAAGCTGTTGCAGACAAAGACATCTATAAAATCTTCTTTGTCAACGAACCCACTGTCCACAGCGTCACCTTCACTGTCTCCGACAACGCTCTTGACGGTTACGATGTCAAGAAAGATCTGATCGCAGATGTCGACTATACCGCTGCCGTAAAGGCTGTCGGCAAGACCCGCTTCACTATCTCTCCCGTAAGCAGCGACGTCAAATCCATAACGGTCATAGTCGGGGATAATGAGATCAAGGCTGTCGACGGTGTCTATACTTTCGACACCGAAAGTGACACCGGCGTATCCGTAGCCGCCACGTCGAGCATCGAGGACATCCTTGCCGAAAGCGACGGCAACGCCGACGTATATAATCTTCAGGGCATACGCGTGTTCCGCGGAGCCACAGCCGACGATATCGCCGCTCTCCCCGCCGGTATATATATAATCAATGGGACAAAGATAGCAGTAAAATGAGGCTGACAGTAGCCATGATCATTCTCACAGCACTGCTGCCGGCTTTCCAGCCGGCGGCAGCTGCTGACTTCATCACGGAAGCTCCTGAAGGAAAAGCCGTGGAATATTATGCCGACTTCCTGAACTTCGACAATACATTCGGTTTCATGGGCGACTATCACACGCCCCAAAAACTGATCTTCGCCGATGACGGAAGCGTTTACTTCCCCAATCTGCTGCTTCGTCATACCATGCAGGCCTATGTAAGAGGCATATACGACCGCTACGCCTCCACAATCACCGTAGAACCGGGGCAGCAAGTGTTTTATTTCCCTAATGAGAATATTCCCGTAGCACTTTATGTCCTCGATGCAAAAGGTAACGCCGGAGAGACACCGTCGGAATTCTACGATGAGCCTCTTGTGTTCGACGTAAGCGAGGACGGAGTCCTCAGTCTCCGCCACTCGGATCGATACCCGATGTTCGGAGTATGCAACGCAAACGCCTCTGACGAAGTGTATCAGAACGCCCGCAATCTCGTCTTTACTCCCGTCGAAAACGTCAAGGACAGCATGAAGCACTTCAACTACAGCTACAGTTACGACGAAGAGACAATCACGACAACGGCCTCAGGTTATCGCGACGGTGATGATGTGATATGGCTGAAAGGTCTCGACCCAAAGTTTCCAAACGCATGGATCAGACTAATCCGCAACGGCTCGACATTCGCAGCAATGTCGTTTCAGGTCGTCTTTTATTTCGCTAACGAAGATCCGATTGTCTTCGCAGCACTTCAGGGTCAGAATGTACTGAATTATCTTCCGGTAACCGTCGGCGAAACCGACTTCACAATAACGGCCGCTTCTGACGGCAATACATTCGGCAACATAACCCCGGACGGCTCCGGAGGCTTTGAAATATATCAGACTTACTCGTCGCTGTCTCTGTCTTCCGGCACATTTGCGGCTGCAAAACCCGCCGCACCGTCGTTTGCAGGCTACTCCGAGCCCAACAGCAGCAACGAAACCGAATTTATCTTCGATTCCTATCCCAAGGATACCGATGGAAATCTCCTGCTGAAGGACAATCTGTCGTTCAGGATGTTTGTCGACGGCAAGCCCTACACTTTTACGTCGAAAGAATATAGCTGGATCAGTGAAGACATGGCGCTCGTGCCCTACACCTTCGACAATTACAACTTCTTCTCGCAGGGCGGTACGGACAAGCAGCGCCGCTATGTCTATCTGCGCGATATTCCGTCGGATGTCAGAACCATCGGCGTCGAGCTTGTCTACAAGACTGACGGGCAGGAACTTGTTTCCGACCGACTGACCTATGACATCGCTGCCGGCAAAGCCGATATCTCGGGTATCAAAGACATCGAAGCCGATGACAATGCGGTCGAAGCAACCTACTATAACCTTCAGGGCATGAGGGTCGACAACCCTGCAGGCGGCATCTATATCGTCCGCCGCGGAAATGCCATCAGCAAAGAACATATCAGGTAAAATACATCTCCCATAGAATTCCGCACCGAACGCCTGCCCCAACCCGGCAGACGCTTACTTTTTTTGACTCAGGCATAGCTGCGCCATCATCCGCCTGACAAACTTTATGCGATTTTGCAATTATACTGGATAAAAAAGTCGGTATTTTATCCAGTCCAGAATGTTTATCGGATAAAATGGCGAGGCTGGCGGAAGAGAAAATCGGGGATGCGGAAAAAAGTGAGCGGTTTTATTTGTGAGGGTCGGCGAATTGAAGTAAATTTGCATAGAAGAGTCATCCATCCGACACAATGAAGACTGATATTCAAAATTCGACTCGCTGGTTTCGCCGCTATTTCTCCCTGCTCACACTCGGAGTCATAGCCGTTATTCTATATATGATCTTCTTCAGCGACACGTCTGTTTTAAAAAAGATCGAATACCAGCGCATTATCGACAGTCTTCGTACTGAAGTCGAAATCAATCGCGACTCTATGCTATACTACAAAAATTTGAACTCACGCATAACTACTGATCCGGAAGTAATGGAACAGGTTGTCCGCGAACAGCACAACATGAAACGCCCCAATGAAGACGTTTTCATATTCACGCGCGAGTGAAACGATAATTCTATATGACACCGACATGAAAGAAAAAATTCTATACACACTCTCGATGATCGGCTTTCTTATGATTGCCGGATCGATGATTGTGCCTCTCGTCGAAGGCCCGTATTACGATGGATCGTGGTACAAATATCTTTACGCGGGCGGCGCTCTGCTGATGCTGATCGGAGCCTTGTTCTCTCCATTCAAAGGTAAAGATCTGCGGTTGAAACGACTGTTCAGGCTACAGAGTATAAGCGCGATAATGTTCTGTGTCGCAGCTTCCTTTATGTTCTGGCCCGGCGCGACATTGCGCGACTGGATCGCAATCACTCTTGCCGCTGCCGTGGTCCGCGCTTATACAAACTTTGCCATAGTGGCGCGCCAGCGCAAACTCGCTTCCGACGAAAAGAAATAATCATCCCTTCCCTGAAATGGCAAAAAAAATTGTCGAAACTCCGCTCATGAAGCAATATGCCGAGATGAAGCAAAAACATCCCGACGCCATACTGCTTTTCCGCGTAGGAGATTTCTACGAAACTTTTTCCGACGATGCGATAGCCGCTTCCGAAATACTCGGCATAACACTTACGCGTAGGGCAAACGGTTCGGCACAATATGTAGAGTTGGCCGGCTTCCCTCATCACGCCCTCGACACATATCTTCCCAAGCTTGTGCGTGCCGGTAAGCGTGTAGCAATATGCGAACAGCTTGAAGACCCCAAACTCACCAAGAAACTCGTAAAACGCGGCATTATCGAACTCGTCACGCCGGGTGTCGCCATGAACGACAACGTTCTGAGTCACCGTGAGAACAACTTCCTCGCCGCTGTCCATTTCAACAGATCATCCGTTGGCGTCGCTTTCCTCGACATCAGCACCGGCGAATTCCTTGCCGCAGAAGGTTCTGCCGACTACGTCGACAAAATACTCTCCAACATGGAGCCGAAAGAACTTCTGGTTCAGCGCGGTTTCAAACACGAAGCCGAGAATACCTTTTCTTCCAAGATAATAACGTTCGAACTCGAAGACTGGATATTCACTTCCGACGCTGCCAACGAACGTCTGCGCAAACAGTTCGAAACAGCATCGCTCAAAGGTTTCGGCATCGACAGAATGCACGACGCCATTATTGCGGCTGGCGCCATACTCCACTACCTTGACCTGACACAGCACCGCCAAACTTCACATATAACATCAATCGCCCGCATTGAAGAAAGCGCTTACGTCAGGCTTGACCGTTTCACGGTACGAAATCTCGAATTGATCGATCCGCTCGACGAGGGTGGAAAAAGTCTGTTGAGCGTAATCGACCGTACAGTCAGTCCGATGGGCGGACGACTGCTAAGACGCTGGATATTATTCCCGCTAAAAGACTCCAAAGCTATCAACAGCCGTCTCGACGTGGTCGAATATTTTTTCCGTGACACCGACCGGCGAGACGAAATTCGATCTCAACTCGAACAGGTCGGAGACCTTGAGCGGCTTGTATCCAAAGTAGCCACCGAACGCATATCGCCCCGCGAAATGCTGCAGCTGCGCAATGCTCTCCGCGCTATAGAACCTATCCGCGAAATATGCCTCTCTTCTGTTCAGCCCGCGTTAAAATCGATAGGCGAACAGCTCAACCCCTGCACTACGATCCGCGAACGTATCAGTCTCGAGATCCGCGAGGACGCCCCTATTGCCGTAAACCGTGGCGAAGTGATTGCCGAGGGCGTAAATCAGGAACTCGACGAGCTGCGCCACATCGCATATCAGGGCAAGGACTATCTCATCAGCATCCAGCAGCGCGAGATAGCTGCAACCGGCATTTCGTCGCTCAAGATCGGCTACAATAACGTTTTCGGCTACTATATTGAAGTCACCAACACCCACCGCGACAAAGTCCCGGCCGAATGGATCAGGAAGCAGACTCTTGTCAACGCCGAACGCTATATTACTCAGGAACTGAAAGAGTATGAGGAAAAAATACTCGGAGCCCAGGAAAAGATCGAAAGCATACAGGCCCGCCTATACTCCGAGCTGATTGCCGCTGTAGCCGAGTATATTCCGGCGCTCAAAGTCAACGCTTCGATGCTCGCACGGCTCGACGTTCTGCTCTCGTTCACGCGCGTCGCCGCTGAGAACCGTTACTGCCGTCCTGTCGTCGACGACTCGCTGACGATCGAACTCGTCGAGGCCCGTCATCCGGTAATCGAACGCGAACTGCCTCCCGGCGAGCCGTATATTTCAAATTCCGTCTGTCTCGACAACGAGTCGACACAGATAATGATGATCACCGGTCCTAATATGTCAGGCAAATCGGCACTGTTGCGTCAGACAGCCCTCAACGTCATCATGGCCCAGATCGGTTGCTTTGTCGCTGCCGACAGCGCCCGCATCGGCACCGTCGATAAAATATTCACGCGTGTCGGCGCAAGCGACAATATATCTCTCGGCGAATCCACTTTCATGGTCGAGATGAACGAAGCAGCCTCAATACTCAACAACATGAGCCGACGTTCGCTAATACTCTTCGACGAACTCGGACGAGGCACATCAACCTACGACGGCATATCAATCGCATGGGCCATTGTCGAGCACATCCACCAGACGCCCGGCATCCGCCCGAAAACGCTGTTTGCCACTCACTATCACGAACTGAACGAAATGGAGCGTTCGTTCGACCGCATAGTCAACTTCAACGTTTCCGTCAAAGAGATCGACGGCAAGGTCGTGTTCCTGCGCAAACTGGCTCGCGGAGGTAGCGAACACAGCTTCGGCATACATGTCGCCAAACTTGCCGGCATGCCCCAGTCGATTGTCCGCCGCGCCGACGAAGTACTCCACCATCTTGAGAACACACAGCAGCGCGACGATATCGGCCACGATCTTTCGACTATGGCCGAAAGCTGCGGCGGCATGCAGCTGTCATTCTTTCAACTCGACGATCCGGTGCTTTCTCAGGTCCGTGACGAGATAATCGGCACTGACATCGACAATCTCACCCCTATCCAGGCTCTGACCAAACTTAACGACATACGCCGCATTCTCCTCGGCAAAAGCTAAGAGCTTGTTAAAAAAATAAACACCCGATATTATGAACGTAGAACTCACAACCGACCTCACCGCCGATGATCTCAATGTCTTAAACGATCTTTACAGCAGTTCATTCCCCGCTGAGGAACGCCGCCCCTGGGGCAGTATCGTCAGCCCTGCCACAGCAGGTTGCCCAGAACTTTTCGCTATAATCGCCGACGGGCGCCTTGCCGGAATGCTTACTTTATGGTCTTTTGATCGCTTCGCCTATGTCGAGCATCTTGCCGTAGATCCTGGGCTAAGAGGATCAGGCATCGGATCTACTGCCATGCGTGAACTTATTGAGAAAGTCGGCAACAAGCCGGTTGTTCTCGAGATCGAACCGCCGGTCGACAGCCTCCCTGAAACCGTGCGCCGCCACAATTTCTACCGTTCTCTCAGATTTGACACTATCGACACCGGCTACATCCAGCCGCCCTATTCACCCGGTCTGCCGTCTGTTCCTCTCCACCTGATGGCTACCACCGCCTTGCCGCGTATTTCCACTGCGGCCACTCTTCACTCTCGCGTCTACGGACAAAATGACTGATCAATACCCGTAAACCCTCATTCTCATGCTTTCAGCCGCCCTCGGATTAATAATGCTTGTCGGATCATACGGATCCGCTCAGGACACGACTTTTCACACCTACAATTTTGACAGCTCTACCGGTCACGTCGTTCTGCAACAGCCTCTGACCGGCATCGAAAATCCATCGTTTCTCGCCGTCGTCGATAATGGCAAGACCATTCTTGCCGTCAACGAGAATAACGAACCCGCGGCAGGCATCACAATGATGCGCCGCAAACGCAACGATAAATTCACATATCGTCCCGTCACATCGGCTCTCACCGGCGGAGCTGATCCATGCCATGTCGTCATCTCTCCCGACGGAAGATATGCCGTCACTTCCAATTATTCGGGCGGCAGTATTTCAATCATACCGTTCGACGCAGGCAAAGCGTCCTTCGACCAACCGACCATAATTCCGTTTTCGGGCGACGGGCCTGTTTCCGGACGTCAGGCTTCTCCCCATGCGCATTTCACATCTTTCACTCCCGACGGCAAACTCATGGTCGTAGATGATCTCGGAACCGACAAACTGCATATATTCCCTCTCGGCAAAGACGGTTTCCCTGTCATAGAAGATATGTACGATGTCGAAATCCAACCTGGTTCAGGCCCGCGTCATCTCGTTTACGACAACAGCGGAGAAAACGCCTATCTCATCAATGAACTTAGCGGCACTGTCACACATCTCGCCTACGACAAAACCGCCCATACTCTTACACCCATTTCCTACACAGTCGCAGATTATGAGCATGCCGGCGGTAGCGCTGACATACATCTTTCACCCGACGGCCGCTTCCTGTATGTTTCAAACCGTCTGAAAGGCGACGGCATATCAATATTTGCCGTCGACAGCTCTGACGGGAGTCTCTCTCCCGCGGGCTTTACTTCGACCGGACGACATCCGCGTAATTTTGCCATCACCCCTGACGGCCGATGGCTTCTTGTAGCCTGCCGCGACGACAACAGCATCGAAATCTACAGCCGCAATTCCGACGACGGAAGCCTCACAATCACCGAAACCATCCCATGCCCCAAACCCGTCTGCATCCTTTTCTTGCCTATGCTTTAGAAGACTTTTAGCCGATTTTTGCCTGTGTTTTAGATATTATAGCTATATTTACCTCTGAAACTCAACAACTTTACATGATACAACGTAATGCAATCAATGACTAAAAATACCGTCGCCCGGGCTTAAATTGACCCGGGCGACTGTCTTAAGAAAGGATATGAGTTGATTAACCGTTGTTACAGATCCTCTTCTATTGAGAAATCATCGCTTATTGTGTCGTCAAAGAGATCATCGTTCTTTTCGGCGGCTTCATTGTCTTCGGCTGTCGCTTCTTTCTTCGGGGCAACTTTTGCAGCGGTTTTCGCTGCTTTACCCTTAGGAGCCGCATCGTTCTCTCGCAACGCGTCCATAATCTGCTTTTCGAGTTCTTCGGCGAGTTCAGGATTATCCTGTATTACCTGTTTGGCGGCGTCGCGGCCCTGAGCAATCTTCGATCCGTTGTAACTGAACCATGATCCGCTCTTGTCGATGACACCATACTCAACGCCGAGATCGATGATCTCCCCGGCTTTTGAGATACCCTCGCCGAACATGATGTCAAACTCCGCGCGTTTGAAGGGCGGTGCCACCTTGTTTTTGACAACTTTTATTGCCGCGCGGCGACCGAGTATGTCCTCTCCGTCTTTGAGATTGCCGCGCGAGCGGATATCGATACGCACCGACGCATAGAATTTCAGTGCATTGCCGCCTGTAGTCGTCTCCGACGGACCGAACATCACGCCGATCTTCTCACGAAGCTGATTGATGAATATACAGGTTGTATTGGTGCGTGAGATCGTTCCGGTCAGTTTTCTCATGGCCTGAGACATCAGACGTGCCTGAAGGCCCATGTTTCTGTCGCCCATCTCACCTTCGATTTCGCTCTTGGGAGTCAACGCTGCTACAGAGTCAACAACGAGAATGTCTATAGCCGACGAACGTATCAGCTGCTCGGCGATTTCAAGCGCCTGTTCGCCGTTATCAGGCTGAGCAATAAGAAGGTTGTTGATATCCACGCCAAGTTTGGCCGCATAGAAACGGTCGAAAGCGTGTTCGGCGTCTATTATGGCTGCTATTCCGCCCGTCTTCTGCGCTTCGGCGATCGCGTGGATGGCCAGCGTTGTCTTACCCGACGACTCCGGACCGTAGATCTCGATGATACGTCCGCGCGGATAACCGCCCACACCCAGAGCATAGTTAAGGCCGATCGAACCCGACGGGATCACATCTACATCTTCCACCACTTCGTCGCCGAGTTTCATTATCGCGCCGCGGCCATAAGCCTTTTCGATACGGCCGAGTGCCTGAGCCAGTGCTTCGGCTTTGGCTGCACCCGGGTCATTTGCATCAGCTTTCTTTGCTGTTTTCTTCGCTTTGGTTGTTTTTTCCATACTATATTATTTTTTGATTTGTATTTTCTTTTGATCACATTGCAAAGTTAGCAATATGATTGGGCAACTTTTCTGCACGTATGCGTTAAATATCATTTAATCAAAGCCGGATCAACCTCTATCAATCAGCCGATTAACATTTAGAACGCATTTTTATCACATTTTTCCTTCGAAAAAAATTCATACTCAGCCGAACTATTTTATCTGAACCGTGTTCTAATAGTACATAGCAAAATTACTTTTTCCATTGCAAGAAATGTGATAATGATTG
>CANPDU010000030.1 GCA_947573135.1 uncultured Bacteroidales bacterium | reverse complement strand
TATGTGCAACTTTTTCATTTATAAATATTTAGATTCTTAATTCAACCAACGAGTTTTTTAAACAAGCTCTTATTCGAGTGAGCCGTCGGTGACAAACGGTGATGCCGGCAATCCGTAATTATCGAAAAGCGATGCCGTCGGACATGCAGAGTGAGCGTAACGAACCTTTTTGATTTCGCCGGCTTCCTTGCAGTAGATGCTTAGAGTGCCCGTCTCGCATTCGACTATCGCACGTGCCTGATGATAGACTCCGTCCTCGCCGGCAGCTTCAAAGCCGTCGAGTTCCTGTTCGAGCGGGCTCACCCCTCCGCCTGTATTGTCAAAAAACAGCAGCGCGCGTTTACCGTCCCATTCCATATGATTGAACACGGGTCCTGAACAAGCGAAACTGTTGATGCCATAGTCTTTGGCGAGCGCCCAGTATGCGAGACGTTTGCCGACATCGCGTTTGTCGGCGGGGTGTATGCAATAGCAGTTTCCGATATCGAGAGTGACAGCCATGCCGCAGTTTGGAAGCTGTTTCATAAGATGTGACTGGGCCAGACGCAGGCGCGGAACGTTAGGGGTCAGATCTCCGTAGGCGTCGTGAGGCGCTATCTGGACATAATAAAAAGGTATGTCGCCGAGTCCGAATCCTTTGCGCATGCATTCGACATAGCGTGGCATCAGACGTTCGTATAGTTCGGGATCGTTACAGTTGTTTTCGCCCTGATACCATAGCATGCCTTTGACTGTGAACGGAAATACCGGGGCCGCCATAGAGTTATAAAGCGTTGATGGAATGCGTATAGCTTCGCCCTCGGATATGTCGGACAACTGAGGCAGACGGCTGATGTCGAGACCTTCGGCCTCGGCGACCTCGGCCGACAGCCACGGCTGGACGCTTGTGCCGCCCCATGCCGATATGATCAGCCCGACGGGCACATCTGAGCCGAGAACACGGCGCAACTCATCGGCAAAATAGTAGGCCGTCGCGCTGCATTCGGCGACATTTCCGGGAGTGTTGAGTTTCCAGCTGCCATTGCAGTCTCCGGCAGGAACAGGACTGACGGTTTTACCGACGGTGAACATGCGGATCGGCACGTCTTCCCGGGCCTGAAGAATCATATCGAGGCCTCCGTCGACGGGCTGGTGCTTGTATCCGCGCATCGGCATCTCCATGTTGGACTGGCCTGAACAGTACCAGACCTCGCCTACAAGCACATTATTTATGGTTGCCTTGCTGTCGTTGTCGCTGATGGTTATCGAGTGCCCCGTGGCGGAAGCTGCCGGAGTCGGCACGTTTATGGTCCAGCGACCTTCACTGTCTGCGGCAGTGGAGTATTTGTCTTTTGTCCATGACGGAGAGACTCTGACCGTTGATCCTGGCGACGCTTTGCCCCAGAGGCAGGCATCGGTCTTCTGCTGCAGAACCATATTATCGGAAATCAGAGCCGGAAACTGTATCTTTGCGGCTGCCGACAGGGTGGAGAGACATAGCAGGATTGAAAGAATTATGCGTGAGATCATATAATAAGGATTTTTTACAAAAGTAAGAAACTTTGGCCAAACTCAACAAGAAAAATCAGAATTTTATTGAGAAAATATGTAACTTTGCGTATCGTCAATAAGACGATCACAATAACACCAATGAGATTAAGAGCTTGTTTAATAATAAATGTTGCCTGCAGGGTTGCATAGCTTGAGGAGATTTTTGACGAGAGACGAAGGAGCGTACTTGATGTACGCGACTGAGGAGCAGGGCAAAAAGCGCCCAAGATATGCAAAGCAAAGGTAATTTTAAATTAATCAATCTCTTCCGTAAAGATTTTAAAAGAAATGAAAAGATATAAGGATTATAAAAATAATAGCAGTCCACGGCCGGTCGCCGGCATATTTCCGTCTGCTCTTCGGTCGTTATGGAACCCCATAACTCCCTCATCGCATCCAAAAACCTGCACGGCGTCTGATCGCCCTGCCAATAACATTTATTTTTAAACAAGCTCTATATTAAACAATAAATTATATCGGATATGAAGAAAACATTGTTTGCCGCATTCATGCTTATGACTTGCAGCGTGATGGCGTCAGCTCAGTATTTTTGCACAGAGCAGGGTAAAGTAATGCTTTACAAGACTATTGACAAATCAGATAAGGAGGCTTCTGAATCTGTAATCCAGTCTACGATCGTGAGTGTCGAGACTGCTGCCGACGGTATGATCTCCGCGCGTCTTGAAGATGTCCATACCGACAGCGACAATCCATTGGCCGAAATTAAATCTTACAGATCGTTCACATATAACCCTCAGACCGACATTACTGATGTTATCGCCATGACCTCTGACGATCTAAAAAACACGCTTATCGCGATTATCAAAGAAGCTGCGCTTGCCAACGGTCAGCATATGAGCGAAATGGAACTTGCCGATCTCGAGAAGGTGATGTCGGCCAAAGGACAGATCGAATATCCTATCGATCCCAAGGCTGCCGTTGACTCAAAAATACCCAATTCGACTATCCGTCTTAACGCCGGTCAGTTGACTATGTCTATGAATTTCTGGGAAGGCAAAAACCTCGGCACCGAAAGCGTAACAACAGAAGCCGGAACATTTGACTGTGTGAAGATTTCATATGTACAGCGCACGAGCTCTCCCGGAGGTAATGAAAAACGTAATGTCACCGAATGGTATGCAAAAGGCATCGGTCTTGTACGCAGCATCGACACAGATAAAAAAGGCAATATCTTAGCCGAGCAGAATTTGTTTGTGATCAAAGAACCTAAAGCAGAATAACCGCCGGGCTGTTTCATTATAGCGAGCGAGGCTTCCATATTTGTGGAGGCCTCGCTCGTTGGTATGTAAGGCTGTTATATAAGTTTTAATCGTGTAACAGAAATAAAAAAACTTGCGTTCAGAGAGTGTGCATTTGAAACGCTGGAATTTAACAACTACTATCAATGAGCATGCATTCTACGGTTGCGGTTCACTTAAAAAACTGACATTTGGTAACGCCCTTACAACTATCGGCAAGGCTTCATTCTCAAAATGCACGTCGCTTACAGAATTTACAATTCCGGCAACCGTGACTTCAATAGGTAACTTTGCTATCCAATATAATACAGGTCTAAAGGCGATTTACTCATATCCCACTGTCCCTCCTACAGCAGGTTACAATGCGTTCAATAGTCTTTCTGAGGATGTTGTCGTATATGTTCCATCTGGTACTATCGAAGATTATGCAGCAGCTGCAGAATGGAAGACTCTGTTGAATTACAAGGAACTTGATGTAACGAGTGCAATTAAGGATATAGAAGCTGATGATCAGAGCAAAGAACCGGTCTACTATAACTTACGCGGCGAAGAAGTTAAAAATCCTGATGCAGGTATTTATATAGTCCGCCGTGGTTCGAAACTCAGTAAGGAACTCATTCGTTGATTTGTTCGAGAAACCTTGTATAGTTACAACAAAACAGGTCGGGAAACTCTGTTTCCCGACCTGTTTTGTTGAGTATTAAATGCGATGATTATCTTATGATCTCTTTAGTGACTTTGTTGCCACGGCGGACGATATAGATGCCGTTTTCGGGATTGGCGACCTGTACGCCCTGGAGATTATAGTAAACTGCAGGAGCATCAGTATCTTCAATTTCGACGTCATAGATAGCAGATGAACCGTCTTCCCAGTTGAGGGCCGGCAGACCGTTGCGGTCGAGTCCCTTGTTGAATGCTTCCCAGGTCTTGATAGCTGCGATAGCTGTGCGGTCGCCGGGTGCAACCAGGCTGACTCCTTCGGGAACTTTGCCTTCACCAAATGCATAAACATTTTCAGCTACGACGTTTTTACCGTTGGCGATGAGATTGTAGTCAGTAGCGCCTGTTACTTTTGCCGAAACGTAGCAGTTTGTCATAGTGAGAGTGTTGTCACCGATGTTTGCGGCGAGACCTGCGACAACTGCGTCAGCCTTTTCGGTGATAACTTCAACCTGAGCATAGCAGTTAGTCATCGTGACATTGGCTGCAGACACTCCGCTCATACCTCCGATAGTAGCGACATCGGCAGATCCACTACTCTTACCCGTGATGAACACATTGTCGAGAACTGTGGGAACGCCTTCAACCCATGAGCCGCCGACGAAGCCGCCTATGATACCGCCTTCGAGACCGATTGCCTTGACGTCAGCGTCAACAATACCGAGGTTCTTGACTGTACCCTGAAGGACACCGAAAATAGTTGCAGAATAGTATCCGTTGGGGCTTGTGAGCGCATTTCGGCCTTCTACGTGGAAATTCTTGATTACATGACCCTGACCGTCATAGTGGATCGCGCGGTCATAAGTGCCGTTGAAGCCGTTGAACGCTGTCCATTCGGTTACATCGGTTAAATCAATATCCTCTGTCTGGACGAAGTAAGTCTGCTTGCCCTGAACCATGAGTGCCCAGATGTTGCCGAGTTCTTCTGCATTGGAAATCTGATAGGGATGTTCTGCGGTGCCGTCCTGAATTTCTGCGACGGGACCGTCACCCTGCCATGCGAGAACGGGCATGCCGTTGACAGCTTTTTCACCGTAAGCTTCCCATGCTGTTGCTGTAGACAGGAGAGTAGCGGCGTCAGTTCCGTTCTCAACGGCTGCGTCATTGATCTTCATGCCGTCAAAGACGAGAACATTGGTTTCATTTGCAACACCGCCGTTAACAGTAGCAACCGCCGAACCACCTTCTCCGGTAGCGGAAACAGAGGCGTTCCAAGCGATGACATTGTTGAGCGTGATTTTAGCTTCAGCGTTTTTGGCAACGACAAGACCTGCGGCATAACCTGTGGTTGTTGTAACGGAGCCGCTTGCATAAGCATAGCTGATGTTTACATTGACATCTGTACGTCCGACAAGACCTGCAACGTGGTTGCCTGTGGTGTCAGTTACGTCTGCCTGAGAGTAGCAGTTGACGATGGTGAGAGAGCCTGCATTGGCAGCACCTACGAGACCGCCGGCAGCAGCGCCGAGTACGCTACCTGTAACATAGCAGTTGGAGATTTCAGTGTCGCCCATAGTATTACCTACGAGACCGCCGACACAGAACCAGTTTTTTGATGCGTTGATGTTTTCAACACCGAGGTTCTTGATAGTGCCGATGTAAGAACCGAATACAGAAGCATTGCCATCTGTTACGTTAATGTTGCTGAGCACATGGTTCTGACCGTCAAAGTGGATGGTCTTGCCGGCGATTGATGCTTCGCTGAATACGACAGTGTAGGGCTTGCCGGCGAAGTCGATATTATTGTCGAGAACAACATAGCTTGTGCCGGTAAGACACTTGGAGCCGAGTGCGAGGAACTCTTCAGCTGTAGCGACGTGGATAGGATTCTTTTCAGAGCCTTCCATATCTTCGGCTGACTCAGGCGTGAATTTCAGAACGGCGGCAGCTCCGCAGCCCTGCAGGTCGCCGATAGTCATGCTGCTGCATGAAGTGAAAAGATGGATGTAAGCTGTGCCGTCTTCAAGCGGCTGGGCTACGATTGAGTTATAGCCATTGTTTGAAGCATATTCGATGTTCTGCCAGGTAGCTACGATAGCGCCGGCTTCGTTAAACACGGCAATGTCCATCGGACGCTTGTTGTTGGTCGCCGCGCCGTCGCTGTTGATATAGCTGTGGACGAAATAGCGGCGTCCTCCAAGTACGAAAGAGTCGAAGCCGTTATTTTCGGCTCGGTATGGAAGCGCTCTAAGTGTCTTCTGCATGGCGGCACAAGCAGTCTTCTGCGGTGCATTATAATAAGAATCAACGATGTCCCATGTGCCACCTGTGGTAGAACATAGAATATAAGCCTTGTAGTGGTCTTCGGTTGTGTTGCCGAACTCGTCCATGTTTGTGATGGACGGTTGGACAATATTCTGTGCACTTGATACACCGAGATAAGTGCAGAGATATTCTGAACCGTCGAGACCGGCGGTCTCGGCGTCGCCGTCGCCATAGGCATAGATAATGCGGATATTATTGGCTGTGTTACCTCCGCTTTCTTTAGAACCTCCGAAACCGAAAGGTGCGATAAAGAACAGACCTTCCTTCGTAAGGTCGCCGACAATACGGCCGACACAGTCGATTCGTCCGATACCGGTGCCACCTCCGTAACCGTCAGGTGATACATATTCTTCGGGCTTCATATTGTCGGGATAGCCAAGATCGATATGCTGATATTTCCCGTCCTGAGGTGAATAGATTGTCCATACATTGCTCGACAGTTCACCCTTGGTGAAATAGTGTCCGATGAGGAAATTACCGGCCTCGTCCATCGAAATGGCGGTGCCGTAATAATCCTCGCCTTCAAGAGGGGGAAGTTTGTAGAGATCTTTCATGCCGTCTTTTGTGATCTCGGCGATAGACATAGTCTTCATGTTGACCGTGTACATTCGGCCGTCGCGTCCTGTAGCGAAACGTGTGCATGATTTGGATTTGATCGCATCGGATGAATTCCAGTTGGGAGCAGTTCCGTCCCAGTCAGCATTGAGCTCGTGTCCCTGGTATTTCCAGACTTCGGTCAATGTCGCTTCCGCATTGGCGTTGAACGCCGGCGTAAGAGCAGCGACAGCAGCTAAGGTGAGCAGATGTTTTTTCATGAAAAAATTATTTATTGTTAGTAATGGTTGATAGTTTTAGGCAAGATTTTAAGATTGAACTTATGTTGAACCAAAAAAGATAATAACAAAGATATGTAAAATTATGTGACAAAAATATTAAGAAAAATATTTTAACATTTATTAATGTAGTGTAGGCGTCTATGCCGGGTGTAAAGCAGAAATTCGAAGAGTCCCCGTAAAGCAAGATAGCATACGAAAGCCAGCCACAGGCCGTGATTGCCCATGCTCCCGATGCATAAAAAATATATAAGAAAGAATGCGGCGCACGACAGCAGCATTGACGCGAGCATTATGCGTGTGAGAGTGAGTCCGATAAGTATGCCGTCCCAGACGAACGCCATTGTCCCGGCAAGCGGTACGACAACCGCCCACCGGCGATAGCTGTCGCAGACTTCGAGCACATGGCGGTCGTCGGTCAGAAGCCCTAATATCAGATCCCCTGCCGACAGATAGACAAGGCTGAACACTACGGCGAGTACGGCGGCGATGCGCGTCAGGCTGACTATGAGAGTTGCCAGCGCCGGGCGGTCGCCGCTTCCCTCAAACTTGCCGGCAAGGGCTTCACCGGCAAAAGCAAAACCGTCCATAAAATAGGAGAAAAACATAAACAGCTGGAGCAGGAGAACGTTTGCTGCCAGTATGTCAACACCCTGCGTCGATCCGGCTCGGGTGAACCAGACAGTAACAGCGACGAGGCAGAGTGTGCGCAGAAAAATATCGGCGTTGATCGAGAAAAAGCGTTTCAGGGAAGCGATGTCGAAAATCACGGAGATTTTCTGACGTGCCGGCCGGTAGCGGCGGAATGCAGTCAGCAGTCCGAAGATGAAACCCGTCCATTGCGCTACAGCTGACCCGGCGGCAACGCCTTCGAGCCCCATGCCGAACACAAATACGAGTAGCAGACTCGCGGCGATGTTGACGACATTGGTTATCAGAGCCATATACATTGGCGTGCGTGAGTTCTGCATGCCGAGAAACCATCCCGAGAGGGCAAATGATCCGAGCGTTGCCGGCGCGCCTGTGACAGCGATAAGAAAATATCCTCGGGCAAGTGGGGCTGTAGCTGCATCGGCGTCCATGAAGCGCAGCATTATGTCTGCGACAGGAACTGACACGCATAATATCAACACTCCGACCGTGAAGCCTACAATCAAAGCGCGGTAAAGGTGGGCGGCGGCAGCGTCGTTGTCACCGGCGCCGTAAGCCTGGGCAGTTACACCGCTCGAGCCCATGCGTAGAAAACCGAAAAGCCAGTAGAGCATGTTGAACATACTTGAGCCGATGGCTATCGCACCGATATAGGCGGCAGATCCGAAGTGTCCGACAATGGCTACATCGATCATCGCCAGCAGCGGAGTAGCTATGTTGGATACAATGGCCGGAAAGGCGATGCCTGCTATTTGCCGTCGCAGAGAGACTGTCATCGTAGGCCGCTCTTTTCAAGGTCGCCGGCGACAGAAATGCGGAGTGCGTCCGGATCAAGATAACGACGCGCCGTCTCGCACACTTTTTCAGGAGTCAGCGCCGACAGCGCCTGCTGACGCGCGTAGAAATAGTCGTCGGGGATGCCGACAGTGTGGCGCAGCTCATAGTAGTCCATCATAGTCATCGGAGTGTCGAGAGTAGAGGCGAGATCAGAGGCTACGTTGAATTTAAGACGTGTGAGTTCGTCAGCTGTGAGCGGCCTGTCGGCCATATGGCGTAGTTCGGCCCTGGTTTCGTCGATGAGCTCTTTGGTGTAGCGGTTGTCGCATTGTGCCGAGATCGTGATGTAGCCGCCTTCGCGTGCGCCGAGCAGGGCTGAAGATATGCTGTAGGTATAGCCTTTATCCTCACGGATATTCATCATCAGGCGGCTGCCGAAATAGCCTCCGAGTGCGGTGACAGTCATACGCAGGGTGTTATAGTCGGGATGAGAGCGAGGTATGGCCGGTATCGACATTGTTACGGCACACTGGAGCGAGCCCGGTCTGTCGATCAGCGACAGACCCGGTGCCGTCGGTGCATAAGGTTTGATGAGTACCGGCGACGGAGATTGATGAGAAGGGATCTGCGCAAGCATATCACTGAGGCGCCTGACATCGGAGTCAGATACGCGTCCGCACAGGTAAGCGTGGATATGACGGGCATCGAGTATTCGGTCATGAAAAGCCTTGATCCGGTCGATATTAATTGATGCAATATCATCAGGGGTCGGAACCTGGCTTTCGGGATGGTCGTCGCCGGCTGTCATGCGGCGGTTGTCGGCCGCAGACAGAAAGCTGACGCGGCTCATATTGAGTTTTTGTCTTGCGACGCCTTTGCCGCGTATGATTTCGAAAGCTTCAGCCGGGAATGTCGGGCATACGAGGCAGTCGATCATCGTCGGCGCGAGCGGAAGAAGTTTTGACGACAGTGATGACAGCTGTAACACGGTGTTGTGGCTTGATGCCGAAGAGTTGAGCCATGCACCGTTGTAGTCGATGCGGTCGGCTATGGTCTCACTGTCGCTGTTGCGGTTGCCTTCACGCATAAGTTCGGCCGCGAATGACGCCACGCACGGGTTTTCGCAGTCCGATGTGCCGCCGTCGGCGATTATGTCGAGCCGGGCTACGTCCTGATCGCCGCCGAACAGAGTATGGAGCGTCAGACCGTTTGACAGAGTCTGAGTCTGCTCTTCGGGTATGGACAAACGGCCGAACGGCCTTATTTCCGGTGCTTGGGTTCGGTCAAGCATCTTTGCTGTCAAGAGTTTTGAGATATTCGATCGCAGCCTTGAGATCATCGGGTGTGTCGATGCCGATGGTAGGGCGGTCGGTTATGGCAACGCGTATCCGGTAGCCGTTCTGAAGCCAGCGGAGCTGTTCGAGCGACTCCGACAGTTCGAGCGACGACTGAGGAAGACGAGTGATCTTGTCGAGGGTTGCCGCACGGTAAGCATAGAGGCCGACATGGGTGTGGAACACGGCATTGTCGAGCCACTCCTGCCAGGGGTGATTGCGGACGTAAGGTATGATCGCACGCGAGAAGTAGACGGCATTGCTGTCGTCGTCCATTATCACTTTCACCAGATTTGGATCGAACAGTGCCTCAAAGCCTTTTGACGGGTCAAAACGCCGCGCGAGAGTGGCGATTTCGACTGACTCGTCGCTGAAGCACGCTTTGAGCGCTGCGATTTGCTCGGGCGCGATGAAAGGTTCGTCGCCCTGAATGTTGATCACCACGTCGGCGCCTGATCCGACGTTGGCATACGCCTCGCGGCAGCGGTCAGTGCCGCTGCGGTGGCTTTCGGAAGTCATCACGACCTTGCCGCCGAAGGCGGTGACTGCGTCGAAAATGCGCCGGTCGTCAGTGGCCACGACAACTTCGTCAAGTTCTTTCGAGGCCTGACGGTAGACACGTTCGATCATCGTGCGGTCGCCGATCATGGCGAGCGGTTTTCCGGGGAAACGGCTCGACGCATAGCGGGCCGGTATTATGCCTATAAATTTCATGACTGTTCTTCTGGGGTTAACTGTGTTGGTTCGACATAAAGCTGCGCGTTTTCATAGCGTGTTATCCTGACATGCTGTCCGGCGTCTATAAAAGACCCTGTCGATACGGCGTCGTAGACCTCGCCGTCTGACAGTATCTTTCCTGACGGACGCATGTCGGTCATTGCCACAGCTTTGTGGCCGACAAGACGCGCCGGACCCATGTCGACACCGATATAGCCGTCTTTGATATCCTGAGTAAGCATCAGCTCTGAGTGGCGTCGGAAGAATTTCGGGCCGTGACGCGAAGTCAGCCAGCCCACAAGACCGACTGCTGCCACAATGCCTATGCCTACGATAATCATCGGACGGGCCAGGACAGCGAGTGTGATGCTGCCGTCGCCGCTGTTTTCTGTAGGGATGATGGCCGCACATAATGCCACGACAACTGCTGCTATACCGGCGATGCCGCATACTCCGAAGCCGGGAATGACAAACAGTTCGAGCGCGATTAAGACTATTCCGGCCACAAGAGTAATGACAATCCATGCCGGAAGGGTGCCTGTGATCAGCATCGGCAGGAAGTAGAGGAAGCTCGCCACAAGGGCTACGGCAGCAGCGACTCCGAGCCCCGGAGTATGCATCTCCATGTAGATGCCGCCGAGTATGAGCATGACAAGAATGGCTCTCACTCCGGCATTGCAGAGAAAGCCGATTATGTCGTCTGTCAGGGTAGGGCGGAACACTTCGGTGTCGTTGTCAGTAATGCCGAGGTGCCTGAGCATCTCGTCGACAGACTCGACTGTGCCGTCGGAAAAACCGGCGTCGAGTGCCTCGGAAGTCGAAAATGCGGTGACTTTTTCGGGGTTGACCATCGATGCGGCGACCGACGGATCGCGTCGCCACGACAGAACGCTGTCGCCCGGCGCCAGCCATTTGCCGTGATGTTCGGCCGTGCTGCGCATGATCGAGCTCATGTAAGCCTGATATTTGTCGGGCATCGGCTGTCCCTGACCGTCGACGACCGTGGCTGCTCCGATGCTTGAGCCGGGAGTCATGAACACACTGTCGCATGCCAGAGCTATAAGGGCTCCGGCCGAGGCGGCGTTGTGGTCGATGTAAGCGACTGTCGGCATCGGTAGCCGAAGCAACGCCGTGCGTATCGAGTCGGCGGCGTCGAGTGCGCCCCCGTATGTGTTCATTCTCACGACAAAGAGTCCGGCATTTTCGGCAACAGCCTTGTCGCAGGCACGACGTGTGTGTTGCCATGCGCGCGCGTCGATTTCGTCCTCAAGCGGCAGCACTATTATTTTCGTCGCAGCTTCGGCAGTGACCGGCAGACAGACGGCAGTAAGGAGAAATGTGATGAAAAGACGGAGTGAGTGTTTCATTGTCGCACGGTTTTATGTTTGCGTTTTGAGAAATAGGATGGCAGCAGACAGCATCCGGCTATAAGATATATATAGTAGCTGAGCACACGCCAGATAAGGGCGAGTATCAGCGCTATGCTGACATTGCCGATAAGGTCGCCGTAATAATTGGTGAAAAGCCATTCGCTGATGCCGCTGCCGCCGGGCGTAGGACTGACCATCAGCACGACCCATACAACGAACTGACGCCCGAATACAAGCAGACCCGACGCCGACGGCACAAAGCCCCAGAAAAGGGCGTTGACCACAAGATAGCGCGAGAACCACGACACGACAGTGGCGGCGAATACGTTGAGCCACCAACGTCTGGAAGCCTGTTTGACAAATGCCGATGTCTCAAGCATGTTGTCGGTCGTGCGGTCGATATTGCTCTGCCAGCGGCGCAGGGGCTTCCAGCGGAATATGGTGTGAAGGACTGACGCAACAGCCTGAGGCCGTGCGATTATGCCGGCAAACAGTATGGCTGTCCAGATTACGATGCCGGCATAGACGAGCCAGAAGACGATCTGAATGCCGTCGACAAAGGACTGAGATTCACAGGCTGCGAAAAGATCTTCAGCCGGCAGTATCAGCACCAGAATGGGGCAGAAGATTACAAAAAAAAGTTCGTCGAGAAACAATGTCGTGAGAGTCAGTGTTGTGGCGCGTCCGACGTTGATGCCCTCGCGGTTGAGATAGAAGACAGCCAGGGCACTCCCACCGACGACCGACGGAGTGATCGCAGAGGTAAAAGCGCACATGAGGTCGACTTTGACTGCCCGGTCCCACGACAGATCGCCTTCGGCGATGGTGTGAAATCTCCATGACAGTCCGAAATCACGCCCGGCGACAAAGACAAGCGCCGCTGTAAGCGCCGCGGCCGTGCGCCATGTGAATTCGAAGCCGGCAAAGACCGCAGGATTGAATTCGTCGTGAAACATCCACACGACGACCGCGATGCCGATTGCTATCGGCAACAGCATCTTCCACAGTGTCTTTGACAGTTCCCTGACCATGTTATGCCGTTTATGAATCTATTTTCCCGTTGAGACAGTCGAGCATCAGTCTGACTTCTGCTACCGGATCTTTGGCGTCGATGATCGGCCGGCCGGTGGCTATGCCCGACACTCCCGCCGCCATGTAGACGAGGGCGTCTTCGGGGGTGATGTCGCCGGTGGCCACGATCGGCGTCTCGATGCCGGCGTCGCGCACGGTGCTGACAAGTTCGGTTATTTCTCCGACGGCCATATCGGCCGGCAGGGTGACATAGTCGATGTCGGCGTTTCTCAGAGCCGTTATGCCTGCGGCACTTGTCACGTCGACGCCTATCACGGCCTCGGGGCCGAGTTCTTCACGTATTTTTGCCGCCGAGCGGTCGGAGACTGTGACAACATGGACGCCGTGGAGCCCCAGCTCGCGGGCCAGTTCGGGCCGGTCCTCGATCATCAGGAAAGCAGAGGCGTCGCGACAGATCGCGATGATGTCGGGGGCTAAAGCCTTGATATCATCGTCTGACATCTCGGGCAAATGTAATTGTATCCAGCGACAACCGCCTTCGATTGCCATCTGGACTGTTTCTGCGACCGAATAACGGTCGTTAGTTTGTGCGATAAATTGTAACATGGTGTTGCAAAATTAATAACATTCTTTCTTATATCAAACAATGTCGTGGCTGAAATGGCTTTGGATTTAGATACTGTTTTAAGATCTTAGGGACTGTTATATGAGCAAAACACGCTGTTCGTTTGTTGATAAATTATAAGTTTCAACTTTTTGACTGATATAGTTAATGATGAATAGATTATTGATCGCCGCTTTGGCGGCAGTATTTCCTGTGGTGCTGTCGGCGCAGTCCGGCAATTATTTCGGTGTGAGACTGTCGTTCGATGTCACGCATCCGGCCGGAAGCAACGACGGAATCAACAACGGTTCGGGTTTTACGCTTCTTGGTATCTATAATATAGGTATAGGCAGTCATGTCTATTTCGAACCCGGTGCCGGAGTGTTCTATAACACGATGGGCATTCGTCCCGTGGAGGTCGATGGCGCGGTATACGACGGATCGGTGCGTAATTTCGGTGTCAGAGTTCCGCTGAATGTCGGATATCGTTTCGAAATGTTCGACAACTTCGAACTTGCAGGCTATACCGGACCGTGGATAAATCTTAACTGCACGACGAAAGCCCGTCTTCAACCTGATTTCGAGGGCCCTGCGCCGACCGGCTCGACAAATCTGTTTGATTATGGCTGGAATTGCTTTGACGCGCAGTGGGGTTTCGGCTTGACGGCTACTTACAACCGGCAGTATTATCTCGCCGTCAGCGGAGCGATAGGAATTTCACCGATGGCGACGTTCACAACTCCGGAAAGTAAGGACCGCATACGCCGTAATACAGTCAGCATCGCCGTAGGATATAATTTCTGACGCTCAGCGCTTTTTGAGATAAAGCATTGCGTGAGGCATGCCGACAAAGATCGCGCCGCCGACGATGTTGCCCAGTGTGGCCGGGATGAGATTGTCGATTGCGAAGGCCGATATGCTGACATCAGCGCCCTGCATCATGCCCAGCGGTATGAAAAACATGTTGGCTATGCAGTGTTCATAGCCAAGGACGACAAAGGCCATCACCGGCAGCCAGCATGCGATCATCTTTTCTGACAGTCGGCGCCCCGACATGGCCAGCCAGACGGCCAGACAGACACACCAGTTGGCTCCGATGCCGCGCAGAAACACAACGAGCCACGACAGCGACACCTTCGTCTCGGCCACGCGGAGGATGGCCGACCTGTAAGGCTCCCCGTCGACAAGACCGGTGAGCGAGACCATCAGCCACGCGAAGGCGACCGCTCCGATGAAGTTGCCGAAATATACGATCGTCCAGTTGCGCACTACCGCGCCGGCTCCATAATGCCGGTTCATGAACGCCGGCACAAGCATTGCGTTATTGCCTGTGAAAAGTTCTCCGCCCAGCACTACTATAAGGATCAGGCCGATTGGGAACACACATCCGCTGATTATTTTCTGCAAGGCGGCGGGCGCATCGGGAAATCCGTATCCCGCGATCAGCGACAATGCTCCTCCCAGAGCGATATAGGCGCCGGCGAGTATGCTTAGCGTGATCAGACGTGATGTGTTGAGTGACGTTTTTTTGCAGCCGTTGTCGACGGCTGTATCGATAACTTCGGCTGGTGATTTGACTGGCATGACGTATTATTGATCGGTTATTTCGAATGTTGCTGTGATCGGATAGTGATCTGATGATTTCAGACTGCCGCGCGACATGCTGACCGGACGCATATCGCCTCTATAGAGTATATGGTCGATTCTGAAATAGAAACCTCCTGAATTATAAGTAATCATCGGCCCGAAGCCAACTTCGGGATATACTTCTCTGAAATGCTCTTCGGCTAGCATCCTGAGGGGATAGCTGCCGGGCACGTCGTTGAAGTCGCCGCATATGATCACATTCGGGCCGCCGTATTTTTTGATATATCTGATCAGTTCCTCGGTGTCGGTCACGCGTTGAGGTGCGGCTTCGCGTATCTTGTTGATCAGGTGCGACCTCATGTTTGCTATCTCCTGCTCTGAGCCTTTGAGACGCGCCAGATCCTTGAACATTTCTCTTTCCTGCGGACCCAGTGAGAACGATTGCAGATGTACATTGAAGATCGTTATCTTCTTGCCGTGGATCTCGGCTCTGAAACATCCGAGGTTTGCCGCTCCGCTTTCTTTACGGTGCTGGAAACCGGTCTGAACGGGTTCGACGGGAAATTTCGAGAAGATGGCCTGACTCTCGTTTGCGATAAGGACATAAGGATACTGATGATGGATCGAGTCGATCTGAGCCGCTGTGACATGCTGACTCGGCGAAGCGTACAGTGCATGCATTTCCTGCATGCAGACGATGTCAGGATCCTGATTTATTATATAGCTCAGCGTCGGGTTGACATCACCGGGATATTGGTCATGCTGCGATTTAAGCCCAAAGACGTTGTAGCTCATCAGTGTGAAGCTGTTGTCTTCGCTGACCGGTTTTCCGGGGAGATGAAGCGGCGAGAAATTGAGTATCGACGGCAACGATGCTATGATGCCGAGCCCGATGACGGGCGCGATCTTTATTCTGACAAGCAGTGTGACTACAAGTGCGGCGACAGCTGCCGCCAGCCATATGGGAAATGTCATTGCCACTGCCGGTGCGGTCGGATGACTGACAGGATTGATCGACCCTGCATAAGCCGACACTGTAAGGCCCAATGCTACGCCGGCGTCAGCGGTAAGCAGAACACCGGTCACTATCTTGTGCCAGACAGAACGTGTGGTCGGTTTGCCGTCGTTTTTTGTTTTATTGCTCATGATTGTTTTTTGCTTGACAGTTCAAAAAAACGACGCTTCTCATGTGCCGACAGGGCCTCATAGCCCGATAGACGTATCTTATTGACTAGTGCTCCGTATTCATTCTTGATGGTCCTGATACCCGGTCGGGATTCACGGCGCTTAATGATCAGGGCGCCTGTGGCACCGGCCGCGACGCCTCCGAGATGGGCGAGATTACCACCGGCGTTTGGCGCGCTAAGTCCGATACAGAAAAGCACTATGACGACTGTTACTATCCATTTTATCTTTGTCGGGCCGAAAAGCGGCAGATAGAGTTCGGTGTCGGGCATAATGACGGCCACGGCAACTGCGACAGCGATGACGGCGGCCGAAGAGCCGACAAGCATTCCCGACGCATTGACCCCTATCAGTGACGAAAACGCGACGAAACACACCCCTCCGGCGATTGCTCCGGCTACATATATAATAAATAGGTGCAGGCTGCGGCATCTCATGATCAGCAGTCGTCCGAAGCAGTAGAGCCACAGCATATTGAACACGAGCTGCAGCACATTGGCCTGCGCGAGAGAATAGGTGACGATTGTCCAGGGACGCCGGAGGGCTTCTCCGGCCGACTGGCTCAGCCCGATATTATGTGTCAGGTCTGTGGAGACGGTCATGCCTGCTATCGCCAGAAACAGAAACATCGCCACATTGGCGGCGATTATCGCCGTCAGCACGGGATTAAGATTTTTCTTCAACCGGGTATCCACGTCGATAGTGCCTTCGGGGTCAGAAATACCAGCGGTCGTTGAAGTCTCCGCGTTTCTTCCAATATAATATCATAAACACTCCGACGAGCATACCGCCGAGGTGTGCCCAGTGGGCTACGTTCGATGCCACGCCGCTCACGCCCATAAACAGTTCGAGAACTCCATAGCCCAGTACCATCCATTTGGCTTTGAGGGGTATCGGTATGAACATGAGGTAGATCGGCTGGTTGGGAAACAGCATGCCGAATGCAAGCAGAATGCCGAAAATCGCTCCCGACGCTCCGACAACGGGGGTATTCACAATTTCATTCAGTGCATCTATTGTTGGATTGTCGAAAAAAGCTTGTATGTCCTGAATGTTTTGTACACTTAGATTGTTTATGCCTGTCTCACGGACATATCTGATCATTTGGGTGAATCTGAGTCCTCGTTGAGCGATTTGGTCGAATTGTTCGGGTGAAAACATCTCGTGATATTTAGCCACCATAATGCCAAAAACCCCTTCCTGGATCAATGCCGCTCCGAAGCCGCACGATACGTAATAGATCAGAAAGCGTTTCGATCCGAGCGCACGTTCGATCACTGATCCGAACATCCATAGTGCGAACATGTTGAATAACAGATGAGTGAACGACGAGTGCAGAAACATGTAGGTAAGAAGCTGAAACGGCTTGAAGGCCGGCGATTCAATGTAGTACAGCGCCAGCACGTTATCGAGTGAAAATCCTACCTTCGGAAAAAGTGCCATGACTGCCCAGATAAGGATATTGACGGCCAGAAGATTTTTTGTTACCGGCGGGATTCGTCCTATTATTGATGATGAATTCATATTGCGGAAATAATGAGTTTTGTGTTGTTTGGATGACTTTGGAGCAAGCCATCTCTTGATGATGCAAAGGTACTAATTATATGTCAAAAAGCGCCTCTCTATCCTTATATGAAGCTTATTTTATCCAAAAATTGCATTTTTTTTTGAAAAATTGTTGTTTATTCAGTTTAATCAGTTATATTTGCGCTAAATATTTAAAAACAACCTAAAAACTAATTCATTATGAACAAGACCGAACTCGTTAATGCCATCGCAGCACAAGCAAATCTTACAAAAGTTGACGCCAAAGCAGCTCTCGACGCAACTCTCTCAGCTATCGCAGGCGCTCTCGCTGAAGGAGACAAAGTTGCTCTTATCGGTTTTGGTACTTTCGCCGTTTCTGAAAAAGGCGCTCGCACTGGTATCAATCCCCGTACTAAAGAAACTATCAAAATCGCCGCTCGCAAGGTCGTTAAATTCAAAGCAGGTGCCGAACTTGCTGATAAAGTAAAATAATAGCTGTTTCGCATAAGAAATAAAAATGTCGGCGGACTTACATGGTCTGCCGACATTTTTATTTTATTAGGAGCTGTATGCGTTTCAGTAATTGTTAGCTTTGCGCTGGAACCATCCCTGATCGGCACCGCAGACCGGACAGCGTTTGGGCGCTGACTTGGCGGTGACGACGAAGCCGCATTTACGGCACATCCATTCAACCGGTTCGGCCTCCTCGAATTCTGTTCCGTTTTCGAGGCGTTCGAGCAGTTTGATGTAACGCTGCTCGTGCATAACTTCGACCTTGGCGATCAGCTTATAAAGGTTGGCGATCTGAGGGAAGCCTTCTTCTTGGGCAACTTTTGCAAAATTTTCATACAGATCGCTCCATTCTTCGCGCTCGCCTGCGGCGGCTTCGGCAAGATTAGCCTTGGTGTCGCCTACGACTCCGGCTGGATAACCTGCCGAAATTGTGACTGTGCCCCCTTCGAGGAGTGAAAAGAACTGACGCGCATGGCTGAGTTCTTGTTCGGCTGTTTCCATGAATACGGCTGCAATTTGCTGATAGCCTTCTTCGAGTGCTTTCTCTGCAAATAGTGTGTAACGCGAACGCGCCTGACTTTCACCCGCAAACGATGCAAGCAGATTGTGTTCTGTACGCGTTCCTTTTATGCTTTTTGTTTCCATTTTATTGATAATTAAATATGTGATCGATATTTTAGTCTGTCTTTAAAACTTGATCAGCCCCATAAAAGTTCACGGTTTAGTTTTTTTAATCGACTTATTGATTTGCTCATCTCTCGAAAAAGTCTTATCTTTGCATCGCAAACCGCGCATGTGGCGTAATTGGTAGCCGCGCTAGACTTAGGATCTAGTGTCTCGCGACGTATGGGTTCGAGTCCCTTCATGCGCACATCAGGCCGCTTTCATCTTAACTGTATGAAGGCGGCTTTTTTATTTCATTGGTGTCCCGCCGTTTATAATTTGATTCAACCAACTAGTTTACCAATCTATAATCACAAAATGATGACCCCGATCCAAAATTTAAAGCCGGGCGTGATCGCCGCTTTCGTGAGGGAGTTTTATTAAAGGCTCTTGAAACTGAAATGACAAACAGGACAATATTAGAGAAAATTACATTTGACAGAGACGCGTCTGCTGTATGGCGATACAACAACGGCCATATCGAGGTAATTGATACCGACAAGATCCATAGGTAGAGGAAGTCTCGAAGCAACAGAATAATTAAAGTTTAGTGAGAACTAAACTTTTCTCGGCTTTTTTTGTTTAATTCATGAATTAGAACTAATTTTGCAGAGAATTATGATAGTATTTCAACAACATCAATGCATGAATATAGGGTAGAAATATTTGATAAAGTAAACAACCCTCAGTATACTTTTTATCTATTGTATATTGATAAAAAGTGTCAATTCGATGAATTTATGAAAGCCATCGAACGAAATAAAAACGATATGAGGTTGTTCCCATATATAATTTCTTATATGGATGGTTTAACAGATCAAAACAGATACCCTTCCTCAAAATTCAATCATATTGAAGATGCTATCAGGTCCGATATATACGAGTTCAAGAAAGATCGTCTAAGGGTATATGTAATAAAACAAAAACCAAATTTTTACATTATATTAGGTGGTTTTAAAGGCTCGCAAAAGAAAGATATTAAATTATTGAAGTCGATGATTAAAGACTTTCCTAAAGATTATAAAATATGACCCGTCAAGAAATTATAACCACTCCTGAGTATTGGATCGCCAAAGCGCAAATGGATCTATACAATTGTGCTGAAGATTTTATGCAGACACATGGCTTCAATCGGGCATTACTCGCAAAGCACCTCGGTGTCAGCAAGGGATATGTATCTCAGTTGCTAAATGGAGACTTTGATCACAAACTGTCAAAATTTGTGGAGCTGGCAATTGCATTTGGCGTCATACCGCAAATCGAATTCCGGCCAATTGAAGATGTCCTGAACGAAGACAGGCATATGTTTAGTCGTCCAAAGTGGAGTCCGGTAAATTACGATGTCGTTCAGGATATAAAAACCGAATATTTTGATTGCAGCAAAATGTTCGAGCCATTTCCGACTGAATTCAATTTAAACCCCAAAGCAGCATGATAAAATTTAGAATGGTCAAAATAAACATTGGGCAATTTGCAATACTGACCGATGTAGCACCAGTTGAAGGGATATCCTATACTGTAGGACTTGGCTTTAGCAGTGCGACCAATGCCAAGCGTATCGGTTGTGATTTTTCTGTTGAATTTGCTCATAATGAAAAGCCTGTAATAAAACTCGGCGTGTTCTGCGAATTCGAAATCTCACCCGAAGACTGGGACGGGAGAATTAAAGACAATTCATTGATTGTAACTAAAGATGAATTAGGTTTTTTTGCCAATCAGACCGTTGGGGTTGCTCGTGGTATTATGTTTTGTAAAACAGAAGGCTCTCCGTTTAGTCAGTTTATCGTCCCCCCGATCAATTTGGTTAAACTTATAAAAGGCGATTTCATAATAGATTTGACCCAAAAATAGCATAAACGGTTTTTTACATTTTTTTCAGAGAGGCTGTGCCGTATAAAACTAATTACAACATAGCCTTATTTCGTTTCCCGTAAACCGTGCTTTTATAATAATTCTTTAAACTTGTTATAAAAGGGTTTTATTGTCGCCGGGTATCGGGCAGATATTGTATATTTGCAACAAATAATCTGCGAAATGCTTCGGACTGTCTATGCAATGCTTCTGATGTCGGTTGTCTCATTATTATATATGGAGTGTGACGCCCGCAATGCCGTCGTTGTGGATTCTCTCAGTCATATTCCCTTGCCGTCGGCATCTGTTTTGGATCGTAACGGAAAGATGGTCGGCAAGAGCGATGCACACGGTCGCCTGCCGTCTGTCCCGTCAGAACGCTATCCGCTTACGGTCTGTTATCTCGGCTTCTTTGACGGAATCGTGACGGCAGAGGATACCGATACGGTTTTCCTCCGGGAAAACATAGCCGAACTGCCCGAGGTCGTTGTGGAGTCTCGCCGTCATAAGGTACTTCATATGCTCGCTTTTGTGCGTGAATATTCTTCATTGACCACTTATACCGATACTGTGTTTCTGTTTCGGGAAAAGATGGTCGACTATATGCTGACTCCTGACCGGAAAGTGAAGTTCTCGGGCTGGTCGACGCCGAGAGTCCTGACCGGACGATCTTATTATAGATTTACAAATGACTGCGGACTTGATAGTGTGAGCGATACAGGCAGCAATCACTTCTCGTGGTCTGACTGGATCGGCGTAGCCCCGACTATCAGTATACCTTCCGCCTTGACCGGCAGAGAGTGGGGCGCTGACACGCTGCGCGGTCGCTACAGTCCGGTTGAGATATGGTCTAAGCGGTCCGACAGCCTGTCTGTTGAGGTCAATGTGCTGGCCGACAAAGCTGCCCGAAGATGGGTTCCGACTGTTGCCACTTTCTTTCGTGATGATCTTGAGTTTGAGAATTTCAGACTTCGCTATGACTATTTCGACGCCGGTAGTGACTCTTTATCCGCTCTTGAGCTGAATTGCTATTCTTATGATATAGAGTCAAATGGACGGGGACACCGCATGTTCAGGTTCAATCGTGTCGACGAACCGGTTTTCGTCAGCACTCATGCCGAGGTGTATTTTCTTGAGAAAGAATATATAACAGTGAAAGAGGCTAAAAAGTGGCGCGATTATAAGTTCAATACTGACATTATCGGTATTTATGAGTCAGTTGATGCGCCGGCGCTGCCGCCTTCGGTCGTCGCCCTTATCGAGCGGGTTGAAAATATCGACAAAGGCGGTGTAAGGCTCGAACAGACTCCTGACGAGAGGCTGATGAGCTTTGCCGACAACCGCCGCAATTTCAGGATCGGTCGTCGGGCACTGTTTCTCCTGAAACAAGTGACAGGCATAACGCTCTACAAGTCTCGCCGCAATTTCAACCGCCGATGGAACGATGTAAAATCCGATCTCCGGAATAGTCATAAAAATACTGAGACACAATAATATGATGGGAAAAGAGCGCACCGACCAGCGCGCTCTTGCAAGTCCGAGGAAATCGCCCATATTTACTGATGGAAAACTTTTGCGACAATCTGCCATTTGCCGTCCATCTTGACGAGTGAATGGAAGTCGGTGAATCCGAGACCGTGCCAGTCTTCGAGAACAACGCGTACGGTTGCAGCGGTGCCCACTACCTCCATTACGTCAACCTCATATTTCGTCTTGGGATCCGGACCGAGTTGAGCGATTGCGGCGTAGAGAGCGTCTATGCTTCCGGCGCAAAGTTCGCCGTTAAGATAGCCGTACATGATTGCGCCCTTGTTGAAGGCTTTCTTTGTGAGCTCGACATCACCGGTGGTGCAGCCGTTGACGTACTGCATTACCACGTCCTTGATTTCCTGATAATCTTTTACCATATCATTTATTTTTGATCGTATTGGAATTCTGATTGTATGCTTTTGCCACACATTTCCATTCTCCGTTAAGTTTCAGGAGAAGGAGAAAATCGGTGAAGTCGATACGCCCGCCCCAGCCCTCTTCAAGCACGCGGACTACGGCAACGGTTTCCTCGACGGCCAGGACGTCGATTCGCGCCTTGAAATTCTCTCCGGCATCGACTGTATCGACATTGTGATAGAATTGGTCGATTGATCCATGTTCCAGAATGCCATCGAGGATGCCGAACAATACGGCGTCTTCAGTAAAAAGAGTTCTTGCGTACTCGCTGTTGCCTTCGGCAACACTTTTGATGAATTTCATAGCAGCTTCTTCTATAGCTGCATATTCTTTTATTTCACTTCTCATGTTTTTAAATAGTTTTGTCATTTATGACCGCGAAGTTATACAGGTGTTTTAAAATTATCAAGTACCGAAAAAATTTTCATATATAGAATAATTTATCGGTATGCTGATTTTCAGTATTATTGATTAACTTTGTGTTAAAATAAAATGTATTATGGCTTACGAAAAAAAGATACCTGTTGATCTTGATTGCCCGTTGCGTCTGACAATGAGTCTCATTGAGTCAAAATGGAAGTCATGTATTCTTGACGAGCTACGGTCGGGCGAGGCTATGCGTCCGAGCGAGATTCATAAGTGTCTGCCCGAAGCAGCTCCGAGAGTGCTTGATATACAGCTGAAAGAAATGGTTGAGGATGGTCTCGTTTCTAAAACGATATATCCCGAATTGCCGCCTCGTTCAGAGTATTTGATTTCCGATCTCGGCAGATCATTATTGCCTATTATCGACTCAATGTTGGAATGGGGGAAAGAGCATTTTGATCTTTTTGAACGGAAATATGGACGTAAATAACCGTGCATAAGCAATATAATCGTGTTGCGACGTGCATCCGCGTGTCTGTGCCGGTGATTTAACTGGGGGAATTTGTGTGTTTTTTCAAAAAAAGTTTGAAAAATATTTGGTTTATATTATAAACCGATTTATCTTTGCATCGAAAATCTGTCCGGAGCGACATCGCGCGAGTTTGCTCCGTTTATTTTTCGAAATTTAGTTTATAATATAAACCGCTTAAAATTTAGAATTATGGTTGAAAAACAAATTACCGAAAAAGAGAGTCTTGAGGTGATCACGGCAATGATCGCGCGGACAAAATCGCGTTACGCCCTCGGCGACGGCAATATCATGCTTATGTGGGGATATCTCACGGTGGCTGTCTCGCTTGCCGTATGGATTCTGCTCTATTATACTCATTCCGGTGCCGTCAACTGGCTGTGGTTTCTCATCCCTCTCGTCGGTGGTGTGGCTACTCCGCTTATGGCTCGGCATCAGCGTCGTGTCGAAGGGGTAGTGAGCTATTCCGACCGACTGATTTCTCAGTTGTGGACGATCGTAGGTTTGAGTTTTGTCTGCCTCACGGCCGCATGTCTTGCCTTCGCCTTTATCGCCGGAGTCAACAGTTGGATTGCGATGCTGGTTTACTCACTTATTGCTGCTCCGATTGCAGAGACTGTCCAGGGTATAGCGCTGAAAGAGCGCAGCATGCTGTGGGGCGGTGTGATCGCTCTCGTCATCGGGCTCTTCACTCTATGTTGTGTTGTAGGTGGAGTCTTACTTTACGCTTCATGGTTCATGCCGCTGTTTATTCTCGCTTTTGTGTCGATGATGATCGTGCCCGGTCATATTCTTAATCATAAAGCCGCTAAAGCCGCATGAAAGAGCTTGATCCGTTGTTGCACTCGCAGTTGCGCCTGGCAGTCATGTCAGTGCTGATGAATGTAGAGGAGGCTGATTTTGTCTATCTTAGAGAAAAGACCGAGTCAACGGCCGGCAACCTGAGTGTTCAGCTCGACAAACTTTCGGCGGCCGGTTACATCTCTGTCGAGAAAGGTTTCGCAGGTAAAAAGACCCGTACTGTCTGCCGCATTACTCCCGGCGGACGCAAGGCTTTCGAAGCCTATGTCGACGCTCTGCGCGACTACATAGGACGCTGACGCTGTCCGGCGAGCAATCCTTTCATCAGGGCGAGGTCACTGTTGACTTCGCCCTGAAACAGATAGCGGTTCCGCTTCTCTTCAAAGAACGGAGACAATACCTTATCGCGATATGGCTTTGCCGACAGTGGTAATGTTATGCTCACAGTATCGGCATGTTCCAATTTTAGATAATTGGAATCATACTTGAACTCATAGCCCATATCATCTTCTGTCAGTATGCCGGCAAGGAGATTGCCGACATAAACATTTGCCTGTTTCATGGTTCAATGATTTTTTCTGGTGTCATGACGGCTCCGAATAGAGCGAGTACTTGATTCACCTTGTCGAGACGGAGCGTTTCTTTGCCTTGTTCCAACTCACGCACAAAACGTAATCCAACCCCGGATTTCTGGGACATGTCAACTTGCGTAAGCCCGAACTGTTTGCGCATCTCCTTTACATATTTTGCCAACTGAGTCATATAAATATACCCTTTAGGTTATATTTTGAGAAACGCGGCAAGAAGTTGACTATGGACATGTTCTATTGAAATATTGCCGAAAATTTGGCTTGTGCCGTGATTTGACTAATTAAGACAATTATTGTTAACTTTACAGTCAGAATTAGAAATAATTTCAGCCTTATGAAACATAAAGTGAAAGTAACGGTGCTTGACACCAGAATATATCACCAATGCCGGCAACTTTATTGCGCGAATCCATGTTTGGGTAGATGCCCTGTAATCTTAAAGATAGAACGTATCGATTATGATTGAGACATTGGTAATCAGAACTGAACAATTACGCGATTTTGATGAAATCCGTGCAGTTGTGAAGACAGCGTTTGCCGGAGCTGAGCATACCGATGGGGATGAGCACAATTTGGTTGATAGATTGCGTTGCACGGAAGAGTATCTCCCCGAACTGTCTTTTGTAGCCGAAGTCAAAGGGGAAATTGTAGGTTATGCAATGTTCTCACAAATAAATATCGGGATGAGCAAAGCGATTGCTTTGGCTCCGTTAGCTGTGCTTCCCGCTTTTCAGAACAAAGGAATCGGGCGCGCACTGATAGAGACCGGACATCGAAAAGCGAAAGAGGGAGATTTTTATTGTTCGGTCGTACTCGGGTCTCCGGAATATTATTCCGGGAGTGGTTATCTTCCTGCATTACCGTTTGAGATTGAAGCACCGTTTGAGGTTCCGGCACAGTTCTATATGGTCTTTCCGTTTAAGTCCCGATTACCACATGGAACAGTCAGATATTCAAAGGCATTTGGCGCATTTTGACCGTCAGTGAGAGCTTGGTAGGGGATAATGTCTATTTTTGTAGATGAATAGAAATAATTGTGCCTCTACGGGATGCACTGCAATACTCATATTAACAATAGAGCGCGTTCATGTCTGAAAACTTTAAAATAGTGGAAATTAAAAACGACAAAAAAAGATTTCTACAGCTTTTACTCATCGGCGACGAATCGGAAACGATGATTGACCGCTATCTTCAGCAAGGCAATCTATACGCAGGGATATTAGACGGTATCCCAATTACGGTGTGTGTAGCTTTGACTATTGATGACACTACGGTTGAGATTAAGAATCTTGCAGTATGTCCGGATTTTCAACGTCGTGGTTTCGGTCGCCTGATGTTAGAACACGTAGAAAACGTGAATCCCGACAAGTCAATTATACTTGGAACAGGAGAAACACCATCGACTCTTCGTTTTTATGAAAAGTGCGGTTATAGTTATTCTCATCGTGTTCCGGATTTTTTCACAAATAACTATCGCAATCCTATTATCGAAGAGGGTGTGACTCTCCGCGACATGATTTATCTAAAGAAAAATAACACTTAGTTATATTGAAATCCCTTGCCCCCTACCAACTGGAAAAATCCGCTGGCCCTTTATTGCTAAGCGCCAAAAAAACAGCTGCCAGTCAACGACTGGCAGCTGTTTTGTGGCGGAGAGACAGGGATTCGAACCCTGGGTGCCCGTACGGGCACAACGGTTTTCGAGACCGCCCCGATCGACCACTCCGGCATCTCTCCTTCGGGGTTTGCGACTGCAAAGTTAGTTATTCTTTTTTATTTTGCAATGTTTTGCAGCCGCTTTATCTCCGAATTATTCGCGAATTAATACTTTTTGAGCTGCTGATAGAGATTGTCGCAGGCCGATTCGAGCAGATCAAGCACCAGTTCGAAGCCTTCCGCTCCCTCGTAGTACGGGTCCGGTATATGATCATACTTTGTCGCAAGGTCGGCAAAGTCTGCCATCATGATGATCTTCTCCTCGGCCTCGGGAGTCGGTGCGACGAGCTGTAGATTGCGGCGGTTAGATGCGTCCATCGCCACAATGAGATCGAATTCTTCGAAATCCGACGGCCGCACCTGACGGCAGATATGAGTCAGGTTGTAGCCGCGTCGCTGGGCGTGGATGCGCATCCGCCGGTCGGGCAGATCACCGATGTGGTAGTTGCCTGTCCCGGCGCTGTCGATTTCAAAACGCCCGCTGTCGCCGGCGCTTTCGACAACGGCCTTCATCACTCCTTCGGCTGCCGGAGAGCGGCATATGTTGCCCAGGCATACAAAAAGTATCTTTATTTTATCCTTGTCGCGTAGCGATTTGATCAGCTTTGCGAGTCTGTGATCGTCGTTCAGGTTTACCATTCTGATGATGTTTTTTTGATTATTTACGCTGCAAAGATAACGATTTTGGGCCGTAATAAGTCAATTACTATCCTGACTCACGTTCATATCTCGCCTTTTTTCGTAACTTTGCGGCAGACTCAAAAAATCATTTTGCTTATGTAACATTGATCATATAAAATTACATATAATATCTTACAGCGTTAGCTTTATTCTTGCTCTCTCAAAATCGCCAGTTTTATCAGAAAGCAGTCGGGAATATAAGTTGATGTCTGCGGCATAGCCGTGGATAATTACTTATTGTATGACTGCATGGTGTTTGGCGATACCGGAGAGAGCATATGATAGTAATCAATCCGCGGCTTCCTGTCGTTATGTGACGGTATGCTGCCATTAATTCCCAACCGTTATGCCGATCGTCATTCTTTTTTTCTATGCTCTGGGCGTGCTTCTGTCATCGTTATGAGATGTTTCAGTCTCTCATATGCGTCAGTTTGGTCAAACCAATAATGCACACAATTTGTTTGTGTTGTAGATTTAATATACCTTTGCATTATATCGCATTATGGAACTAACCCCAAACAACATCGTACTCGTTTCCGCGGCGCTGCTGTTGCTGAGTGTTTTTGCCGGACGGACAGGCAGCCGCTATGGTCTACCGACACTCGTGCTCTTTCTCGGTGTCGGCATGCTTGCCGGTGTCGACGGTTTTGGCATCCGTTTCGACTCGGCAGAAGTGACTCAGTTTATTGGTATGGTCTCGCTGAGCATCATTTTGTTCTCAGGCGGTGCCGACACAAAATTGCGCGACATACGCCCCGTCCTCGGGCCGGGACTGATGCTCGCCACGGTCGGAGTGTTGATCACTACTTTGGTCACAGGCACATTCATTTACTATCTCTTTCATCTTTTTGCGCCGGCTTATGCTTTCGGTTGGATAGAGTCTATGCTCATCGCGGCGATCATGTCGTCGACCGATTCTGCTTCGGTCTTCTCTATCCTCGGCTCGGCCCGCACAGGTCTTAAGGAAAATCTGCGGCAGACTCTTGAGCTCGAGAGCGGATCCAACGACCCGGTAGCATATCTTCTCGTGATAATGCTTATCGGTCTAACCGGCGTCGACGGCTCGGCCATATCGCTCGGAGATGTAGTCCTGTCATCGTCGGTCATGCTTGTGGTTCAGCTTGCGCTCGGCGCGCTCGGTGGTCTTCTCATGGGATGGATAGCCGCGTGGCTCGTCCGGCGGCTGAAATCAGACAATGAGTTTATGTATCCCGTGCTGATGATCGCATGCGTGTTTTTCTCGTTCTCGCTCACCGAGCTTGTCGGCGGCAACAGTTACCTTTCGGTCTATGTCTCCGGTCTCGTCATCGGCAATTCGAAACTGCCTATGAAACGCACCATCACTACATTTTTCGGCGGTTTCACATGGCTTGTCCAGATCATAATGTTCCTCACGCTCGGACTGCTCGTCAACCCTTCCGAACTCGTCGACGTGGCCGTCCCGGGCGTCGCTCTCGGTCTGTTTATGATTCTTGTGGCGCGTCCCGTCGCTGTGTTTGCGAGTCTGTTGCCCTTCCGAAAATTTTCGCTTCGTGCGCGGATCTATATCTCCTGGGTCGGTCTGCGTGGTGCCGTTCCTATTATTTTCGCCACCTATGCCCTCATATCTCCGACTGTCGAGCATGCCGGCTTCATGTTTAATATCGTCTTTTTCATTACTCTGCTCTCGCTGCTCATCCAGGGCACGACTGTCACAAGCATGGCTCGCTGGCTGAAATTATGTCTGCCTGTCCGCGAGTCGGCGTTCACCGGCGTCGAGCTCCCCGAAGACATTTCGGCCACGATGACCGAGTGTGAGGTGACGCCCGACATGCTTTACGACGGTGAAACGATGCGCAGTCTAAGTCTTGCGCCGAAGACGCTCGTGATAATGATAAAGCGGCGCGACGGAGCCTATGTCGTTCCGCGCGGCGATACCCGTCTCCGCGTCGGCGACAAACTCCTCCTCCTCGCCGAAGACCCCATTCCACAGCCCCAAAAACCACGTTAGCCAATTAGTTCATGGCGTTATGAGAAACTAAGGTGCCTGCACATGACTGAAAATCAAAATAAAAGCATTAACTTTGTGTATGGAAACAGTTGTTCGTATTCATAACGAAACAGAATACAATGAAATATTGCAACAGGCTGTTGCAGTAATTGAAACGGCGATATGATTTTGAACTTTTTTAGCCTGCTGGCTGTTTTAATTTTGTAAAGTTAGAAAAAATGACTAACTTTGCACCGTCATCGATCGAAGAACGAAAGACTTGGTTGGCCGCATTACCGCAAATGCGGTTTTTTTATGCCTTGTTCTGAAGCTTACGCATATAGTATGCGTGATTAGACTGATCAACACAAAAACCGGAATGCATTGGCGTATAGGTCAGCTGCTTTATGAGCGTAAGCTCGACAGCTCTCATGGAGACGGTGTGGTAAAGCGGCTCTCTGCAGATTTGAAAGCTATGTATCCCAAAATGGGTATGTCGGTGAGTAATTTATGGAATATGAAGCGTTTGTATGTCCGCTTTCATAACTCAGACCCAAAACTACAACAAGCTGTTGGAGTTTTGCCCTGGGGGAACATCAATCATCTTATTACTAGATTTGGAGATGATGATAGTGCAATTCTTTATTACGCCGAGAAGATAGTTCAAAAAGGTTGGAGTCGGGCTTTATTGGTTAATGCCATCAAGCTGGAGATGCACAAGCATCAGCCGGAAAACAACGTATCCAATAATTTCTCCGTCGCTCTTCCGGAGACTCAGGCTGCATACGCCAACGAAATTTTCAAGGATTCCTATTGTATGGGATTTCTTGGCGTGACTGAGCCGCTTCTTGAACTGGAACTTGAACGTGGAAAAGACGAAAATCCCTCAATCGGTATAATCCTATGCGCCGAGAAAGATAACGTCGAGGTTGAGCTTGCTCTCGAAGGCCTCACAAAACCTATCGGCGTTGCCGAATACAAACTTATTGTTCCTCAGAAAGAGCTGAAACAACTGATCGCCGATGAAATAAAGACCTTCAACCAAGAGATTGCCGACAAATCATCATAAACACTCAAATATATGGCGCAGCTAAACGATTTTATGATCAGGATTGAGCTGTCGGCGACGCTCTCCTGCTTATGATCCTGATGACATCATCGGCAGATACGGGCGCAGGCAGCCGGAAGACTGAGGGGTCGCGGCGGAGCCATGTCAGTTGTTTTTTTGCATAGACGCGTGTGTTTTTCTTTATTCGAGCCACGGCGGTGTCGAAATCCATCTTCCCGTCGAGCCAGGCGAACAGTTCCTTGTAGCCAACCGTATTCAGTGAATTCAGATCGCGCCGATCGTACACCCGCCGCGCTTCTTCGATCATGCCGCCGGCTATCATGTTGTCGACGCGGCGGTTGATGCGGTCGAAAAGTTCCTCGCGCGGCATCTCGATCGCCACTTTCACGATGTCAAACTCTCTGGCCGTTCGCCGCCCCGTTCTCAGCGACGAGTACGGCGTGCCGGCTTCCATTGTTATTTCGAGGGCATGTATCACCCGTTTGATGTTGGCGTGGTCGACCTCGGCGTAGTAGTCGGGATCGCAGATCTCGAGCAGCGCCAGCAGCCCTTCGGCGCCCTGTTCGGAGGCAAGACGGGCAACTTTGTCGCGCACGTCTGCACTAACCGTCGGCATTTCGTCTATGCCGTTGACAAGCGCATCGACATACATCATCGAGCCGCCGCACACCACTGCATAGCCTCCCGAGCGATCGAATATGCCTGGCAGCAGCGCCAGTGCGTCGCTCTCGAAACACGAGGCACTGTAGTAGTCGTCGAGTTTCAGTGTGCCGACAAGATGATGGAGCACGGCCGTGAGCTCCGTCGCCGTCGGGGCGGCGGTGCCTACAGGCAGATCTCGGAAGATCTGACGAGAATCGGCTGAGATGATTTCACATCCCAGCCGACGGGCCACGTCGATGGCCAATGAGGTTTTGCCCGATGCTGTCGGTCCGGTGATCACGACAAGCAGCGGACGTTCGCGCCTGTTCAAGACTGACCGACGATTTGGGCGATGCGCACGATCACTTTCTCGGCCTTCTCCATCGACGGGATGGGCACGAATTCATAGCGCCCGTGGAAGTTGAGTCCGCCCGCGAAAATGTTGGGGCAGGGCAGTCCTTTGAACGACAGCTGCGCGCCGTCTGTGCCGCCGCGGATTGGAACCACGCGCGGAGTCACGCCTTCCTGGCGCATCGCTTCCTCGGCGATGTCGATGATGTGCATCACCGGTTCGATCTTCTCGCGCATGTTGTAGTACTGATCCTTGATTTCAAGAGTGCAGCAGTCGGGGAACTCGTGGTTGATCTTGCGCGCGAGGTGTTCGAACTCTTTTTTGCGGCGCTCAAAGCGGTCGCGGTCATGGTCACGGATGATATATGTGAGCACTGTCTGCTCGACCGAGCCTTCCATGCCTACGAGGTGATAGAAACCTTCGTAGTCTTCGGTGTGTTCGGGCGTTTCCCAGCGCGGCAGCATGATCACAAACTGGTTGGCTATACGCATCGAGTTGATCATCTTGTGCTTGGCATAGCCCGGATGCACGTTGCGGCCTTTGAACGTCACTTTCGCTACGGCGGCGTTGAAGTTCTCGAATTCGAGCTCGCCGATCTCGCCGCCGTCCATCGTGTAGGCCCAGTCGGCGCCGAACTGCTTCACGTCAAACTTGTGGGCGCCCTGACCGATCTCTTCATCGGGGTTGAAGGCTATGCGTATTTTGCCGTGTTTGATTTCGGGATGTTTCTTCAGATAGTCGACGGCCGATATGATTTCGGCGATGCCCGCTTTGTCGTCTGCGCCGAGCAGTGTTTTGCCGTCGGTGACGATAAGATCCTGACCGACATAGTTGAGCAGTTCGGGAAACTCGTCGGGCGACAGCACTATGTTTTCGTCGGCGTTGAGAGTTATGTCTCCGCCGTCGTATTTGCCGACGATGCGCGGATTGACATGATGTCCCGACATGTCGGGCGATGTGTCGAGGTGGGCGATGAAACCGACTGTCGGCACCTTGCGGTCAGTGATGTTGCCGGGTAGGGTGGCCATCAGATAGCCGTTGTCGTCGAGTGTTATTTCGGTCAGACCGAGTTCGTGAAGCTCTTTTTCGAGGTGACGCGCGAAGATCATCTGACCCGGTGTCGACGGCGTCATATTGGTGAGCTCGTCGCTCTGAGTGTCAAATTTTACGTAGTTTAGGAAACGGTCAATAACGTTCATTTTTCGTTTGCTTGCTTGATATTAGAAAGTGTTACAGCTGTTTTGAGTGATTTGTCGCCGGCCGAGTACACCAGATGGAAGCCGTCGATGCCGAACGACTTATACATGCCGAAGAGCACCGGGCGGAACGATCCCAGATTGGCATAACGTTTTTCGAGCACCTTGAGCGCGCGGTATTTGAGATTGGCCGTAGTCAGGCCGCTGAATGCGCGGGCGTTCTCAAACTCGATATTGTAGGCATAGAAGCCGCCTTTGAACGATGTTGTGATAGCCTTCACCGGGCCTTCTGCCGGACGGAAAAGTTCTTCCGCAGCCTCGAAGGCTGCGAACAGGCCGTCGCGGGCCTCGGTGTAGTTTAGCTGATTGAGAGGTGACTTGACCATGCGGCGCAGCTGTGCGGCTGTCACCTCAAAAGTTTTGGAGTCGCCGTAGACGTCGGTGAGGCTGACAGCGACCACTCCGTCTTTCTCGCTCAGAGCGTTGACTGTCACTTCAAGATTTTTATCTAGATGATCCTTCACTTCGCATGCCGTGAAATAGTCGAAGAGCGGCTCCGATATCTGGGCAACCATAAAGAGAGAGTCGGCGAGCTTCACGTCGACGGTCATGCGGTTGTCGGCATACGCGGCCTTGGCTTCGGCGATGACGGCCGGATTTTCCTGTGCCAGTGTCTGGAGTTCGGTGTTGAGGCGTTCGCCCTGTTCGATAAGAACCGGAGTCGTTTTGTCTCCGCAAGCGGTAAAGGCCATGGCGGCAGTCAGTATTGCCGGAGCGATAGCCGAGCGTAGGATGTTCATGGATATTTTGTTTTAAGTAAATTTTTTCAGAGACAAAATTAATGCACATTGCCGACACTGCCAAATTTCAACTGCCTTTTATTTGCTTTCGCTTAATGAAAATACGGATATCGTTTTGTCCAGTCACCATATCTGAAGAAGCGCTTGTTAATGAGATCGTACACCAAAAGATTGTCCAAGTCTAAATCATTTTCCTCATAATAATAAAATGCATTTACAACTTTGCCTTTTCGCACTTCAAAGAACCAAAACCTGTCAGAAAACAATCCGCAATAAGGGAAAGTGCATACACCCATTGTCCGTTTACATCCGATGAAAAATTGCGACAGATAATTCATAGTGGTAAAACGCAATCCGTCAATATAAAACATACATCTACCGGTTCCACCAACTCCGAAGTCCCATATCCGATATGTAAAAGTCAGCGTGTATGATCCTTCCGGCGTAAAATCGATATTCCAATTATAACCGCTACGGCTGTTTGCTTCTAAGTCATACACAGTAAAATCATATGAACAATCTTTACTTATAGTGATATTAGCATTTGCATTGGTAATCTTATGATCCGTATTCCTAAGCAAGCTTGAAATTTCAGACATAAAATCATAATTACGCGTAATCATTTCAGGCATCTTGACCTCGTAGTCATTTTTACCGTGCATAATTTGGCACGAGGCGATAGCCACGACAACAAACAATAGTCTAATCATTGCTGAAATCAAAGTAAGCGTATAATTATGTCTGATCGTATCTCTCATTGCTGTTTAGCTATAGTTTGAAGTGATTTTCAAGAAGATGCCTTGATGAATTTCAGCTCCCTCGGAAAATAAATGAGTTCATTTCACTTACGGTTTCCTCTCCTTCCGGATTATATATCACAAACCCTGTAGCATAATCAACGATTCGTATCTTATAATGGGGTTTTGCCTTAAAAACTTTGCGTATACTGTCCGATTGCTCAGCTTCTCTCTTTAGTTTTAAGACATCTTCTCTTGTTGAACCGGGGCCTATTCCCGGAGAGGAAATTTTGTCAATTGTCTTAATGACAAATCTGTCACATTCTACATCTCTGAGATAGAAACTGCCCTTATCTATAAAATAGAGTGTGTCAGGCTCTACATAATATATCTCTGGAAAAAAGATAGCAGTATGATTAAATTCTATGTAATCAGAGCCGAACGTGTCTGTTCTGCTTATGTAGAGTCTTGCATATGTGCCAAATCTTTTCAGTTTATAATGTACCTGAGTTTCAGGTTCAACGGCTTCAAAAGTGTCAGGATTGCAGCTTTTTACCAATAGATAAATCAACAGTATAATTACTATAAGACGCGCCATCTTGCTACGGAGCAAGAAATTAGCTATATTTTTTACCTTAATGTTTAAACTACAACCTGTTTTCATCAGTGATTGCTTAATGTATTATTGTATATTATAGAATGCTGCATCAAATTCAGAGTAAGGTATAACTTTCTCCGTCTTTAGATCATAAGCATTTAATGGGCATACGCATTCACTGTACAAAGCATATGCTTTATCAACATTTCCTTTATCAATATCGAAAAACCAATGAAATCCAATTCCGAAATTCAAGAAGCTTTTGCAATTTTTCGAACCGCATTGCCGAACCATAAAATTACGGAGTCTGGTATCACTAAAAAACGGTAATCCTCTATAATTGAAGAAATAACCGTCATCAGAGCCAATTATAGTATAAATGGTGATGTCAATATGATAAGATCCATTTGGGAAAAAATCGACTTTTTTTTCGTTTGTATCATAGGAATAAACAGACAGATTGTAAATGTAGCCTTCTTTTAAAAAACCTGATGTTTCTTCCAGTCCGCTTGTACGATAAATCATCTCTAAATCAGTTCCTTTGATATACTGAACAATGGTATCCATAAACGCATATCTGCGTGTTTCCATAACAGGAAATGATTGTTCCCTAAGAGCCTTTTGCGCGTCGATGCTATTGACTGAAAATAATACTAAGACAAAGAACGCACTAAGACGCAATATCTTAGTTGCGTAGTGATTAAAATATCCGATTATTATGTCGGTATTTTTGCGGTTGTTGCCCTGAATATATTTGAAGATCGATGTCATTACAATTCAAAATTAGATTATTATCCTCAACGCCATGCTTTAATTGGATTTAAAAATATCCATATTTGTTGATATATTCTGTCTCCAACATTGTTTCACCGGAAATGAGATCATAAACTGTATTATAGGCCGGATCATCATATTCTGCATTCAAAAAGAATGCTTTGTCGATCTTGCCGTCTTTTATGGATATGTGCCAATATACACCGCTTGTTAAAATATAACTTTTAAAATTCAGAACTTGTCGTTTACGCTTACAAGATGTGTAGTAAGGAGTGAGATCCTGGCAGGAAATAAAGTTTATATTATTGATTGATAAGATGTATTGGTATGAAGTTGCTATACTAAGAAGTTCATTAATATATTCTATGAAAATCGAATATGATCCTTTAGGATAAAATGAAAATGGAGAAACAATGTCGTTTGTCTTAACATTACGCGGTGATATTTCTAATCTGTAGAAATCTTTACCGGATTTTTTTATATCCTGTTTAGTGATCTCAGACGTTTTGTCTATAAGATTCGCCAAATCATTCATAAAGCTATAGTCTTTAACTGTTACTTCTGCAACAACTACATCCTCAGCCTGTAGATTATTTGATATAATAACACAGGCTATTATCAAAAATATTCTGTATCGAAAAAATTTAATCATGGGTGTAATCAATATATGTTTTAGATGGTACATGATAAACTTTAAATATTAAATTGGGGATAGAATAGTTTGTTGTTATATAATTTCTAATGGATATATCGGAACCTGAAGCCCCTTTTGTAGTTGGATGAGAATGATTCCATTCTCTTATCGTATAACCATACTTAAGCTGAGTTTCAAAAAGCCATCTTGTGCCGGCCTCAAAAGCTGCAGTGTGAGACGTAGTGACTATGTTATATCCCAACCAGCCTTCTTCTCCGGCTTTAATATGTCCAAATTCAATGCCGTTTTCCCCCGTTATGTTATCGGCTAAGAATTCAAATATCTTTTGACCTTCCTCATCTCCTCTGATAACTATCGCCGTAAAAGCAATTGGTTTTCTGCCCTTTTGCAATGCAGTATTCTCAATGGTCGTCTCAATAGTATATTTTTCGAATTTTTCGGACTGGTTGATGACCTGGCCGTCCTGTCCGATGATTACAATCCCGTCGTAATTGTTGTATTGGGCTTCGAGTTCAGTCATGTTGAAAGATTGATGATTTCTGGCTTCTTCCGCAGAAATTATTTTTCCTGTGCCGTCGACATAGTAGACTTTTTCGCCTGTTGGATCAATAAAGTTTATCGGATCGCCGTTGCAAAAAGCGTATGGCGATACACCGTGGTTTTCTGTTACCAACGGGTCGGGTTGCATGAAGCGGGCGATGTCGGCGGCGTTGTCTGCATAGAACAAATACCATAGTTTTATAGTCCTTAAAACCATAATTTTCTGTAATTAAATCCCAAATTATCCAAGACTTCTTTTTCGAGAACTTTTGTTACCTTCCTTTCTTCTTTTTCATATCTCGGATCGCCCCATCCTCTATAAATATCTTCTGCAAATGTATATCCACCAAGTAATATGCGGGATTTGTCAGCTTCTGAACCATCAATATATATTTTTACTATTACAGTTCTGTCTTCAAACGGCAACAAGAAATAGTAGGTATAATAATTTCGTATTGGCTCTCTTTTCCCATCGGGATTAAATATATTCCCATTTTCATCTTTAGACCAGACTATATATTGCGGATTATTTTTTTTTAAATCAGTAATTTTATCTATAATATCTTGAGATGTCACATCCTTAAAAGCATATTTCTGAAGATTTGCAAACGCCCCGGGCGACATGATATATGCGCCAAAAAACAATAACGCAAAATAGATTGATACTATCGTAATAAGTGGTATAAATGGTTTTAGTTTCTTCATGTATTGTTTTTTACTATGATTGTATATATTAGGTTGTATCATTATATGCAAGTATTAGTATAGAATTAATTTTAAAATAAATAAATTTGCTTGTTCTCTTAAAGGCTGCTTAACGCTGTTATATATTTTATTACATATGTATATAGGCGTTTTGTTAAGCAATATCCAATGATACGCACCTGCGGTTACTAATGATCTGGCTTTATCTTTATGTGATGGTGCGTAAATCACATTCTTTACATTGTAATTTACTAACCGAATATCCGCTTTCACTACACCTTCCGAACAGTTAAACAGTGCTCCAATCAATCCTTGTGCATTGGCAGAATCGTATGCTTTATCATGAGCTATTGATCCAAATTCGCTTCTGTTTTTTGGAATGTATTGATAACTATAATCTCCATTATAATCTAAAGGATTGTGTGGCCCGGTATAACTTGTGCCAAAATAGTTTTTATGAAGTGTTGCCGCATTGCATGATTCATCCGTAGTGCCGAAGATCGTATAGTCGTCACCGTAGATGATCTTGGAATTGTCCTGCAATACATCGTTTTTTAATACCGTGCCGTATTTATTCTCTTTAAGATCGTTATTAAAAGTATATGTATACTCTCCGATGCTGATTTGAGTTCCATCGGGGATATGGGTTACAACTCCTATCCCATATATATCGTCGGCAATATCCTGAGAAGTGACATTCCCGTCATAGAAGTATTCTGTGACTCCGTTTACAACTCTTGAAACCCAGTCGCATCCATCCGGATCAACTCTATTTATCGGATCGCCGCCGCAGTAGGCGTAGGGGGATAGCCAATGATAGTCGTCGGCATTGGGGTCGGGTTGCATGAAGCGGGCGATGTCGGGGGCGTAGGTACGGGCGCCAAAATCGTAGATATTCACGCTTCTGAGCGAATAGAATTCCTTTCCGCTGTAAAGATATGGATCGGGATCTTTGACTTCCGATTCCTGCACCGGCAGTCCGTAGGCATAATAATTGGCATGGTTGCGGTTGTTGCCGTACGTTACGTTGCCGTTGGCTCCGTAGGCATATTCTATTGCATTGCCCGCGATATTCCGGGATACTATATACATACAAAACAAGATTAAATTATCTATATAACTCGTTAAACAATCTAACATCTTCTCGATTTACTACTTCATTTTTGATCAAATCAATAATTTTAAATGGATTTTCACTCATGCTATAAAAGGCATAGGCTTCTATAATTTTGCCATGTTCAGTTTTGAATATCCAGCCATATCCCACGAAATCAAAAACACATTCTTTTTCAGTATTCCCGATTATCATTAAAAAGTATCCCTTTAGAAATTTATTGGAATAAAATAGTAGATCTTTAATTCTGAATATATATGCATACAGCGCATGAATGCGAATTGATCCGGTTATAATAAATACATTTGAACTGTCTGCCAAAAAGGTCTGTTCATTTAATTCAATAGGCGGATATTCGTACATTCCTGTTTTAGGATTCCGTTGGCATAATATTAAATCATAAATATAGTCTGTAGGATTCCTATTTTTGTCTTTGCCCAATCCGGTCAATGAATATACTTTTCTCAAATCAGTCCTTTTAATGACAGATACTACAGAATCCATTAATTCCGAATAAATCGTTGATACTAATGGATATGTGTTTTTTTCAGTAGCTTGCGCCTGGATATACACCCAAAACAGCAGTACAAATATTAACTTCCTCATATTGAATAACACATTTAAAATCTTCGATATCGCTCTTTTTCATATTGAGAATTAGCTAGATAAATGCCAAACACAATCGGCTGCGAGCTAGGGTTCATTCTCTTGTGTGCATTCGATATATTCTCTTTTGCTCTCATGTCACCATAACCTGGTTCAAGGCTATACTTATGAGAATGATAAAAAGAACGAACTGTATATCCATACATAAATTGAGTTTTATACAAGAAACCTCCTCCGCTCTCTCTTTCGGGGGTATGAGATGTTGTAACATAATTTATACCGTTTTTACCAGCTTTTCCCAAAGAAATTATTGAGTATTCGATATTATTGATCCCAGTGATATTATCTGAGAGAAATTCGAAAATATTGAACGCATCAGCGCCACCTTTAATTTTAAAACTTGTAAATTTAACAGGTTCTCCTCTATCGTTATCGGCTGTATTTTCTATCGTCGATTGGATTGTGCCTTCATCGAATTTTTCGGACTGATTGACTATACGACCGTCTTTATCGATGATTACAATCCCGTCGTAATTGTTGTATTGAGCTTCGAGTTCAGTCATGTTGAAAGATTGATGCTTCCCCGCTTCTTCCGCAGAAATTATTTTTCCAGTCATGTCAACATAGTAAACTTTTTCGCCTGTAGGGTCGATGAAATTGATGGGGTCTCCGTTGCAATAAGTGTAAGGCGATACTCCGTGGTTTTCTGTTGCCAACGGGTCGGGCTGCATGAAGCGCGCTATGTCGGGGGCGTAAGTCCGTGCAAGGAAGTCGTAGATGTTGAGGCCCTTGAGGGTGTACAGCATTTTGTCGCCGTAAAGGTAGGGATCGTATGATTTGACATCGCGGGTCACATTGTCGTTGGAATCGTAGGCGCAAAACAATATTTTGCAGTAAATATTATTCAAAATTTTCTGTTTTTTTGATAATTTTTAATTGAGCTGTTATAATGTATGAGCATTTATGCTCCGAATCTACTAACTCCCAATTAACATGCTTAAAACATTTGCGTTTTTCATATTCCGGGAAAAGTATCAAATCCAGATCATCATCAAAGCACAGCCATAATTGGTATTCATTTACAGTATCAAGCATGAACCCGGAAATCGATTTATTTTCCAACAAAGAGGCTGCTTTAGCCATAGTTCCTGTTATCGGAGTATCATCATCTTCTGAGGTTGACAGGAGAACATTGCATTGACTTATTTCCCAATATCGCCAACACCACAAAGATAGATGATTAGACGTAGTTATTAAGAGGATTGAGGACATACCGCCTCCGGCTCGGCTATATGTCACTCTGGCTCCCAATAATTTCTTTAGCGTTTTAATCAACTCTTTTTCAATAGTCATAATAAAATCGTCGATAATAATTAGCGCGCTGATTAATCGTTTAATAGAACTTTATATTTATCATATGCGCATTCTATTTTTGCGATTATAATAGACAGAGTATCTATATTGTTTTTATTCTTTACTTTTGGGGCTATTGTATCGGCCAGCCTGTCTTTTGCCGTTGATGTATTAGTCGTTGTATCGCAATTCCTTATACACAACTCAAGCGCGATAAAATCAATGTATTTTTCTAATGCTTTATCATCGCTTCGGTAGATTTCAGCTACAATATCTGGCTTATTGAAAAAATCGTCAAAGCATATATAATCCATTATTTCAGCTAAAGCGCCATCTGCAACTTCACATACACTGATAATAGCACGAGTATTCAACGAATCCCTATGATGGTCTCCACATGCTTTAGCAAATTCATTCAATATATCTGACGATTTATCATCATCAGAGAATTCCATTTCACCGTATGGCGTTGAAACCTTTACTCCATCTGCCTGGGCGTAGAGCGACATGCTTGTTAACAGGCAAATGCATAATAACAGATAATTACGCAAGATTTTATTTGATTTCGTTATCATCGTCTTCTAATTCATCCAAGCCAACTAATTCGGTTAAATATTGGATCGTAGTGTTTTGTTGCTTTAAATGCATATAAATCGTCAATAAGTTGCTGCTAATAAACAATACAGACCGTAAATAGACCAACAGCAGAACATATCAAACCAATAGCTTCGGTTGAATTCTTTTGTCATCAAGGTTTTCACGAGGGAGTATATTGACAATAACAGCATGGGTATTGATATATTAGGCGATCCAAATACAAAACTCCTAAAACTCCAACTTGCATTATACTTGATTATGAGAATCAGCAAGGACAATAAAAAGATCATCAGATTTATTGTCACAAGTGCAATTCTTTTATTTGAATAAATTGTCATAACTATGGATGTCAATCGTTTAAAATGTAGCATATATATAAATTATAAGAATAAGCACGTTCTTGATCCAAAATTCAATATTTAATTTATTGGCCAGAAATGTACTTTCTATTCCCCATAGACATGAAATCACTCCAGCACAAAGCAATTCATCGGGGATCTGGTAATAATGCAATATGCCGGGGCAGAAATGATATTCATAAAACAAATTGCATGGCGAATATAATAACACCAAATATACAATAACATTAGTGTCCACTAAAAAATCATAAGAGTTCTTTGAAATTATTGAAATTCAATT
>CANPDU010000029.1 GCA_947573135.1 uncultured Bacteroidales bacterium | reverse complement strand
TCATATAAAAGACCCCTAAAAGTTTTTTGTCTAACTTTTAGGGGTCAGTTCAAATTTTGTACGGCCTCTTAATTTTTATACCTTAAGTATTTGATTGATCTCGAACTGTTTGAATTTGTCGTATAAGCGATGATATATAAACCCTTCGGCAAATCCCCGATGGCAACAATTCCGGGACGGCTGAATTGTCTGACTGCAATTCCGGACAGTGAATATATTGAAAGAGAGCGTATTTCCGATGAGCATATAATATTTTCGTCTCTGAAAATAATGTCGGGACTATCCTGCTCGATATCGCCGAAACCGCTTTGTTTGTCCCAATAGTCATTGATATAGTCAATCAAAACTGGATCTTTGACGTAATCGCTTGTATTTATTGTGTCACTCCATGCCACCCCCTGCTTATTATAGCAGGCAACTGCAAAACATTCGCCCCAATCAGTATCGGGTACTTCAAAATGAATCAGCCCGGATTTCGGATCATCAGTTTTTTGCACGGATAGTATAAGCCCCATAAAGGATGGTTTTTCGGACGAATGATATTGTCCGTGGATATTCGTTAACAGATATACGCGTTCCGTATTGTAATAATATACATCAAATTTAAACGAACTTTCTTTGGGCTGCGGAAAGTCTTCATGCTCCCAGTCATAGACAATATCGAATTGCACATTTTCAATGGCCGGCTTTTCGGGTAAATCTGTCTCGGCATAATACATCTGACGTTTCGAATCAAACCGCTTACTTTCCACGACATCGGTATTATCGTTATGATTGAATGAATTAACAACTTCTCCGTTCGGATCGAGTTCTACGGTATAACCAGCCGTCCCATATTCGTTTGCGACAGAAAAATCAATCCAAGCGCTAAATGGAGCCGGTATTTGCTCGCATACGCATTGAGCCCAGAATGGTTCGTATATGGATTTGTTTTTCAACCAAGATCCATATTCTTCTTCTACTGAAATATCAATATGATCCGAGCCATGGTATTTAACTTCAAACTTGATGTCATAGGTCTGCTGATCGGGATATTGCTTAACATCTACGATATTTATATACTCAATCGATGGCTTTAATTCCAAAGAAATCCTATATTGATCTGCATGAACTTCTGTTCCGTTTATCTGACATGAAAAGTTCAGACAGGCATAAATATCACCATTTACGTTGACCAAGTATCGACCTTCATTTTCAATGGCAGGTATTGTACAGGAAAATCCGGTGTCGTTTAATAATATCTTTTCTTCGTTGCCGTCGGCTAATGGCAATGACAGCTGCCATCGCGGCGCAGTCACAGACGCGTTGGCGTCAGATTTTATTCGAAAACTATGACTGCTGTATGCTGACATTATACCGTTATCGCCGGCTTCATCACAGACTATTTCAATTGCCGGTCTCTTTATAGCGCCCCAGCCAAATTCTTTCAGAACGGATCGAATCAACGAATCAACTCTTAAAAAACATGATCCTTTAGAGCGATTGAACGACATCATGGAATTGTCGTCTTTGAAATATGACAAAACAGATCCATCGGAAAACGGAGTTTTTTCTAATTCATATAAGGAGTTTTTCTCTCCAAAATAAAATTGTCTGTTCTCTGACGATAGAAAATCAGTCAATTGCCGGCTCGGTTTCCCTCTATTCAGTCCGTAATCGCAAATCGACATATTGTCTGAAGATTTTATACATTTATCAAAAATGGTATGCTGACGTTTGCCTGACCAATATAGCATCCCATCATTATCCTTCCTTATTGCTGAGCTAAAACCAAATATCTTGGCAAACGATCTAAGAAGAGCAAATGTCAGATTAGGGCAACCCGAATTTAAATCAGTTGCTACAGAGCAGTTCCATTCTACATTCGAGTTTATCCTGATGATTCCGTCCGTCAAGTTGTCGGCACCTTTCACCTGAGATTTATACAAAGTATTAGGAATTAGGCCTTTCTCGGTATAAAAATAAGTCACATCGGTTTCTATCTCTTGCCCTATGGGTTTATATTCCAAATCTATAATTATCGGAACGGAACAATAGATTGAAGACTCCCATATATCTTTGGCAAATAACACACATTTCAATATAGAGTCGGGCAATTCTGAATGATTGATTTTGATATCGGAGCCAAATTTGTTAAGCCGCATGTCTTTTGGTAAAATTCCGACATGACTGTCGGTAGGTTGTCCGAGCAAAGCGCCTGCTTCAGAAACCATTGCCAGATCAATTGCTGCCGAGTTTTGAGAAAACAGCAGACAGACAATTGCAAAAAGTAAAGCTCTGGGAAATTTACACCCGTATTGAATTTTATTTTCCATGGTCTGAGGTATTATTCCGATTTTTGTGCAATTTACGCAAAAATTTTCGTTCGCGCAAACAAATTGCGCTATCATCAGCCGCCAAATTTTTTCAAAAAAATTTGCAAAAAAATTTGGTGGGTTCAAAAATGTGTCATACCTTTGCGGTGTAATAGTTCACTAATACACTACTTCAATATGAATATCTGCTCTGTTATCTCATCCGCATCAGGCTTCTGGCCGGCGCTACTGACGACTCTCACCGTCATTCTGATACTGCTTCTCTAATAATCTACAATCTATATTATTTACAATCTAATCAAAAACATCATGCTTAAAATCGAAAATCTCAGCTTCAGCTATCCGCGGCGCCGCGAGCCGGTTGTCGACGATTTCTCGCTCGACATCGCTGAAGGCGGCATCTACGGGCTCCTCGGGCCCAACGGCGCCGGCAAGTCGACCTTGCTCTATCTGATTTCCGGACTGCTGACTCCCCGCAGCGGAAAAGTTCTGTTCAAGGACAAAAACACACGGCTCCGTCTGCCCGAAACGCTCAACGACATCTTTATCGTGCCCGAAGAGCTGACGCTGCCGGCTGTGAAACTCGACAGCTACATAAAGATGAACGCTCCTTTCTATCCGCGCTTCTCCCGCGAGGATCTGCAGCGTCATCTGGCGACATTCGAAGTCGACGACATCGCCCGCTACAAACTAACGTCTCTGTCGATGGGACAGCGCAAAAAGGTGTTCATGTGCTTTGCGCTCGCCTGCAACACTTCGCTCCTGCTCATGGACGAACCGACCAACGGCCTCGACATCCCCGGCAAAGCAGCGTTCCGCCGCTTCATAGCCTCATCGGCCTCCGACGACAGGATCATCGTCATATCTACCCATCAGGTGCGCGACATCGACCGCATTCTCGACCATGTCGCCATAATGGACCGCCACAGCCTGCTCCTCAACGAGTCTATCAGCACGATCACCGACAAGCTCGCGTTTCTCAACACTGCCGACCGCAGCCTGATCGACAATGCCCTCATAGCCCAGCCCGGACTTGGCAACGCACAGATCATCGTCGCCAACGACGGATCTTACGATACGGAGGTCAATCTCGAGACTCTCTTCGAACTCGCCACCACGCGCCGCGACGTGATTGACTCATTGTTCAACTCTAAAAAAGCGTAATGTCATGAAAACTCAATCACAGATATTCGACTTCGGCCGTTTCGCCGACTGCGTCTCACGCGACCTTCGTCTCAACGGCAAATCATGGATGCTCAAAGCCCTGATGATGCTCGGCGTCACAACTTTGCTGCTGATTTTCTACACGCATCCTGATTATGATTTCGTGGGCTGTTCAGACTATGCAAAGCAACAGGAGGAAAGCACCTTCTTGATCTTCCGCTTCGGCGGCGCGGCATTCTGCGCTCTGGGGGCATCAATGCTCATGGAGAATATGACCTCCAAAGGTTTGCGTCTCAACTCACTGATGTCGCCGGCCTCGGATCTAGAAAAATATCTCAGCCGCTTTCTCATCTGCATCGTAGGCGTTACCGTTGCTTTCATCATCTGCTTCGCTATAGCCGATGCAATACGTGTGTTCTACATCATGCATGAATACGGCGACATTGACGGTCTCAGCTATGTAGGGCCCTTCGGCGTACAGGTATTTGCTGAAAGCAAGTTCTATCTTTGGGGATTTTTCCTGGCAGTTCAGGCGACATTCGCTCTCGGCAGCACAGTCTGGCCCAAAAATGCATTTCTGAAGACATTCGGCACTATTGTCTTGCTGCTCGTCATATTCAGGATCATGTCCGACGGAGTGTTCTCACTCTTCTACAACCCCGGATTTCGCACTGTTCCCGACTGGATCGAGACCATCGCAAAGACCGTTCCGACGATATGGGCTATCTTCTGCTACATCACAGCCTACTACCGCTTTAAAGAAAGTGAAATCATCAACCGATTCTGACCGCTATGTTAGACTTCAGTAACAGCAGCAAGGCAATTTACCTCCAGATAGCCGATGACATCTGCGACAAGGTGCTCACAGGTGACTTTGCTCCCGACGAGCGCATACTGTCGGTGCGCGAATACGCCGCTCAGGTCGAAGTCAACGTCAACACCGTCATGCGCGCCTACGACTATCTTTCGGGCCTCGAGATAATCTACAACAAACGCGGACTCGGCTTCTTCACTGCAAGCGATGCCCGTCAGAAAGTGATCGAGCTGCGGCGCCGCGAGCTCCTCGGCGACAGCGCCCGCAATTTCTTCCGCCAGCTCGACCTGCTCGACATCACCCCGGCCCGGCTCGCAGAAATGTATCAGCAGTATCTTGACAATAATGAACAGACCAATAAATAAACGACAATGAAAAAGACTTCATATGCAATCATAATCGGCATCGCCGCACTGTTTATCCTCGGCCTCGGCATAACAGCCTATATGGCTTCTCACGCCGAACCCCTCGAGTCAGTGAGCGAAAGCGTCATGATGGAATAACAACAGCTTCCATACCATACCAACCAGACAGACCGGCCCGGATCTCCCAATCGAGACCCGGGCCGGCGCCATTTTACCAAACAAAAACACGCCATTTTGCCAAACAAAAATGTGCCATTTTGCCAAATACAACAGCTGATATTTTTACATATCAAATATTTATGCTAATTTTGCTATCATAGTAAAATCATCATGAAATATAATCCAAGAATTGCAGATCAATTATTAAAGGACAAACTGGACGCAATGGGAGCCGTTCTTATTGAAGGGCCAAAAGCATGCGGCAAAACGACCACCGCCGAACAACAGGCTGAAAGCGTAATCTATATCGATGACCCCGATAAACAATCTCAGTATAAGCAAATCGCTCAGACATCCATACGACTTTTACTTGAGGGCAAAAAACCGAGGCTTATCGATGAATGGCAACAGTTACCTCAATTTTGGGATGCAATCCGTTTTGAAGTTGATCACCGCGACGAAGAAGGTCAGTTCATTCTTACCGGATCTGCCGTACCGCCTGACTCCTCCGAAATACATCACTCAGGAACAGGAAGATTCGGTTGGCTCACAATGAGACCGATGAGTCTTTGGGAATCTGGAGAATCCAATGGCGCCATAAGTTTAAACGACCTATTCACATGTCCTGATAAAATCGGTGCAACCAATAATATGTCATTAGAAAGACTTGCCTTCATTATCTGCCGTGGCGGTTGGCCTAAATCGATCAGGGCAAAATCAGAAAAAGCTGCGTTATTACAGGTTTCAGAATACTATCATGCAATTGTCAATAATGATATATCCAGAGTAGACAACGTATCAAGAGATTCAGAAAGGGCAAAACGAATTATGCGTTCTTATGCCAGACATCAGGGAACTCAGGCGAGCATAGCAACAATAATCAAAGATATCGCATCTAACGAACCGGAATGTATCAGCGATGAAACCATAAACGCCTATTTACGAGCATTACGAAAGATCTTTGTAATTGAGGATATGCCGGCATGGAACCCAAATTTAAGAAGTAAAACTGCAGTCAGATCTTCAGACACCAGATATTATGTTGATCCGTCTATCGCATCTGCCGCATTAGGGCTCGGTCCTAATGATCTTATTAATGATCTAAATACTATGGGATTATTTTTTGAAACTTTATGCATACGCGACTTACGTATATATGCCGATGCTCTGGATGGCAGCATTTATCACTACAGAGATAAAAACGGTCTGGAATGCGATGCAGTTGTTCATTTACGAAATGGATCCTACGGTCTTGTTGAAATAAAACTGGGCGGAGATAAATTGATTGAGGAGGGAGCGCACACATTGTTATCGCTGTCAGAACTGATTGATACATCCAGAATGAAAGCTTCTGTATTCCAGATGGTTTTGATCGGCATCGGAGATTATGCGTATAGACGTAGTGATGGTGTCTATGTCGTCCCGATAGGATGCCTTAGAAATTAGACCGATATACCAACCTGACAGACCGGCCCGGATCTCCGTTGCGAGACCCGGGCCGGCGCCATTTTATTATCGTTAAGCTGTTTTTAACGGATTACGACTTTCGATACTTTATCGCCTCGCCGCTCGACATATATGCCGGCAGCGGTCGGATCCGCGATCTTCCGGCCGTTAAGGTCATAATATTCGGCCTCGCGGTCGGCGTCGGCCGTTATTTCCGTCACGCCCGACGTAGAGTCAAACTTAAGCCTGAACGCAGCCGAAACATTTGCCATATAGAGTCCCGTCGGTTCTTTCGTATCGCCATAAGCGATACCGTTGGCCGGAATCGTTATGACACCGCTTTCCTTGTCATATTTGCCATAGTAGCCGGCGACGTCCTCTGCCGTTGCTCCGTTTTCGAGAAGCACAGCCGCTGTCGACATTACGAAAAATCCGCTTCCACCGCCTTCAAATCCTACAGCCGACGGCTCGACCTCTACTTTGTCAGCGTCTGTCGCGTCTATGATAAGGAAATGAGGATGCTCCATATCATGTTTATTGAAGAAGTCATAGTATGTGCCCTTGCCGTAAGGCTGACAGATGCGCAAGAGTCCCGGCGTAGTAACGCTCTGCTGGACCTTGACTTTATATGTCGCATTTTTGTCCTGAGCGTAACTGAATGTATAGATCGACGAAATTATGTCATCAGTGTATTCAGCTTCACCGAAGTCAGCCCAGTCAGATTCATTATTGACAGAGTGAACCATCCATGCCACACGTCCCGACACATAATTGCCCTCTTCGTCGCAGCCCACGACAAAAAAAGTATAATCAAACGAATTTATTTCCGATTTGTCAAGTTTCAGCGACCAGTTGCCCGAAGTGCTTTCCAGATCGCGGCCGTTCTTTGCCACTGTTGCACCCGACTCATCAGATAGCTTGTAAATTCCCGATACGAGCATATATTTTACCGAAGTGACATCCTTGCCGGCCTTGACACTGAAATCAAACGTATCTTCATCAACACAGGTAGGGGCGGTAAGCTCTACCGACATGTCTTTGGCCTGTGGAAAAAGCAGCTGGAACAGCCCGTTGCGGTTCGTAGTGTAACGTGTGCCGGAAAGTTCGATAAGCATATCGTCCTTTTCGAATGTCAGCACACCGTCCTCGAATTTGCCGGGATCGGCGAAATCGACAACATCCTCTTCATCCAGGCCCATCGAAATCCAGCGTCCCATCGATGATCCGACTGAAACGTTCTTATCCTTCCCGACATACTTTATTATCATGTTGAGATCGGTATACTCCATATAGACAAGTTCAGGTTTCTCGGTATGAACGATGATATCGGAATATTCTCCCTGCGGTATCATTTCAATCGGGCAGTCGCCGTAAGGATTTGCTATCAGATATTTCCCTTTGGTGTCATCACTCTCATAAATTTCCACGTCCCATTCGAGGCCGGCATTTGCCGCGTCAAAAAGTGCTATGGAAAAGATATCGTCTTTCCAACGGCCTGTACCGACATAGCTGTAACCCGGCTTTTCGGCCGGAGTTTTCTGCGCCGGGGCTGACAGATAAGTCGCCTCGGCATTCAGAGGCGTAAGGCCTTCGATTGTTCCGTTAAGAGGTAATTTACTGCGGTCTGTCCTGACCGTTAAGTCACCTGCACTCACTGCAGACGACGATGAAAGCAACACTAATGCTGCCAACACAGTTTTGTAAACGTGTTTCATTTTGATTTGTAAATAATTATTGGTTTAACCTCAGCGACTTGCGCCTCTGTTCATTGGAATGACATATTATTTTAATCAGGAATAGAATTATATTGCAACATTAATTAAATATCACATAAATCTGATATTTTTAACATAATTAACGTGATATTCTCTTTTTAGGAAGCAAAATTGGCTGTAACTGCGCATCTATTTTGCCATTTTTTGCAAAAAAATTAAATTTGCTCTGCAAATCTATAATAATTACATATGTTACGTTTTTTTGTGATTGTAATCTTATGCTCCTTGTTGACCGTCGACACCTATTCTGCCGACATATTCACCGACACACTGCAGTCAGGTGACAAACTTCGTCACAATGTTGTCATGGCGCAAGCGCCCGACAGCGCAGACGTGGCAGACCACAACCGCAAACACTTCTGGCGCGCAGCCGCCGAGACAGTCGGCTTTAATCTCGGATTATGGTCTTTTGACCGATATGTCCAGAAAGGCCATTTCGCTTATATTTCCTGGAATTCTGTCAGAGATAATTTCAAGTATGGTTTCGAATGGGATAACGACCATCTCGGCACAAACATGTTCGCACATCCTTACAACGGTTCGCTGTTTTTCAACGCCGGGCGCTCCAACGGTTTTAATTTCTGGCAGTCGGGGTTGTTCGCAACGGCCGGGAGTGCCATTTGGGAAATGTTCATGGAGTGTGAGCGGCCTTCGACCAACGATATAATAGCCACTCCGGCCGGTGGCATGGCTATAGGCGAGGTTCTATACCGCACATCTGATCTCGTGCTCAACGACAGATCGGCGGGCGCGCAGCGTGTCGGCCGTGAGATCGCCGGTTTTCTGATATCACCCATGAGAGGGATCAACCGGCTCGTCACAGGCCGGGCGTGGAAAGTGAAGTCCACATCTGGCCGTGAATTCGGCATACCCCCGATAACTGTCGACGTGTCGTTAGGTGCTCGCATGATCTCGCTTCGCAAGTATGACGAAGGCAGCCGAGCCGGAGCTGCTGCCGCCATTATGGTGGAGTACGGCGACAGATACGCAAGCCGGACACGGCGCCCTTTTGATTACTTTACATTTCTTCTCGAACTCAACGCCATCCACACACAGCCGCTACTGAGCCGCGTCGAGATCGTCGGACGTCTGCTCTCGCGTGAGATAGTCGATTCGCCCAAGGCTAACGTGTCGATAGGCATGTATCAGCATTTTGACTATTTTGACTCCGATTCTATAAAGGTCAGAGAATGGGATAACAGACTGATGCCGTCGGTTGTGCCCTACAAACTCGGGACTCCGGCATCAGCCGGCGCCGGACTTACCGCCCGTTTCATGCCAAACAGCATCTGGTCGGCCGACGGTTACATTCACCTCAACGGTGTGTTTCTCGCCGGCATACTGAGCGACTATTACAGGTATTACAACCGCAACTATAACTGGGCGTCCGGAATGTCGCTGAAACTCGGCTTGTTCTGGCAGCTCAATAACGCCAGGCTGTCAGTGTCGCTGACCGATCAGTTCTATAAACTATACACTTGGGGAAACAATTATTCATCCTACGAAATACTCCAGACGCCTGACGGCAAACATGCAAATATCCGTGGCGACAATTCCGACGCGACATTCAACCACTTTAACGCAACGCTTAACTATCGGTTCTGGAAAAACCTATATATTTCGGGAAGCGTGGACTATTACTCCCGTACAACCAATTATCACGACATGAATATAACTGTAGAAAATGCGACTGTCTGCTGGCCGATTATAGACAGCCGGCAACTCGGCACCCACATCATGCTCACATGCAAATTCTGATCTATACCACAATGCACTAAAACGCCTGCCGGCATAAAAAAATCCGGCAGGCGTTTTGCTTTGTCAGTTCAGTTTCACCAATGATGGTGCGACGGCACGGCGGTCGGCGCGTGGGAGGCGGGATGCGCTTCGATGAGCGGAGCATATTTGTCATACATCCTGCGCGACACCTCGACTCCGTCGAGCGGTTCGAGGCGTTCGATCGTGTTCGACGGCTCGATCCATGCATTCTCAAACTCACGCGAAGCGTTATAGAATTCGTCGGCGTCGAATTTCTTGCCCTGCTCGGCCGCCTCGATCACACGGTCGACAAACATTGCCCAGCGTTTGGCGTAATAACTGTCGTTGAGTTCGGCCCACTGACGGTTGGCATAGTCGTTGAGATCTTTCGACGGGCCCCAGATCGTGATAAGTGTACGTGCGTTGCGTTCATAATAGTCCTTCTGCTCCGGAGTGACGCCGTGCGAACGGGCGTCGTCGATCCATTTGCCAAGCGAGAAGCCCGAGTGGCCGCGCAAAAGCGTCGTGAGGTCGGCAAAGAAATCCTTGATCTCCGCGCCTTTCGTGCGCAGGGTTTCTATGTCGCCGCTCTGATATGCGTTGTTGAAGTCATCGCGCAGAGCTATAAAATAGTTGCTCATAGCCTGACGGCCGATATTGACGCAATCAAACACATAGCTGTCGCGGCTGCACGAATCGACGTTCAGCATCTCGCCCCACGCCTTGACCAGTGCCGTGTTGGGATAATCGATGTTAGGCTTGACCGTCCACCATGCAAAGCCGTCGAGCGTCGGGCGGCAGTTGGTCAGCGGACCCTGGCCGCAGAGCGCCGGCTGCACGAACACACTGTCGGTCAGCGTCTGCCATGCCCGGCGTGCAGCGTCGTCCTTGCGACCCACGCGGCGGTCGATGATATTCTCTGACGGATTATGGCTTTCGGGCATACGCCACGCCTGTTCGAGGACATATTCATACATGTAGGGATTCAGGTCGAGACCTTCGAGCGTCGAGCCTATGCCGCAGAGGTTTGAGCCGCCGTTGGCGAGGACGTCGTCAATGCGTTTCGCCACATCGTTGACCGGCGACGCCATAAACGAATTGCCGCCGAAATTGCCGAGATAGCACCATATGTAGGGCTGTCCGTAGAACGAGTCAAACAGCTTCCACTCCTCGGTGTGCTCGCAGTAGTAATCGAGAAGCATCATGCGACCCTGAGGCACACCCTGCAGATAAGCCTTTGCGGTCACCGGAGTCCAGTGGGCCGGATCAGCATAAAGTATCCATGCCATCTGGAGCCACACAGCCTCGGGATCGACGGCCGTCACCGATTCGAAGATGTTGCGCGACATCATCGCCAGCGAGTCGGGGTTCCATGTCGGCGGATCTACTTCGTTGAAGGGGTCGATGCCGTAGATATGATCCGTGCCGTAGAGACGAGTCTGTTCGGTCAGATACTCTTTCTGTATCACCGCGAAAAGCGAGTCAGCCGGGCTCAGATAGGTGCAGCGGTACTCGGCCGGAAAGCCGCCCCACTCGCTCACGGTCGTCGTTATCGCGTCAGGATAGCGTTTGGCGAACGCCTCGGGCACATGGCCGGCAAAGCCCGGCAGCACCGGACGCATCGACAGCTCGCGCTCGCGGTCGACGATCTGTTTCTGGAGCGAAGCCTGCTCTTCAAGCCATTCCTTCGGCAGCGGACTCTGCCAGCCGTCGAGGTTGCACATACGGTGCCAAGGCAGATGGGCAGGACCGGTGAAATATGAGCGTATCTCCTCGTCGCTCAGCCCGAGTTTCGACCATACATTGTACCATATAGCCTCCTGACCGGTCGTAGCGAGCGGCAGATTGACGCCGTTGAGCGCCATCCAGTCGATGAAACGCTCCCAGTCGCGCCACTGCCAGAAAGGCATACTGTAGCCCGAGGTGCAGTAGTTGAGGAAGAAACGGTTGGCGAGGCGTGAGTCTACAGTGACCTCTTCGGGGACTGCGGGCAGCTGATCGGGCAGTTCGACCGGCTCGTCGGCATACCACGACACTTCGGTCAGACAGTACTCCTTCAGATAATAATTGAGGCCCACGGCCATTGCTCCGGCATTATTGCCGCTGATGACAATGCGGTCGCCGTCAGACCGCAGCGCGAAACGGTCAACACTGTCGGGCGACTCGGCCTTGACAAATTCAATACGGTCGGCGATCTCCGGCACAATTCGCGAGGCCAGCGCGGCGGCTGCCTGCGTGTCGGGATCTTTTGGCGAACACTGCGCCATCAGCAGAGCACACGCTCCAAGCAAGATGCTGCTTACATACTTATTCATTCTCTCATATTGGATTAGAGTAAAATTCTGATAAAATATCTTTTAGCAAAGATCGTCAGAATTGCCCGTATCTCCAAACATTTCGCCGGGAAATTATCAAAACGCCGAGTTCGGTGCGTCGGAGACGCTAAACATGTGAATCCCCACAATGAGCGCAGCGGTTTTGTGGGGACAGCAGCAGTCCACCTCCCCATCAGCCGCCTCGGCGAGGAGGAACACCGCCAAGAACGTAGGGGCGCACGAACCGTGCGCCCCTTCATTCTCTGGATGTTGTATTTTATTGAGGCTGAGTATACTGGCCCATCATGATGATCGAGCCGGTTTTGGTGTTGCGGATAAGATAGATGAAAGGACGGTCAAAAGTTACAGATGCTTCCCCAAAAACCGAAGGTGCAACTGATCCTACGTTACCGGTCGATACCGATGTGACTGAAGCTCCTTCTTCATCAACATTTATATCTGTAAAATGGTCAACTTTCAGTCTTAGCTCATCTCTATTGATGTACCTCGGATTAAAGCCCTCAAAATTTTGAATATTGACATCAAGACCTATTGCTCTGAAAATTTCTGAGCACGTCATCTTGAAATTCTCATGAAATTTAGGAATGGAAAGGTCAACATCATATAATGCTAATCTACCTTTTATTTCATCAAAAACAGTGGAATTGAAAGATTGTGAGAAATCAGATACAGACTTACTTTCGGACGGCAATACCGCAATAAATTCGAACCAACCTTTGAGTGAAACACTAACGCTTTCGAAATCAGAATTTTTATAATATTTAAGCTCAGTCGAAATGTTCATAAACTCAGTCTGACAGTCTCCCGATAAAGCATGAAATGTCGATTTCGTTGTTTTGCTGACTTCGAAAGGCTTGTACCATATTCCTTTAAAGCTAATCGCGTTGGCAAGAAAAATGATGGACCCTAAAATGTCATCCTGCTTTACGATATTGGTTATTACATAGTTGGTATTATCGGCAGCCCATCTGTTTATTTGGTCGGCAGCATCCGGAGCTGTAAAATCTATTGGAGTTACAGATCCATGAAAGAACTGGTCAATACGGCTGATATAAGCTTCCGAAGCAATAAGGTCTTTGCGGTGCCACACGGAGTTAACAACTGAAGTCTGACATGCGTTGCCTTTGTCTGTGAGATATGTCCGAATCTTGCGACAAAATGAATTGACGTCGTCCAGATCATTGGCGTTGATAGCGTTGCATATGCGGTCTGAAAAGTCTTCGTCGAGTGTATTGGCGCACATTGAGAGTGTAGAAACCAGACTCAGCGGAGAAATAGCGAAATTGGGATATTCTGCCGTAATTTCTTTGTTAGCAGCCACTGCATTGAAGATGTCAAATCCAAAATTATTTATCCCTTGATTAATTGTTTCCTCAGCTCGTGAAAGTTCGATAACAGGTTCGACAGGATTAGATTGTGCCGGCTCGTCGTTAGAACATCCGGTTACAATTATCAATGCTATCATTATTGGCAATAAAAGTCTTAATTGTGTCATGATAATTGATTTATTTAAAATTTATAGTACCAATATATAATTGATTCTTTAGAAAAGTCATTGGTTGTAAAGTTAACTTCATCCGGATAATCATATTCGACAGCATTCATCGGCGTAACGGAAGACAGATTGAACCAACCATTACAATTTCCTGCCCATCCCCAGTTATAGTGAATCAATTCTGTTAAAATCTCCTTTTCTACGACGGGTTCGTATCCTCCATTGCCCATTTCATAACGTAAAATCTGATAATTGACGTACTGTGTCCCATCCGCAATAAATGCATGTGCTATATGACTGTCATTTTTAAATAGGAAGTCGACAATTGCGGCCCCTCCGTTATTATTTATGAAAGAGAACAGGTTAGCTAAGCTTTGATGCTTGCTGTAAGGTCTCTTTGATGTTAAGTTATATATAATGTCTTCAATGTACTTACCTCTATCTACTTTAGTCGCTTCAGGATCGCTATAATCAGCATTTGCGAGATATCCCAGTTGTCTGATAATTCTTGCCAATGTATTGTGAGAGGATGCGGTGGTGTAACATTCGAGGCAAAAATTATCATAGATATAAGAGTGTTTATGTTTTTTTATCTCACTCCAGTTTAAAAATTCATTTGGTATATCATGATTAGGGTATGTATAATTAATACTCGCAGGAACTTCAAACGCAGAAAGCATTTGGGCGATTGCAACAGGAACACAGCCGGCCACTTTATTGGGCGTATAAATATTCTCCGGCCATTTTTGATTCCAAGCAACTTTTATTGCAGGCTCATGTGTTCGTCGTATATCAATTGTGTCTCGGTAAAAAAAAGGAATAAGTGGAACCTTAGTTGTATCAATCTCTAAAATAATTTTATTCTTCGACGCAACATAATTTTTAATTTGGTCAAGAGTTTCTTGATAAGGCTCATTATTGAAGTTTTCGGGGTCGCAGAATGAACCTTCGTCAATTATAGCCATAATCGGTTCAGCACTTTTCGGAGCAGCTACGAGGATGAAGCCGCCGTTGTCTTCGACATCAACGGCATAGAGAAGTGTATCGGCGCTCCCTGAACGTGACTGATCACCAAGGACGGCATGGACTTTGGTTGCTCTCTTTTGATAAGATCCGCCTCGCGAGGCGATATCACCGGCAGAAAGCACCTGATTGGCAATCAGAATAGCTTCATCAGACGAACGATTGACTGAAATTGTTTTTGACGCGTTTTCAGGTAATTTGACATCAAAATCTGACTGTTGACTACATGCGGCTAAAGAAAGTGCCACAGCAGCGGTAAAGATTACTTTTTTCATAATGTAACGGTTGGGAGCGGTTATTGAATAGTCAAATAAATTCTCTTTGCGTGATTATGGTGATTTAAGATCAATCATTTTGCTGTTGCGCAAATTTAGTAAAAATATTTTAAAGTGCAAGAATGATTGTGATTATTATTTAAGGATCAGTCGCGCATCGCCGATGCGCCTGTTTGTTGTTGGGATCGATCACCCCACAAACCGCGCCAAGTGGCGCTAATTGTGGGGCTTAACATGTCAGAGCATCTCCGATGCTTTTTCTGCTGCGGGTGATGTCGCGCAAAGACGCTAAGGGCGCCAAGAAAAAATGCGTCGGAGACGCTAAACATGTGAATCCTCACAATGAGCGCAGCGGTTTGTGAGGACAGCCGCAGTCCACCTCCCCATCAGCCGCCTCGCCGAGGCGGAACATCCCTGCGCCCCTGTGCTCTGCGCTCTCTGAGCCTTTGCGCGAAACAAAAAACCTGCCAAGAACGTAGGGGCGCACGGACCGTGCGCCCCTACATTTTCTGAATGTTGTATTTTATTACGGCTGAGTGTACTGGCCCATCATGATGATCGAGCCGGTTTTGGTGTTGCGGATAAGGTAGATAAACGGACGGTCGAGGGTGAAGTCGATCGTTTTTGTAGGACAATTGCTCGTAAGCATGTCATTGGCACTGCTGACTGCAGCGGCCACTGTGCCGATTTCATCGGTTGAAATGCTCGTTTTTTGCATGAACCTTATAGCTTGTCCTATAGGCTGAGGCGAAACAAAACCGCTGAATCCTTTAAGATTATTGGGGTAGCAGTGAACACCAAGTCTCTGCAACTCTTCCGTAAAATCAGCACCAGATTGCACGGAAAATTTAGGCATCGACAGTTTTACAAAGGCGAGTTCTGTATTTTCCGCTGCTGCTTTAACATCGTCGTCTGATATGGATGCAGAAAGATCTTTGATTGTTGTGCCGTCTTTTGGCATAAAGACTATCATATTATTGCTGCCTTCGTAGGGAATGATGACGCTTTCCCAATTCTCACTTTCGCAGTAACGCAGATTGAAGTCTCCGTGCATCATATCGACGTCGGCGTCTTCGACCACGCCGTGGAAAATTTGTTTACGTGTTTGTTTCGCGTCGAAATGATTCGACCATTCGCCCATGAAATACAATGTATTGATGCAAACGATGATCGTATTATCATATAATGTATCAAATGCCTTGTTTATCAATCCATTTGTGTTTTCACGACACCAGTCGTTTAGTCTGACGACCGCATCGGGTGACGAGAAGTCGACACCGACTACATCACTGAAGTAGTAGTTGGCCATACGCGTTCTGAAATCGTCTGACGGAAGGTAATCAGTACTATGCCAGACAGAATTGGCCAACGACAATACCGACTTGTTGATTTTGTCGGGCAGAAACTGCATAATCTTTTTACTCAGAGAGTTGACATCTTCGAGGTTTTCACAGTCCATGAGATCGACAATAGATTGTTCAGTCGATTTATCACAAGCATTGGCAATCATCGACACGCAAAGCGACATGCTTGTAGGTGAAATGGAGAAGTTATGTCCAATTAAAGGATTGTCGGATTTCGATACTTCGTTGAAGAATTTCATACCGAAAGAATTCAGACCGTCGTTGCTCGACGCTTCGCTTCTTGAAAGATCGAATGTCGGCACCGTCTCGTATTTCACAGCCGGACCTTGAACCGGTTCATCGCCAGAGCAACCTGCCAGCAAGATAGAGAGGGAGATAAAAGCCCCTAATTTTGTTAATACAGTCATATGTGGTAATTTATTAAAGGTTACAGAAGTTATATATGATGAATAGAACTACGTAAAATGGTATTTCTTATTTAGAAGCGCAAGTTATAAAATCACCTCTTATTTTGCAAATAAAAAACAAGAAATATCTCCGAATTGTCGCTTATCATGTGGTTTTTGCTAGATAATACACAAAAATTTCATGTGAATATTTCAAAATAATTATTTAGCGTTGTGACTTATATAGGAAATAACGCAGTCTTTGACCTGTAAAATCATAAGGACAGGTATTGTCTAACTGCTCATTGTCATATCGGTTCTGATAAGCTTTTGACGGATTGAGAGAATCATACCAGAAATAGCCATTGCAATTACCGTTCCAGCCCCAGTTATAATGGATCAGACGAATATTGGTATAGGCATATTCTCTGATGTCTTTTACGGAACCATCGGGATTATATACCTTAATATAAGTCTTATATTCAATATGCGTGACTGCATCAGCGATAAAACAGTGTGTACCGCCAGCTACTATTGCTATGCCTTCATTTTGGGAAAGGTCTTGGAAAAGTGTAGTATTTGATCCGCCGCTATTATCGGACATTAAACCGGATAACTGTTGCACTGCATTTGTGATCGCATTTCCGCTTGTTCCAGATTGCTCAGGCTGAGTATAATCAGTCCCTGCCCTCTTGCCTATCTCTCGAATTAGTCATGCCAATGTCTTATGGTTTGCATTAGTACAGTTGCAATCATATATACTTTTATGACGCTTAATTGATGTCCAATTGAGATTTTCGGAATTGATGTCTTTTAGAGGGAAAGTATAGTTGATTGATTTCGGAAGTTCAAAATAAGATAGCATTTGACCAATAGCAATAGGCGTACAGCCTGCAACCTTATTTTCGCAAAAAATATTTTCGGGATATGATTGACCCCATTGAACTTTTACAAGAGGTTTTCTATCTATCTTGACTAAATATGAATCGAAGAAATCTGATGCAGGAGTTAACTCCATTTTGGTTGTGTCGGGATCAGGTTCTTTCGGAATATCTATGATTGACATTCGAGCTACATAGTCCTTAGTCTCGTTTAGAATCATCTGATATGATTTGTTCTCAAGATTCTGCGGATCATTAAACGAGCCTTCGTCTATAACGGCAAGAATCGGTTCAACGTTTTTAGGTGCGGCAACCAGGACGAAGCCGTTGTTATCTTCGATATCGAGTGCATATATTAACGTGTCTGCTCCGGCTGATCTGGTAATATCTGACAATATCACATTGGAAACTTTAATTTCGCTGTTGCTTCGGGATCCGACTGAACCGGCTGACAGAAATTCATTCGCGATTTCAATAGCCTGGTCAACAGATCGAATTTGAGACACTGTTGTTTTGTCGTGAGTTTCATTGACTGTGGGATATTCAAATTGCTCTGCGCAACTGAAGAATAATACGCTGGTCGCCAATAACAATAAAAACTTTTTCATAATTGCTGGGTATTAAATGGATATAATGTGTAAAAATATTCTATAGTAGCCTATATTAGAGCATTAGTAGACCTTCATAGACTTTCGAGCCGACGGTGACGGTAATTATGAGCGATGAGCCCGGCGCGGGCGCAACAGGGCAGCGGAAGTCGGGAGCAAGAGCAGCCGGGCCGCTGAAAAAGCATGCGCCCGACGTGGCGTCGGCGATCATTACATCGGCCATAACTGCGACCGTCGACGCAATGACTATCGAGCTGCCGTCGTAGTATGCACTTATCCTTACGCGCGAGGGAGATTTGGGAATTGATGGATCTTTTTCACCGGTAACAGGATTTAAGTTGACCGGTTTTGTTTTCTGATCGTCATTCTCGTCGGCAGAAACATAATTGAAGCTGAATAATGCACTCAACAGCAATAGCAAGATTTTTTTTGTTGATTGATTTTCGTAACATTTGATATTGTGATTTGGTTTTGTACAAAGTTACGACCTTAAGCCTGACGAATCCAAACAAAAATGCGTGACAAACCTGTTTGTAATTTTCTATATATAAGATAATTACAAAGGTCTGTAAAGAAATTTGCGTGACAAGCGTCACGACGACATCAAATTGTAGGGATAAATGGCATCAGAAATACTTAAGCAATGACTTGCAGTCATCAGAATCATGGGCTTTGAGTTTGGTTCTGATCCTATAACGGATCTGCCGCACATTATCACATCTGAGTTTAAGGATTGTGGCAATCGACGTATTAGAAAAACCTAAAAAGACAAACAATGCGACATAACATTCGGTATCTGAAAATCCGACAGGCGAGCTGCGGAAACGAGCCATCGCCATATCATTGTCATTATTGACAACTGTCTCAAGATACGCCAGTTTGCGGCTGTCGCCGAGATTCATGATAATTGCTGTTATATCTTTGCCGAAACGTGACATTCCGTCTTTGACCGACAGCATATGGTTGGCCGACTCGACTATGTCGTTAAGCAAATCAATGGCAAAAGTACTGTTGACGGCAGTTTTATTCTTTTCCCTCTCGTCTTTGATTATGCTTTCAAGTTTTACGATATCAGCCAAGAGTAGTTCACGCTCAGCGCCCTTCCGTCTCACCCGCTGACGGTAGTACAGCGTTACCATTACAGCAGAAGCCAAAATTATCACCGATAAAAGTATCAGTATCAGCTTCTCGGCGCCGGCCTCGTCGAGCTGTAGCTGCTTGCTTTTGGTTTCCTCGTGATAATAGTCGGTAAGCAAAGCGGTGTAAGGATGAGAGATCAGGTGATTGGTCTCCTTATAGATAATATTGTCAAGCGACTCCTGTAGGTTGAGGGCCTTCTTATAATTTCCTTGCGCTTTATATAACTCTACCAATGCCCAGTCAGCTGCAGCACTGTCGGCAGCGTTCTGACACGCTGCAAGAGCAAGGTTATAATAATGTAAGGCTCCGGCTGTATCGCCCTGCCTGAGTTTTAATGACACCATACTCGACAGCTGCTTTGATGATGCCATGCCACCCTCGCCGCTGTATGCTTCGAAATATTTTTCTGCTGATTCCGGATCGTTACATTTCATGCATACATTTACCGCGATATCATATAATCTCCTGCGTATAGCTTTGTCCGACATTATAATACTGTCGGTAATAAGTTTACCAATCATTTCCCGGGCTTCGTCGGCCTTGCCGGAATAAGCCAAAGACTGCGGCAGATATATTTGTTTCCAAGCAGCATGGAGAGGACGCCCGGCGAGAGTGAAAGCCTCGACGGCTTCCTGCCCGAGACAGACTGACTGATCAAAGGCATAAAGATCGGTGTAAATTTTGGATTGCTCCCGGCATGACATTGCGCGATAGAAGTTGTCGCCGGTGTCGGCGGCGCGGTCGGCGGCTTCCATAAGCGAGACGAGAGCCTCGGAGTAGTCACCGCGGTAGCCGAGCAACACTCCGCGGTAGAACAGGGTCTGCACCTCGAGGCTGTCGCCGCGTCCGCGGAAATGATCGGCGGCGACGCCGAGCGCGTCTATCGAGCGCGACAGCATGGAGTCGGGCGTATCGTCACGGGCTATGATGCCGGCTTTTTCACGGGCTTTGGCGGTCAGCAGGGCGTGGCGGTCGAGCTGAGCGGACGAGGCTCGGTCGAGCGTCAGGCTGTCGAGCAGCCTGACGGCGGAGTCGGGAGCGGTGAACACCAGACTGTCGACCGACGTCAGGACGGTGTCAACCCGGCGGTCGCCTCCGCACGAGGCCATCAGCCCCGCCCAAAGCAGTATGATTATCAGCGGCAAAAACTTCATGCAGCAAAGATATAAAAAAATTTCACGCAAAGGCGGAAATTTTATTGCGTGAGGGTTATATCACGCGAAGCTCGCCGAGAACGCGAAGAAAAAAGTGCGTCGGCGACGCTCTATATGTGGAAGGGCTGCTATTTGTCGCGCATCTCCGACGCGCCTTATGGCGGAGACGCTGCTGACCCTACAAACCGCTTCGCTTATTGTAGGGTTTAACATGTTGAGCATCTTCGATGCTTCGAGATAATACAATCATACGTGCCAAAGGTACGTCCCTGCATTTTATGCGAAATGCAGGGACGTACGGGAAATAGCGGATTTTTTACGAGATTGTATGTCTCGGATTATTTCTTGACAAAACGGATTGCGGTGCCACCGCCGGCTGCAAGTTTGAGAGGAAGTGTGTCAGTCGACTTGACGGTCTGCTCGCTTACAGTGTAAGCGGTCGGATTGGTTTCCCAGTCGGCATCAGGAGCGTCGGCATATATCTGAGCCGTATATTCCGCATCGGGATCGAGGAAGTCGAGCTTCACTTCGAGTTCGCGGGGCTGCTCGTCAGTGATCGCGCCAAGATACCAGTCAGTTGAATTGCGGTCCTGACGGGCAGTCACAACATAGTCACCGATAACGGCATCGGGCACAAGAGTTTTTTCCCAGTCGACGGGCACGTCTTTGATGAACTGGAACGCCGCGGGCTGAGCGGCATAGTTGGCCGGAGTGTCTGACGCCATCTGCATCGGGCTGTAGATAACGACATAGAGAGCAAGTTCCTTGGCGAGAGTCGTGCGCACACGGGTGCCGGGATATACGGGGTTGTCGAAGTTGAATGTTCCGAAAGTATAATCCATCGGGCCGGCCAGACCGCGGGTGAAAGGCATCAGAACTGTATGTTCCGGCGGATTGCCGCCGTCGTTGTCCCACGCGTTGTGTTCTTGTCCGCGTACACCTTCCTGAGTCATAAGGTTGGGCCATGTGCGCTGCAAGCCGGTTGGCATCACAGGTTCGTGATTGTCTATATTGACGTGATGACGGGCTGCGGTCTCGATCACCTTGCGGTAGTGGCGCACGCCGTACTGGCTGCTGTGGTCTTCCTTGCCGTCCATGAGAAGGTTGACATAACCGGTCTTGACGTTGTTGACACCGTGGCCGGTATAGAAGGCAAACGCAGTGTCGAGCTGATTTTCATAGTTTTTGGTCCATGCGGCTGTTTCATGATGACCTACGAGCGTTACGCCTTTTTCACGGGCATAGTCTGTAATTTCCTTGATGTCGAAATCAGGATAAGGTTTGGTGAAATCGAAATGGTCGTTCTTTGGCCAATCTCCTTCCCAACCGATGTTCCAGCCCTCGACAAGCACGCCTGGAATGCCGTTTTCGGCCGCGAAGTCGATATACTCTTTGACATGAGCCGTGTTTGCACCGTGATTGGGTCCATAGTACCATGTGCCGTTGCCGAGATGCATCTCCCACCACACGCCGATATATTTCATCGGCTTGCACCATGAAGCGTCGGCCACGGCGCAGGGTTCGTTGAGATTAAGCATCATATACGATGTCACGAGATCGCCGGGAGTGTCGCCGATGATCATCGTGCGCCAGGGAGTGGCGAAAGGAGTGGTGACATAGGCAGCAACACCGGTGGACCAGGGCACAAGACGAGCCTTCATCGTAACAGAATCCCCGCCGATAAGCTGTATCTTGGGATAATCAGTAAGGTTGGCCTCATGAATTGCAAGATATTTGTCGTCGCCGAACTCGACAGTCACAGGAGTGTGAACGGTATCAAGCGCGGCAATTGGTTTGCGGAGATAGTAGTCTTCGTAATAAACGTCGTGATTGTTCATGGCCCACGCCTCAGCGGGCTGTGCAAGGCGGAACTCGGTCAGCTCCTCCATTATCACGAGCGAATCGCCCTGCGAGGGAAAAACGTAACGATAACCGAAGCCGTCGTCGAAAACGCGAACTTCGAGATTGACAAGCAGTTCGTTTCCGCCGATCTGACGCATCTCGACAGTCATAGCGTTATAATTGTCGCGCACCTCGCGGCTTTCGCCCCACGTGGTCTCCCAGGTCTCGTCGTGCGACGAGCGGACAGTGTTGAGCACTTCGAAACGCGACACTGTGTCATTATTCTCGAGCACGAAGCCGAGACGAGAATCCGCCACAATCTGCCTGTCACCGTCGCTGACGCTGTAGAACAGGCCGTCAGAACCGCTGACACAGCGGAAACTTATCTTACCGTCGGGCGAAACGACTTCATTTGCGCCCGGATGGCTTGTGCATGCCACTAATCCTGAAGCGGCCGCAAGCGAAAGAAACAGAATTTTATGTTTCATGATTATTTAATGTTTTTTTGATCAAGTGTGCCGGTATATACGTTGCCGTTGTGATCGGTAGCCTTGACCGTGATGACTGAATTTTCTTTTTCAGGGACGGCGTAGAACAGATGCTCCGTAATGTCGCATCCCATATAGGGGAAGGGATAATTTTTGCCGTTAGCCACGACATCGTCCCAAAGGTTAGGATCCTCGCCTGTGAAGCGGATCATCTCGCCCATGGGCTTGCCGTCCTCCGACCATTCGATCTTCCATGTAGAGTCGACATTCCATATGTTGGCTACGACAGCCTCGGGATGCTGACGAGAGCGACCTCGGGGATAAAGTTCGAACTGATAGTCCTTGTCGCGACCGAGTACCTTATAGTACCAGTCGATATTGTCACCGTCGACCTCATAGACATAATATCCGCCCGGGGTGCCGTCCATAGCCCACTGAGTGCACCAGAAAAGATTTGACAGCGGAGCGTGGCAATGTTCATACAGGTTGTCGGACAACACATAATTCTCGCTGTAGTGTTCGTGACCCGAGAGAATGTGGGTGTTGTAGGGCTTCAGAATGTCAAACAGAGCCTGACGGTTGCTGACGACCTTGTGATAAGACTCCTTGCCCCACTCCTTATGACGCGCCTGACGTGAATAACAGGGTATGTGCTGCGAGATGACAACTGTCGACCCTTCGGGCACATAAGACAGATCCTTTTTAAGCCATTCAAGCTGCTGTTTCGTATAGTAACCGGCATAGTAACGGCCCATCCAGTAGACATTGTCGAGAACGACATAATGGATCTTTCCGCGGTTGAACGAGTAATATGTCGGACCGAAATAATGATTGAAAGCCTTGCGAGAATCCTCGTTAGTTGCGGCATCCATTTCTATATCGTGGTTGCCGCAGACATAGAATGTCGGGAAACCGGCTTCGGCGATGTTTTTGACCATCCAGGGAAAATATCTGTCGCCCTGCTTATATTGTCCGACAATGTCGCCCAGCACGAGTCCGAAAGCCGTCTGTCCGGGATAATCACCGGCAAGGATATTTTTCATCTCTACCGAGGCTTTTTCGACCTCATCGAGATTTGGATCGAAATAGACCTGCGGGTCGGCCTGCACAAAAATAATGTGGCGCGTCATGTCTCGGTCAGACTTCACGAGATTGAAATCATGGCTGAAACGGCCTTTTGAATCAGGCTCGACATCAGCATACAGTACCGGAACGCCGTCGGCCACGGGAACTTCATAGCCGTCGGGCAAAGTGATATAGACATATTTAGTGCCTTCAGCTGACTTCATCGAATATTTACCCGACTTGTCGGTGGTGACAAACTGAGTGCCGTCGGTAACAGGCACTCCTGCAACAGGCTTTCCATCAGAAAGCACCTTGCCGGAAATATCAATCAGCCGCGCCGCCGCGCTTGCCACAACAGCAAGCGCCACGAAAGCGAAAACTATTAATCTCTTCATATCGAATTATTTTACAGGAGTCAGGATAGCAACCCAACCGCCGCCGGGAGCGAGATGGAGCTTGAGAGTGTCACCTGACGAAACAGTTTTGGTCTCGAATTTGTGATCGGTCGCCTGACGGTGGGCATTACTGCCGTCGGCCATCGATTCCATCGACCATTTGCCCTGCGGCAGGAAGTCGAGCTTAAGGTCGAAGTCACGCGGAGTCCAGTCGGTCATTGCGGCAATATACCATGTGTCGCCGTGACGGCGTGCCATTACGAGATAGTCGCCGATCTCAGCCTTTACGCCGACAGTCTCATCCCAGGTGACAGGAATCTTCGAAAGGAATTCGGCATAGCCCGGAGCATTACCGTAGTTTGACGGCGAATCGCATATCATCTGAAGCGGGCTCTCAAACACTACAAACATAGCAGCCTGATGGGCGCGTGTGCCGAGAGTCATCGGGTGACCCCAATTACCGCTGTAGTCTTCTCTTGTGGTATTGAGAACCGAACCGGGAGTGAAGTCCATCGGGCCTGCGAGATTGCGGATGAACGGAAGCATAAGGTTATGATCAGGAGTCACGGCAGCATTGAAACCGGTGCCCTCACCCTTGTTGTACTCGTTGCCGAGAACACCTTCGAAAGTAAGGATATTGGGATACTTGCGTTGCATGCCTGAGGGCTTGTATGCGCCGTGGAAGTCAACCACGAGGTGACGGTCGGCGGCGGCCTTTCCTACAGCGTCATAGAAATTGACCATTTCCTGATCAGAACGGTCCATGAAATCGATCTTTATGCCTTTCACGCCCCAGTCGCGATAGATGTCGAGAGTACCCTCGATATCCTCGGCGAGCGGATTCCAGAGAGCCCATATCACCAGACCTACACCGCGCTCGTTGCCATACTTGACAAGCTCCTCGATATTTACTTCGGGCTTATAGTGCTTGATGTCGCGGGTGCTCTGCGACCAGCCTTCGTCAAGGAGAATATACTCGAAGCCGTGTTTAGCGGCAAAGTCAATGAATTTTTTATATGTTGCGGTGTTGACTCCGGCCTCGAAATCTACGTCCGGACCGTAGATATTAAGGTTAGACCACCAGTCCCAGGATATACGCCCGGGTTTCACCCACGAGGCATCTCCGACAACCGATTCGCCCGAAAGCTGCCATGCGAGATAGTTTTCAAGAAGACCTGCATCGTCGGGGCTCACCATCACAACACGCCACGGCAGCGCGCGCGAGCCGTCGGTAACAGCCATGTAAGGCTGCAGATCGAGAACGACCTCGGTACGGTCGCTGCCCCAGCCTTCGTCAGGACGCTTCATGCGTTTTTCCTTGATGATTTTCGGGAACACACCGTTGAGTCCGCTTGTGCCGTCAGCCTCGAAGAAAAGATTGGAATAGTCATCGACACCGGCTTCAGTCACAACAACGCGTGTGCCGGCAGGAGTCTGCATATAAATCGGCAGATAACCGGGGTTGTCGGCCTTTACAGAGTCAACGGGCATCTTTTTGAACAAAGATTCCTGAGAAGACATGTAGTTATGGCGCATATCGTAGACCGGCCAGTAGGTAACTGTACCCTCGGGCATGTTCATCTCCACGGTCTCGCTGCTGACTGTCATTTCTCCGGGACGCGATGTGACAAAACGATATGCCGCTCCGTTATCATAGGCGCGGAACTCTACCGAATAATCGCCGGACATCTTCAGCGTCAGTTCATTATAGTTATCTCTGACGTCGCTGAATTTAGTCGGGACTACAGGATGAAGCACTTCGTCGACTGATCGGCGCGAAGTCTTCTTCACTTTAGGATTTACGCCCGGCTGAACTTTGGCTCCCTCGATATCGAGACCGATAGCCGAAGGCTGCACAAGCACCTCATCGCCACGCATCACACTCCAAGTCAACGTTTTGCCTGTTTCAATTTTAATAGAGACGAGCTTATCGGGAGAAACGACAGTGTAGCTCCCCGCATAGGAAGCTACACTTGCAACTGTGATAAGCCCAAAAACAAGTGATAATCTCTTCATGGGTTTAAATTGTTGTGTTTATGATTTTACTATTATTTTTTTTCGTAACGTTTTATACCTTTTTTAATAGAGTCCCACAGATTGCGGGTATTGACGTGAGAGAGTTCAAAAGTCATATATCCGTCGGTATTATTCAGACACAGGTAAGTCGCATCAGCATGCGACGTATCGTCAAGCAGATAGGCCGCGATCGAGCCGTAACACCTGCAGTCGCCTTTCAGATAAGTTTTCCAGTCTTTGACAAAATGTTCGACAGTCCATATAGACCCCGGAAGATCACTGCTCCAGACATCTTCGACATAAGCTCCGGTCACAAACACATCAAGCAGATGGGCAAAACCTGTCTTGCTGTAGGTCGATGTGTATTGTATGCCGACAGGAGGAGTATATTTGCGGCTGGCCCAATTCTGACCGTTGTAGAAACGGGAGTCCCAGTGAGAAGAGGACCAAAGATGTATCTCACAATCGGGATTGATTGATTTTACCGTGTCGTGAATGCGCTCCATAACATTTGTGACAACCATCGAACGATATTCGATCCACTTGGCGAATTTAGGTCCGAATGTGGTCGCAGATTCAATGATTTCAGAGCGTTGTGGCACCCCTTCATTCCAATAACGGGAATAGTCCTGAAGATCGAAATCGCTCATTCCATACCATCCGCCGGTGTCACAAGTGCCATAACGCATATAGTCGATGCAGACACCTTTGAGTTTGGGATACTTGGTGACGAGCTCTCTCACCGTTCTTACAATCAGATCCTGAACTTCGGGATCTGCGGGATCGAGCATGATGACCGGCTGAAGCTCATCTTCCATCATCGTCGACAGTCTGTCGGGATTGTCAGCATCGCAACGCACCTGAACCTTGCTAAGCCATTTGCCGGGATCATCATATATGAAACCCTGCTGTATCCCGCCGTAATTGACACCCCAGCCCGTTGCAACGACCGACGCAATGACGTCGATCTCCATTTCCTCACATTTCTCCAGAAAATATGCGAGATAATCGTCATAGTCACGTTGTGCCGTAAGATAGAGGTATTTATTGCAATAGGGTATAAAATCACTCTTATACAGAGCATATCCGTTACCCGACTTAACGTCGAGATAGATGGTGTTAAGTCCGGCATCCTTGATTTTTTTCAACTCGGAATCAATGCCGGCTTTCTTCGACAGCACGTCGAAATTAGCCTGACAATCAATCCACATAGCTTTAGTCTTGACGACAGTCTCAGTCGGAGTGTCGCCGCCGGGCACCGGGGGCACGGGCTCCGGATCGTCGGGCAACGGTTCGTCGGAACCGCCGCCGCATGCAGCAAAAGTCATAGCGGCAGCGGCAAATATGTATTTAAAAAACTTAGATCTCATCACGGTTAATATTAAGGATCATTGTCCGGCCTTCTCATATCTGTTTATACCCTTATGGGTCGCCGTCCATTTATTTCCGGCATTGATATGAGAAAGTTCAAACGTCATATATCCGTCGGTATGTTTCAGACACAGATAAGTCGCATCGGGAATCTGATCGGGCGTAAGCGCATAAGCCGCAATAGAGCCGTAGCACTTGCATTCGTCCATGATATAAGTGTTCCATGTCTTGCAGAAGTTTTCGACAGACCAGACAGAAGTCGGATTATCCTTGATCCATACGGCCTCAGAGTATGCGCCGGTGATGAAAACATCGAGCTGATCGGCAAAACCTGTCTTGCTGTATGTATCGGTATACATAAATCCGTTGGGCTTATAATTCTTGCTTGCCCAGTTTTGACCGACGGCGTAACGCGACTCCCAGTGAGCCGAAGCCCAAAGGTGTATCTCGCAGTCAGGGTTAACTTCCTTGACAGCCTTACGGATCTTAGTTATAAGATTCGTGACATTCATCGAGCGGTATTCGAGCCATTTTGCAAATTTAGGGCCGACACCGCCGGTAGCGGTGACGATATCTGTGCGTTCAGGCTTCGGCTCGTCCCAGTACTCTGCATAAGCGTTAAGGTCGGCGTCTCCCATGCCATACCATCCGCCGTCATTGTTGTTATAGCGCAGATAATCGAGGCTGATACCTTTGAGTTTTGGATATTTTACCACAAGTTCACGGGCAAGCGAAACTACAAAATCCTGCACTTCTTTGTGACAAGGCGATAGCATTACAATCGGTTGCGTGACATCCTCGGTTATCTTGACGACTTTGGTCGGGTCAGAGTTGTCGCTGCGTTCCTGAAGCATGTCGCCCCACTTGTCCCACTGATCATAGACAAGCCCCTGTTCAACGCCGCGCGTATGATAGCCGAAGCCGAGTGCTACCATTGAGGCGACGACATCGATGTCGAGCTCCTCGCACTTTTCCAGAAAGTAACCGAGGTAATCGTCGTAGTCGCGCTGGACTGTATGAGCACCGAATGTGTTGCAGTACGGCAGAATGTCACTCTTGTAAAGTGCATAGCCGTTGGCGGTCTTGACGTCAAGATAAATCATATTCAGACCGGCAAGCTTGATTTTCTGAAGTTCGGCATCTATGCCGGCTTTGGTCGACAGGCGCGTGAAATTAGCCTCACAGTCGATCCACATTGCCTTAGGTTTTATCGCTACTTCTGTGGGTGTGTTTTCGCCGGGTTTCGGGGGTTCGGGGACGTCATTTCCGGCATTTGGTTCGTCGTCAGAACACGATGACAGTCCTACAGTAAGTGCGGCGGCAAAAGCCCACAGATAGTTTTTAATATTCATTTTATCAGGTTTTAGGTTAAAAATTTACATAGATTATTTTATTTCGCATCGGCATTTGCCTCATATTCATCGATGCCTTGCTTGATCTGATCCCACTGATTGCGGTTGATGATATGCACTATGTCAAACACCATCAGACCTTCGCTCTTTTCGAGACAGCACTTGACAGCATTAACAAGGTTGTGGGGATCCTCAGAATCGGCCGAATGATTGAGTGACTGTATCGAACCGATGACATGGCAGTCACCCATGATGATTGAATCGGCACGGTTAAGAGCATATTCGACAGATTCGTTGTCTTCGGGACCGTAGACACGCTCAAGATATGCGCCTACGATAAAATTATCAAGAGCGGGAGCAAAACCGGTTTTCTGATATTCATCGCTGCCATAAGGATATTTTTTGCACCATTCGCTGCGTGGGCTGGCCCAGTTCTGACCGTTTTTCTCGATGGCGTGAATCCACGATGCAGCCCAGTAGTTAAGTTCGATGCCGGGACGGATTGTGCGGATCGTATCGCTCACCTCATGGATAAAGTCGCTGATCACGCCTGCACGGAAAGCCAGCCATTCATTGTAATATTTGCCCGGGACACGTTCGCCTTTTTCGTCATAAGTGAATATGTCGGCCGGCCAGTTTTCAATCTGAGCGCCGAGATATTTCTCAAATGCCTGACGGCTCTCGGGCGAGAAGTCGCTCTCCATATCGGGGAAGCGGCAATAGTCGAGCGCAAGACCGTCGATATCATAGTTGCTGACGATTTCACAAAGGACACTCATCGCATAGTCACGCGAGTCCTGACGCACAGGGTTGAGGAATGCGCCGACTTTTGAGCGGTTTTCGCGTATGTCGCCCATCGTGCCGTCAGGACGGTATTCGATACATGTGCTTCCGTCGAATGTGCTGTCCTCGTAGCAGACGCCCTTATAATGGTAAGGCGAGCCGATTGGGAACACGCAGGCAGTGGCAGTCACCTTGAGTCCGAGACGGTGGCCCTCCTCGACAACATACTGCAGCATATCCCAGTCACGGTCGACAACGAGAGTGTCGGCACAAGTCTGCTCAGGCGCGATTTTACTCTTATACAACACTTTGCCGTCAATAGGCTTGACATCGATGACAATATTGTTGAAACCTGTCTCTTTTGCTTTTTCGAGATAATAAGTTATTGAATCTTTAGTGGAGAAACGATCGAAATTGGCGTCGCCGGCCATCCAGATATATTTTGGCTTCTCTTCATTCTGAGCTTTTGCTCCTGAACAAGCACTGATCACTGCGCCGGTGACAATCGCTGCTGCGGCAGCAAGGATTAACAGACCTGACTGTTTGCGGAACTTTGATAACATAACTTAAAAAAAAGAATTATTTAAATGGTTTATTATTCGGTGATGAAATTTCCTTTGATATCTACCTCCCGCGAGAACGGATCACGGAGTGCGTCGACAATAAGCGCAAACTCGCCGCGTGTGATCTGATCATTATCTGCTTTTGGCGCAATACCATATTTAGCAAGCGCTTTATTACCGTCGGCATCTTGATCGGTTACATCAGCGACAAAGTGCATAGCTGCACTATAGGATACGGGCTGTGTCAGAGCGTCGGCCTCAATCGGCTCGACTTCTATACCATAAAAGTCAAAGAAGTCAAACATCTCGCCTAAGAGCAGCGGTTCGTCGGCGCGCAGCCACGTCTGGTTGCTCCAGCCGACATTACGGCCTTCGCCGCGCAGGATGCCTGAAGCTCCGATGCGCTGATATGGCATGAAGCGCTTGTCGGCCTTGTCTACGTCAAGGAACGGCATGATATAGCCCCCGGCATCGAGTATCGCTTTCTGAACCTTGCGCACACTGACTTCCGACGGTTTGACACCGTCGATCGCAGCGATGGCCGCGATAGCTCCGGCAGCCTGGCCGATCTGCACCACAACCGGCTGCAGACGGGTCGAACCATTGGTGATGTTAGATGACGAAATCGATTTTTCGGTTACAAGAATGTTGTCGACATCTTCAGGGATCAGAACCCCCATTGGCAGACCATAGGAAGGAATGGGATAAAAACCTATCTTTGGAAGCGTATCTAATCCGTTGTAGGCTTTGTGGTGATGGTCGACCGGATAGTCGCCTACGGCTATAGCCGTGCGATAGAGCGGATCAGCCGTGTCATAGGGTTTGGTTATATGGTTGAGTGTAAAGCGTGTCAGTCCATGGATACGGCGCGACTCGCGGTGATACGGCATGAACGGCAGTCTGTCGGCAGTCGGGAATTCGTCGTCGGCCAGGCCGAGATTATTCATGCCGAGTTCATGCTGAAGGAAATAGACATAGCGCATTGTCTTTGCTTTCGCCTCTTTCAGAGCCTCTTCACGCTCTTCAGGGGTCATCTCGACGATGTTGAGATAGATATCGTTGCCGTCGACAGGCCAGTTGATCATATATTTGCCGTTGGGCAGTTTGCCATAGGCCATCATATACGACGGAGTGTAGTTCTGACCGATGTCAGTGCTGTCTGTACACAGGGCGTTCTGACAGGTACATGCAAATTCGCCCGGGTCATAGTCGTCGGGCTCAGCCATTGTGACGTCGCGGCCATAGTCTTTGAGTATGGCCACCATGGTCATGTCCTGAATGATGTTGCGCGCCGAGTCGGGTGCGATATCCTCGCCTGTCACTGAGCGCGCTTCCATGCCGAGATCATAGCCGACGCCTGCCTGTTTTGCGATGTCGCCGAGTTCCGTGCCGTCAATGAGCATCCGTGCATGAACTTTAAATTTATCTCCGTTGTCGCTGACAAATGCCACTGTCCAGCTGCCGTCATCATTCTGCTTTACATCTGTCGGCCCGGCCTCGAAGACGAGCGACAGATTGGGCTCTGCCTCGGCAAGCTCATGGAATATACGGTTGCCGACCGACGGCTCGAAAAGCACATTGCTCACCCAGCCGGTCTTTAGGGAATCGAGGCCGCCATAATGCTCTGCCAGTTTCTCTCTGAACTCGCCAAAGAAGCCTGCCGGCATACGATAGTTGCCGTCTACGGCGCTCACACCTGCCGAAGTAAGCATACCGCCGAGCCAGGTTGTGGGTTCGACAATCAAGGAGCTCGCCCCCATACGCGACGCCTGAACTCCGGCTGCCACACCGCTCGCGCCACCGCCGATTATCAATACATCGACATCTCGCGTCGACACAGAACATGACTGGGCCGAAACGACTGTGGCCACTAACAGGATTGCCTTAAGCAAACTCGAGGACATAAATTTAAATAGTCGTGACATCTAATTGATTTATTTTTAGAAATAAGGTAGATATTTAATGATTTAAGTCACAAACTTAATAAAAATTTATGAATTAAGCATTCGGCACGGTTACCTTTTTCCTTTATGGGCTGACGATTCGCCACGATTTAACATTTTCGTCATGTTTTTTGACGCCAAACGAAATAATCTGATAAAAACTGCGGCTGCCGCCAACTATGACGACAACCGCAGTAGATATAATATAGGTCTTTTATCTTACAACGATTTTTGCTGTAGTCTGACCTTGCTTACGGATCACGATCTAATGTTTTTAATGTCATACATAATAAATGCCGGGACAGCCATTACAATACGGCTACCCCGGCATTATCAGGAATTACATATTGTCAGTTAAGTTTACTTCACGATCTTTTTTACAATTATTCTGCTTCCGTCTGAAACCTTGACGGTGTAAACCCCGTTTGCAAGTTCTGCGATTGAAAGAGAGGAGCCGATAGATGAAGCCACAAGTGAGCCACTCATGGAATAAACCTCGATATACGCTTCGGCACCGATCACAATCATAGATGACTCGCGATCAAATGCTATTGCAAAGTCGTCCGAATTTACATCCTCAATACCGGAAACCTCACCATAGAAGACAGCGTTGGATTCACCGGATTCCTCGTCACCATTTACCGCAGTAACGTAATATTTGCCCTCCGCGGCATTTTTAACAGTAAACGTTGTTTCGGCTACATTACCGACAAGCACTCCGTCAACGTAAACGTTATAGCTAATCGAATTTTCTGATCCGCTTCTTGACGCCACCTTAGCAGGAAGATCCGAATCTGCAGTCGATAGAACAGCCTTTATATACCAGCAGTAATTGGATTTAAACTTAGTATGTAATGAATACCAGTATCCGCTTGAACCGCTTGAAGAAATCAAATCACCCAGATCTGTGTGCTCATCACACTCGAAGCATCCGAGAGGATGCGGCGTGGATGATTTATATGACATGATAAATCCGACGCACACATCTGTATTAGCCGGGATTTCGACCGGTTCATTAAGACGTACGTCATTGACTCCTTTTATTAAAGCTGACACAGGAACAGTCTGTGTGTAAACTATATTTTCGCCATACATCACTATAACAGCAGCCGAGTTTATCTCTGTCGATCCGCAGCCGAACTGAATATGGGATATCACATTGCCTACATTATCAGAGAGATCAGCAGCCGGGAATTTTGACGCACAATATGATGTAATCGACGATCCGCCAGTCATACGAAGCGCTTTCATCTCGGCTCCGTCAGGCACATAACCGAGAACCGATGATTTATCAGGAGACTGCCACTGCAGAACAAGATCGCTTCCGAATTTTTCTCCGGTAAGGCCATACGGCGCGACAGATTTCTGAACAATACGGTTAGTGAAAGGCACACTTTCTGACGGCGCTGACTCCCAACCATTGGCAAAAACGGTCGTAACGTAATAAGTAAATGATGCGAACCGCTTGATAGTTTCCTTATATTCCATATCATCAGTCTCCGCTATCTTCTCTCCGTTACAATAAATATTGAAACACTTCACCGACGGGAGTGACGAACGCGAAGCCGGAACCTTAGCCGCCGTCTGCTCAGTGCCATCCACTCCATAAATCTTATCAGCCTTAACTACACTCGACGCAGAAGCAGTAACTGCGCCGGTCTCAATAAGTTTGGCAACGGGTGACGGATCAAACGTTTCTGACGCCATGGCTGAAATAAACACATTGTACTGAGCATATGCCGGATTAAGAGTTGACAGGTTCAGCCAATTCAGTCCGCCGGTCAGGCTGACCTTGGCACCGCCATCAACTATAGGTCCCTCATCGAGAATTATAGCAGCTTTTTCAGCCGGAATGGTTCCGGCATAAGCAAATATCAGATCCTGCTCTCCTGTGATCTCCACAGCCTCGGGCAAAGTGACAGTATATGTTGTCTGAGCTTGCACTGACCCTGCCGGAATGTCTATTTTTGAGAGAGCGACCCCCTTAGTAGTGTATACTCCGACAGAAAAATCGCCGATATCGTCTCCTATCGCAAATTTCAGTTTCTTGATCGAATAGCCTTTATATGCAGAAAGCTCTGCCGCTGTGAACTGTGTCCCCCACATCAAAGCCATTTCCTCTTCGAAACCTGCCATATATGCGGCCTCTCCGCAATGGGAAATCTCCTTGTCCATATTCCATTTAATGTCAAGCTGCTTTGTTTCAGGGTCAAACGAAGCGTTCTCTATCAGCGGAGCGGTATATGCTGAAGGCAGTTTGACTCTGACCGTACACTCCGACGGGAGAGATACATTATCACCCGAACGAGAAACCACCGTATATGTATAATCGCCCAGATCTACGACCGTCTCTTCGTATGACAAGCCGCTTATGCCTGATTTCACCAGCTGTCCGTCGCGATAGATGTCATATGCCGGTGCCGTTATGGCTGCGGGTGCATCAATAATATCGGCAGTCATAAGCCAGTTACCTTCCATTCCGCCAGACTTGAGTGTCTTCCATGACGGTTTTGAGGCCGCGAAGTCTTTCGAATTGGGAGATGACACAGAGAAGCTGTTGCCTTTGACATCGACAGTCGCCGAATTATCGACACTTATAGGATGTGCTTTAGGTGTATGAAGGACGTACATACCATAGGCATAGTCGTGGCCGTTTTCAAATTTATATGGCTCAGTCAGTTCGAATTTTGTCCATTCACCGGCTTTTATTGAAGAGACTTTTTCACTTGCGACATCCTCGAAATGATCTATGACACCGTCCTTAATGACAAACAGAGTAACTCCCGAGATCACCTCTTCATTGAACATGAAATTTATAGCCGAGATCTTGCCTCCGCGAAATGCAATCAAATCAGAGGCATCAAATTGATTGCGCACCCATACTTTTGTATTACTTGACGCCGTGCCGCCGATCGAAATGCCTTTGGTTTTATCGGTCCATGTCAGTTCTTCGCCCCCGAGACGAGGTTCAACCCAGTCAAGCCTGACGTCAAGTTCGTTGACTGAAGCAGAAACCGAAGCCGGCGAAGGCAGCAATGACGCATATGCCACAAGTACCACTTCTTCTGCATTGGATTTATATTCGCCGTCAGCATATACTGCCGATACGGCATACGAAACGGAGCCTGCAGGTTGTCCGTCAAGAGTCAGAGATGTATCTTCGACAAGATTGTCGTTGATTCTGACACCATCACGATACACGTTATAACCTTGTGGTGTTTCGTCGATATCATTGATCAGATTGGCAGTAATCAGATACTCCCCGCCCCCTGTCGACAACCATTTTATGCCGTCGGCAGAAATCAAATCTCCTTTACCCGGGGCATTACTGGCCTCGTCCTTGATGGCCACAAAATCCATATTGTTTCCGGCTTCGAAACAAACTGCAAACATGTACTCGGCGCCGGATTTAATCTCTATCGCCTGAGGAAGCGACACTTTAACCGGAGTGTTCTTGACATACAGCGATGGATCTGCCAAAGCCTCAGATACAACAACTCCGTTTTCATAAACCATCACAGTTGCCTTGTAGACCGGCCGATACTGGAAGTATGTAATAGCCTCCACCTTTTCTCCCACATAATTCTTGAGATCATTGGCATCAAACTTCGCCGCAACATACGTCTTTGTCATTTTCTGTCCGTCAGATGATGGAGCGGTATCTCCGTTGTAATCCCGGCCGGAATGCCACTTAAGTTCTTTGCTTGCCTCAGGCGCACACCAGGTAAGCTTCACATCTGTGTAGTTAGGTTCTACAACAAGCGAATGCGGAGCTCCGTTTTTTGCATACGAACCGAAAACGGCAAGCAGACCATAGGCTAAACCTGTCACAATCCGTTTGCTGATTATTGGTAACATAAATAAATCCGGATGACTAATGTGAATAATATTATCATAAGCACGCAGTCATCTTTCCGCGCTAATGATATGAAATAATGTTTAAATTGTGCAAATATACACATTTAAACATTATCCACAAATTATTTGCTATATTTTCCGCCGCAACAGTGATTTTATGCCACTACAGTTTCTTTAAGACGCGGCTCATACAACTCTGCTGTCAGATCGCATCGAGAGCAATGACAGACTGGAGTATATCTACAGCCGACTCGACCGTCTCGACATCTGAGATAGCGAAACTGCGGCGACCGTTGCGCTCACGTATTTTGACACGCCGCGGGTTCTGCTGAAGATAATTGAGCAGGCGTCCGAACATAGGTGACTGATAGTAAGCCACATTGTTGTCGCCTACAAAATAAAGATACATTGTCGACTGCTTTATGACAACCTTCTCGACGCCCAGTCGGCGAGCCAGTCGGCGCAGACGCGGTATGCGCAGCAGTTCGACCGTCTCTCGCGGCACCTTGCCGAAACGGTCTTCAAGCCGCGATCTGAATGCCTGAAGATCAAGCTCTCGCTCTATGCTGTCGAGCTCCTGATAGAGTGCGATACGTTCACTTTCCTGAGGGACATACCACGCCGGTAAAAGCAATTCGAGATCGCTTTCTATCACACAATCAGCAACATACTCCGTCTCGGCATCGTCTTGCGGAACTGTATTGACGTCTGCTGTCAGCACACCGCCGAATTCCTCGGTACGCAGCTCCGTTACTGCCTCTTTAAGTATCTTCTGATACGTTTCATAGCCAAGATCTGCAATAAAGCCGCTCTGCTCCGCACCGAGCAGATTGCCGGCTCCGCGGATGTCGAGATCCTGCATGGCGATGTGAATTCCGGCGCCGAGATCCGAAAAACTTTCGATAGCCTGAAGACGGCGACGCGCGACAGGCGACAACGGGATCTGAGGCGGCACAAGCAGATAGCAGAACGCTTTGCGCGAACTGCGCCCCACCCTGCCCCTCAGCTGATGCAGCTCGCTGAGGCCGAAATTCTGTGCGTTGTTGATTATGATTGTATTGACATTGGGCATATCTATACCGCTCTCCACGATAGTCGTGGCCAGAAGCACATCGTAATCGTGAGCTGCAAAGTCAACTATCGCCTTCTCGAGTTTTTCGGGAGGCATCTGGCCGTGGGCTATCACCGTGCGCGCGTCGGGAACAAGACGCCTGATCATGGCTTCGAGATCGAGCAGCCCCTCGATGCGGTTGTTGATGAAGAACACCTGGCCGTTGCGCGACAGCTCGAAGTTGATCGCCTCGCTTATGATGTCGTCACTCAACGCAGTCACGGAGGTGACAATCGGATAACGGTTGGCCGGCGGAGTGTTGATAGCCGAGAGGTCGCGGGCGCCCATCAGTGAGAACTGGAGCGTGCGCGGTATCGGAGTGGCACTCATGGTGAGGGTGTCGATGTTGACCTTCATCTGTTTGAGCTTTTCTTTGACCGCCACACCAAACTTCTGTTCCTCGTCGATGACAAGCAGGCCGAGATCTTTGAATTTCACACTTTTTCCGATCAGTTTGTGTGTGCCGATAATTATATCGATTTTTCCGGCCTCGAGATCCGCGAGAATCTCCTTGACCTGCTTGGGCGAACGCGCACGCGACAGATAGTCGACTCTCACCGGGAACTCTTTGAGACGTTCGCTGAATGTGTTGTAATGCTGATAGGCGAGTACTGTCGTCGGCACCAGAACAGCGACCTGTTTGCCGTCGACTGCCGCCTTGAACGCCGCGCGGATAGCGACCTCGGTTTTGCCGAAACCGACATCTCCGCATATCAGACGGTCCATAGGCCGGGGGCTCTCCATATCTGCCTTGACGGCCTGAGTGGCTGTAAGCTGGTCAGGAGTATCCTCATAGATAAACGACGCCTCAAGCTCTTGCTGCAGATAACTGTCGGGGGCAAAGGCGTGGCCCTTCTCTTCCTTTCGGGCGGCATAGAGCCTGATGAGATCGCGCGCTATGTCTTTGAGTTTCGATTTGGTGCGTTCCTTCACCTTGTTCCACGCGCCCGAACCGATGCGGTCGATCTTTGGTGGCACCCCCTCTTTGCCGCGGTATTTGGCCAGTTTGTGCAGAGCATGGATCGACACAAAGATTATATCATTGTTCTTGTAGACAAGTTTGATCATCTCCTGAGTGCGGCCGCCTACGTCAGTACGCAACAATCCTGCAAATGTGCCGACACCGTGATCAACATGTACAATATAATCTCCTACTTCGATCTGACTCAGTTCTTTAAGCGACAGTGCAAGTTTGCCCGAGCGGGCGCGGTCACTTTTGAGAGTATATTTATGAAAACGGTCGAAAATCTGATGATCGGTAAACACGCATATTTTTGCGATGTGATCGACAAATCCCTCATGGAGAGTTGCGTTGACCGGCGTGAAGGCGATTTTATCACCACGGTCCTCAAAAATAGAGTGCAGACGATCAAACTGTTTTTCGTTGTCGCTTAATATATATATTGTGTATCCTTCATTACTGAGACGGCTGAACGATTCGCTGATGAGATCGAAATTCTTATGATAGACTCCCTGTGGAGAGCAGTTGAAGTCAAGGGCCGCAGCGGCCGAGCCTTCTATCGTCGACGAAGCAGTAAACTCACGCAGTCTGAACTGCATGATATGTTTCGCAAATTCTTCCGGATCTATGACCTGATCCATGGCATGAGAGTCGCCTTCATCGGCTATCATTGCGCTCTGCGAAAATTCAGATGCCGCTATTGCCCGAACACGTTCGATCGTGTATGAAAGATCACGCACCGCTATCATCGTCGACGGCGAAACATAATCGAGCAGCGACTGACCTGACGCGAGCAGAGCGACATTAGATGTCACCGCAATCTCGTCGAGACGCTCTTCCGACAGCTGGGTCTCGACGTTGAATGACCGGATCGAATCAATTTCATCACCGAAAAAGTCAACACGGTAGGGCAATTCGTTGGAATATCCGAAGATATCGAGTATTGATCCTCGTATAGCGAAATGGCCCGGTTCATAGACATAGTCAACCTCTGTAAAACCGTTGTCGCGCAACCATTTTTCCGCTTCAGCCATGTCATAGGACGCACCGCGCGCGAAATGCAGCGTATGCTCGCTGATCGATTTGCGCGTGGCCACCTTTTCGGCCAGTGCTTCGGGCGACGTGACGATAAAACGCAACCCGCGGCTGTCGGCGATACGGTTCAGCGTTTCCGTGCGCAGCACTCTCGCCGGTTCGTCGGCCTGACCATATTTTATGTCGCGCTTATAACCCGAGGGTAACACGGCGACCGCATCATCGCCAACAAGACGTGAAAGATCGAAATAAAGATAACCTGCGTCGTCGGGCGAATCGCCGATCACAAGCACCGGCGCTTTGTCCGACGGTTTTATGGAACTGAGAGCCATCGCCACTGACGACCCGGCCAGACCGTAAAGTGTCGCGCGCCTGTTGCGGCTCAATGATGCGAGAGCCTTTTCTCTCGCCTGTGTCAGAAATAGTTTGCTGAGATCGTCGAGTGTCATTTCTGTTTCAGAATCGATTTATATCGCGCCCGGTCAGAGAGAACCGCTTTTGCCGAGTCGACCTCTGCGTCGCCCCGACTGACAGACATACGCGTCAGATCGGCATCCGAATAATAACGGTCGGCTATTTCAGATGAAAGTATCTCGGTTATAGCTTTGCGGTTATGGTCGAGATCATGATTGAGATCATGCTTAAGCATTGACTCAAGACGCCGGAACTCGGCCGCTACACTGTCGTTCATATAGCCTTCACTTTCGGCGGCCTCGCGGAGATATTTGATGCCGTTTTCGCAAAGACGATCATACTTGAATTTGTTTGGATCAATAAATTTTTTGAATTCATCGAATATCGTGTCGCTTATCTCGAACTCATCAGGACCGCCGACCGAAGCGCTGTCATGAAGCGAAGCATAACGATTGGCAAAGTCAAACGACCAAAAGTCTCCTACAATATTATAGAGCAGACGGTTACCTTCGAGCACATCCACTTTAATGTCGGGAGTGATGCCCCCTCCGTCGCGCACCTCGCGGCCGAGCCGTGTATGAAACACATTGGTCAGACTGTCGGGAATACGGGTCACGCGCCCGTTCTCGTCGCGATGACTGTAATCTATAGCCTGGATCAGACGTCCGCTTGGTATGTAATAGCGTGCGACTGTCACCTTGAACAACCCGTCATAAGGTATCGGACGCGTGTTCTGCACCAGACCCTTTCCAAATGAACGCTGCCCGATGACAACAGCGCGGTCAAGATCCTGAAGCGAACCTGACACGATTTCGGCGGCCGAGGCGGTCCCGTCGTTGATAAGCACCGCAAGCGGGATCTTGGTGTCGATAGGCTTCTTGGGTGTGCGATAGATCTTCACATTGGTCGAGTCACTGTATTTCGTTCTGACTATTTCCGTGCCCTTGTCAACAAAATTTCCGACAATCTGCACGGCACTCTCAAGCAGGCCGCCGCCGTTGTCACGCAGATCAAGAATGATGCCCTTCAGACCGGGGTGAGTCTTGAGCGACAGCACTGCATCCCTGACAGCCTCGGCGCTGTTTTCGTTGAATGTCGTAAGACGTATAAAGCCGATGCTGTCGGCGAGCATACCGTACCACGGCATAGGATCGACCTTTATCGCTCCGCGCACAATGTCGAAACTCAACAGCGAGTCCTCGGCATACGGACGGCGCACGTAGACCTTGACGTGTGTGCCGGCCTGTCCGCGCAGACGCTTGCTCACCTCGCTGACATCGGCGTCGGCCGGAACGGTCCAGTCGTCGACCGCAAGGATAACATCACCATGACGCACCCCGGCCCGGCGCGAGGGAGTGTCCCACTGCGGACGGTGGATGATCACTTCATTGTCGCGCTTCATGATCACCGAACCTATGCCGGCATACTGGCCGGCCGATATCGATGTGATCTCATCCTGATTGTCAGCCGGATAATATTCCGTGTACGGATCAATCGTCGAGAGCATGGCGCGGATAGCCGTCTGCATCGTGGCATCGGCATCGATCGTGTCGACATACTGCGTCTGAAGTTCCTTGTAGATAGCGTTGAATATCTGGAGATTGCGAGATATGTCAGCCTTGCTGCTGCGTGTTATCGACGACTTGGCGCCTGAGCTTATTATAATCAACAGACATGATGCGATGACAATCAGTATCTTTTTCATATACGGGCTAATTGTTGCGTGAAACGTTTCTTTTCGGCGTTGGCCGTCAGTGCGGCCACAAACCGAAGAGCGAAATTAATCAATCATTCTCAATTAACATAACGCACGACCGCAAAAAAAAGATTTTTTCACCCAATATAAAATAATTCACCCGCTTCAGACTGCGATAACATTATCCTCAATTTCTCAGTTTTTTGAAAGAAATTTGTGAAAGATGTTGCATATGTCGAAATTTCGATCTAATTTTGCACTGCAAAACCTCAGAGGGGGTATCAAAACACGCTTCAATAGCTCAGTCGGTTAGAGCATCTGACTGTTAATCAGAGGGTCGTTG